>CAWKNU010000010.1:0-509288 GCA_963851175.1 uncultured Alphaproteobacteria bacterium | reverse complement strand
CCCGTCGTCGTGCTGACCGCGGCCGATTTATCCCTCGCCGACCGCAAGCGTCTCCGCGGCGCCAGTCAGATTCTCAACAAGGGGGATACGAGCTTGGTCGAGCTTGCAAAGGAGCTGCACACTCTGGCTGATGCGGAAGCGGAAGCGGGAGATCGGCGCAACCAAAGTTGAGCGTGTGAATCTCTTTGCCGCCCTAAGCGTCACAGATGGTGTGCGGTTTCCGAGCCTGGGTGTAAATCGGCGTACCCGGGACCCCTAAATCGGCTCCGAAAAGTGACCCTAATCGTCGGTTGCTAACCCGCTGATCGGGACCGCATTATGAAAACCTCATGGGGGTCACCCTTCGGAGCCTATTTGGGGGTCCATCCCCGTGCTGATTCACACTTCGGGCCATCTCTCCGAGGTCAGTTCGACCTGGAAGTCCAGCTGTCGATCGGTCGACGGCATCGCTAAGGCTCGCAACCACCTCCAGCAGCGTTGAGTCGTGCCGGAACTCCAGGTGAAGTCGGCTGGCCGCTTCCTCGAAATCACGGGCTCGAGCGGCAAGCGGTATTTGGGTAAGCAGCCAAAGGCTGTGCGCGAGGATTGGGTCATGATGGGCGGCCGCCCCCAAGCAGCGCGTCCACCTGGTGCCACTTCCTAGTAGCCGGCAGCCGCTTTAGCCGAATGTGGCCCACTATCACCTCAACAAAGGCCAGAATGAACCAGGGAACCTCGTCAAATGCTACCGCAATCCGCGCTCGCGAACTCGTTAAACTTCGGGACCGACGATCCCGATCGACCCGGAACATTGCTTTAGGGGTGGAAGGCCGCCCTTAGTGCCCGATTGCCTTTCAGGTCCGGATCGCGCCCATTCAGGCCATGCATCGATTGTGGCCGCCACCCCGAAATCAGACATTGGAAGCGTCACCTCCGGCGTAGCGCCGCGTGCTTCCGATTGTGGATTGACGGCGTCGCGCGCATTGCACGCCAGGATCAGTCTCGCGCCGCCGCGCCTCGCTCGGCGACGATCTTCTCGGCCACCCGCCAGGCGTTGGCCATGATGGTGAGGGTCGGGTTGGCGCCGGTGCCGGTCGGGAAGGGCGAGCCGTCGACCGCGTAGAGGTTGTCCACCTCGTGCGCGCGACACCAGCGGTTGAGCACGGACGTGTCCGGGATCGTCGCCCATGCGGGCTGTGCCGTGCTGGTGCGAGCAGTTGCCGGTGACGCGCGTCGGCATAGACCTTCGTGATCGTCCGGGCGCCGCTCGCTTCGAGAATGTCGGCGCCGCGATCGATCAGGTAGCGGCCCTGGTCGAGATCGTTCGGTGCGGCTTGAGCGTCACGCGGATCGACCGGCAGACCCCAGGCGTCCACGATCTTGTCGTCGAGATCGATGCGGTTGTCGTGCTGGGGCATGTCGTGCAGCACCATCGCGACGGCAAGCGAGTGGCTGAAGTCCTCGCGATCGATCTTCTTGGCTTCGGCGCCCCACGTGGGCGCGCCCGGCAGGCGCCAGTTGATCGGCAGCGGAATGCCCACGCCCGCGACCGCGATATGGCCGCCCGACACGAAACCGCGGCTCGGGTCGTGCTCGTAGTGCTGGAACGTCGAGGCGCTGACATAGCCGCCACCCGCCCAGGCATAGACCGGATCCGCATAGGTGCCGACCGCGGCCGAATATTCGTGGAAAGTCACGTTGCGACCGACGAGGTCGCTGCCATTGGCAAGCCCGTTGGGGAAACGGCCGGATTTCGACAGCAGCAGCAGCCGGGCCGTTTCCATGGCGCCGCAGGCCAGGATGAAGACGTCCGCTTCCTGCTCGACGGTGTCGCCTCGGCATCCTGGTAGACGGCCGCCTTCACCCGCCCTGGCTATCCAGGACGAGTTCGCGCACGTAGCAGTTCGGGCCGCAGATCATAGTTTCCGGTCGCAATCGCGTGGGGTACGAACACGTTCAGCGCCGATGAGCGCGTGCCGGTCGGATCGCCATGCTGCTGCGCGAAGGCGCTGACCACCGTGGCCTTGCGGCCGTTGAAGGGGCGCGACAGCGCGGCCTGCGGGGTCGGGAAGGCGTTCCAGCCGAGTGCCTCGCAGCCCTGCATGAATTTCTGGGCGTAGCGCGACACCGGCATGGGCGGGCAGGGATAGGCGCCGGACCGCGGTCCCTCGAACCGGTTGGCGCCGGCCTGGCCGGAGACCCCGAAGGCCCATTCGACCTTCAGGTAATAGGGTTCGATCTCGTCGTAGGTGATCGGCCAGTCGGCCAGCGACGCGCCTTTCAGATCGCCGGCGACCGTGCGCATGCGGAAGTCGTTCGGCGTGAAGCGCGGCAGCCAGCCCTGCCAATGCACGGTGCCGCCGCCGACCATCTGGGGAACCGGGCAGAAATTCTCGATGCGGGTCGGATCGGCCGCCGTTTCCGCGCCACGTGCGCGGGTTGAGGATCGGGTCGGGCCAGAGATTGTAGCGGTTGATGTTGGCGAGTTCGTCGCCGCCAAAACTTTCCTTCCTGCGCCAGGGTCCTTTCTCGAGCGCCACGACCTTCACGCCGGCCTCGCACAGCACTTTTGCGGCTGCGGCACCGGACGCGCCCGCACCGATGATGACGACGTCGGCCTTCGGAGGCTTCGACCTAGAGGCCATCATGGAACTCCCTGACCTTCTCGGCCTCGCCCTCGGCGAAGTACTGCAACGTGGTGTAGCGGCCCGTGTGCACCTCCTTCAGCGAAGCCGGGCCCGGAAAGCCGATCACCTTCCAGCCGACCTGATCCTTGTTGCCGCCATAGATCGGGTCCGCGTAGAAACCCTGACGCGTGTGGGTGACGAGCAGCGGGAAGAAGTCGAGTTCGACTTCCGTCAGCGTCTGCTGCAGGGCAGGCTCGGCCGAAACCGGGCCAGCAAGTGCGTGGGAGGGGGCGAGCGTCGTCGGTTCGTCGCTGACGTTCTGTTCGACGTCGTGCAAGATAATGTCCTGCTGCTCGGGCGAGAGCGCGACGAAGTCGCGGCCCTGGCGCGCGCGGGCCCGACGGTCGAGGTCGTGCACACCTTCGATGTAGCGGGTTCGCATGAGGTCGATGCGCTGCTGCCAAGCCTCCGCGCTCTTGCCTTCGAGGGTCTCGAACCCTGAGCCATCGGGCTTGGCGAAGATGAAGCCGATGCCGGACAGGTAGCGTTCCAGGAATTCGATGCAGCCCGCCTCGCGGGCGCCGGGCGTGTCATCCGTCGGAATGATCCGCGCCATGGCGGCCTCGATCGTGGCGCGCTGGTGCGGGTCGAAGACCATCACGGGCATGCTATCCTCATAGTGCCGTCTATCGTTAGGGGTTGGAGCGCACCCTTCTCCCCCTGCGGGAGAAGGGGGAAACCCTCCGTCACCGTCCCTGTCATCGCCGCTTCGTCTGGCTGATCGCTACCGCGATGATGATGATCGCTCCGCGGGCAATGAGTTGCTGGCTGAATTCGAGACCCATCAGCACGAGGCCGTTGTTGATGAGGCCGATCATGAGGGCGCCCATGATGGAGCCGACCACCGTGCCCTGGCCACCGAAGAGGCTCGTGCCGCCGAGCACGGCCGCGGCGATCACCGACAGTTCGTCCCCCTCGCCGAACTGGAAGCGGCCCGAGTGGAGCCGGCCGGCGTAGAGCATGCCGGCGAGAGCCGCCGCGAGCGAGGACAGCATCAGCACGCGGAACTTGATCGATGCCGTGTCGACCCCCGAATAGCGGGCGGCCGTTTCGTTCCCGCCCGTTGCCAGCACGCGCCGGCCGAAGGTGGTGCGGCGCAGCGCGATGTGGCCGACCGCCCCGAGCACCAGCATCCAGATCAGCAGGCTCGGCACCGGCCCGAGATTGCCGCCACCGAAGATCCGCCGCATAGGTCTTGTCGAGAATCGGGATCGCCGCCGTGGCACTGATCCACATGGCGACGCCGCGGGCGACGCCCATCATGGCGAGCGTCGTCAGGAAGGACGGGATGCCGATCCCCGTCGTCAGCCAGCCGTTCACGGCGCCGACGATCGCGCCCGTCGCAAGGCCGGCCAGAATGCCGCCGATCATCCCGAAGTGATCGATGCCCATCGCGGTCGCAACGGAGGCGAGACCCGCCACCGCGCCGACCGATAGGTCGATCTCCGCGGTGCCGAGCACGAAGGTCATCGACACGGCCACCACCGCGATGATGGCGGTCTGCCGAATGATGTTGAGAAGGTTGTTGGGGTCGAGAAAGCCGCGCTGCCCGAGCGTCGCGGCGAAGATCACGAAGATCACCACGAACCCGATATAGATGATGTAGTCGCGCCAGTTCGCGAGCGCGGACGGGGCTTTGCGGCTGGAAACCGCGCGCTCGGTCATCGGGCAGCCTCTCCCCGGGCTTCCTGCATGGCTTTGTTGAGTTTGCCCTCGGCATGCTGAAGGGCGTCGATCGAGTCCGGGTTGCTCGGATCATCGAGATCGTGGCGGGCCATCTCGCGGATGATGCGGCCATCGGACATGATCAGGATGCGGTCGCAGGCCGCGAGCAACTCCTGCAGTTCGGAGGACAGCACCAGGATGGCCTTGCCGGATTTCGCCAGGTCGCGGATCAGAGTCACGATCTCGGATTTGGAGCCGATGTCGATTCCGGCGGTGGGCTCGTCGAGGATGAGCACCTCGGGTTCGGTCGCGAGCCATTTGGCAATGACGACCTTCTGGGCGTTGCCGCCCGAAAGCGTACGGACGGACGCCTTGCGTGAATCCGTCTTGATGCGGAGACGCCGGATGAAGGCGTCGGCGAGCGTCGCGGCCTTGGCGCGATCGATCCAGCTTCTCTTCGAGAGCCGGTCGAGATTGGGGAGGTTGATGTTTGCCTCGACCGAATGGAAGGCCACGAAGCCCTGCCGCCCGCGGTCTTCCGGCACGAGCGCGATCCCGGCGTCGATGGCGTCGCGCGGCTTGCTTATGGCGAGCGGGCGGCCCTTGACGCGGATCTCGCCCGACACTTTCGGCTGGATGCCGCAGAGCACCCGGGCCAATGACGACCGACCGCTCCCGAGGAGCCCCGCTACCCCAACGACCTCGCCCCGGCGCAGGGTCAGATCCACGCCGATCGGCTTCTGTTCGCCCGACAGATCGCGCGCCTCCAGCAGGGCTTCGCCGATCGCGGCGGTCTCCCGTATCACGTCGGAGAAGCCGCGCGAGCGCCGGCCGATGATGTGGGCGATCATGGATTCGAGCGTGAACTCGCTCATCGGCGCCGTAACGACATGCTTGCCGTCGCGCAGGATCGTGGCCCGATCGGCGATACGGAAAATCTCGTCCATGCGGTGCGAGACATAGACGATCGCAACACCCTGAGCCCTCAGTCGGCGCACGTAGTCGAACAGGCGCTCCACCTCGCCCGCCGAGAGCGCCGTCGTGGGTTCGTCGAGCACCAGAACCTTGCAGGTCTGAGAGGTAGCCTTGACGATCTCGGTGAGTTGCTTGTGGCCGGCCGGGATGTCCGCGACCTTGCGGGTGGGATCGATTGCGACACCCATGCCGGCGAAGAGCCTTCGGGTCTCGGCAATTGCCGCCTTGTCGTCGATCAGGCCACCCGATTTCATCTCGCGGGTCAGGAACACATTCTGGGCGACCGTAAGGGTCGGCACGAGGCTCATTTCCTGGAACGCCATGGCGACGCCTGCGGCGCGCGAAGCCTCTGCCGTGAAAGCGGTCAGAGGCACGCCGCCGATCTCGACGGTGCCGGACGTTGGAGGTTCAACACCGCGCAGGATCTTGAGGATGGTCGATTTGCCAGCGCCGTTCTCGCCAAGCAGCGCATGAACCTCGCCCGGCTGGACCGCAAAGGACACGCCATCGAGCGCCCGCACGCCGCCGAAATGCTTGGACACGTCCGTCATCCGCACGGCATCGGGGGTGGATGTCATGGCAGGATCGGGCCTCATCCGACGACTTTGCATGGGCACCTTCTCACGCTCACGCGGGAGAAGGTGCAAGCGCCGATCACATGCTCTTCTTGATCTTGTCCGTTACCGGCTTGTGATAAACCTGCTGCCAGGCGTCGGCCAGGTTGGCCTTGGTCACCGGCAGAGCGGGCAGGGCCACGTAGGCCGGGGCCTGCTTGCCGAGGAGGCCGTAGCCGGCCAGCAGCGCTTCCGTCACGCCCTGGTCATAGGGACGCTGGGCCGACAAGCCCTTGATGACGCCGCCGCTCGCCATGTTGATCGCGACATTCTCGCCGAGGTCGCAGTTCGTCACGATAAGGTCGTCACGGCCGTTGGTGGCAGCCGCCGAGATCACGCCTTCGGCCGGCACGTCCCACACGGCCCAGATCCCCTTGACGGAATGGTGCGACACGAGGATCGCGCCCGCGGCCTTTTCGGCATCGCCGGAGAAATCCGGACCCCCGATCCCCTGTTCGGCCACGATCTTGATGTCGGGGTAGTTGTCAGCGATGGTCTTCTTGAAGGCGTCGTAGCGCTGTTTGGTGACGAAGAAGTCCGCAGCGTGGAACACCAGGCCGACCTCGCCCTTGCCGCCGAGCGCCTGCGCCATCAGGTGGGCTGTGGCCACGCCGTTACCGTAGTTGTCGGCCGATACTGCACTCACGTAGTCCTTGCCGGCCACAAAGCCCTTCGGGACGTTGTCCATGAAGACGAGCTTCACGCCGGCGTCGGCCGCGGCCTTGTACTCGTTTGCCGTGGCGGTCGGGTCGGTCGGGATAGAGACGATGATGTTCGGTTTCTGGGCCAGAACGGTCTCGATGTCGCTGACCTGCTTGTCGGGCTTGAAGCCCGCGTCGGTCGTGGCGATCACGTCGATACCCATCTTGCCGAACTGGGCCTTGAGGCCCTCGATCTGCGCCTGCGACCAATCGTTGCCCGAATAGTGCATGACGATCGCCGCCTTGGCGTGCATGGCCTTGATCCTGGCCATCTCGTCTTCGGTGAGTTTCACCGTGTCGGCCGACACGGGCTTTTCGCCGTTCGGGCCGAGGCTCATGACGTTCTTGCCGACGTCGGCGAGCGCTGCCGCCGGATCGGCTGCGTGGGCCGCTGTGCCGCCAAGGCTGGTGGCCAGGGCAAAAGATAGAGCCGTGGTCTGAAGCAAGGTGGATAGGCGCATGCGATTTCTCCCGAGACTTGGAATAGGGTGAGCGCGTCGTGCCGGCTCGCTGCCTGCGAGTCTTCTGGCGTTAGATTCAGGCCTTGGCGGCCTCTTGTTCTACGAAGGCACGGCTTTCGCGGGCGCCGGCCGCCGGATCGGGCCAACTATCGAGTTCGTTGCAGATCCAGCCATCGTAGCCGATCGCCTTTAGGGCGCGGATTACTGCCGCATTGTCGCAGTCGCCGCGCCCGACCGGCGTGAACGCGAAGGGCTCACGCTGCCAGCCCTTGAGGTGAACATAGGATATGCGGCCCGCGTGTTCGCGCACCATGGCGCCGACGTCCCCGCCTGCCGCCGCAAGATGCGCAGTATCGGGACAAAAGCCGATCGCGGTCTTGCCGAAGATTCTGCGCACCTCGTCCGGGTTCTCGACGATGGTCGAGAGATGCGGATGATAGTGCGCCCGCAGGCCCCGAGCCTCGGCGATCCCCAAAACCTTGTCCAGCGCCGAAGCAAGGGCGTCGTAATCACTGTCCCGCGTGCCGTCGAAGCGCCGGGCACCGCCGCCCACGACCAGATGCTCGGCTCCGAGCGCCTGCGCGGCATCGGCCGCCCTCGTGACGCGCGCCAGTTCCTCTTCAAGAATGTCGGGAAAGATGAAGTTGCCGCCGCTGTAGACAGCAACGAGCTTCAAGTTCGCTTCGCTGAGGATCTGGCGCAGCGGTGTGAAGCCGTCGGCCTCGCCGTCGAGAACATTGCCGTCGAAGAACTCTATGCCTTGATATCCTGACGCAGCGATATCGCGTGCTGCTTGCGCCATGTCGCCGAAAGTTCGGTAGGCGAGACGCGTGATCGAGGTCACGCCGACCGCATCCCCGCCGAGCGGCCCCCAGCAATTGGCATGATAGGCCAGTTTCCAAGCCATGGCGCTTCCCAAGGGGCCGCTCTCGAGGCGGCTTCCGCTGTCAATAATCCTCGTTATGCTGTTAAAATGCGTAAGTCAACGCGACCGAGTTGATGGGCCGAAGCAGGTTTCTTCGGGGACGGATCTTCAGCATGATACGCTTCCGACAACCCACTCGAGTTTCATGAACCGCGCACACTTGCATCTCCGGGCGCCAGAGCCGTCCCAGCCTCCTGCTCGCCTTGAGGCTGCAAGGGAACGCGTGCGCGCAACCGAAGCCGAGCGGCAAAGCCTTGCGGGTATCCTCAACCTGATCCGCAGCGGGTCTGTGGAGACGCGGCAGGACATCGAACGCGAGGCCCGGCTCGGACGTGCCGTTGTGGCCGATCGGCTCACCACCCTGGCCGGCTTCGGGCTCATCGATGAGGGCGGCCTCGGGCGCTCGCTCGGCGGGCGAGCCCCTCGGCTCGTGCGGTTCCAGCCCGATGCCGGGCGATTGCTCGTCGCGACTCTCGAGAGAGATGCGATGGGCGTCGGCGTCGCTGACCTTGGGGGACGGCTGCTGATCGAGCACTATGAGGAGATCGAGCTCGGCACCACCTCGGCTGCTTTGTCCGAGCGACTGACCGCTCTCTTCACGTGGCTGGTCGACAAGGATCGCGGCGGCGAGGCTTGGGGGGTCGGCCTCGGGCTTGCCGCCGGGGTCGAACTGCCCGTGAGGATCGAGGCGGCTCCCGCAATCCCCGGCGGGCAAGTGCTGGCAGAAGCGATCCGGGCGCCGATCTGGGTGCGAAGCACCGTCCAGGTGGGGACCTTGGGGGAAGTCGGCGCACTGCCGTTCGGGCGTGCTCGGGACCTGCTGTTCGTGGATCTCGGGGCGGAAATCACGGCCGGTGTCGTCACGGCTGGCCGCCTCCTGGCCGGCGCCCAGGGTTCTGCGGGACAAATCGGGCATGCCTACGCAGGGGACGGGCACACGACCATGTGTGGCTGCGGGAATGTCGGTTGCCTCCAGACAGCCGCAGGCTGCGACGTGATCGCTCGCGAGGGCCTGTCAGGGGCTCGGGAAGGGCAGAGCCCGGTCTTGGCAGAGGTGCTGGCCAGAACCGGCGCGGTGACAGTGGCCGACGTCGGCACTGCGGCCCGTCTGGGCGATCCCTTTTCGGCCGAGCTCCTGCGCCGCAGCGGCCGGCTGATCGGCACGGCCCTGGCCGCCCTTGTCACCCTGCTCAATCCAGCCACGATTCTTGTCGGGGGCGAACTCGCCCAGACGGGTGACATCTGCCTCGCGGCAATCCGCGAAGCCATCTACCGCCATGCGCCCCCCGTGGTGACGCGCGACCTCGTGATCCAACGCTCCCGGATGAATCGCTCTTCGGGGTTGGCCGGCGCCGCGGCCCTTGTGGCGGGCGAGATCTTCGCGCCGCCTTTCCTCGAGGGCTGGATCACCGCCGGCTCGCCGCTGCCCGCCCTGTTCAACACTGATCAAGAGGTCGTAAACATGCGGTCGCGCAAACGCGCTTTACGCAAGTCCCCTCGCTAGCGTCGTGCAAGAAACGTTTGCAAATCGGAAGATGAGCGCGAGGCCTTCACACAACGGCACCAGAGTGGAACCGATATGGCGGCTTTGCTGATCGCGCCTTCCCCGACCCGCTTGGGGACCCGAACGGCCATCGGCCTCGGCCCGCACGGCGAGCGGCCTGCCACGCCGGATCTCATTCTCCTTTCGCCGCGTGATTTCGAGGCGGCCCGTGCGGAAGCCTACCGGGTTGCGATCGTGCTGCACACGACGGCGTCCGACTGGGCCAAGCGTCAAGTGGCCGGCATCACCGAGATGCTGGAGGCGGCCGGTGCCAGCGTGACCCAGGTGGTGGACTGCCATTATGAGGCGAACCAGCAGGCGGACGCTCTTTCGCATCTGAAACGGAGCGGGGTGGACGCCGCCATCGTTATCCCCGTTTGCGGCACCGCCGTTTCGAGCGCGCTCCGCAAGCTGGCGAGGGCCGGCATGAAGCTGGTGCTGCTCGACAATGCGCCATCGGGTCTCCTCCCGGACAGTGATTATGTCGGCGTCGTGTCGTCGGACAACTTCGGGCTGGGCGAGACCGCGGCGCAGCTTCTCGCCCCGCATGTTCGCACAGGCGGCAGCGTGGGGGTCATCACCTACAAACGCGACTTCTTTGCGAGCGCCCAGCGGGAGATCGCCTTCCGGCGCTGGATGGCGCGCCACCGTCCGGACCTTCGTCTCCACCCGGCGGCGTTCGACACGCCGTCCCGAGCCGACGCCGCTCTGGCCCTGCTGCTGGCCCGCGAGCCGGATCTCTGTGGGCTTTTCGTTGTATGGGACGAGCCGGCCATGGCCTGCATGGAGATGGCCCGTGCCGGGCCCGCCCTGACGATGACCACGGTCGATCTCGGCGCAGAAATCGCGGGGGCACTCAGCGAGGGCACGCTCGTAGTGGGCGTCGCGGCGCAACGCCCGTTCGAGCAGGGTCGCGCAGCCGCCCTCGCCGCTCTCTCATCGCTGCTGGGCCGCCCCGTTCCGCCCTGGGTCGTGGTGCCGGGGATCGCGGTCACGCGCGACACTGTTTCGGAGGCGTATGCCGCGGTCGGCGGAACCCCGGCCAGGCTAAATGTTTGCTGACGCCGCTCCATCAAGGCACACTGCTGGACCTTGCCACTGGGCTTTAACTTAGCCGCACCGTCGCCGTTCGGTCCTAAGCGGTGTCCGCTTCGCCTCGTTCTCCGCCGAAAACGGACCGACGGCTTACGGCCAGTCTGAGACGAACAGCGGTCGAACGGCAGTGCGCTATCACCGTCGCTCAGCGTCTTAGCGACCGAGCCTCAAAGTGGTCGGTCCCATCATCGGTGGGCTACGCGGCCCTTGGAATGCATGTCCGCGAACCGCGCTCCAGTGCAAACCTTGCACTGGAGCGCGTCGCAGCCGACGGTCTAGAAAACCGGGCCTACTGCTTGATACCTAAGCGGGGTTCTCGAAATCGCCTGGGCTGTTGTCCGTTGCATACCACTCCGGACTGCGCTTCTGGACGGCCTCGAACAGCGCCCTGCGGACGCCAGCGGCATCGAAATCTCTGGTGTAGACGGGCGAGCCCGGTTGCTGGCGCCACGACTCGTCGAGGCCGCCCGCGTCGACCGCATCGAAGCCGAGCTGATCGATCAGCTTCATCCCGATGCCCTTGGCGCGGCTGTCGTCACCGGCGACCGGCAGCGCGATCCGTCCAGCCGTACCGGCGGGCTTACCCTTTTCAAAAAGATGCTGGGCATAGATGTTGTTGAACGCCTTGATCACCGGCCGCCCGAGATGCCTTTCAACCCAGCGGCTTTCGGGCAGGCCATTCTCGATCTCCGCGATCCGGCCGTCCCGGTGGCGAGGATAGTAGTTCCCGGTGTCGATCACGACCGTGCTGTCGTCCAAACCGGCCAGCAGATCACGAGGCAGGCGGGGTATCTCTTTCTCCGGGATTGTCACGACAAGGAGGTCGACGTCACGGGCGGCGTTGGTCGCCGTCGTGGCCGTGGCTCCCGTCTCGGAAGCCAGACCGGCCAGGGTCTCCGGCCCGCGGGAGTTCGCGACCTTCACCTCATGGCCGAGCGCGCGTAGACGACGCGTCAGGGCGGCGCCAATGTTGCCGGCGCCTACAATGCCAATCTTCATAGCGGTTCCTTCGATGACTATCACGCGACGCGACGGCGCCACGAGATTTGGTTGGCAGAATGTGGGACAGGCTCGCAGTTTGGGAGGACGAAGTCGACGCCGGCCGCCTCCCAAGCGGGGCGAACCGGGCCGTGATTGGGTCTCTGGCGTTATGGCTTCGTGTTGCAGGACCTTGGGACTGCCGTTTCGATGAGTGCGCATGCGACGGAGACCGTGCGAATTCATGAAAACGCGAAACGCGTTTTGGCGGAACAATCGCTCAGAACGCCCAGTCGACGAGCTGCTCGCCGCCGGTGACATCGAGAACAGTGCCGGTGACATAGGGATTGGTCATCAGGAACACGGCGGCGTGCCCGACGTCGGCGGCCTGGCCGAGGCGGCGCGCCGGGAACTTCGCTCGCACCTTCTCGCGGACGGCGGCAGCATCCGCCTCTGAGAGGAAGGTCCAGAAATCGGTGTCGATGAAGCCGGGACGGATGGTGTTCACCCGGGTCGGGCCAAGTTCCAATGCGAGCGAGCGCCCCAGCGCCTCCACCGCGGCGAAGGCCGAGGTGACGGAGGTCATCCCAACCTTCGGACGTGCTGCGATGCCGCCAGTGAGAAAGGTGATCGACCCGTTCGGGGAAAGTCGCGAACTGGCATAGCGCGCGCACGCCCAGGAGCCGAGAAACTTGTTGGTCGGTGTAACTGCGCACGCCTCGCATGTCGTCGTCCATGAAGGCACCCCAGGAGCCGTCGGTCGACCCAGCGGCGACGACGAGGTGGTCCAGAGCGTCGATGGCGTCGAAGGCGGCACGAATGGCCTTCTCGTCGTCGATGTCGAGGCTGATCTGCTCGAAGGGTGCCAATTCCGGATGGTCCGCCACAGAGGCCGAGCGCCGGCTGGCCACCGTCACGCTGGCTCCCGCCGTGTGGGCGGCCTGAGCAATGCCGAGGCCGATGCCCGTCTTGCCACCCACCACGACTACGCGTTTCCCTGTAAGATCGTAGGAAGGCGACGCCGAAAGCGTCCGCTCGTTCTGTGCTGTTGTCACGACAGGTCTCCTTCAGACTGCAGCGGATTTGCGCCGCGCCTCATGCGAACGTGGGGACCTGCAGGATCTGGATAATAAGCGAGACTTCCATAGGATCTATGCTCCCGGAGAATAGATATGGACCGATTTCAGGAACTCAACGCCTTCATCGCCGTCGCTGAGACCGGAGGATTTTCGGCCGCGGCCCGCAGCATCGGCCAAGCGCAGCCTGCCGTCAGCAAGGCCGTTGCGGCGCTCGAAAAGCGTCTCGGTGTGGCGTTGTTCAATCGGAGCACGCGCAGCGTGACGCTCACCGATCACGGCCAACGCTATCTGGAACGCACCAGGCTGATGATCGAGGAGTTGGACGACGCAGACAACGAGATGACGAACAGCTCACTCCGGCTTTCGGGGCCGGTCAGGATCAGCGTCGCCTCGACGTTCGGGCGCCTGCATATTCTGCCGCTCATCCCGGAGCTGCTGAGGCTCCACCCCGGACTCGAGCTGGATTTGATCTTGTCGGACATCCTGCGGGACATGGTTGAGGATCGCGTGGACATGGCGATCCGGATCGGAGCCGTCGACCAGCCCGACGCGGTCGTGCGACGCGTGGCGACTACGCCAATGGTGTGCGTCGGCTGCCGCCGCTACTTTCGAAAGCGCGGTACACCGGAAACGCCCGCCGATCTTGTCGATCACAACTGCCTGATCTACGGCGGCTCGCGGGAGGCGGCCAACTGGCCCTTTGTCGGCCCCGACGGTCCCTTCAGTGTATCGGTTCGGGGCAACCTCTCGTCCAACAGCATCGAGACGATCCGGGCAGGCGTCCTGGCTGGCGTCGGACTGGGCTTTTTTACCAAGGCGTCACTGGTCGGTGAACTCTCGGATCCCGACATCGTCCCGATCCTCGACGGGTTTGTGCGTGGCGTTAGAGACGTGAACCTCGTCTGGCCGAAGCGCCGGTTCGTCCTGGCACGCGTGCGACGAGCAACCGAGTTCTTCACGGAAGCCATCCCGAGGCGCCTCGCCGACAGCAGCCACGTCGAGCGAACCTCACCACAGTCCTCCTAAGCGGCAGGCCGGTTACCCACAATCTCACGAACGGCCGCTGTCGCGTTTTCATGCTACAAAGCCGTCCTTCCGCAATCGGCCAATTTCAGTCATCCTGGCTGACCGACATCAACGCCGCAGCTTTGGTCGACTTCGGTCGGAACGGCGGGAGCAAAAGCAAGGAGCGCTTCACGCGCCCGTCTGTTGCCCAGGCCGGCGGTATGCAAGCGGCCCAGAGGTTAGGCAGACCGTGACGGCGATTAGTGCTGAGCAGCGAGACGCTGCCAGGTCGACTGGGTTCCGGCTCAGGCCATGAGCTTCCTGCTTGCGGGCCTACCCCATTTGTTACCTGCCGTGTAACCTAGCGTCGGATTCTGGTTCGCAGCGTCCTGAGGGTTGCGGCTAAGCCTTTGAAACCGTTGGTAGCGGAGGAGGGACTCGAACCCCCGACACGCGGATTATGATTCCGCTGCTCTAACCAGCTGAGCTACCCCGCCGCATGGTCGCGGCCACGCTATGGTGGCGATATAGGTGGGGCGGCACTCCCCTGTCAACGATCGATCCCGACAATTTGCCCCGTCGACGCTCCGCTATCGGGCCGGGCCACCGCCTAGCGACAGAGCGTCACCAACGAACTCAGACGACGGCGGCCACTCGGGGGCAAGCGGCCGCAGCTGATTATTGTCGGATCTCCGATCCGACTGCCTCCGAGGTTGGCAAGGCGGCTTGCGAAGCCGTTTTGCCGGCTCGGGTCTTCGCTGCAACGATAGCTTCCATCAGGCTATACAGCTTGACTTTCACCTGCTCGTCCTCGATCGCGTTCAGCAGCCGAATGATCTTGATGTCGTAGCCCGTACTAACGCGCGATTTCCTGCGCTTTTCGACCACATCGGCCAGATCGACCTGCTCGGAGTCACCTTCAGCCGCGATGTCTTCGAAGAAGAAGGAGATGTCCTTATCGAGAACCCGCGCGATGTTCATCAGCTGGCTGGCGCTGATACGGTCCTTGCCGAGCTCGTATTTCTGCACTTGCTGGAAGGAAATCCCGAGTTGCTCGCCAAGCAGGGTTTGGGAAATCTTCTTCTCAATCCGCGCAAAGCGCACGCGTGCTCCGAGATGACGATCAATCGCATGATTTCTACGCGCCATTATGTCCTCTCGCGGCGACCAGATGACCTCAGCCTAACACGCCATCGATTTATTGACTATGATCTCGTCAATAGCCAATCCGCGCTACCCCCAAGCAAAGCGATGCCGCGCGCTCAATGCACCGGCGTCCGGGTCCTTCTTGGGGCCAGGGTGGGCGAGGAAGCTCCCTTGTCGTTCGGAGCGGAACTTTTGATTCTCTCGGCCTCCTCGCCCGCGGCTGTAACTGCCGCATCGAGGCAAAATGCCAGGACTTTCACGTTCAATCGTCTGGCTTCGTCCCGGGCGTAGGTTATCACGCGCGTGAGCGCCCCCAAACATTGCGCAGCATCATCCGCGGTCTCGTCCTGCGAACCGCACTTGTTTGTTTTGGAACTGCTCATAGTGTCGTTCCCCAGCCCTGCCCAGCCTTGGGGCAAAGCCACTTACATTCAGTCCTCGCGAACCCGCATGACGTGATTGTGCGCACTTAGCCGGCCCGAAATCAATGCGAAATCCCTGTTCTTTCCGGGCCGGGACGCGGGAGAATCTGTCGAGCTTTAGGTGCACGGGACCACCAAGGGCCTCGCTGAATGCAAGGATCTCGTGCCCCGTTTCTGGCCCGCGGCGAAGAGCGGCAAGCGGGGCGACAGCGTCGCGAACGAGCGCCCTGCGCGGACCGGGGACTCGCAGCACGCGTTGGGACCCGGCCCGATCCAAGCTACGCGACGTGGTCTGACAAGAGCGGGGTGGTTGCCGTCAGCGAGGCCGTGCCGGTTCCTCGGCATCAGGCTTTAATAGCGTCGAAGCAGGCTCACCAATCTGCCCTGGATTCGCACCCTGTCCGGCCCGAAAATCCTGGTTTCATAGGCCGGGTTGGCAGGCTCGAGCGCGATCGATGCTCCTCGGCGACGCAACCGCTTCAGGGTTGCTTCCTCCTCGTCGACCAGCGCCACAACGATATCGCCCGTATCGGCGTCGTCCTGCCGGCGAATGATCACCGTGTCGTTTTCGAGAATGCCGGCGTCGATCATCGAGTCGCCGCGCACTTCCAGGGCGAAATGCTCGCCGCCGGCCAGGAAATCCATCGGCATGCTGATCGTGTGGCTGCGTGTCTGAATTGCCGAGATCGGCGTGCCGGCCGCAATTCTGCCCATGACCGGAATGGTGAAGAAATTTTCCTTGTCCCCGTCCCGGGCCGGAGCCTTGCCGCGGGGAATAGCGCGGCTGCCTTCGATGACGCTGGGCGAGAAACTTCTCGGCCGGGGCTCCGCCGGGGTGGTGGCCTCCGGAAGGCGAAGAATCTCGAGCGCGCGCGCCCGGTTCGGTAACCGTCGGATGAAACCGCGTTCCTCGAGCGCCATGATCAGGCGATGAATTCCGGACTTCGACCGAAGATCGAGCGCTTCCTTCATTTCATCGAACGACGGCGGAACGCCGGTCCGCTGTAATCGCAGGTGGATGAACCGGAGCAACTCGCTTTGCTTCTCGGTCAACATGGGCGCGCCTTCAATGGAGGTCCGAACAAACCTGACTGAGCCTGAAATCTCCCGCCCAAGCTCAAACAAACCATGAACAAGACTATATGTTCCCGGTGCGTTCCGCAAGTCTTTGCGTGTTGCAACGCTGGTGGTTTGAGCAAACATTTGCGTACCGCATTCCCGCCGGACGGCCGCCGGCCGCGATCAGGCGCCGTAAACCCCCAGGCGGATTATGCGGCAAGGCGCTCCGGCCTCCGCGGCAGGCGCATTGGGCGGGCGGACGATCAGGCAGTCCGCGTCTGACAGGGCCTTCAGCATGGACGAATCCTGGCGCGATCCCGGCATCGCGGCCGGAAGATCCGGCCCGGATCGGATCAATCCGGCGCGCAAGTAATCCTGGCGCCCGTCATTGGCCGGCAGGGCGGCGCCAAGAACGGCCGGCTCGGTAGGGTCGGTCCCAGCGTCGGCATCTCCGCACATATGGCGAACCAGCGGGCGCACGAACAACAGGCCACAAACGATCGCCGACACGGGATTTCCGGGCAGTCCGAGCACCTGCATGGGACCGAGGTGGCCATGCATCAGCGGCTTGCCCGGCCGCATGGCAATGCGCCAGAAATTCAACTCCATTCCGCGGCCCAGAAGGGCGCCGCGGACGAGATCGTGATCGCCCACCGACGCGCCCCCGAGGGTCACCAGCAGTTCCGCACTACGGTCCTGCGCGGCGGAAAACCGCGATTGCAGCGCCGCCGTATCGTCAGGTGCTATCCCGAGGTCGAGCACCTCCCCGCCAGCAGCTTCGACGATTGCGGCCAGCGCGAAATGATTGGACGCCACGATATGATCGGGCCCTGGTTCCCCGCCGGGTGGCACGAGTTCGTCGCCGGTCGCCAGAATAGCGACCCGGGGCCGCCGCACGCAGGGGACGCTGTCATGGTTCATGGCCGCCGCGAGGGCGATGTCGGACGCGCCGAGACGCCGGCCCGTCTCGAGCAGCCTGTCGCCCCGGAAAAAGTCCTGGCCGGCGCGCCGGATGTGCTGGCCCAGGCCGACGCGGTGCAGCGCCACGACGATGTCTTCGTTGCGCTCGGCATTCTCCTGGATCAGCACCGAATCGGCGCCGGCCGGAACAGGCGCGCCGGTGAAGATCCGCACGGCTTGACCGGGCGCCACTTCGCCGCCAAACCCGCGCCCGGCAGCGCTCTCGCCGATGATTTTCAGGCGAGCGGGAGTCTCACCGAGATCCTGGGCCCGCACGGCATAGCCATCCATGGCCGAAACGTTCACCGGAGGCTGCGTGCGGCGCGCCGCAAGATCGCTGGCCAGCGTCCGCCCGGCGGCCTGGCGCAAGGGAATGGCCTCGGTTTCCTCGACCCGATGCGCCGATCGCAAGATGCTGTGCAGTGCATCTTCGACCGGCACCAGCCTTGGGGTTTCCGTCATGGATCGGAGGCTTTGTAGGGACCGGATTTGCCGCCGGATTTTTCGACGAGGCGCACCGCGTCGATGCGCATCCCCCGGTCGACCGCCTTCACCATGTCGTAGACGGTCAGGCAGGCCACGGCGACCGCGGTCAGAGCCTCCATCTCGACGCCGGTCTGGCCGGTGGTCTTGACCCGTGCCGTGACCCGAACGCCGGGCAGGGCAGGGTCCGGCACGAGGTCCACCTTGAGCCCCGTCAGGAGCAGGGGATGGCACAGGGGCACGAGCTCGTGCGTGCGCTTGGCGGCCATGATGCCGGCGATGCGCGCCGTACCCAGCACATCGCCCTTTTTTGCGTCACCCGACAGCACGAGATCGAGCGTGGCCGGCAACATGATCACAGAGCCTTCGGCGACCGCCATCCGGTCTGTCATGTCCTTGGCCGAAACGTCGACCATCCGGGCCTGCCCGGTGGGATCGAGGTGCGTGAGACCGCTCATCAGGCCGCGCCGACGCGGGCCAGCAGCGAGCGCGTCGCGGTGGCGACATCCTGCTGGCGCATCAAGCTTTCTCCGACCAGGAACGTGCTAATTCCGGCCCGGGCCAGCCGCGCGCAATCCGCAGGGCTGAAGATGCCGCTCTCGCCCACGACGATGCGGTCGTCCGGAACCCGCGTCGCGAGCCGCTCCGAGACCGCAAGGTCGACCGCGAAGGTTCGCAGGTCGCGGTTGTTGATGCCGACCAGACGGGTTTCGAGTGTGAGCGCACGCTCGAGTTCCGGCTCGGCGTGCACTTCCACCAGCACGTCCATGCCGAGGCCGTGCGCCGCGGCGACGATGTCGCGCGCGGTCGCGTCGTCGATAGCCGCCATGATGACCAGAACGCAATCGGCGCCCCACGCCCGTGCCTGCCAGCACTGATAGGGGTCGAACATGAAATCCTTGCGGATGACCGGCAGCTCACAGGCGTTCCGCGCCAGGGCAAGATCTTCGGGCCGGCCGGAGAACGAGGGCGTGTCCGTGAGGACGGACAGGCATGCAGCTCCGCCGGCCGCGTAGGCGCGGGCCAGGTCCGCGGGTGCGAAATCCGCCCGGATCAGGCCCTTGGAGGGGCTCGCCTTCTTGATCTCGGCAATCAGTGTGTATTCGCCTGCCGCGAGCCTGCGTTGGATCGCGGCCACGAAACCGCGGGGCGGCGGCGAGGCCGCGACCTCGCGCTCGAGCACATGCAGCGGCAGGTTCTGCTTTGCGGCCGCGATCTCCTGCCGCTTGTAGGTCTCGATCCGGCTGAGGATGTCGCTCATGCGCTCATCTCACGCCCAGGTCGGCGGGAATTTCCTGGTTGGACAGGGCGATCAGGCGGTCGAGTGTCGCGGCGGCCCTTCCGTCGTCGATGGCGCCAGCCGCCAGCCCTGCGGCCTCCCGCAGATCCGGGGCTTTTTCCGCCACCACCAGGGCACCCGCGGCATTCAGAATGGCGATATCGCGGTACGGCGTTTTTGCCCCATCGAGCACGGAGCGAAACGCCGCTGCGTTATGGGCGGGGTCCCCGCCTTTCAGATCGGCCGGGCTGGCGAGATCTAGTCCGGCATCACTGGGGTTGACCTCGAAATGCCGGATGGAACCGTCTTCGAGCGCGGTGACGCTGGTAGGGCCGGTGGTGGTTATTTCGTCCAGCCCGTCGCTGCCGTGCACCACCCACACGCGCCGGCTGCCGAGATTGCGCAGCACCAGTGCCAGCGGCTCCATCCAGGCCTTCGAAAACACACCGAGCAGTTGTTGCTTCACACCGGCCGGATTGGACAAGGGACCGAGCAGGTTGAACACCGTCCGGGTGCCGAGTTCCACCCGCGCCGCGCCGACATGGCGCATCGCGGCGTGGTGGGCCTGCGCCATCATGAACCCGATCCCGGCTTGCTCGATGCAGAGCGCAACCCGTTCGGGAGCGAGCCCGATCTTGACCCCGAGCGCCGACAGGACATCGCTTGCGCCGGAGCGCGATGACGCGGCGCGATTTCCGTGCTTGGCGACCGGCACGCCGCAGGACGCGACGATCACGGCCGCGAGCGTCGATACGTTGTACGAGCCTGACCCGTCACCACCGGTGCCCACGATGTCTATCGCGTCCGCCCGCGTAACGACGGGCAGCATCTTGCTTCGCATCGCGCTGACCGCGCCGGTGATCTCGTCGACCGTTTCGCCGCGCACGCGCAACGCCATGAGAAATCCGCCGACCTGCGCGGGCGTGACTTCGCCCGACAGGATGTGGTCGAACGCCAGCGCCGCTTCGGCGCGTGTGAGGGACGCGCCGGTCGCAACCTTGCCGAGCAGCGGTTTGAAAGCGTCCATCAGACCGGTCTCGCCCGGAAGTCGTCTGCGATCGCGAGGAAGTTCTTGAACAGGACCTGTCCATATTCGGACGAGATGCTTTCCGGATGAAACTGCACCCCGTGCACCGGATGGGTTCGATGCGACAAACCCATTATGACACCATCGTCGGCCCGGGCCGTAACGACGAGCTCATCCGGAAGAGAGTCCTCGTCGACGACCAGCGAGTGATAACGCGTCGCCCGGAATGGGCCATTGATTCCGCGGAACACGGCTTCGCCCTGGTGGTGAACCGTGGACAGCTTCCCGTGCATGGGAACGGGAGCCCTCGTGATGTGGCCCCCATAGGCGTCGCCGATGGCCTGGTGGCCAAGGCACACGCCGAGAATCGGCACGGAGCCCGCGGTACGCTTCAAGAGGTCGAGGCAGATGCCGGCCTCGCGCGGCGTGCGAGGCCCCGGGGAAAGCACAAGGGCATCGGGGCGGCTCCCGAGGAGGTCCTCGACCGAAGTCGCGTCGTTGCGAACGACCGTCACGCTCGCTCCCAATGCACCGAGGTGGTGAAACAGGTTCCAGGTAAAGCTGTCGTAGTTGTCGACGAGAGTAACGTTGGCCACGAGAACCTGCCGCAATGATCGCGCCGTTTTGAAGCGGCCACGCCGCAAGGTCAAGGAGCACACAGCTTCTGTTGGACGCAACATATTGGAGATCATCGACGCGATTGGCTATGAGGAGGCATGACGCCTTTTCGGTTGCGAACCTATCTCAGGGATCAGACCCGCTCATTGCATGACAAGGTCGATCGGGCGCTCTCGCAATTTTCGTTGAACGACGACGCGGGCCTCGAAGGCTTTCTGGCTGCCCAGGCCGGCGCTCTGCGACCGCTCGAAGCCGCGCTCCAGAGGGGCGAACGCGGCGGAATCGAACGATTGGTAGGAGATTGGCCTGCGCGGCGTCGCGCTCATCTGCTCGCAAGCCTGGATTCGGAGGTTCCCGATCTTCAGATCGCCGCGCTCCGAACCGACGCCGAAATGCTGGGAGCCGCTTACGTGCTGGAAGGATCGAGACTCGGGGCTCGCATCCTTCTCGGCCAACTCCGCAGGCGCGAAGGCCGTCTCGCGCGCGTCGGCATGGCGTTTCTCTCCCATGATCCCGGGGGGCCGCACTGGCAGAACTTCCTGGCTTTGCTCGATAGGGTCGGAGCCGAGGCGACACGACTGGAAAGCCTCTCCGGAGCGGTGAACGCCTTCGAGCTGTTCGAGCGCTCTGCGCATGCGGTCCGCGCCGCAGCACAAATTCCGTTGGAACGAATTGCTGCAAGCAGCCGTCGTTCATCCAGAACCTAATACAATCGGCGCGACAGCGCGCCGTCGTGCGCGGCCCATCAGAAGGCCGACGTCCATCATCCGGAACCAGACGCATCGTGACAAGAATCGAACACGACCAGAGCTTTGCCGTGAGGAGCCCGGCCGATGTCGTCGGATGCGAGGCGGAGCGGATCCATGTTCCGGGTGCGATCCAGCCCCACGGCTTCATGCTGGTCTGCTCCTTGTCCAGCTGGACCATTGTCGCGGCCTCGGCCAATTGCGGCGAATTTCTTGGACGCGAGGCATCGAGCCTGCTTGACGGGCACCTCGACAGCGTACTTCCGCACAAGGCGGTTCACGACCTCCGCAACGTGCTGCAATCGGCGATGGTGTCGGGCAGCGCCGAGCGCTTGGCGGACGTACGCATCGACGAAGGCGACGAGCGGTACGATCTCATCCTGCACGTGTCGGGGCAGAACGCGATTCTCGAGATACTGCCACGCGCCGGCGCCGTTTCGCTGAACACGGACCCGATCACACTCGTCAGGAGCATGGTCGGACGACTGAAGCGCGCGCCGACTCTCGACCGGTTCCTGACACTCGCCGCAGGGCAGGTGAGGGCCGTGACCGGGTATGACCGCGTCATGATCTACAAATTCCTGGAGGACGAATCCGGGGAGGTGGTGGCCGAGGCCCTCCGATCCGGCATGGCGCCGTTTCTCGGGTTGCATTATCCGGCCTCGGACATCCCCGCCCAGGCGCGCGCGCTCTACAGGCGCCAGGGGCTACGGCTCATTCCAGACATCGCTTATGCGCCGGTCCCGCTGCTGTCGAGCGGTCCCGAAAATGCGGAAATCGACCTCAGCCTCGCAACGCTGCGCAGCGTGTCGCCCGTGCACCTCGAATATCTGCACAACATGGGGACAAGAGCGACCCTGACCGTGTCGCTCATGGAGGGCGACCGGCTCTGGGGCCTCATCGCCTGCCATCATGACGTGCCGCGCCGCATCTCGACCTCCGCCTGCGCAACCGCGGAACTGTTCGGCCAGATTCTCTCGCTGCAGATCTCCGCGAAGGATCATGCGCAGGAGATGGATTACCTGGTGACTGCCCGGCAAGCCCAGGACCGCCTCCTCGCCAGCATGCCTCCCGAGGAGAACCTTTTCGACAATCCAGCAAAGTTCCACGAGTTGCTGCAGGCGTTGATCCCCTGCGATGGCATCGGGGTCTGGACCGATCAGGGATTTTCCGGCGCCGGTGCGACGCCGCCCCAGCCCGTCATCGGCGCATTGATCCGCGCCCTTGGTCAGCAGACCGCCGTGGAACCCTTTGCGACCGATTGCTTGACGTCGTTTCTGCCCGACATAGAGGCTCTGGGCGACATCGCCGGCGTACTTTCCGTGCCCTTCTCACGGGTACCACGGGATTATCTGCTGTTTTTCAGGCTTGAAGTCGTCCAGACCGTCACCTGGGGCGGCGACCCCAACAAGCCGATGGAGGTCGGGTCAGTTGGTAACCCTATAGGACCCCGCAAAAGCTTCGAGGCATGGCGCGAAACGGTGCGGGGCAAGTCGCTGCCTTGGCGTCCCGCCGAACGGCAGACTGCCGAGGGGCTTCGCATCTCGCTTCTCGACGTGATCGTCCGGCGAGCGGATTTCGTCGTGCGGGAGCGCAAGGCGGCCCATGAGAGCCAGGCGTTCCTGATCGCCGAACTCAACCACCGGGTCAAAAACATCCTCGCGTTGATCCGCTCGGTCGTGCGCCAGAGCCGCCCCGGCGCACGCAACATCGAGGATTTCGCCAACGATCTCGAACGGCGGGTCCATGCCATGGCGCTCGCGCATGACCAGTTGACCTCGACGGGATGGAGGAATGCGCCGTTCCGCGCCCTGCTCGATGCGGAAGCCAAGATTTGGTCCTATTCGCCGGCTCGGCTGAACTTCGAGGGTCCCCCCGTAACGCTCGACAGCCGCGCCTTTCAAGCCATGGCGCTGGTGATTCACGAGATGATGACCAACGCGGTCAAGCATGGTTGCCTGAGCCGGCCGCTGGGCGCCCTCTTTGTAAGCTGGTCACGCGGTCCCGAGGGCGACCTGTTTATCCATTGGCAGGAGCGTGGCGGCCCGCCAGTTGCCCCACCCGAGCGCCGCGGCTTCGGTTCGGTGGTCATCGAGCAGACGATTCCGTTCGAACTCGGTGGCCATGCCGAGGTGAATTATGGCCAGGATGGCGTGGTTGCCCGCTTCGAGGTGCCAGCCTTGCACGTCGGTGAAGGGGACAGCGACGTGCAGGTTGCCCCGATCGAGAACCGAACGGACCTTATTCCGCTCAGGCGCTTGCTGCTCGTGGAGGACAGCATGATGATCGCACTCGACGCGCAGGCGACGCTTGGCGAGTCGGGCCTCGACGTCGAGGTGGCCGGCACCACGGCGGATGCTCGCCGCTCGCTCAAGATCAACGACTTCGATGCGGTCGTGCTGGACATAAACCTCTCGGGCGAAATGAGCTTTGGGGTGGCGGACGATCTCGTGGGTCTCGGTCTGCCTTTCGTGTTCGCGACCGGCTATGGCGAAAGCCTCGTGATTCCGGATCGTTTCAAGGCTGTGCCCGTGGTGTCCAAGCCATACGATACCACCGCCCTCAAAACGGCACTTTGGACCATGCGAGAGAGTTTCGGGATGAACAATGTCCAGCCCTCTGGAGACTGACGGCACCCCGGTCGGCCCGATGACGCCGGACATGTTTCGCCGGTCGCTGGACAATGTCGAGCCGCCGCGCGGGCTGGACAGTCCGCTTGTCGCACTCTGGTGGGATCGCAAGGGAGATTGGAACCGCGCCCATGCGGCGGTCCAGGAGGGCGCCACGGCCGTGGATGCCTGGGTCCACGCCTATCTGCATCGGCGAGAGGGCGATCTCGGCAACGCCAGATACTGGTACCGCATTGCAAAAAAACCGGTTGCGGAAGGTTCGCTCACGTCGGAATGGGAGGGCCTGCTGTCGGTCCTGCTGCCCATGAACCTGGGCCCGTAAGGCCGGGCCCCTTTCGTCTGATCGAAAGCTCGATGTCATGAGCGCCGCAACCCGAGTATCGCGATACACGATCCGCCACATCGCCGAGCGGAAAGGCGCGACGCCGATCGTCGCGCTGACGGCCTATTCGGCCCCTATGGCGCAGATTCTCGACCGGCATTGCGAGATGATCCTGGTCGGTGATTCGCTCGGGATGGTGCTCTACGGCATGCCGACGACGCTCGGCGTCACGCTCGACATGATGATCCAGCATGGCTTGGCGGTGATGCGTGGCAGCCGCAGGGCGTGCGTCATCGTGGATCTGCCGTTCGGCACTTATCAGCAGTCGCCCGAGCAGGCCTTTGCTGCCGCGGCACGGGTCATGGCTGAAAGCGGCTGCGGGGGCGTGAAGGTCGAGGGCGGGGCCGAAATGGCGCCGACGATCGCATTTCTGGTGCAGCGCGGCATACCGGTGCTGGCGCATATCGGCCTGATGCCGCAAGCCGTGCACGGGCAGGGCGGTTTCCGGGTACAGGGCCGCGCCGAGGCCGAGACCGAGAAGGTGCGGGCCGATGCCCGGGCGATCGAACAGGCAGGAGCCTTCGCGGTCGTGGTCGAGGGCACGGTCGAAAGCCTGGGCCGCGAACTGACCGAGACGCTGAAAATTCCGACGATCGGCATCGGGGCCTCGCCGGCCTGCGACGGTCAGATCCTTGTCACCGACGACCTGATTGGCCTCTTCGCGGATTTCAAGCCCAAATTCGTGACGCGCTATGCCGACACCGGCGCAAGCCTGGATCGCGCCATCGCGGCCTATGCGGAGGACGTCAAGTCGCGGCGATTTCCGGCCCCGGAAAACCTGTTCACCTGAGCCGGCGCGCCACCCCTCACTGCCCGCGCTTGGCGGCCGTCGCGAACCGGACCGCCTCTTCGGCCGCACGCACCAAAGCCTCGGCCTTGTTGCTGCATTCGGTGTTCTCGGACGCGGGAACCGAGTCGTAGACGATGCCGGCTCCGGCCTGGATGTGCATCATGCCGTCCTTGATGACGGAGGTCCGCAGCACGATGCACGTATCCATGTCGCCGTTGGCGCCGAAATAGCCGATGCATCCGCCGTAGATGCCGCGCTTGTCGCGTTCGAGTTCGTCGATGATCTCCATCGCCCGGACCTTGGGGGCGCCCGACACAGTCCCGGCCGGGAACCCGCCGGCGAGCGCGTCGATGCGGTCATAGCGCCCATCGAGCAAGCCCTCGACGTTGGACACGATGTGCATGACGTGGCTGTAGCGTTCGATGAAGAACTTGTCCGTGACCTCGACCGAGCCGATCTGCGCCACCCTGCCGACGTCGTTGCGGCCGAGATCGAGGAGCATCAAGTGTTCGGCGCATTCCTTGGGGTCGGCCAGCAGTTCGGCCGCGAGGGCGTCGTCCTCGGCCGGATCCTTGCCGCGGCGGCGGGTCCCGGCGATCGGGCGGATGGTGACCTTGTCGCCCCGCACCCGCACCAGGATCTCGGGGCTGGAACAGGCGATCTGGAACGCGCCGAAATCCAGAAAACTCAGATAGGGGGCGGGATTGATGCGCCGCAACGCGCGATAGAGCGAGAACGGCGGCAGAGCAAACGGCATCGAATACCGTTGCGATAGTACGACCTGGAACACGTCGCCAGCCACGATGTAGTCCTTGGCGGCTGCGACCATGCCGAGGAAGTCGGCCTCGGGCGTGTTCGAACGCGGGCGGGCCGCAACCATCCGCGGGTCGGCCGGGGGGGCCGGATGCGCGAGCGGGCCCTCGAGAACCGCGACGATTTTGTCGAGCCGTTCCGTCGCATCCTCGCGGGCCTGGCGGGCCGAAACGCCCGGGCGCGGGCGTACGGGCGTGACCACGATCATCTCGTCGCGCACCGCGTCGAACACCACCATCACGGTCGGCCGGATCAGGATCGCGTCCGGCACGCCGATGGGGTCGGGCTTGGCCGGGGCGAGACGCTCCATGTGGCGGACCATGTCATAGCCGAGGTAACCGAAGACACCGGCCGACATCGGCGGAAGCTCCGGCGGCATGGCGATCGCCGATGCGGCCAGGAAGGCGCGCAACGCCTCGAGCGGCGTTCCCGGGCAGCGAGCGAACTGTTCACCGTCGCGCAGCGAGTCCGTGTTGATCTCGGACAGCGCGCCGGTGCACCGCCAGATCGCATCGGGATCGAGCCCGATCATCGAGTAGCGGCCGCGCGTCGCTCCGCCTTCGACGGATTCGAGGAGAAAGATGTTCCCGTCGCGCCCTTGGGACAGTTTCAGGAAGGCGGAAACCGGCGTCTCCAGGTCGGCTACATGCACCGACCAGACCAGGGTGGCCTGCCCGGCATCATAGCTGCTGCTGAAATCGTCGGTGCCCGCGTGTGTCATCAGTACGACGCGCCCGTCGCGCCCTTGAGAGCCTCCTGGTTCACCTTGGCTCCAAGGCGTGATCCGACCTTGGCCAGGTAGGACCCGAGAATATCCTCGGACAGGGACGCACGATAGCGATCGGCGACCTGGGTGGTTTCGGGCGCCTGCGGATCGAGCGGCGGCACGACACTGTCGAGTACCTTGAAGACCACCCGGCCGTCATCGCCCTTGGAAGCCGAGCCCGCAGACCCGACAGGTACGTCGAAGACTTTAGCCACGAGCTCGCTCGAAAGGCCCTGAGCCCCGGCGCGCTTCACATTCGGCTCGTGCGCGATGGGCAGATTGCCGAGCGAAGCTGAGACTTGTTCCAGCGTTTGACCGCCGTCGAGCGCTTTGACGAGCTCCGCCGCCTTGTCGGCCAGACGCTTGGCGGTCTCCTCGTTTTTCCAGGCCGCCTCCACCTCGGCTTTGACTTCGGCGAGCGTTCGCGGGTGCGCGGGCTCGACGGCCGTGACTTCGAACCAGGTTTGGCTACCGTCCCGGCCCTGAACCGTGTCGTTGTCGACGCCGACATCGGACGCGAACGCAGCCCGCAGCAACGCGTCCCGATCGGCGAGGTTTTCCACGGGCTTGCCGTCCTTGCCGAGGCCCTGCGCGTCCACGCCGTCGATGACGCGCGGCTCCAGACCTACCGACTTGACGGCCTCGGTCAGGGTCTTGCCGGAGGAGCGCGCATCCTCGATCTTGTCGTGCAGATCGCGCAGTGTGGCCGAGGCCCGCTGCGTCGCGATCTCCTGCTTGAGGGCCGGGGCGACTTCGGCGAAGGGTTTGACGCTGGCGGGCTCGATGGCCGCGACATGCACCAGCACGGGGCCGAAATTGCCCTTGACCGGCTCGCTCGTTCCATTCGGCGGCAGGGAAAAGGCCGCGTCCGCCACGGCCTTGTCGAAGAGCTGGCTCTTGGTCACCGTGCCGAGGTCGACGTCCTTGCTCTCGAGCTTGCGCTCGGCAAGGAGGTCGGTGAAGCTCGCGCCAGCCTTGAGGCGGGCGGAAGCCGCCGTGGCCTCCTCCTCGTTGGGGAAGACGATCTGCTGCACGGTGCGCCGTTCCGCCGTGCCATAGCGCTGGTCCTTGACCTGGTCATAGAGCTTCTGGGCGTCGGCGTCGGACACTTCGTCCGGCTTGGCCAGGGCGCTCGCGCTCAGGGTGAAAACAACCAGGTTCCGGTATTGCGGAGCATTGAACTGCGCCGCATGGGCATCGAAATAGGTCTTCAGCGCCGCCTCGTCCGGAACCGGAATCGGCCCAACCGCCGAGGCCGGCAGCACGAGGGAATCGATGCTGCGGGTCTCGGCCTGATAGCGGTGCAGGGCGTCGAGGCTCGCGGCGGGTACGGCCAGGTCGCCGGCGACTGCCTGCACGAGCTCCTGGCGCAGGTAAACGTGACGTTGTTCGCGCACGAAGGTCTGCTCGTTAAACCCGTTGTCGCGCAGCACGGCATCGAACCTGCTGCGATCGAAGGCCCCGCCGGGGCCCGCGAAGGAAGGATCGCTGCGGATCGCCTTGGCGACCTGCGCGTCCGAGATCGCGAGGCCCAGCGACTGGGCCTGATCGTCGAGCACGGCTTCCGACACCAGGCGGGACAGAACCTGGGCATCCAGTCCGAACTGGTGCGCCTCCTCGTTGGTGATCGGACGGCGCGCGCGCTGCTGCAGGTTCTGCAGTTCCGTCTGGTACGCCTGCCGATAGGCGTTGGTCGAGATCGAGACGCTGCCGACCTGCGCCACCTGGTTGGCGCCGATGCCCCGGAAGATGTCGCCGATGCCCCAGACCGCGAAGGAGACGACGATGAAGCCCATCACCACGGCCAGGATGGCTTTTCCGATCCAGGTGTTTTGCACCGCGCGCAGGCGTTCGAGCATGCTTTTACTCGTTCAGGGGTCTGGAGAATGAGGCTGATCTAGGGTGCCCGCCGCCGCTTATAATGAGGGGGCTCCCCCGGTGCAACGAGGGTCGGTGCTGGGCAGGAATGGGGAAGCGGTTCAACCCGGGAGCACTCTCTCCCCAAGGAAAAAGGTCGCCATCCAGCCTCGCCCCTTCACGTCGATCGGGGCGCGGGCTTCCACCCGATAGGCGTCTCCGATAGCCGCGCGCGTCGCGGCCGAAATATGGACACGCCCGGGCTCGCCGTAATGCTCCATCCGGCTCGCGACGTTTACCGTGTCGCCCCACACGTCGTAGACGAACTTGTTCTGGCCGATGATGCCGGCCGCCACCGGCCCGGTGTGCATCCCGATCCTGATCCCGAGAGGCTCGGCGAATTCGCGACTTGCTGCGGCGACGATCTCCGGCATGCCGAGCGCCATTGCGGCCACGGCTGTAGCATGATCGGCGCGCTTTTGCGGCAATCCGCCGGCCGCCATGTAGGCATCCCCGATGGTCTTGATCTTCTCCAGGCCATGCTCGACGGCAAGGCGGTCGAAACCGGAAAAGATGGTGTTCAGCAGATCGAGCACTCTGTTCGGGGCGAGCTTCGAGGTCACGGCCGTGAAGCCGACCAGGTCGGTGAACAGGATCGTGGCGTCCTGGAAGTGGTCGGCGATGACCTTCTCGCCTCCTTGCAAGCGATCGACGACACTGCTCGGCAGGACGCTGCGCAACAATGTTTCCGAGCGGTCCTGCTCCACGCGCAACTGTTCGGTGATCGCCTGTTCGCGATCGCGCAGGAACTTGCGTTCCAGCGTTGCAGCGATCCGGGCGCGCAGCAGCACGGGATTGATCGGCTTGGTGAGGTAATCGTCCGCGCCGGCTTCGATGCAATGAACGGTGCTGTCCACCTCATCCAACGCCGAGATGATGATGACCGGCAGCGCGACCGTCTCAGGGTTCGCCTTCAGGCGCCGTAGCACCTCGATCCCGCTCAGTCCCGGCATGAGCAGATCGAGCAGGACGACGTCGCAGGGCGCTGTCGCCAGATGCTCGAGCGCTCCCTCGCCGCTGTCGCAGGTGGTGACCTCATGACCGTCGCGCCTAAGCCGCCGCGAGAGCAGGTCGAGTGTCGATCCGTTGTCGTCGACCACCAGCACCCGCCCGGTAACCTTGGGCGACAAGGGCTGGGGTTCGAACAGTACGGAGCGGATGGCTTCGATGGGCTGCGCCAAGCCAGGGTGCTGCTCGAACGTCCTCGGAACGGCCCCACCGCCGGCCTCACGGCCCAGCCGGATGAAATCCACCATCGCATCGATCTGTCCGAGCAGGCGGCGCGCTGCATCAGCGATGTCCTGGACGATGCCGACCTGCGCCTGGAAGCCATCGCCGGCCTCCTCGACCAGCAATTCGCCATAGCCCAGTATGGCCGTGATGGGGGTTCGCAATTCGTGCCTGAGCACGCTCGAAAACTCCCCAGGGGCGTGCCCCGCGAGTTGCTTCTCGGATTTTTCAGCGTCGAGCAGTCCGGACACGATCCCTTCCAGCCGGAGCGCCGCAGTCCGGAGCTTTCCGACATCCGCCCCGAGCCCGCCGCCAACGGCCGGATCGCATTCTTCGGCCAAGAGATTGACAAGACCGATGATGGCTTCGACCGGGGCCTTGAACTCGGCGCGCGCGAACACCGCAAGCAGGCGCGGCAATTGATCGGGCGCCGATACGGGCTCCTCGGCGAATCGATCCTGCGGTTCAGCCATTCAGCACTTTCGGCAAGGCCGATCCGATCGATTGCGCAGGGACGGCGGCTTCGTGCCGGCCGCCCGGGCTTTGCAAGCCAAGCTGCGTTTGATAACCCGCTCGGGCTTCCGCCTCAATGACCCACACGAGAATTGAACTCCATGGCCTCTTTGCGTCCGTTAGTTGCGGGAAATTGGAAGATGAACGGCTTGCGGAACTCGCTCTCCGTGATCGCCGGATTGCGGGACGCGGTTGCCGAGGGGCAGGCCGGCCGGGCGGAGGTCGCCGTCTGTCCCCCGTTCACGCTGCTGGCTGCGGCCTCCGAACTGTGCGCGGGCCGCGCCATGCCCCTCCTTGGCGGCCAGGATTGTCACCCGGCAGCGTCAGGGGCTTTCACCGGCGACATTTCGGCCGAGATGCTGAAGGACGCCGGCGCCTCCCTGGTGATCGTCGGTCATTCCGAGCGGCGAGCCGGTCATGCCGAAACGGACGCGATCGTGCGTGCCAAGGCGGAAGCCGCAGCGCGCGCCGGGCTGCTCGCGATCATATGCGTCGGTGAAACCCGGTCCGAGCGCGACGGCGGTGAGACGCTGCGCGTAATCGGTCGCCAGATCGACGAGTCCGTGCCGCCGAAGTCGGCCAGCAAGGCCATCGCCATCGCCTACGAGCCGGTGTGGGCCATCGGCACCGGCCTGGTGCCATCCCTCGAGGATGTCGCGGAGGTGCATGCCTTCATCCGCCGGCGCCTGAGCGGCCTCGTACCGGGAGAGGGGGACAAGGTCCGCCTGCTGTACGGGGGCTCGGTCAAGCCGTCGAATGCGCGCGAAATCACGACCGTGCCCAATGTCGATGGCGTCCTGGTCGGGGGCGCGAGCCTGACCGTGCAGGACTTCATCGGTATCGCGGCGGCTTACGTGTGACGGGTTTTTCGGCGGCAATCGCATACCCGGCGAGCCGGTCTGGAACCGGAGCAGGGGAATGCTTAGGTCATGATGGCCGGCCACGTGGGCGCCGCGACCGATCGCCTCCGGACGTTGTGCATCGCTGCCGGCATCGTGTATGAACCCGCCGACCCCTATGGCTCGCGGCCGATCCGTGGTTCGTCCCCCCGGGTTCCGCTTCTTGAGTGCTGGATATGCAAACCGTTTTGATCGTGTTTCACCTGATGGTGGTGATCGCGCTTGTGGGAACCGTGCTGCTGCAGAGATCCGAGGGCGGCGCCTTGGGGGTCGGCGGCGGTGGAGGCTTCATGACCGGCCGCGGCCAGGCGAATGCCTTGACTCGCGCCACCGCGATCCTCGCGGCCTTGTTCTTTGCGACCAGCTTGGCCTTGACGCTGCTGGCCAATTATAATCGCGCGCCGAAATCGATCATCGACACGGTTCCCAATGCGCCGGGCCAGACCGCTCCGGCTCCGGCCGCAGTTCCGGGTGCAACGCCGCTCGACCAGCTGAAGAAGCTGGAAGAACAGAAGCAGCAGACGCCGGCCGTCCCCGAAGTTCCGAAATCGCAGTAGCCCGCCAGGGCTCGCGCCCCTGGATCATCGATGCATCCGATCATTATGCACCGGCTTCATGCCGGTGCATTCTCGTTGGGAGAGCCGTTGGGAAACGACTCTTCGCTGGCAATGGCCGGGAATCTCCGTTAGGTACGAAAGCCCATGGCGCGGTATATCTTCATCACCGGCGGCGTGGTTTCTTCGCTCGGCAAAGGTTTGGCTTCGGCGGCCCTGGGAGCGTTGCTTCAGGCGCGCGGCTACACGGTCCGGCTGCGCAAGCTCGACCCGTATCTGAACGTCGACCCGGGCACCATGAGCCCCTACCAACACGGCGAGGTGTTCGTCACCGACGACGGGGCCGAGACAGATCTCGATCTGGGCCACTACGAGCGCTTTACGGGCCGGCCTGCCACCCGTGCCGACAACATCACCACCGGCCAGATCTACCAGGAGATCATCGCCAAGGAGCGACGCGGGGACTTTCTCGGCGCGACCGTGCAGGTCATTCCGCATGTGACCAACGCCATCAAGGACTTCGTGCTGTCGGGCAACGAAGACACGGACTTCGTGCTGGTCGAGATCGGCGGCACGGTCGGCGACATCGAGGGCCTTCCGTTTTTCGAAGCCATTCGCCAACTCGGTAACGACTTGCCGCGCGACCATGCCGTCTATGTTCACCTCACCTTGCTGCCGTTCATTCCGAGTGCCGGCGAGTTGAAGACCAAGCCGACGCAGCATTCGGTCAAGGAGCTGCGCTCCATCGGTATCCAGCCCGACATCCTGCTGTGCCGCAGCGATCGCGCGATCCCCGCCGAAGAGCGGCGCAAGCTGGGCCTGTTCTGCAACGTGCGCGAGGACGCCGTCATCGAAGCCCGCGACGTGGGCTCCATCTACGACGTGCCGCGCGCCTATCATGCGGCAGGGCTCGACCGTGCCGTCCTGTCCGCCTTCGGAATCGCGCCTGCGCCTCGACCGGATATGACCCGCTGGAACGCCGTGACCGAGCGGGTGACCAATCCCGAAGGGGAAGTCACGATTGCGGTCGTCGGCAAGTACACCGGGATGAAGGACGCCTATAAGTCCCTGATCGAGGCGCTCAACCATGGCGGCCTCGCCAACCGGGTTCAGGTGAAGCTCGACTGGATCGAGGCCGAGATCTTCGAGGGCGGCGACCCCTCTACCCATCTCGAGGACGTGCACGGAATCCTGGTGCCCGGCGGCTTCGGCCAACGCGGCGCCGAGGGCAAGATTCTGGCGGCGCGCTTCGCGCGTCAGCGCAAGGTGCCATATTTCGGCATCTGCTTCGGCATGCAGATGGCTGTGATCGAGGCGGCGCGGTCCTTGGGCGGCGTTCCCGATGCCAATTCCACCGAGTTCGGGCCGTGCGCCGAACCCGTCGTCGGTCTTCTGACCGAATGGATGCACGGCAACGCGCTGGAGAAGCGGCTGCACGGCGGCAACCTCGGCGGTACCATGCGCCTCGGAGCCTATCCGGCCGACCTGTTGCCGGGCAGCAGAATCGCCGGCATCTATGGGGACACGCAGATCTCCGAGCGGCACCGGCATCGCTACGAGGTGAACACCGATTATCGCCAGCGGCTGGAAGCACAGGGCATGGTGTTCTCCGGCCTGTCACCGGATGGGCTCCTGCCCGAAACGATCGAGCTTGCCGACCACCCCTGGTTCATCGGCGTGCAGTACCATCCTGAACTGAAGTCGCGTCCGTTCGAGCCCCATCCATTATTCGCGAGTTTCATCGCCGCTGCCCTCGAACAGTCGCGCCTGGTCTGAGCGGGTGGGCCGTCCCATCGACCACCTGGTTATGGCGTCGCACAGCCTCGAGGAGCTGGCGGGGGCCTATCGGCGTCTGGGCTTTCTGGTCGGCGGTCGCAATCGTCATCCTTGGGGGACGGAAAACCACGTCATCCAGCTTGAAGGCAGTTTCCTCGAACTTCTGGGGCTCGGGGCCGGTTTCCAGATGTTGGGGCCCGACGACCCGGCCTCGCCCTTCGCCAACACCCTGGCCCGGTATATCGGGCGACGGGAGGGTCTTGCCATGCTGGCCCTGCGATCCGAAGACGCGACGGGCGATGCCCGCCACTTCGCGAAAGCCGGGGTCGGTCTTGGCAATCCGCTGCGTTTCGGCCGGACCGCCGAGGCGGCGGACGGAGTACGGCGCGAGGTCGCCTTCACGATCGCCTTCGCGCTCGATCCCACCGCCCCTTCGGCAGAGTTCTTCGTTTGCCAGCACCACAATCCGGAGAATTTCTGGAATCCGGCGGTGCAGTTGCATCCCAACACGGCGCGCCGGCTTGCGGGCATCGTGCTGGTGGCTGAGCAACCCTATCAGCGCCTCGAGTTCCTGGGCCATCTTTTCGGCCAGGACGCGGTACAGACGGCAGGCTGGGGCGTGCTGGTCGAGACCGAGGGCGGACCGCTCGAGATCGTGACTCCCGACGTGCTTCTGGTCCGCTATGGTACCGTTGCTAAGGCGGCGATCGGCTCCGACCTCGGCTTTGCGGCCTTTCGGATCGAGGTCGACTCGCTCGAAGCCGTGCAGCGCTTCCTGAACGTCATGGGTTCGCCCTACGAGCGGCGCGACGAACGCCTGATCGTGCCGGCCAGCGTGGCGCGCGGCGCTGCCTTGAGCTTCGAACCATACTCTTTGATCTAATCGCCGGAGTTCGGCCGTGGATGCGAACAAGCAGGTCATCGTGGGGCAGGGCGCCGGGGCGGTGCGCTTCGGCAACAATCTCCCTCTGGTGCTGATCGCGGGACCCTGCGCGCTGGAGAGTCGCGATCACGCACTGTTCATGGCCGACAAGCTGGCGGAACTCGCGGCCAGGAACGGGATCGGGCTCGTGTTCAAGAGCTCGTTCGACAAGGCGAACCGCACCTCGCTCGGCAGCCAGCGCGGGCTTGGCCTGGCCGAAGCGCTGCCGATCTTCGCCGAGGTCAAGGCACGCACCGGCTTGCCGGTTCTGACCGACGTGCATGATGCCGGCCAATGCGCGCCGGTCGCCGAGGTCGTGGACGTGCTGCAGATCCCGGCCTTCCTGTGCCGGCAGACCGACCTCCTGGTCGCGGCGGCGCGAACCGGCAAGGCAGTGAATGTGAAGAAGGGCCAGTTTCTGGCGCCCTGGGACATGAAGAACGTCCTGGCGAAACTGACCGGAGCCGGCAACGCCGACGTCCTTCTGACCGAGCGCGGCGCGAGCTTCGGCTACAACACGCTTGTCTCGGATATGCGTTCTTTGCCGATCATGGCCGAGACCGGGGCGCCAATCGTGTTCGACGCGACCCATTCGGTCCAGCAGCCCGGAGGGCAGGGAACAACCTCCGGCGGCCAACGCGAATTCGTGCCCATCTTGGCCCGCGCGGCGGTGGCGGTGGGCGTTGCGGCCGTGTTCATCGAGACACACGAATCGCCTGACCAAGCGCCCTCGGATGGGCCCAACATGGTGCCGCTCTCGGAAATGGCCGACCTGATTTCGCGGCTGCAGGATTTCGATCGTCTTGCCAAGGCGCCCGTCGAGACGTCGTAGCCGGCGCAGCAACGCGATCGCGGGCTCTGTGCCGCGGAAGGTCATCGAAGTTTCATCATGGCGCGTTATCTGAGAAATCGATGACCGAGCCCGTTTTCAGCTACGCCGATGCGACGACGCCGCCAATGCAGCGCGGCCTGATCAGGTTGGTCGAGGCGGCCACAGGCCAGCGTCGACTTAAACGCATCTATCTCACGAACCGGCTTCATCCGGTGGCCGGTGAGACGTTCTGGGAAGCCGCAGTACGGGGGCTCGCGCTCGACGTGCATTACGACGAAGCCGCCCTGGGCAGAATTCCGCGGTCCGGCCCGGTGGTCGTCGTCGCCAACCATCCCTACGGAGTCCTGGACGGCATCGTCATCTCGTGGCTGATGCACAAGGTACGTTCGGACTTCCTGGTCCTGACCAATTCCTTGCTGCTCCGGGCCCCCGAAGTCGAAAATTATGTGCTGCCGATCGATTTCGCGGGCACCGATGAGGCCATGCGGACAAATCTTCGCTCCCGGGCCGAGGCCCGCAAGCATCTCGAGGCCGGTGGCTGCATCGTGGTGTTTCCGGCCGGCGCGATTTCGACCGCACCCGACAGGCTCGGGCGCCGCAAGGCGGTCGATGGGCGCTGGCAACCTTTTACGTCGCAATTGATCCAGCGCGGCAAGGCCACCGTGGTGCCGATCTGCTTCGAGGGGCAGAACAGCCGCCTCTTCCAGATCGCCAGCCATCTCAGTCCGGTTCTACGCCTCTCGCTGATTTTCCATGAGGTCAGGAGCCGCATCGGCACGGCCTTGCATGTGGCGATCGGAAACCCGATCCCCTTCGCGGAACTGGGCGACCCGGGCGACCGCCAGGGGCTCGCCGACGAGCTTCAGGCGAGAACCTACGCGCTCGCGGGCGCGTTTCCAGGGCCGGATGGCAGGCCTCCGCGGCGCGGCGACCGGCGCAAGATCTTCGCGCCGTTGCGCGTCGTCAGGCGAAAATTGAACTCACGCGGCCCACTCTCGGCCCAGAGTGGAGGCCAGCGCAGCGGGACTCAGCCGCGTCCGCGATAGGGCGCCACACCCGGATCCGGCAGCCATACCCCAGCGGGCGGCGATCCGGTCTGCCAGAACACATCGATCGGGATGCCGCCACGCGGATACCAGAATCCGCCGATGCGCAGCCAATTCGGCTCGAGAAGCCCCACCAGGTCCTTGCCGATCCGCACCGTGCAATCCTCGTGAAAGGCACCGTGATTGCGGAACGACGTGAGATAAAGCTTCAGCGATTTCGACTCGACCAGCCAGCCGCCCGGCACATAGTCGATAACGATATGCGCGAAATCCGGCTGTCCCGTCACAGGGCAAAGCGAGGTGAACTCGGGCGCCGTAAAGCGCGTGAGATACAACGTTCCCTCATGCGGATTGGGCACCCGTTCGAGCCGCGCCTCTTCGGGCGACTGCGGGACGCGGACGTCGTGGCCGAGTTGCGTCGGCCTGAATTGTTCGGTCAAGGTTGGGATTCTCCTGGCGGCCGGCAGATGGGGTCGAACCAGCCCTGGCGCAAGCGGAAGGCACCTGCGATCAGGCAAGCGCGATGCGAACCCGCCTGTTCTGCTTTCCCTTGTTCTCGATCCCGGTGACCGCGATGCGGCCGATCTCGGCGGTTCGCGACACGTGCGTGCCGCCGCAAGGCTGCAGGTCGACGTCGCCGATAGCGACGAGACGGACCCGCCCGGTGCCCATCGGTGGCCGGACCGACATGGTCTTGACCAGACCGGGATTGTCCAGCAGCTCCTCGTCCGTGATCCAGCGAGTCGTCACCGCTGCATCGCGGTCGATCAGCTCCTGCAGGCGACTTTGAACATCGTCGCGATCGATTTTGGCGTCGGGAATGTCGAAATCCAGCCTGCCGTCGCCATCGGCGATGGCACCCCCGGTGACCGGGAACGGCAGCACGGCGGTCAGCAGATGCAAGGCCGTATGAACCCTCATTCGTTCGAAGCGGACCGGCCAGTCGATACGGGCGGTAAGCGATGCACCCAGTGCGGGCAGAACGCTGCCCTCGGCCACCATGTGGAGCACGCTCTGGCGATCCTTCGAGTAGGCTGCGGCCGTCACGGAAGATTGGGCGGCGCCGAACTCCAATGTGCCCGAATCGCCAGGCTGCCCGCCGCCCTGCGGGTAGAACGCCGTCCGATCCAGCACGATGCCGCGCCCCTCAACTCCAACGACGTTGGCCGCTGCGTCGCGGAGATAGCTGTCAGTCTGGTAGAGCAACTCGGTCATGGAAGCTCTGCGCCCGGGATGCTGGGCTGCCGCACCAGCCAAGGCGGGACGGGAAGATGCTTCTCCCTCAGGAATTCCGGATTGAAGAGTTTCGAGGCGTAGCGGGCGCCCGAATCGCACAGGATCGTCCCGATCGTGTGACCCGGCCCGAGCTCCCGGGCGAGCCGGATCGCGCCTGCGACGTTGATGCCGGACGAGCCGCCGAGCAGCAGTCCCTCGTGTTCGGCAAGGTCGAAAACCACCTCGAGAGCCTCAGGGTCGTCGATCTGGCATGCGAAATCGACTGGCGCGCCCTCGAGGTTGGCCGTGATCCTGCCTTGGCCTATGCCCTCCGTGATGGAGGAGCCTTCCGCCTTCAACTCGCCATGCGCATAGAAATTGTAGAGCGCCGCGCCCATCGGATCGGCGAGGCCGATCTTGATGTCACGATTGCGCTCCTTGAGCGCCAATCCGACGCCCGCCAGCGTCCCGCCGGTTCCGACCGCGCAGATGAAGCCGTCGATCTTGCCGGCGGTGTCGTCCCAGAGTTCCGGACCCGTGGTGGTTCGATGGCCCTCCCGGTTGGCGACATTGTCGAACTGGTTGGCCCAGATGGCGCCATTGGGCAGTTCCCGGGCCAGCCGCTCGGCGAGCCGTTGCGAGGCGTGGATGTAGTTCCCAGGATCGCTGTAGGGCACGGCCGGAACCTCGATGAGCTCCGCGCCGGACAGCTTCAGCATGTCCTTCTTTTCCTGGCTCTGGGTCACAGGAATCACGATAACGGTCTTGAACCCCATCGCGCTGGCCACGAGCGCCAGCCCGATACCCGTGTTGCCGGCCGTGCCCTCCACGATCGTTCCGCCCGGGCGGAGCGTGCCGCGTGCGATCGCATCCTTGATGATGGCCAGAGCAGCCCGATCCTTGACCGACCCGCCCGGATTCATGAACTCGGCCTTGCCCACGATGGTGCAGCCGGTGAGTTCGGACGCTTTCTTCAGACGCAGGAGCGGCGTTCGCCCGATCGCGTCGATGACGGAGTCGATCATCGTTATCCTACGCTTGTCTCACAAAGCCGAGGTTGGCGCGGCAGCGAGGGGGAAACCGGGCAGCCGTGCTGGCGTCAGCCCACACCTAAAGTCAGCTGGAGACGTGCGCAAGGGAACGAACCGCGGTCCCGCTTGGCATCATGGGACCGCCCGCTCGCTGCTTTTGCGCCAGCTCGCATAAGCATCGAGCGCACCGGCACGGGCCTGGGCATGATCGACGATCGGCCCCGGATAGGTGGTACCGAGCTCGACCCCGGCCTCGGCCAGGACCGTGGGCGGCGCCTCCCATGGCGCGTGGATCCAGCGGCTGTCGAGCGTCGCAAGCTCGGGAACGAAACGACGGATGTAGTCGCCGTCCGGATCGAATTTTCGGGATTGCAGCACGGGGTTGAAGATCCGGAAGAACGGTGCGGCATCCGGCCCGGTGCCGGCCACCCATTGCCAATTCACGGCGTTGTTGGCGGGGTCGGCGTCGCATAACGTGTCCCAGAACCAGGCTTCCCCGATGCGCCAGTCTGCCAGGAGATGTTTCACCAGGAAGGACGCCGTCACCATCCGGGCCCGATTGTGCATAGTCCCGGTTCGCCAAAGCTGGCGCATTCCGGCATCGACGAAGGGGTAGCCGGTTGTCCCATGCTGCCAGGCGCGCAACGTTCTTTGAGGAAGCTTGGCGAACGGGAAGCTCTCGAAGCGGGGATTGAAGGGTCGAACCGGTAGTTCGGGGATGTGGTAGAGGAGATTGTAGGAAAAATCGCGCCACGCGATCTCCTGCAGGAACTTGGCCGATTGCGTCTGGCCGCCCGAGTCCTCTGCAGCCTGCCTGACGGCGGCGACGACCTGGCGCGACGACACTTCACCGAACCGCAGGTGCGGCGAGAGCTGTGAACTTCCCGACAGCGCCGGGCTGTCGCGATCGTGTCCGTATCGATCGAGTTCCTTCGCAACGAAGCCCTTGAGCTTGCGGTTCGCCTGGGATTCACCCGGCTGCCAGAGGTCGCGCAGCCCGCCGGCCCAGTCCGGGTCGCGCGGCAGAAGACCGAGGTCCTCGACCGACTGTTGCCGCAGACCGGTGGAAGGCGGGCCGGCAGACTGCAGCTTGTCCGGGGCGGGCAGGGGAGCGTCCAGGCTCAGGGGTCCCGACGCGGCGCGCCAGTAGGGCGTGTAGATCCGGTAGAAGCCGCCGGTCTTGGGCACGACATCCCAGGGTTCGTGCCCCAGCGTGCCCGCAAAGGTTTCTACCCGGACGCCGTCGCGCTCGAGGCAATCTTGCGTCTTGCGGTCTACCGCGATCTCAGCCTCCAGATACCTGCGGTTCCAAAACACCGAGGATGCAGCCGTTTCGGCCGCCAACCGGGGCACGATCGCCTCCGCCGCGCCGGTGAAGATCTGCAAGGTCCCGCCGAGACGCTCGATGTCCGCCCCGACGCTGCGCAGCGAATGCGCCAGCCACCATTTGGACGCGCCGCCCAAAGGTCGAAGCCCCGGGCTTTCCTCATCGAGAATGAACAGGACCGTAAGCGGCTTGCCGGACCTGGCTGCGGCCCACAGGGCCGGATTGTCGCCAAGTCGCAAGTCGTCGCGCAGCCAGACCAGCGCGGTGTCCTGGTTTTTTGGTCGGGGAGATCGGTGGGCCATGGGTCCTGAAAGGGCGAAGCGCGATCGGACGACCGCGACCGTCGAGAAATAGGGCCTGCATGGTCCTCGGCGAGGCGCACGGTCACGGCCGCCGTCACGGGTCAGGTGGGCGTCGGCTCCGAATCAGCCTGGCCGGCGGTTGCGCGATCAAAGCGCAGAAACTCAGCCGCAGGCATCGGGCGGCCGAACAGAAAGCCCTGACCCTGCGGGCAACCCGCCTCCTCCAGGAGCGCCCTTTGCTCCACGGTCTCGATGCCTTCGGCCGTAACCGCGATATCGAAGGCCCTTCCGAGCTGGATCACGGCATCCACGATGACCCGCTTGCCGGGACGCTCGGCCATGTCGCGAATGAAGATCTTGTCGATCTTGACCTCCGACACCGGGAAGTTTTCGAGATAGCGCAGGCTCGAATATCCCGTTCCGAAATCATCGATCGAAAGACCGATGCCCATGTCCCGCAAGGCCTGGAAAACGGCGATCATCTCGGGCGAGCTTTCCGCCAGCACGTTCTCGGTTAGCTCAAGCATCAGCCACGCGGGTTCGGCGCCGCTTTCGCGGAGCATCGTTCGGACCAGCTTGACGATGTCTCGCCGCTTGAACTCCACCTGCGACACGTTGATCGAGAACACCAGAGGCGTTGCTCGGGCGCGGTTGACCTCGACCGCGAAGGCAAGGGCGCTGCGCAGAACCCACGCGCCAATGTCCAGGATCAGCCCGCTCTCTTCCGCGATCGGGATGAAATCGGCGGGAGACTGCATGCCCAAGTGCGCGTGTTGCCACCGAAGCAGCGCTTCTGCGCCGATCATCCTGCCTGTAGAGAGATCGACCTTTGGCTGGAAGAAGAGCTCGAAATCGCCGTTCGCAACGGCATGGTGCAACTCGTTGGTCAGCCGGACACGGTGCTGGATGAGCGCATCGGTGCGGCTGTCGAACCGGCGGGCTTCCAGGCCGGAAGTTCCCTTCGATTCGTTGAGCGCGATGTCCGCCTGACGTAGCAGGGTCACGGCATCGACCGACGATGTGCCGACAGTGAAGCCCAGGGCGAAATAGACCTTGATCTGCGTGTCGGGCGCCTCGAACCGCGTGGATAGCGCGGCCCGGATTTCATCAAGCACCACATCTGAGCCGTCGGAGTCCGTGAACACCGCAGCCAGGGCAAACTCGTTACTGCCCAACCGGCCCACCACGGCACCGGGGATCCTCGACAGGCGCTCGGCGAACTGCATCAACAGCGCGTCGCCGGCGTCGTAGCCGTAGCTCGTGTTGAGCTCGTGGAAACGTGCCACATCCAGCTTCGCGACGATGGTGAACGACGCGGGTGATCGCGTGCGGAGCGCTTCCAGTTCCTCGAAGAACCCATAGCGGTTCGCTACCTCCGTCACAGGGTCTTCGTGGGAGGCTCGCCTTAGCTGGAAGGTGGTTTCCTTGAGCCGCGTGACATCCCGAATGATCCCGACGTAATGAGTGCACCCCCCTGTCGTGTCCAAGACCGGCGCCAAGCTGAGCTCATTCCAGAACAGCTGACCGTTCTTCCGATAATTGCGCAGCGTGACGGCGGCGCTTTGGCGCGATTCGATCGCTGCTCGGATCGCCGCGATTTCCGGCTGGCTGCGATCGCTGCCCTGCAGATAGCGACAGTTCCTGCCCACCGCTTCGTTTGCCGGGTAGCCTGTGATCTCCTCGAAGGCTCTGTTCACGTAGACCAGCGCGCCGTCCGGCGCGCGCATGTCGGCGACCAGAACGCCTTCGCTGATCATGCCGAGGATGCAGGACCGCACGGCGTTTTCTGTGGCCGCCACGGCGCCGGGCAGCCCGCCGGCATCGACAAAGGGCTTCGGGATCAAATCCGGATCTGGGAGTGAGCGCGCCGCGCTATACGGCTTCTGGCTTTTGGGCCGGTGCCCTGGTGTAAGCCCGAGGCTTGCCAAAGTTCGTCGGAGCGATAGCGCAACCGGCGTTGCGGCTTTGAGGCCGACAGACAAGATCTTGCCCAGGTGGGCTGTCACGCGATCACTCGAACCGCACGACGACTCGGGAACGCTCTCGCCGAGATGTCATGATGTCCTTGGGCCTGTGTCGCCGAAGGTCCAAAGCCCGGTTTCGATATTGTTCCTCGAGACGCAGCGGCATTAATCCTAAGGCAGCCCAAGATGTACTTTCGAAGAGCTGGACCGAACAGCCAATCCGAAACGGACGAGTCATTTCGTTGAACCTCTGCCACCTGCGATCCGGGCGAGCAGCGAAAGGCGAAGCGGCTGCGCCCGCCTCGAAGAAAGTGGCTTCGCGATTCCAGGGGCGAGCCGAAATGCCCCCCAAATCAGCAGAAGATACGCTGCAGGTCTACCAAATACCAGCAACTCCAGGTCAATGCAGGGACCGGGGCGCTCGCGTTTGTCTCAGGCCGGGTAATCCGGCTTCGCACTTGCCGCAGCGTCCCTCCAGGGCACGCCCAGCTCGCATGACCTCGGGCCGAGTCACCGGAGGCGCCGGCGAAGGGCAGGCGCGACCACGAAGTCGGCCATCGCCCAGGCTCTCGTTGTCGATTTGGAGCACTAACCACCAAAACCTTGTCGTACCTCGTGCTGGCCACCGCGCTGGCCGCACCAAGAGGGGCGACATGGGAGGAGCCGCCGACATCCAGGAAGCGCCGGCCGCAGCCGAAGCCGCGGCACGCAAGCAAACGGGGCACTAGCAAACCCGCCCGCTACCGCTGTGCTTCACGCCTTGCGGCCCCCATGCGGGCTCCAGCCGGTTGCGGAACAAAGAGATTGTCCGCAACCGGCCGCTATGTCTTAGATTCATCAAACCCAACAGCACGCTGGTCGATACGCCGACGTGCTCATTTCGTCAGCCAGCGCAGCAGGTCTCGCCAGCTGAACGTCACACGGTTGTATACCCGGTTATAGGCCGCCCGGCGCGGGTCCGTGAGCCACCCGAAGCCCCGCGGTGCCTTCAGGCCAAGGTTGTGCCGGAGAAACCGGCGCCAGGACAGTCGGGCCGCGATGCTCTTGCGCAGCGAGGGCGTGCGAAGGCCAAATTTCATGCGACCAGATCATCCTCCAAGGCAAGGGGCCCGGGGCACCTTCGCGCCAACCGCGCGATTGGCGTGCTTGGTGGCGCGCCATGATGAGGATGCCTGGGACTCGTTCCGGGCCTGCTGAACTCAGTCGTAGGCACGGAATTCCGGTCGGTCATAGCGGAATCCGATTGGTCCTCGCCGAAATGGACGCGGGCCATAGAACCCGTCGCGTTCCACGAATTCCTCCTTGTAGAGGGGACGGGGCCGGTAGTACTCCACAGGCCGCTCCACAATGACCTCTCGAACGATCGGGCGCGGCCGGTAAATGACTGGCCGTTCGACAACCACTTCGTGGATCACGGGACGGGGCCTTACAACCCGTCGCTCCACGGTCGTGCGCCGGGTAATGACGGTCGTCGGTTCGTCGTAGTCGCCGTAACCATAGCCCGCCGCACGGGATGGCGCAGCAGTCCCGACCAAAGCAACGCCTAGCGCAAATGCGCCAAGCACCCCGAGTGCGATGTTTCTCATGTTTGAACTCCGAAGCAATGCGGAGCGCCCACGAGACAATCGCCGACGCACGGCAGCGGTTGCTTGGGAGCCTAAAGAAATGCTTTGGCGCGTTTCAAGCTCCGCGCGTTCTGCTGCCCAGGTGTTTGGAACATCGGCCAGGGCCACCTGTCACCACGGTGGCTCGTCATCAGCCTGAAACATCGGCCTGACGCGCCGGGCCATCGGGTTCGACAGCCCGCCAGTACATCCGTGACGGGCTGTCGACAAAGCCAGTTATCCACAGGTTATACGCAGGCGCAATAGCGCTTTGGAGGAAGCATGAGATCGCCGGTTTTCCGAAACGCAAGCCCTGGGCCTCAGCCTTGGCTAAGGTCGAGCATGGGCTGCCTTGTCGGCACCGGGAGCCTCATCAAGACGCACCTTGGCGCGCTCCAAAGGGCCATCATTCAGCCGGCCAGGCTCGCCTGTTACACAATCCCTCGGCGATCCGGAGTCTATCGCGTCGATGGGGGGTCGATCAACATGCGCTGTGCGCGCGTGGCGCATAGGTCAGGCCTCGAGCCCGCTGGAATGCTGGTTCGCGGCGCGCCTAGATCAATGCACCTCGTAGCAATTGGTGTTCGTTCGCGGCGTGCGCGTCACATCGAAAAACACGGAACACTGGACGAGATATTTCCGGTCCTTGTGGCGGAACAGCATCAGGGAGGACCGGTTGTCGAACGTGCCCGTGTACCCGGCTATCTCCCATCCGTCTGTGAGAAGGCGCTCGACCGAAAGGGTGGGTTCGGCCCACGCAGGTGCAACCAATCCGGAGAACGACATCAAGGCGGGGAGGCAGCGCCTCATGATCCCTCCTGGTACCCTCCAGGCTTTTTCAGGCACGGTCGGCGAGGCGGGCTGATCGCCCAAGCCCATGCGCGGACTTGGAGATTTTGGCTCCCCGAGCAGGACTCGAACCTGCGACAATTCGATTAACAGTCGAATGCTCTACCAGCTGAGCTATCGGGGACCGTGATGGCTGCATAGCACGGGGTCTGGGATCTTTGCAAAGCCCTATGTTCAAAACGGAGTTGCGAATTCCGGCTTGCCAGCTTGCCCCGGCGGGCATGATTTTGCTAGAAGCGCGCTGTGCCTGCCGAGACGCGGGCCAGTGAGGCCTCGTGGCGGAGTGGTTACGCAGAGGACTGCAAATCCTTGCACCCCGGTTCGATTCCGGGCGAGGCCTCCAACTTCCCACGGCGCAACGCCGTCGGGGAAAAACCATCAACACAGCGTGCCGCTTCAGGTCGATGTCGAACGGTCCAACATCGCAAGGTGCGCTGCGACAGAGCGTGTAGCCTGCAGGTCCAAGGCAGCCTGGGCCTCGGGGTCTGTGGCGTTCCGCATCCGCTCGAAAGCCCGACGCACCGATGCGGCTCCGTAACGGCGCTCCAGACGCCGCACGATGAAATGACCGCGGGCAATCGTCTGGTAATGCTCCATGAAGGCCGCATTGACCGCTGCCCCGGTGATCGCGCCAAGAACCGGAACGGTCTGGGCAACGATCTTCTGCGTGACCACGACGCCGAAGCGCGACGCGATCTGGCCGAACAGGCGTAACATGACCGGAGCGCTTTCCTCGAGAAGGCCGCGCTGAACGATGTAGCGCGCCGCCTCGGAGACGGATTTTGCAAGCAGGGTCCGTGCCGCGAAATAGCTGCTCTCGCCGAGCGCGCGCGTTTCCTGGCCGCCGCCGAGGGCAAACACCTCCAGGCAGGCAAGGTCGGCCTCGGGTTGCGAGAGATCTTCCCCTTCTTCCCGGGCGATGTCTGCGACCGAGCGGAGCATCAGAGCCGTTGATACCGGAAGCTCCAGGGGCAAGGTGGCCAGGCCGAACGCACCCCCAAGAGCTCCCGAAGCTGCAACGGCCACGAGATGCATTCGCGGGGATGCCGACCGATGTTGCCCGGTCAGGGTCTTCATTGCGACTCGCATCGCATAGCTCAGCGCCTTTGCCGCTGCGGCGTTGGCAGTCTTGGCGATCTTCTCCGGGACCAGTTCTCCGGCAAAGCCGATCTGCTTTCCAAGCAGGCCGTTCAGCCGCAATGCAAAGCTGGATCGCTCGAGCGCGGCAACTGCCCTGGCGAGGTCGGCCAGGTCGACAGATGTCCATGCGTCCTCGCCGTTCTGTTCGATCGGGCGAAGGTCGCCGGCCGAATCGCTGTCGTGCACCATGCTGGCTCGGTCCCGGTTCATGTGCTTACCAACGCGGCCGAACCCATCGGGTTCTCCCTGACGTCGGCTCGAAGGTGCGCAAGAGGCTGGAACGGGACCAGAAAGCCCCGTTGACGCCTGTTCAGAATTCCAACAGGTTCCTTGCTGCCGCAACACGCTGCCGCACGTGGCCCTGAGGGGGCCGATTTTGGAGCCGGGACATGACCAGATCAATCAAATTGCTGGCTGCAGGCGCATTCGTCGCCGCGATGAGCGCCTTTGCTCCAGCCCAGGCCGCAACCATGATGCAGCAGTGCGGGCAGCAATATCAGGCGGCGAAAGCGGCTGGCACGCTGGCCGGGATGTCGTGGAAACAGTTCCGGACGGATTGCGCGGCCAAGCTCAAAGCAGAGCCGGCCGCGGCAGCAGCGCCCGCTGCGGCCGCGCCGGCCATTACGGCGGCCCCTGCCGTCAACCCCCTGAAGCCAGAAACAACGACGGCAACTCCGGCCGTTCCAGCGGCCCCGGCTGCCACTGTGGCAGCTCCTGCCAAGGCACCGGCCACTGGTGGCCGGGCCGCGATGCTGGCCAGGGAACGTCAGTGCGGGGCCGAATGGAAAGCCCAGAAGGTCACTCTTGTGGCTCAGACACCCGGCCTGACCTGGCCGAAATACTGGAGCCAGTGCAACACGCGCCTGAAGGCGGCTGGACAGTAAACTCCTGATGGGGTGGGAGGCAGCGGCGCAAACCGCCGGCTGCCCTCGGCCTCCGCGGGAGCCCGGTTTAGGGCTTACTCAGGCGTAGGCGTAGGTTGCAACCGCGGCCCCGATGATGCCGAGCACGACCGACGCATACCAGGGCCACCGTTGTCCGCGCATGATGATAGCGATCGTGGCGACCGCGATCGAAACGTGGAGAAGCGTCACCCCAATGGTCAGCACGTGGTGCCGGTGCTCATGGATGTTGCTGTCCTCGAGCTTCGCATCCCGCTCTTTTTCGAAGTCCTCTGCCTTGGTCTTGGTTTCGTCACTGTCGGTCCCATAGCGCCTCGCCTTCTTGTCGTACTCATCCGCCTTGGCGGGATTTGAGGCGGACGCGATATCGTACAGGTTCTTCTTCACGCTCTGCGCCTGGAAGAAGGCCCAGGTATCGGCTGCCTTGTTCTGCAGGAGCACTGATTCGTTCTTGTCCGAGATCGCGGCGCCGCTTTCGATCGTTTCCAAGCTGCCCACTGTGGCGGCCACCACGGCCAGAATCGCGATCGTGACGGAAACCCTGGTCAGAAAAGGATCGCCGCTGTGCGCCGCATGCTCTGCGTGTTCCGCGTGTTCGAGATGTTCGGTCGTTCCGTCTTCCATGGCGTGCCCCTTTGTTTCTGACAGGGGCATAGCTTGGGGGCGCCGCTTTAGCCACCGGGCACCTCGCACCGGCTTGATCGGGGGCCGGGGTGCTCTCTCGACCAGGGCGAAAGCGGGATAGGCCGCCTGCATGGACAATCCTGCGAGCCTCCCCTTATAAGCGGCAAAGAGCTTTCGCGGGGATGCGCCCGCCCAGGAAGGACTCCATGCAAGGCCAAGTTGCGGCGGTCGAACCAAGCTTTTCGGCCCAAAGACGAGCCATGGTCGATGGACAGATTCGGACTTTCGACGTCACCGACCAGAACGTCATCGAAGCTTTCGACCTGCTTCCGCGCGAGCGCTTCCTGCCGGCCGACGTGCGAACCCTCGCCTATTCGGACCGCGCCCTGGCATTGAAGAGTTCGACCGTGGGGACTCCTGAACGTGTCATGTTGGCCCCCATGCATCTGGCTCGAATGATTCAGAGCGCCGATGTCCGGCCCCAGGATCGCGTGTTGGTTGTGGCTGGTGGCACCGGATATGCCGGGTGTCTGCTGGCCCACATCGCCAGTTCCGTGGTCACCCTCGAAAGCGAGCCGGAGTTTACCGCGGCGGCTGCCGCCAATGCTCGCGACCTCGGGTTTTCAAACGTCGATGCGGTTACGGGCTCTCTGTCCGAAGGGGTACAAACCGGTGCGCCGTACGACGTCATACTGGTTCAAGGCGCCGTGGAAACCGGGCTCGATAGGCTGTTGCAGCAATTGGCTCCCGACGGGCGCTTGATCGCCATAGAGACCATGCTGGGCGGCGCCTCTCGCCGTTCCGGCAAGGTGATTCGATTCCAGCGCGTCGGTCGAGAGATCAGCGAGCGGGCGGTTTTCGACGCCACCGCCCCGGTCATCCCCGAGTTCAGGCACCGCCCCGGGTTCGTGTTCTGACCCGGTCGGCGCCGCCCCGGTGATGAACGATCTGGCCCGACGGGCAATGGATCGAGCAGGCCAGCATGGCATGCAGGGAAGCAGGTGTCGCATTTTTGCGCCAGGCTCGTTAATTGTCCGATCCGCTCACCCCCGTGCGCGCATCCGGGCCGACCTGACGCTAGGATGGAGCAGAACCTGCTGTCTTAAGTCTCCGGACAGCGAAGCATTGATGAGCCGGCCTGCAAGGCAGCTCGTTAGGGGTGTCGAGTGATGAGTCCTTCCAGCGCCGGAATCAGCGCATCCCATAGTCGCGACAGAACGAGCGGTCTGGGACCGTTCGCGGGCCTGTCGTTCGGCGCGCTGATGGCCTGCACGTCCGTTATCGCTCTTTGTGTTCCGGCGGGGGCGGAGAACCTGCCGAATGCCCTGGCGAAAGCCTATTTCAACAATCCGAACCTCAATGCGCAGCGCGCGACTGTTCGGGCCGCGGATGAGAATATTCCGATCGCCGAGTCGGGTTACCTGCCTCATGTCACGGCTCACGGTGATGTTGGATTTCAGCACGCCGAAGCCAGCGGGGCGGGTGCGAGTTCGTCGACCTCTTCGTCGACCTCGAACGGCAGCAGCACCGGCACGACCGGCGCCCTCAACGGCACGACAGCCGGCACCGGAGCGGGCGGCACCTTCGGCTCTGCCGCCACCACGGGAGGTACGACGGCCGGTGCAACGAGCGGCACCACGGGTACGTCGGGAGGATCGGTCAGCGGCGGCGCTGCCGGCAATGTCGACACCGTTCCCCGCGGTGCAGGGATTTCTCTGACCCAGACATTGTTCGACGGTTTGCGAACGACCAACAACATCAAGTCTGCCGAATCAAACGTCTTCAGCACGCGGGAAACCCTGCGCAACATCGAGCAGAGTGTGCTGCAGAGCGGTGCGCAATCCTATATGGACGTGCTGCGCGACACGGCGGTCCTGGACCTCCGAAACAGCAACATCCGCGTGCTCGAGGAGCAGCTTCGCCAGACCCAGGATCGTTTCAAGGTCGGCGAAGTGACCCGAACCGATGTGGCTCAATCGGAGGCGAGCCTCGCCGGAGCGCGGGCGGATTATTTTGCGGCGCAGTCCAACTTGCAGAACTCGATCGCGAGCTTTCGACAGGTTATCGGCGAGCAGCCGACCCGGCTTGAGCCTGCGCGACCACTCGAGCGCAACGTGCCGGTCTCTCTTTCGAGCGCCATCGCGATCTCTCAGGTGGAACATCCCTCGATCCAGGCAGCGCTGCACGCCGTCGACGTCGCCGAATTGCAGATCAAGGTCGCCGAAGGCGCACTCTATCCGACCATTTCCCTGAACGGATCCGCGGATCAGCGCTACGACGTCGCCAATGTGCCGGGCAGCCAGGCCTTCGTGGGGTCCCTGGTCGGCCAGATATCGGTGCCGATCTACGAGGGCGGCCAGTCCTATGCGCAAATCCGCCAAGCCAAGGAGCAGCTTGGCGTCGCGCAGTTCCAGGCCGACGTGTCGCGCGACAACGTGCGGGCTGCGGTGATCTCGGCCTGGGGTTTGCTGGTCTCGTCCAAGGCTGCCGTGCAGGCCGACCAGGCCCAGGTGAACGCCGCCGAAATCGCACTCAGCGGAACCCGGGAGGAGGCGCGCGTCGGGCAGCGTACGACGCTGGACGTGCTCAACGCGCAACAGACGCTCTTGAACGCGCGCGTATCGCTGGTCGGCGCACAGCGCGACAGGGTCGTCGCGTCCTACGCGATCCTGGCCTCCTGCGGCCGACTCTCGGCATCGATGATGGGGCTGCACCTGCAACCGTACAATCCGACTGTGCACTTCGAGCAAGTCAAGGACAAATGGTTCGGCTTGCGCACCCCCGACGGTCGCTGACCATCATCTTTCACGCGATGGTTAACGAACGCATTTTCTCCAGCGAAGTTCATAAACCTACGCTTGTCTGAACTCGCGCCCCGACGTAATCGTTAAGGCTAGGTTTACCGCGAGCGTACCTGGACGTCGTTCGGCCAGCACTCGTCCTGGGCCCCGCGGGGCCGCGTCAGAAAAGGTCGCAGTCATGACCGTAGCGAGCGCATCCGTGCCGCAGCAACCCGACCCGGCAGGAGCCGACATGCGGCGGCAGGAGCCTTCGATGGAAGACATTTTGGCATCGATTCGGCGCATCATCGCTGACGATCAAACGCAGGGGGTGCGCTCGGGCTATGGTGATTCGGAGGAGGGGTCGCCAGCGGCGATGGTAGCAGCCCACTCGGAACCGGACGGGGCAACCGAAAGTAGCCCCGACATGAATGGGCCTGGACAGCGGTCACGTACGGACCACGACGGCGTGCTGGATCTCGCCGAGATGCCGGAGGCCGCGTTTGCCGAGAATGTTCACTCAGGCCACGAGGAACTGCATCCGGCCGCTATCGAGCCCGTCCTGACGGTGGCGGGGGAAGCGGAGGAGCCCACCGAAGATCGTGCACCGCTTGGCCGGCCGTCCACTCGGACGACGGAAGCCGCTTTCGCCGAGCCTCCGGCCCTCTATCGAAATAGGCAAGATCCTGCATCGCGTTTCCGGATTCCACGAAACGAGCCGGAACCGGTCCATCCGGAACTCGTGCAAATGGACTACAAAGCTTTGGACATGCCAGTCTTCAGGCCCGACGCGCCGGAAGAATTTTCGGTGCGGGACGAGGAGCCGGCAGAAGCTGGAGACGCCTTGATTTCGCCGGCTCTCGGCGCGTCCGTCATGTCGGCGTTCGAGACGCTTGCGGCAACGGTCGTTTTGCAGAACGACGACATGCTCGAGCGAGTGATGCGCGAACTCTTGCGTCCATTGGTGAAGAACTGGCTCGACGAGAACCTGCCGACCTTGGTCGAGCGTCTCGTGCGCAATGAGATCGAGCGCGTGGCCCGCGGCGGGCGAGGGTAGGATTGTTGTTCTGAATGATGGATAAAACGTTCGAGCCTGCCGCGATCGAAGCGCGCATTCGCGCTTTATGGGAAAACACCGAAGCATTCAAAGCCGGCCAGCCCTCGCGGAACGAGGCCAGGCCCTATTCCATGATGATCCCGCCGCCCAACGTCACGGGGTCGCTGCACATCGGCCATGCCCTCAACAACACGTTGCAGGACGTGCTGTGCAGGTTCGAGCGCATGCGCGGGCGCGATGTGCTTTGGCAGCCCGGCATGGACCACGCGGGCATTGCGACCCAGATGGTAGTCGAGCGCCAGTTGGCGGAACGCCAGGAGCCGGATCGCCGCGTTATGGGGCGTGACGCCTTCGTCGAACGCGTCTGGGCCTGGAAGGCGGAATCGGGCGGCCAGATCCTCAGTCAGTTGCAGCGCCTCGGCGCGTCGTGCGACTGGTCGCGCACCCGCTTCACCATGGACGAAGGGCTCAGCGCGGCAGTGGTGCAGGCCTTCGTCACCCTGCACAAGGACGGGCTGATCTACCGCGACAAACGGCTGGTGAATTGGGACCCCAAACTGTTGACCGCGATCTCGGACCTCGAGGTCGTGCCGGTCGAGACGCGCGGTCATCTCTGGTACTTCCGCTACCCGATCGAGGGCTCGAGCGAGCGTTTCATTACGGTGGCGACGACGCGGCCTGAGACCATGCTGGGCGACACGGCCGTGGCGGTCCACCCGGAGGACGATCGCTACAAGGAGCTGATCGGCCGAAACGTGGTTCTGCCGTTGGTCGGGAGGCTGATCCCGATCGTCGCGGACACCTACAGCGACCCCGAGAAGGGTACCGGCGCGGTCAAGATCACGCCGGCACACGATTTTAACGATTTCGACGTCGGGCGGCGGCACCAGTTGCGCATGATCAATGTCCTCGACAAGGAAGCGCGCCTGGTGCTGCGCGACAACGAGGATTTTCTGGCCGGGGTGGACCTGACGGGCGTTGAAAAGGACCAGGTTCTCGGCCTGCACGGGCTCGACCGTTTCGCAGCCCGGACCAAGATCGTGGCCCTGATGGAGGCTGGCGGATTTCTGGAGAAGGTCGAGCCGCACGCCCACGTCGTACCGCACGGCGATCGCTCCAACGCGGTTATCGAGCCGTGGCTCACCGACCAATGGTATGTCGATGCCCCGGCGCTGGCCGGGCCGGCGCTGGCGGCTGTGCGCAGCGGCGAAACCACCTTCTTCCCGCGCAGTTGGGAAAAGACCTACTTCGACTGGCTGGAGAACATCCAGCCCTGGTGCGTTTCGCGCCAGCTCTGGTGGGGGCATCGCATTCCGGCCTGGTATGGGCCCGACGAGCATGTCTTTGTGGAGCCCGACGAAACCGCTGCCCAGGCTGCGGCCGCGGTCCATTATGGCCATGACGTTGCGTTGCGCCGCGACGAAGACGTTCTGGATACCTGGTTCTCGTCCGGACTCTGGCCCTTTTCGACTCTAGGCTGGCCGGAAGACACGGCCGAACTCGACCGGTTCTATCCGACCTCAGCGCTCGTCACCGGGTTCGACATCATCTTCTTCTGGGTCGCCCGCATGATGATGCTGGGCCTGCATTTCACGAAGGTGGCACCGTTCAAGGACGTCTACATTCATGCGCTCGTTCGCGACGAGAAGGGCGCCAAGATGTCGAAGTCGAAGGGCAACGTGGTCGATCCCTTGCAACTGATCGATCAGTTTGGAGCGGATGCCCTGCGCTTCACCCTGGCCGCCATGGCGGCCCAAGGGCGTGACATCAAGCTGGCAACCTCCCGCATCGAGGGCTATCGGAATTTCGCGACGAAGCTATGGAACGCGACGCGCTTCCTGCAGATGAACCAGTGCCGCAGTACGCCTGGCTTCGAGCGGAGTTCCGTGCGGGAGGCTCTCAACCTGTGGATCCTGGCCGAATCTGCCAAGGCTGCGGCCGAAGTCACCTCTGCCCTCGGGGCCTATCGATTCAACGATGCCGCCGCCGCCGTCTACAGGTTCATCTGGGACGTGTTCTGCGACTGGTACATCGAGCTCGCCAAGCCGGTTCTCCAGGGTGCCTCATCCGAAGCGCAGGACGAAACCCGGCAGGTCGCGGCCGTGGTTCTCGACGACATCTTGAAGCTGCTGCACCCGTTCATGCCGTTCATCACGGAAGAGATCTGGGGCTTCGGCGGTGAGGAGAGCGGGCGCGATACAGTGCTGGCACTGGCGTCCTGGCCCGACACCGCGAACCCTGGCCATAAAGACGCCGAGGACGAGATCGGCTGGGTCATCGACCTCGTCTCGGAGGTGCGCTCGTTCCGCTCGGAAATGAACGTGCCCGCGGCGGCCTTGCTGTCCGCGTCCTTTGTCGCGCCCGGGCCTGCCGTCCAGGCGCGGGCCGAGGCGCACCGCCCGGTTATCGAGCGTCTGGCTCGCCTGGCCCCCTTCGGCTTTTCGGCCGCGGTTCCGCAAGGCTCGGCCCAGCTCATGGTGCGCGGCTCGATCCTGGGAGTCTCGCTTGCCGGCATGATCGATGTCGAGGCGGAACGCGGCCGGTTGGCAAGGGAACAAGGCAAGCTGCTGGCCGAAGTCGGCAAGATCGAAGCGGAGCTCGGCAACGCCAACTTTCTGCAGCGGGCGCGCGAGGAGGCCATTGAGCAAAAAAGAGAGCGTCTCTCCGACGCTCGGGCCCGACTCCAAAGCGTGTCCAGGGCGCATGAGCGTCTGGCGACTGTGGCGGCTCCCGTGGCCGCCACAAACTGATCGACGAAGCACAGCCGCAAGCCACAGCCCCGGACCCGGTGCGCCCGGAATCGACACCGGGCTGTACCTCCGCCGCCGCCTGACCTGACGATCTTCCGGGTAGGTTTTCGAGCGCGATTCCGTTCAGAAACGGATCGGTCGCGCCTCGCTTAAGCGTGGCTTTGCGGCAACTACTTCGGCAGATCCAAAAGCCGCCCGATTGGGGAAGCTGGGACGCCGCTATTCAGCCATAAAGCAACCGCTAACGTCCCACACCTTAAGTTGCTGCCGGGTCCTGAAACATGAACGGCAAATGACTGACAGGGTCGGCACTCAGGCGCGAAGTTCGTGCATGCCGTCAGTTCGTCGTGGCGGTTGTGGAGCAGGAATTCTGTCGTGCCAAAAGCTTGGAAGCCAGGGATGATGTTTGCCGGAACTCTCGTCGTAGCCAGCAGCTCGCACGGCTTCGGGACGGGTCGGCCTTCGCATTCTCGGGGCAAGATCTTCGAAGCACATCAGACCTGCCGGTGAGTATCCAGACTATGGCGATGTTTCGTGTTGCGTGTCGTTTGGTGTTGGTGGCGTCTTCGCTCCTTTGCTCGGTTTCGTCCTCGATGGCCCTGGACGGTTCGGATGCGGCTGCTGAGGAGCGCGCATCGTCGCCGCTGTTCAAGACTCCGCTGCAGGCCTTCCGCCAAGGGATGGACGGCTATCGCTCCGGCAACAGGAAGTCTTCGGTCGCGGCTTTCGAATATGCCGCCGCAAACGGCAATCCGCTGGCGCGCTGGAAGCTCGGCAAGATGTACGCCGAAGGGGACGGCGTTCCCCAGGACGACTACAAGGCGTTCAAATATTTCTCGCAGATCGTCCAGAACTTCGACGAGGAAGATGGCGATCGGCGCGACCTGTCCGTCGTGTCCAACGCTTTCGTCGCGGTGGGCGTCTACAGCCTGAACGGCATCGCCAATACCGACGTCAAGCCGGACCCGGAACGCGCTTTCAGCATGTTCCAATATGCGGCGCTGAACTTCGGCAACGCGGACGCTCAGTATAACCTCGCCCGGATCTATCTCGACGGCGTGGGCGGGGTATCCAAAGACGTACGGCAGGCCGTGCGATGGCTAGCCCTGGCGGCCGACAAGAACCACCTGCAAGCCGAGGCCTTGCTGGGCCACATGCTGTTCAACGGCTTCGACGGCGTCGCGCATCAGCGGGCCAAAGGCCTGATGTGGCTGACCCTGGCCCGCGACGCGGCGCTCGCGTCCAAGGACGCCAAGGATGCCTGGATCGTCGACCTGTTCAACAAGGACGTGACGTCGGCCAGCGACGCCGATCGGCAAGTCTCCTCGCTCTATCTCGAAGATCGTCGCAAGCGAAACTGAGCCGCCAAGCTTGCGCGAAGCTTGAGCCTTCGCGCTTAGGCGAGATCGATGCGCACCGGCACGTGGTCGGACGGCTTGTCGAGACTGCGCACGTTCTTGTCGATCGCCACGCCCGCCAGCCGGTCCGCCGCCTGCGGCGACAGCATGAGGTGGTCGATCCGCAACCCCTTGTTTCGCTGCCAGGCACCGGCCTGGTAGTCCCAGAAGCTGTAGACTCCTGCCGCGTCGGTCGTGGCCCGGACGGCATCGACCAGACCGAGGTTGGCGAGCGCCCTGAAGCGGTCGCGCGTCGGCAGCATGTAGAGCGCGTCGCCCAGCCAGTTCTCGGGATCGAAAACATCCCGCGCGTCCTGGATGACGTTGTAGTCGCCGGCCAGGACCAATGGCTCCTCAAGGTGGATGAGCGACTTGGCGTGGACGGTCAGCCGATCCATGAAGCCCAGCTTGTAGGGATATTTTTCGGTGTCGGGCGGATTGCCGTTCGGCAGGTAGATGCTCGCCACCCGCACCGTCCCGCCGGCCTCGTCAGGGACCACGGCCTCGATGTAGCGGGCCTGAACGTCGGCTTCGTCACCGGGCAGCCCACGTGCCACCTCGGCGGGCCGCTTGCTCAGGATGGCGACGCCATTGAAGCCCTTCTGGCCGTGCACGTAGCAATTGTAGCCAGCGCCTTCCAGTTCAGACCGGGGGAAGGCGTCATCGACGCATTTGATCTCCTGCAGGCACAGGACGTCGGGTGCTACGCTCGCCAGATAGTCGAGAAGATGACCGAGCCTTTGACGGACCGAGTTGACGTTCCAGGTCGCTATGCGCACGGCTGCACTCCCTTCTCCGGCTTCGCCCCGACTCTATTCCCAACGCCGATGAGCCCACATCCATTGATCCGGCCATTGCCGGATGAATCGCTCGAACGTGCTTTGCACGAGCGCGGTCGTTGCGATGATGTCCTGCTTGCGATCCCCGGTATCGGGCAAGTCGAAGAGCTCGTAGGTTTGCACGAAGCGGATACCGGGCAAGCGCCGCATGCAGGTGACGAGGATCGGCGAACCGGTGCTGTGCGCCAGCAACGCCGGGAAGGTGGTGGAAGGCGCCGGGCGGCCGAAAAACGGCACGTGCGCGCCCGCGAAGTCGCGCAGATCGGCCAGGAATCCGATCGTGCCGCCTTCGCGGACGATGCGCAGGAACTGGCGGGGCAGGGCCGGGTTCTTGGCCACGAGACCGCCCGTGTAGAGAAATTCCCGCATGACCGAGACGTCATCGTCGACCAGGGGATTCTTGATCTTCTGGTAGATGCTCCAGGGCTTCAGGCCGCGCCGCATGATGCCGCAGGATCGCCAGTTCCCAATTGGCCAGGTGGGCCGCGCAAGCAACGCGCCCCGCAGGCAGGCTGGCCCATTCCTCGAACGCGTCCAGTCCCTCGTAGGTGATCCGTCCGCTCGCCGCGATCTCCTTGAGAAAGAAGGCTTCGGCGAAATTCCGCCCGAGGTTTTCCCACATGCCGAGGCAGATCTCCTGTCGCTCCGCATCGGATTTTTCGGGGAAGGCCTGCGCCAGATGGTTGAGCGCCCGGTTGTGCCGCTTCGAGAACGGTGCCAGCCGGCGCCAGACGGCGCCCGAAAGATTGGATGCGCGCTCGAGACCGAGGCAAAGCAGCAGGCGCGCCGCCGCCCTGAATGCCAGATATTCCAACCTGTAGCGTACGGAAAGCTTGTCAAAACGCATCGCGATCCGGTGCCAGGGAGCAGGTCGGTGTGAGTCGGGGAAAGGCCCGCGGTTTGTGATGAACGACGTGGGTGCCGTCAAGCCTCAGGCAGCCGATTGAGTGCCGGGCCTTGCGGGGTCAGACCCTGCCGCATCGCGAAGCGGCGCAGCGGGCCGAAGCTGGACAGCGCGAGGAGGCCGGCGCCGCGCAGCAGATCCATCGGAACGGCATGGGTCAGCAGAGCCCAGTTGAGCCCGTCGACCATCATGGTTCGCAACGCTACATCCCCGCGCCGCGCGCGCTCGTAGCGGTCGAGGACCGCGGGTGAGCCGAGGTCGAGGTGCTGGCGCCTGGCGGCCCCGAACACCTGCACCAGCGCGGCGACATCCCGTAATCCAAGGTTCAGCCCTTGAGCGCCGATCGGCGCAAAGCCATGGGCGGCTTCACCGGCGAGCGCGATCCGAGTTCCGACCATGCGTTCGCTGGTCATGCCGGAGATCGGAAAAGCGCCGCACTCGCCCTCGATCTCGATCCTGCCGAGCACCATCCGGCTTTGCCGCTCGATGGCGCGGGCGAGCTCGGCGGGATCGAGCGCCGCTCTCCGACGGGCCTCGTCGGGCGACATGACCCAGACGAGGCTCGAGCGGTGCGGCGCGGCCGGACTGCCGGGAAGCGGAACCAGCGTAAAGGGGCCTTGCCGTGTGTGAAACTCCGCCGACACATCGTGATGGCTGCGGGCGTGCCGGAGGATGGCCGTCAGCGCGACCTGGGGATAGCGCCAGGTCCGGACCTTGAGGCCTGCGGCGTTGCGGGCGGGCGAGCGTCGGCCATCGGCCGCGACCAGCACAGTGCGCGCCCAATCGCGCTTCATCCTCGAGCCGGGCCTCAACCTCAGACCGGCCGAAGGCAAATCCGTGCAGATGCTGATCCAGGAGTGTCAGCCCGCGTTGCTGCCGCGCAGCCGTCGCGAGGCCTTCGACCAGATCGCCGTTTTCGATATTGCAGCCGAACCACGGCTTGCCGATCTCCTCGGCTCGGAAATTCACCGGTGGGATACGGAACAGCGATCCCGAAGTCGTCGATGAGGCGCATGGTCCTCAGCGGGGCGGAACGCGTCGTCAGTCCGGCCCAGAGGCCTAGCGATTCCAACAGCCGGACCGAACCCTCCAGCAAGGCCACGGTGCGTCCTGGCATGCGGGTCGTGATCCGCCCCGCAACAATGACCTTGAAACCCGCCTGCGCGAGCGCAATTGCGAGCGTAAGGCCGATCGCGCCGGCGCCTGCCACGATGACATCCGCATCAAGGCGCGCTGCGCTGGCCTCTGTCGAGGATGGCGTCGGAAGGTTGGGCAGGGGAATCGGACGATCGGTGCGGCTCACCATGGCGTCGGGTCGTTCCTGGGTTTCGGCGCGGCAGGCCGGAAGCGTGTGGCACGATGTGTGCCGACGGTGATCATATCGGCCCCCATGGGCAATCGGGCAATGTTACGCGTCCTCGGCCGCAGCCATGAGATCGGGCCAGATGGCCAATTTGCGGGCCGGCCTCCGGGGTCCGGCGATCCTGGGCCTTTCCGTTCGGGCACGGAGTTTGCTAACTGAGCGGGCGGAACAGGGCGGTGGATCGATCAAACCCCCGCAGGAAGCTTCAGCTCGGGAGAAACTGCATGGGATTCGTCGGCCGGATCTTCACCCTCGCCCTCGCCTGGGGTGCATCGCTCTCCACTGTTTGCGCCGCCGATCATGTCACCTTCGGCACCAATTGGCTGGCCGAGGCCGAGCACGGCGGCTTCTACCAGGCGGTCGTCGACGGGACCTACGCCAAGTTCGGGCTTGATGTGACGATCCTGCCGGGCGGCCCACAGGCCAACAACCGGCTGCTGCTTCCGGTCGGCAAGATCGACTTCTACATGGGCGGCAACATGCTCCAGGCCTATGCGGCGGTGGAGCAGAACGTCCCGACCGAGGTCGTCGCGGCCATGTTCCAGAAGGACCCGCAGATCTTCATGTCGCATCCCGGCGTCGGCATGGACAAGTTCGAGGATCTCAAGAACGCCACCGATCTTCGTCGGCAAGGAGGGCCTGGCCTCGTTCTATCTCTGGATGGAGCAGGCCTACGGCTTCTCCGAAGACAAGGTGAAGCCCTATACGTTCAACACGGGGCCGTTCCTGGCCGACAAGATGTCGGCGCAGCAGGGCTATCTCACGGCCGAGCCCTTCGCGGTGGAACGGCAGGGCGGGTTCAAGCCGAACATCTTCCTGCTCGCCGACTATGGCTTCAGCACCTACGCGACCACCATCGAAACCCGCACTGCGCTGGTCACCGAACATCCCGACCTCGTGCAGCGCTTCGTCGATGCCTCGACGATCGGCTGGTACAATTATCTCTACGGGGACAACGCCAAGGCCAATGCGGCCATCAAGAAGGACAACCCGGACATCACCGACGACGAGATCGCCTTCTCGATCGCCAAGATGAAGGAATATGGGATCGTCGATTCGGGCGACACGGCCAGCCTCGGCATCGGGGCCATGACCGATGCCCGCCACAAGGACTTCTTCGACAAGATGGTGAAGGCCGACGTCGTCTCGGGCGATGTCGACTACAAGAAGGCCTATACGCTCCAGTTCGTGAACAAGAAGGTCGGGCTCGATCTGCGGCCCAAGCAATGAGCTTGGATCGAGGCTGTGGCTGACATGACCGAGGTTTTGGACGCTCTGCCCGCTATGGACGGGATCTCCGGCAGCAACACCGCTGGTGTCCTTTCGCGAGGTCTCGAAAACCTTCGAGAACGGCACCATTGCCCTGAACCGTCTCGATCTCGATGTGGTGGAGGGCGAGTTCCTGTCGCTGATCGGCCCGTCGGGCTGCGGCAAGTCCACCGCCTTGCGGATCCTGGCCGGTCTCGCGGAGCCATCGTCAGGCTCGGTCGACTGGACAGGGGAGCGGCCCGAAATCGGCTTCGTGTTCCAGGAGCCGACCCTGATGCCCTGGGCCAGCGTCTTCGACAATGTCTGGCTGCCGCTGCGGCTGCGCCATGTCCCGCGGCGGACTGCGGCCGAAAGCATCGATCAGGCGCTCGCCATGGTCGGCCTGCAGAAATTCGCGGCGAGCTACCCGCGCGAACTCTCCGGGCGGCATGAAGATGCGGGTATCGATCGCCCGCGCCCTGGTGATGAAGCCGCGCCTGCTCCTGATGGACGAGCCCTTTGCGGCGCTCGACGAAATCACCCGGTTCCGGCTGAACAACGACGTGCTGCGGCTGAAGGCCGAACTCGGCACCACGGTCGTGTTCGTGACCCATTCGGTCTACGAGAGCGCCTATCTGTCGACCCGCATCGTGGTGATGGCGGCGCGCCCCGGCCGTGTGCTTGACATCATCGACGTGCCGGCACCCCCGACGAGAACCGAAGCCTTCCGGGCCACGCCGCTCTACACGGAAACCTGCCGGCGTGCCTCGCAGGCGCTGCACGGCGCCATGGGCGAGGACGAGCACCTGTGAGCGCCGCCGACCCTGTCGGGCTCGTCACGCCTGTGCCTGCAGCCCAGGTGCCCGCGGCCGCACAGTGGCCGCACCGACGCTGAACGGGTCCCGCCGGACGGGCCTGGCCGGCTTGCGCGGGGACTGCTCGACTATGTCCTGCCGCTTGGCGTCTTCCTGGCCGCCATCCTGGGCTGGGAAGCATTGGTGCGGCTTCGCGATATCCCGCCCTATATCCTGCCGGCCCCCAGCCTGATCGCCGCGACCCTGGTCAAGGATTGGCCCATCCTGTCGGGCTCCCTGCTTGTGACGCTGCGCACCACGCTCGTGGCACTCGGGCTGGCCGTGGTGGGCAGTGTCGGGCTGGCCATCCTGTTCGCCCAATCCAAACTGATCGAACGCTCGTTCTTCCCCTTCGCGGTGGTGCTCCAGGTGACGCCGGTCGTGTCCATCGCGCCGCTGTTGCTGATCTATCTCGAGCCCGGATCGGCCGTGCTGGTCTGCGCCTTTCTGGTCGCCTTCTTCCCGATCCTGTCCAATACGGCGCTGGGTCTGGCGTCGGCCGATCACAACCTGATCGAACTGATGGAGCTTTACCGCGCGTCGCGATGGCAGCAGTTGGTGCGGCTCCGCCTGCCCTCGGCACTGCCGTATTTCCTCGGCGGCTTGCAGGATCGGCGGCGGCCTGGCGCTGATCGGCGCCATCGTGGCCGAGATCGCGGCCGGGTCCGCCGGGCAGGGGTCCGGGCTGGCGTTCCGCATCGTCGAAGCGGGGTTTCGCCTCAACATTCCCCGCATGTTCGCGGCGCTGGTGCTGATCTCGCTTACCGGCATCCTGATCTACGCCGTCTTCACGACCCTTAGCCACGTGCTGCTTCACCGCTGGCACGACAGCGCCCGGAAACGCGGAGCCTGATGTGACACGACTGACACTGCCGGACGGCATAGTGCGCTGGGGCATCCGCAACGCGCGCGTTCCTGCGGTCCTGCTGCACGATCCACCGGCGGCGGTCGATAACGAGGGCCTGTGCGCGGTCGATCTCGTGGTCAGCCGCGACAGGATCGAATCGCATCCTCCCTGCGCATGGCGGGCCGGAGGACGCCGGCCTTGCCCTTCGTCGATGCCGGAGGCGGCATCGTGCTGCCCTGCTTCGTGGATGCGCATACGCATCTCGACAAGGGGCATATCGCGCCGCGCATCCAGAACCCGGACGGCACGCGCGACAGGCGCCATCGAAGCCGTCGCCGCTGGACCGGGCCGCCCATTGGAGCGCCGCCGACGTACGTGCCCGCATGGAGTTCGGGCTTCGCTCGCGCCTATGCGCACGGCACCGCTGCGATCCGCACCCACCTCGACAGCGTCGGGCCGCAGACCCGGATCTCCTGGCCGGTCTTCGCCGAACTGCGCGAGGCCTGGCGAGACCGCATCGACCTGCAGGCCTCGCCGCTGTTCGGCATCGAGCTCGCGCTCGACGACGATGCATATGCGCGATGTCGAGGATATGGTGCGTAATTTCGGCCGACTGGTCGGAGCCGTGACCTATCCTGGTCCGAGCCTGATCCCCGGCCTGCGTCGCCTGTTCCGGCTTGGCCATGGACAAGGGCTACGACCTCGACTTCCATGTCGACGAGACCGACGATCCGGATGTCAACACGCTGGCCATCATCGCCGAGACCGCCCTCGACTATGGGCTTCACGGGGCGCATCCTCGCCGGCCATTGCTGCTCGCTGTCGCTGATGGACGACGACGAGCGCAAGCGCACGATCGACTACGTCGTGGCGGCCGGCATCGCGGTCGTGTCGCTGCCGATGTGCAACATGTACCTGCAGGGCCGCGGCGACGGCACGCCGCGCTGGCGCGGCACCACGGCCTTCCAGGAGCTCGCGGCAGCCGGCGTTCCGGTCAGCATCGCGAGCGACAATACGCGCGACCCGTTCTACGCCTATGGCGATCTCGACATGGCCGAGGTCTGGCGCGAGGGCACGCGCATCCTGCACCTCGACCACCCGTTCGACGGGTGGGCCCGCACCGTGGCACGCACGCCCGCGGCGGTCCTGGGCTGCCCCGAGCACGGCTCCCTGCGCCAGGGCGGGCCCGCCGACTTCATCCTGTTCCGTGCCCGCTCCCTGTCGGAATGGATGGCGCGGCCGCAACAGGACCGCACCGTGGTCCGGCAGGGGCGCCCGATCGACGGCCGAGGCGCCCGACTATCGCGAACTCGACCACCTCCAGGGATTGCGACCGTGAGCGAGCGCTACGACATCGCGGCGCTGCAGAAGCGCCTCGCGGGGATCAAGTGCGAGACCAATCCGGCCCTGGTCAAGCAGAAGAGCCGCGACTTCTTCTGGTACTCGCCCGTCCTCAAACGCCAGCTCGATCATGTGTCGGGCGACATCGTGGTCACGCCGCTCGATACCGGCGAGGTGCTGGCGACCCTGGCGGCCGCGCACGCGCTCGGCATTCCGGTGACGCCGCGCGGCGCCGGGCACGGGCAATTACGGCCAGGCCATGCCGGTCAGCGGCGGCATCGTGCTCAACCTCGCCGAGATGGCCGCGGTGCGGGACGATCGGGCCGGGGCGGCTGCGCTGCGAGCCCGGCGCCATCCTGGCCGACATCGACCGGCAGACGCGCCGCGCATTCGGGCCAGGAACTGCGCATGCATCCCTCGACCTACAACACCGCCTCGATCGGCGGCTTCGTCGCCGGCGGCTCGGGCGGCGTCGGGCTCCATCAACTGGGGCGGCCTGCGCGACCTCGGCAACATCCTGAAGCTGACCGTGGCCACCATGGAGGCCTCGCCGCGCCTGCTCGAACTGACGCGGCGCCGACCTCGCCAAGGTGGCCCACGCCTATGGCACCAACGGCATCATCACCGAGGTCGAGATGCCGCTGACCGCCGCCTACGACTGGGTCGACGTGATCGTCGGCTTCGACGATTTCGCGGATGCGGCCCGCTTCGGCAATGCGCTCGGCGAGGAGGACGGCATCCTCACCAAGCTGATCACGCCCATCGCGGCGCCGGTGCCGCAGCTCTACTTCCTGCGGCACCGGCGCCTGATGCCGCCCGGCAAAAGCATCGTGCTGGTCATGGTGGCGCCGCACGCGCTCGACGCGTTCGAGCTGTTCATCGCGGCGCTTCGGCAGGGCCGAGGTCCTGTTCGATCGTCGAGCCGCGACCCGCCGAGGAGCGGGAGGGCCTGCCGCCGAACTTCGAGCTCTCCTGGAACCACACGACCTTGCGGGCGCTGCGGGTCGATCCGGCCATCACCTACCTGCAGGTGCTCTACCCCTTCCCGAACCAGCTGCGCCTCGTCGCGCGAGATCCACGCCAGGTTCGGCGACGAGGTGATGGGCCATCTCGAGTTCACCCGCTTCAACGGCAAGATCACCTGCTTCGGCCTGCCGCTGGTGCGCTTCACCACGCGAGGAGCGGCTCGACGAGATCATCCGCATCCACGAGGACATGGGCGCGCCGGTCTTCAACCCGCACCGCTACACGCTCGAGGAAGGCGGCATGAAGCAGACCGATGCGGCGCAGCTGGCGTTCAAGCGCGAGGCGGACCCGCAGGGTCTGCTCAACCCCGGCAAGATGATCGCCTGGGACGATCCGAGCTTCGACTACGCGCACCGGCAAGACCTACCTGTTTCCGTCGCTCGCCGCGGCCGCGGGCTGAAGGGCGGCCGTGCGGGTCCTGGTCGTCTACGCCCATCCGGTCGAAACGAGCTTCGTGTCGGCCCTGCACGAGGCGGTGGTTGCGACGCTGCGCAAAGGCGGCCACGAGGTGGACGACTGCGACCTCTACGCCGAGGCTTTCGATCCCGTGCTATCCCGCCAGAACCGGATCGACTATCACGACCCGGCGCTCAACCATGCCGACGTGGCCGGCTATGTGGAGCGCCTGCGGGCCGCCGAGGCTCTCGTGCTCGTGCACCCGGTGTGGAACTTCGGCTTTCCGGCGATCCTGAAGGGCTATTTCGACCGGGTCTTCCTGCCCGGGGTCAGCTTCGAGATCGACGCCAGGGGCAATCTCGAGTTCACCTTGCGACACATCCGCAAGCTGGCGTCGGTGTGCACCTATGGCGGCAGCCGCTGGCGCGCCGTGCTGGCCGGGGACCCGACCCGCAGCTTCGTCAAGCGCGTGCTGCGGGCCCATATCGCGCGCGACGGCTCCTGCGAATATCTGGCCCATTACGACATGAACCACACGAGGCCGGATCGACGCGCAGCCTTTCTGGCGCGGGTGGAGCAGCGGCTTACGGCTTGGCGTTGAGCTCGCCTTAGCGCCCCTTCCAAACCGGATCGCGCTTTTCGGTGAAGGCGCGCGCGCCTTCCAGCTGGTCCTCGCTGCCGTAGAGCCGCTCGACGGTGGGGAACTGCCGCTTTGCGATGCGATCCATGCTCTCCGCGAAGCTCAGCGTTTCCGCCGCGCGCACCACCTCCTTGATGGCCGCGAACACCAGCGGCGGGCCTCCGGCCAGCAAGGCCGCGAGTTCGCGGGCGCGGGACAACAGCTGATCGGCGGGCACGATCTCGCTGACCAGCCCCCAGCGATGCGCCTCGGCCACTTCCATCCATCGTCCGGTGAACAGAAGATCCATGGCCACATGGTAGGGGATGCGGCGTGGGAGTTTCACGGTCGCGGCATCGGCGAGCGTGCCGGCCTTGATCTCGGGCAGCGCGAAGCGGGCGGTGTCCGAGGCCAGAATGAGATCCGCCGAAAGGGCGAGCTCGAACCCGCCCCCGACCGCCATGCCGCCCACGGCGGCGATCACCGGCTTGTTCAGGTCCGGGAGCGTCTGGAGGCCCCCGAACCCGCCGACGCCATAGTCGCTGTCCGGCGCTTCCCCGGACGAGGCAGCCTTGAGGTCCCAGCCGGCGGAAAAGAAGCGCGGGTTCCCGCTCGCCACGATGGCGACCCGCAACGCGGGATCGTCGCGGAAACGCCGCGAAGATCTCGCCCATGCGGCGGCTCGTCGCGGCATCGATCGCGTTGGCCTTGGGCCGATCCAGGGTCACTTGGAGGACCGCGCCGAACCTTTCGGTGCTCAGGATGTCATCGGTCATGGGGCGGTTTCCGCGATTCGGATCAGCACGTCGGCTGCAAGCGCGCCGCGCCCCGCCGGCCGGATCATCAGAGGGTTGACGTCGAGTTCCGCGAGGGTTTCCGCGCGCGACAGCGCGAAAGCCTGGATGGCCAGCACGGCCTCGACCGCCGCGTCCATGTCGCCCGCTGGCCTGCCGCCGAAACCCGCGGAACAGGGCCGCGACGCGCAGCTGATCCGAGCGCCTCGGCGACCTCGTGGCGCGTCGCCGGCATCAGCAGGAGGCAGCTGTCGCCGACAAGTTCCACCAGAATGCCGCCCGAGCCGATGGTCAGACAGAGGCCGAAAGTCGGATCGCGGTGTACGCCGACGATCAGTTCGGCCACTGCATCGGTCACCATGGCTTCGACCAGGAGTGTGTCGGCCAAGCCCAGCAAAGCCTCGGCGGCGCCCCGGACGGCATCGCGATCATGCAGATCGAGCCTTACGGCGCCGGCCTCGGTCTTGTGCAGAAGATCGGCACGGACGGCTTTCAGCACCACCGGAAACCCGATTGCGACAGCAGCCTCGGCCGCCTCCCCGGGCGACCTGGCCAGCGCGCCGCGCGGCACCGTCACCCCGGCGCTCGCGAGCAGGAGTTTGCCGTCCCATTCGCTGAGGCTGGTCAGGGCCCGTCGCGCATCCCAGCGGGGCAGGGGCGTCTCGGACTGGAGAGGCGCCGACCATCGGCCGGCCTCGAGCGCGGCCTCGATCGCCGCGAGCCCGTCATCGAGCCCGAGCAGCGGCGCTACCCCGCGCGCCATGAGGGCCGCTGCCCGCGGTTCCGGCAGGAGTTCCGGCAGCGTCGAGATGATGGCTGCGCGGGCTCCCGTCCTGAGCGCCGCCGACGCGATGGCTTCAGCGGAGGCGTCCCATTCGCGGCTCTGGCACCGGTCCGGGCGGGGAAGATCGAGGATCAACAGGTTTATGTCGAAGTCGCCCGCCATCACGGTCGAGAACGTCTCGGTGAGAGCGGGAACATCGCCCCAGCTGAAGGTGTGATAATCGAGCGGGTTGGTGACGGTAACGAGGCCGTGCAGTGTCGCGGCGATCTCGGCCCGATGCTCCTCGGTGAAGGGCCGCAGGTGCAGCTTCGAGCCCTCGACCCGGTCGGCGATCAACGCCGCCTCGCCGCCCGAGCAGCTCATCGACACGAGGTCGGGGCCTTCGAGCGGCCCGAAGAGGTGCAGGAGCTTGAGCGTCTCCAGCATTACCGGGATGGACCGGACCGGCACTGCCCCGGCGCGGCGCAGGAAGGCGTCCATCACATCGCCGGCTCCGGACAGCGACGCCGTGTGGCTCGCGGTCAGCTGAGCGCCCGCGGCCGATCGGCCCGTCGCCAATGCGACGATCGGTATGCCGCGGCTTCGGGCAGCCACGGCCGCGCGAGCGAAGGCCAGCGGATCGTCGAGCCCCTCGATATGGAGCCCGATGGCCGTGACACGCGGGTCTTGCACCAACGCGTCAATGACCGCCGACACGCCTATGGCGGCCTGATTGCCCAAGGTCAGCAGATAGCCGACCGGCAAGGCCCGGGTCTGCATGGTGAGGTTGAGGCCAATGTTGCCCGATTGCGTGACGAGCGCGACGCCGCGCGAAACAGGCTCGCCGCCGTGCTGGTCGGGCCAGAGCGCGAGTCCGTCGAGGTAGTTCACGAAGCCGTAGCAGTTCGGCCCGAGCATGGGCATCGTGCCTGCCTGTTTCAGCAAAGCGGCTTGCAGTGCAGCGCCCTCCTGGCCCGATTCGGCGAAGCCCGACGCGTAACAGACCGCACCGCCGGCGCCGCGCTCGGCCAACGCTCCAACCACCTCGACCGTGAGGTGCCGATTGACCCCGACGAAGGCGGCATCCGGCACGCCCGGAAGCTCATCGACTGAACAATAGGCGCGGTGGCCCTCGACCTGGCGCTTCGTCGGGTGCACGGGCCAGATCTCGCCCGCAAAGCCAAGCTTGTGGTTCTGGCGGATGACTTCGGCCGCGCTGGCGCCTCCGAACACGGCAAGGGTGCGGGGGCGCAGCAGCCGCGAGAGGCTGGTGTGGGTTCCGTTCGCGGGCGGCGCGGAATGCGTCATGCGCCGAGCGGCCGCAGGAGGTCGCGCGAGATGATATGGCGCTGGATTTCGCTGGTGCCGTCCCAGATCCGCTCGACCCGTGCGTCGCGCCACAGTCGCTCGATCGGCAAATCGTCCATCAGGCCCATCCCGCCATGGATCTGCAGCGCCTCGTCGGTGACGCGGGCCAGCATCTCCGACGCGTAGAGCTTGGCTTCCGAGACCTGCCGGTTGGCGTCACCACCCTGGTCGAGGTGCCAGGCCGCCGCCAGTGTCAGCCAATCGGCCGCGTCGATCTCGGTGATCATATCGGCCAGCTTGAACGAGACACCCTGGAACTTGCCGATCGCCTGCCCGAACTGCTTGCGCTGGGCCGCATAGCCGAGCGCGAGGTCGAAGGCCCGTCGCGCCCGCCCGACGCACATGGCTGCGACCGTCAACCGGGTGGCGTAGAGCCAGGTGTTGGCGACCGCAAAGCCCTCGCCTTCCTGGCCGAGGACCTGCGAATCGGGCAGGCGGCACTCGTCGAAGTGCAAGCGTGCAATTGTGATAGCCGCGATGCGACACGGACCTATAGCCCGGCCTGATCTCGAAGCCGGGCGTGCCGCGATCGACGAGAAAGCAGGTTATCCGCTGCCGGGCGCCGCGCTGACCCGCGTCATCCTGCCCGGTGGCGGCGAACAGGATCACGAAATCCGCGATGTCGGCGTGGCTGATGAAGTGCTTGGTGCCGTTGACGACCCAATCCCCGCCGTCGCGCCGTGCGAAGCACTTCATGCCACGAACGTCGGAGCCCGCGTCGGGCTCGGTCATGGCCAGCGCATCCATCTTCTCGCCCCGCACGCAGGGCAGGAGATAGCGCTCGCGTTGCTCGGCATTGCTGGCGCAAAGAATGTTCGACGGTCGCCCCCACCAGCTCGACAGGGCCATGGAGGTGCGGCCGAGTTCCCGCTCGAGCAGCGTGAAGCTCACGTGGTCGAGGCCACCGCCGCCATGCTGCTCGGGTATATTGGGCGCGTAGAAGCCGAGGTCGCGAACCTTGCGGCGGATGTCGTGGCCGATTTCAGTCGGCAGCTGGCCGGTGCGCTCGACCTCGGCCTCGAGCGGATAGAGCTCCGTCTCGACGAAGCCGCGGACCACGTCGACGATCATCTGCTGCTCGTGGCTGAGACCGAAATCCATTCCCCACCCCTGCGCTGTTGGGCGCAGAGTAGCGGTTCGCTTCGACTGGGCGAGGCCGCAAACGACATCGAAGCGTCGCAAAAGCTCATGGGCGTCATCTGGCCGCGACGGATTGGAACCCGACCTCCGCAAGCTATATGGAAGGCGATCTCCCCTTCGCTCCCTTGTTCAGGTGCCTGCATGGAAGCCGCCTCGTGCTGATCCCGAACGTTCTGTCTATCGCCGGCTCCGATCCAAGCGGCGGGGCCGGGATTCAGGCCGATCTCAAGACCTTCGCGGCGCTCGGTTGCTATGGCATGGCGGCTATCACGGCGCTGACCGCGCAGAACACCTGCGGCGTCGCGGCGGTGCACGTGCCTCCCGCGGATTTTCTGCGGACCCAGATCGACAGCATCTTCAGCGACATCGACGTGGCGGCCATCAAGATCGGCATGCTCGCCACGGGCGACATTGCGGGCGTGGTCGGGAACGCGCTCGCCCGCAATCCCGGAGTTCCGGCCATCCTCGATCCGGTGCTTGTGGCCACCAGCGGGGACAGCCTGGGAGCGCCTGACGTGGTCGACGCCATGCGGCGGCACCTGATGCCGCTCGCGACATTGATCACCCCCAATCTGCCCGAAGCCGCCCGGCTCGCCGAGCGGCCGATGCCGCAGGACGAAGCAGGCATGATGGACCTGGCCGAGGCCTTGCACGCGATCGGGGCCCGGGCCGTGCTGGTCAAGGGCGGCCATCTGAGCGGTCCGGAATCGGTCGACGTGCTCTACGACGGAGCCCGGCATCACGTGTTTCGGGCGACCCGGGTCGACACTCGCAACACGCATGGGACCGGGTGCACGTTGTCCTCGGCCATTGCGGCCTATATGGCGCAGGGCAGGGGGCTGGTCGATGCAGTCGGCGACGCGAAGGCCTATCTCGGCGCTGCGCTCGTGGGCAGCGAGCGTTTGCGCGTCGGTCGCGGACACGGCCCCGTCCACCACTTCCACATGCTCTGGTCCGAACTCGACGAGGTGCAATGAACGTCACCGTGCAAGCTGCAAGCGCCGTCGGGCCTCTCCCCCAAGGGCACCCGCCCGTGAAGGCGCGACGCATCGGCGTGCTGCTGACGAATCTCGGCACGCCGGACGCCACCGATTACTGGTCGATGCGGCGCTACCTTTCGGAATTCCTGTCCGACCGCCGCGTCATCGAAGTGCCGCGCGCGCTCTGGTGGGTGATTCTCAACGGTGCCGTGCTCACGACGCGCCCGGGCCGCAAGGGCAAGGACTACGCGACGATCTGGAATCGCGAACTCAACGAAAGCCCGCTCAAGACCACGACCCGCTCGCAAGCCGAAAAGCTTGGCGCAGCCCTGAACCGGGACCGCTCCCCGGACCGGGAGGTCGCGGTCGAATGGGGCATGCGCTACGGCAATCCCTCGATCAGGTCGGCGCTGGAACGGCTCACCCAGCAAGGCTGCGACCGGATTCTCCTGGTGCCGCTCTACCCGCAATATTCGGCTGCCACGACGGCGACCGCCTGCGACAAGACTTTCGACGCCTTGATGACCATGCGCTGGCAACCGAGCCTGCGGGTCGCGCCGCCCTATGCCGACGATCCCGATTACATCGAGGCGATCGCAGCAATCGATTCGCGACGGTATCGCGGATCTGGCATTCGAACCCGAAGTGATCCTGGCGTCGTTTCACGGTGTGCCCAAGGCCTATCTGTTGAAGGGCGACCCCTACCATTGCCAATGCGCCAAGACGTGGCGGCTGGTGGGCGAAGCCTTGGGTCTTCCGCCCGACCGCTTCATGCTCACCTTCCAGTCTCGATTCGGGCGCGCCGAATGGCTGCAGCCCTATACGGACGAGACCGTGAAGGCCTTGGCGCGCCGCGGGGTGAAACGCATGGCCATCGTCACCCCGGGGTTTTCGGCCGATTGCCTCGAAACGCTCGAGGAGATCGGGGTCGAGAATGCCCATTATTTTCACGAGAACGGCGGCGAGCATTTCGCCCGGATCGACTGCCTCAACGACAGTCCGGGCGGCATGAGGGTGATCGAGAACCTCGTGCGACGGGAGCTGATGGGCTGGCTGTGATCCTGCTTATCGCAGGCAGGCTACATGCGGCCAGGCCTCGGGGGTCAGCTCCATGATCCGCACCGCCAAGGCCCGGTGAACCCGCGAAGGCCGGGAGGGGTTGCGCAAAAACGGATTGGGCAGCGCGGTTGCCAGCAGGGCCGCCTGACGCGGCGAGAGTGCGCGCGCGCTCACCCCGAAATCGTGCTGGGCGGCGGCCTCGATCCCGAACAGGCCGTCGCCCCACTCGGCTATGTTGAGATAATATTCGAGAATGCGCTTCTTGGTCCAAACGGCGTTCAGCACGAGCGCGAGCGGGATCTCGATCGCCTTGCGAAGGTAGGACCGGCCTGGCCAGAGGAACAGGTTCTTGGCCACTTGCATGGTGATGGTCGAAGCCCCGCGGGATGGACTTCCGTTCCCGCTTTGCACCACCTCTCTCAGGGCCCCCCAATCGACGCCCGGGTTTCGGCAGAACTGCCCATCCTCGGACAGGATGACCGATGCGACGAGGTTCGGCGAGATTTCGGGCAAGGTTACCCAGCGTCGGTCGACCGGCTGGCCCGTGGCCAAGCGGCCCAGCATCAAGGTCGACAGCGGCCGCACGACACTGTCCAGCGCGATCGCGCAGGCGAGCAGCACGGCGAGCAAGAGGGCGAGGCGGAATCCCCAGCGGATTATCACGTGCAGGACGCCGCGGCGCAGAACGAACCGTCCGGAGCGGGCAAACGCAGACGAATTCAGATGGGCGTTCCCCTGCACTGACGTCATCGCCCCCGCGCCGAAACAGATCAAGGTTCACCAACCTGCTGTGAACCAAATCGGGAGAAGGCCTGCATTCCGTGGTAGCCTCCATTGAAACCCGGCGCCGGATATCGCATCTTCGCCTTGTACTCGTGGTGATCTTCTCGGAACAGGATTCAAAACGCTGAACACAACGGTTTTTGCTGAAGCAGCTGTGCCGCTTCCCTCGGCAGGGGGTGCATTGCCCGAAGCCGATCGTCTCATCCGTGCCATTCTCGACAGCCTCGACGACGCGAAGGCCGAGGAGGTCGTGTCAATCGACCTTCAGGGCAAAACGTCGCTCGCCGATTTCATGGTGATCGCGACCGGCCGCTCCAACACCCATGTCGGTGCGGTGGCGGATCGCCTCCTCCGACGCTGCAAGGAACTCGGGGTTCTCCCGCGCGTCGAAGGTCTGCAGAACTGCGACTGGGTGCTTGTCGATGCCGGCGATGTGATCGTGCACATCTTCCGGCCCGAGGTGCGCCAATTCTACAATCTCGAGAAAATGTGGGGCGGCACGCGCCCGGGCGAGCTTCACGCAGGCTGACCGGAGCCGCTTGCGCCTGATCCTTGCCGCAATAGGGCGGCTGAAAGCCGGTCCCGAGCGCGAGCTCTTCGCCCGCTATCACGCCCGTGCCCAGGCGATCGCCCGCAATGCGGGGATCTCGGGCGTCGACTCGATCGAGATCGACGAGGCACAGGGGCGCTCGCCGGAAGAACGAAAGCGCGCCGAAGCGCTTCTGTTCAAGAGCCGCCTTCCGGCAGGTGCGCTTCTGGTCGCCCTCGACGAACGCGGCGCCGCTATGACCAGCCAGGCCTTCGCTGCTCTGATCGGCAAGGCCCGCGATGCGAGTACGCCGGCTCTGGTTCTGTTGGTCGGCGGCCCGGATGGGCTCGACGAGAGCGTTCGGAAGGCCGCTTCGGCCAGCTTGGCGTTCGGGGCCGCGACCCTGCCGCACCAGCTCGTGCGCGTGCTCGCGGCCGAGCAGGTCTATCGTGCGTTCACCATCTTGACCGGGCATCCCTACCATCGAGCCTGATCGGGGCCGGTTGGGAGCCGGCCGCTTGGCGCACGGCCGCCCTTGCCGAGATCGGGTCAGTCCTGAAGCAACCGCTTCAACAGTTCCAATTCCTCGGCCAGGGCCGCTTCCTTGCCCGACAGCGCTTCGATCTTGCGAACCGCATGCAACACCGTGGTGTGGTCCCGGCCGCCGAAACGCCGGCCGATTTCGGGCAGCGACCGCAACGTCAGCGCCTTGGAAAGATACATCGCTATCTGGCGAGGCCGCACCACGGTCGCGGTCCGCCGGGACGATAGAATATCGGCACGGCTCACATTGTAGTGGGTCGCTACGAGCTTCTGGATGTCCTCGATCTTGACCCGCTTCGGCTCGCGGGTGCGCACGAGGTCGCGGATCGCCGCCTCCGCGGTTTCGACCGTGTGCGGACTGCCGCTGAGCGTTGCATGAGCCATGAGACGATTGACCGCGCCATCGAGGTCGCGCCCGTTCGTGCAAATGGTGCGGGCCACATACGTCAACACCGCCGGGGAGAGATCGAAGCCCGGTTGCAGGGCGCGGGCCGCCAGCACGCGGACGCCCAGGATCTTAAGGCGAAGCGCCTCATCGAGGCCTTCCATTTCGACGCACAGGCCCCCGGCCAAACGCGACCGGACGCGCTCCTCCAGGGCCTCGAGATCGGCAGGCGGGCGGTCAGCCGCGACTATGACCTGGCGACCGTCATCGATCAGCGCGTTCAGCGTGTGGCAGAACTCCGTCTGGATCGATTTGCCCTGCAGGAACTGTGCATCATCGATGATGAGCACGTCGATGGCTCGCATCTTTTCCTTGAAGGCGATCGAATTCTGGGCCTTCAGCGCCGCCACGAAGCCGTACATGAACCGTTCGGCCGTAAGATAAATGACGCGCCTGCCGCCCTCGGTCACGGCGTGAGCCGTGGCTTGCAGCAGGTGCGTCTTGCCAAGGCCAACGGCGGCGTGGATGTAGAGCGGGCTGTAGAGCAGGGCATCGCCGGCCGAAGCCGACGCCACCCGCTGGGCCGCGACATGCGCCAACTGGTTCGAACGACCCACGACGAAGCTCGCGAAGGTCAGCCGCCGATCGAGGGGAGAACTGGCCAGGGGTTCCGGGCTTGCCGAAGTCGCCGGGGCGTCTCCCCGGGGCGACGGCGTTCCGCGCGATTGTGCTCCCGCAGGCGCCTTCGAATCGGCAAGGAACGCCGGCTCAGGGACGTCGGCCAGGCGCGCGATCTTCGCAGGCGCGTTGCGGGAGGAATTGCGCAGCCCGACCACGACTCGCTTGACGTCCGGCGCCTCCGCCGAGAGCGTGCTGGTCAGGCGGTCCACGTAATGGGACTGGATCCACGTTTTGAGGAAGTTCGTCGGCACCGAGAGATAGGCCGTCTCTTCCGCGATTCGATCGAGTTCGAGACGCGCGAACCAGGCGCTGAACACGGCCTCGCCGAGTTCGGCCCGCAAGCGGCGACATGCATTCGACCAACGTTCGCTTATGCCGATCTCATCGCAGGGGGACTCAAATCCGACTGTTGCCGAAACATCAGCCGATGTCCCGAGGTGGTGATCTGCATCTTCCGCGAAGCGATGGGCATCGAGTTCGAGCTTTCATGATCGGTTGTGGTCTTTCTGGAAAGGGATGACTTGCCGCATCTCTGACCTGAAAAGAGTCTCTTAGTTTTGTCTCCACGGAAGGTCCTGGGCCTTCCAACCATCCCGACTGCCTCGGTGACGTGCGGCGTCGAGTGGCCCTTCGAAGCCGCCCGCCACGTTCAAGCAGTTGGTGAACCCTTGTTCGGATATTTTCCGCGCCGCGGCCTGACTACGCGCACCTGAGCGGCACAAGAACAGTACTGGAGCATTGGAGGGCGTACCCCGCCCTCGCAATTCGCTCATGAGCGTCGGAACGAAATCCTCGTTCAGCGCCATGCTCGGATAGAGCTGCCATTCGATCAGCAACACGTCCTGGTTGACCGCTGAAAGGTCAGGCACGCCGACAAACGACCATTCCGGCTGCGTGCGAACATCCACCAGAACCGCGTCTCTGCGGCTCCGCAAAAGTTCATACGCTTCCGATGCGGTAATATCCCCCGCATAGCCGGTCTCGATAAGTGGTCATTATAGCGCTCCCGCACTGGGCACCGTCCGTCTGAGATATCGGCGCGCTTACCGCCCAGTTTAATCCCTTCTGGTTCTATCTTTCGCAATTCTACCCGCCCCATAAATAGAGACTCGCTAAAAGCAAAGACTAATCCAGCCTTAGCTTTCGCCAAGGACGCTGATGTCTTACTCATAAATACTGGGAATGCTTTCTCACGGAAGGACAACACGTCCGGCCCCGCGAGGTCTTCAAACTACACAGCGGGTCGCCGGTCCGCAATGTTTCTGCGTCACGAAACCGTAAGATTTTAAGGCCGGAGCTCCGCGGCGCGGGCCCATATCATAGGTTAAAGAGTTCAAATTCCTCGCAAAAACCGAGGCTCTCCGCCACCTTACCGGGGCCTCCGAATTCGCTTCAGCAGCGCCGCCGCCAGCCTGATTCTCGGACGTCAATGGCGGTGCGATTCGCCGGTTTCGGGGTCTTGGGCCATAAGGCCTTGATTCACTGCGCGAACCGATGCGCACCTGAAAAGGCCCAAAAAATTTTCCAGGAATTTTCCTGCAACGTGTCCAAAAAGGCAGAGTGCCGCGCGTGCCCGCGATGGGTTCGCGGCTCTCGGTGGCTGGTGCAAAGAGGCCTGCCGGCGCGCGCGAGCACGTCCAGGTTGCACTCTACAGTCGCGTCAGCAGGTCGCTGAACGTGAGCGCGAACATGACCAGGAGGAACACGATGCCGGCCGAGGCTGCAAGCCGATCGAGGCGGGGCGATTTCTCCAGCCCCATGAAAAACGCCACCACCAGCCCCGCCTTGAGCAGCGCAATGGCGATCCCGAATGGCAGGTTCCAGGGCCCGAGGGGCACGTAGGCAGCCCCGCACGAAATGGCCAGCAGGGCCATGAGGGCGAGCCAGACCAGACCAAACCGGCGCAGGGCGACGCCGACCCCCTTCAGGGTCAGCCGGGGATGGGCATCGGCAGTGCGGCAGGCCGGCTCACGAGCGCCCTCCGAGATAGAGCAGCGGATAGAGGAAGATCCAGACGAGATCGACGATGTGCCAGTAGAGGGCCGTGACCTCGAATTCAGGGCTCGGCAGGCGCAGCTTGCTGCGTTCCACCAGGACCGCCAACCGTCCCACCGCCACGATGCCGATCGTCAGATGGACGGCGTGAAGGCCCGTCACGGCCCAATAGAGGGAGAAAAACAACTGCGCGGCCGCGACCGGGAGGGCGAAGTCTCGCCCGGGCACGAGATGCTCCTCGATGTCCTCCCGGTACTCGAAGCCCTTTGACGATCAAGAACCCCAGACCGAGAGCGACAGTGAGCCCGAGACAAAGCACCATCGGGCGCCGGAGTTCGAGGTCGGCCAGTTTCGCCGCGAGCGCCATGCTGAAGCTGCTCGTCAGCAGCAGGGCGGTGTTGATGGTTCCGAACCAGATGTTGGTGTGGCTCGAGGCTTCGGCGAAGGCTGCCGGATGGAGGGCCCGCAGATAGCCATAGGCCATGAACAAGCCACCGAAGAACAGCACCTCGCTGGCCAGAAAGACCCACATTCCGAAGGTGGACGCACGGCGCTGATCGGAGATCTCTTCCCAGGGCTCCCGGATGACGTAGTCGGCTTGCGTCATGCGACCTTGTCCTGCCGTCGCCGGGGCGTGCCCTCGTCGGGCTCGGGCGCGCGGCCGCCCGCGTGATAGTCGTAGGGACGATCCGGTACCGTCGGGGGTTTGAGGAAGTTCTTCGGCGGCGGCGGGGAACTGGTCTGCCATTCGAGACCGCTCGCCCCCCAGGGGTTGTCGTCGGCGCGCTTGCCCGCCCAAAGCGACCAGCCGAGGTAGACCGGGGGCAGCAGGTAGGCGGCGGCCAGCACCGTGGCCCCCATGGTCGACATCACGTTGTAGACCTGGAATTCGGGCGGATAGACGTGATAGCGGCGCGGCATTCCGAGATAGCCAAGGATGAACTGCGGGAAAAACGTGAAGTTGAACCCGAAGAACATCAGCACGGCGGCGAACCGCGCCCAGGCTTCGGAATAGAGCTTGCCGGTGATCTTCGGCCACCAGAAATGCAATCCGCCGAAGAAGGCCGACACCGAGCCGCCCACCATGATGTAGTGGAAATGGGCGATGACGAAATAGGTGTCGTGAACGTGCACGTCGACCGGGATGGAGGCCAGGAACAGTCCCGTCAGGCCGCCCACCGTGAACAGCCCGACGAAGCCCAGCGCGTACAGCATCGGCGCCTCGAAGCTGATCTGTCCGCGGTACAGGGTCGAGGTCCAGTTGAAGACCTTGATGGCGGAAGGCACCGCGATCACGAACGACAGGAACGAGAAGACCATGCTGGCGTAGGGCGACTGGCCCGACACGAACATGTGGTGACCCCATACGAAGAAGCCGACGCCCGCGATGGCCACCATGGCGTAGACCATGAACGTGTAGCCGAACACCTGGCGCCGGGCGAAGCAGGTGATGAGCTCCGTAACCACACCCATGGCGGGCAGCACCATGATGTAGACCGCTGGATGGCTGTAGAACCAGAACATGTGCTGGAACAGCAGCGGATCGCCACCATGGGCGGGATCGAAGATCGGCAGGCCGAACATCCGCTCCGCAAAAATCAGGAACAGGGTCGTGGCGAGCACCGGCGTGGCAAGCACCATCACCAGGCTGACCGCATAGATGGACCACACGAATAGCGGCAGGCGAAACCAGGTCATGCCATCGATGCGCAGCATGTGGATCGTCGCTATGAAATTCACGCCGCTCGCGATCGTGCCGAAGCCCGCCACGAAGACGCCGGTCGCGGCAAGCAGGACCGCGCCGTTCGAAAACATGGTCGAGAACGGCGTGTAGAAGGTCCAGCCCGTATCGACGCCCCCGGCCACCAGGGCCGCTATCGTGAACAGGCCGCCCGCAAGATTGATGTACCAGCTCAGCAGGTTGAGCCTCGGGAAGGCCACGTCGGGTGCGCCGATCATCAGCGGCACGACGAAATTGCCGAGCGTGTTCGGAATCGACGGGAATGAGGAAGAACCACACCATGATCACGCCGTGCAGCGTGAACAGCTTGTTGTAGGTGTCGTCGCTGATCATGTTGCCGGCGGGCGAGAGCAATTCGTAGCGCACCACCGTGATGGCGGCGCCGCCGATCAGGAAAAACAATGTGATCGTGATGCCGTAGAGGATCGCGATCCGCTTGTGGTCCGTCGTGGTCAGCCAGGACAGGAGCGTGTGCCCCGCGTGGAGGTAGTCCGACGAGCCCGAGAGGCCATGGGGTCTGTTGCCGGCGACGGCGTCCGTCATCCCCGGGTCTCCTTGGCGTCCTTGAGGGAACGTATGTAGGCGGTGAGAGCCAGGATCTCCTCGTCCCCGACGAGGCCGCTGAAGCTTGGCATGATCGGTTCGTAGCCGGCCGGCACGTTGGCGTGCGGCATCAGGATCATGTCGCGGATGAAAGCGTCGTCGGCCACCATGGTGCGCCCGTCCGCGAGTTGGACCGGCTTGCCGTACAGGCCGGCGAGCTGCGGTGCGTGCACCTTGGAGCCTTCGTGGCACCCCGAACAGCCGAGCGAATGGAACAGGGTCGCGCCCGTGGCCGCGATGTCGTCCCCCTGCGGCTGGGCGGCGCTCCAGCGGGCGAAATCCTCGGGCTTCATGACGACCACGTCGCCCACCATCCGGGCGTGTTCGGTGCCGCAAAGCTGCGTGCACAAGAGATGAAAGGTGCCGACCCGCGTGGCCTGGAACCAGGTCTGCGTGTACCGCCCGGGCAATACGTCCTGCTTGATCCGGAATTGCGGCACGAAAAACGAGTGTATGACGTCCTGCGAGGTCATCATCAGCCGGACGGGTTCGCCGAGCGGCACGTGCAGGGCATTGATCTCGCGGGCGCCGTTGGGATGTTCGGTCTTCCACATCCATTGCTTCGCGACGACGTGGATCTCCATGGCGCCGGCTTTCGGGGCGAGGCTGCCGAGCGATGCCGAGAGCGTCCACCATGCAATGAATACGGCGAGGAACAACGTCGCCGAGGTCCAGCCGAGCTCGAAGTCGCGCTCGATCCATCTTGGCAGACTGCCGCGCTTGGCCTTCGACCCGTTGCGATAGCGGAACGCGAAGACCAGGATCAGCCCGAACACGAGCAGAATGATCAGCCCCGACAGGACCAGGAGACCGCCGAAGATCCTGTCGGTCTGCGCGGCCTGAACCGACGCTTCGCCGGGAAAAACGGGAAAACCGGTCACGCGGGCCCTCCCTGCCGGGCCCCGACCGCTCGGGGTCGGGCGCGCGCGAGCCAGAGGGCAAGGCTGCCGAGGGTCAGCAAACCTCCCCCAATCAGCACCGCCTGGACGGAGCGTGTCGCCTTGCCGATCGCCGGATCGAGCCCGTAGCAGAAGAGATGCACCTGGTCGGCGAGCGTGCCGACCCGACCTTCTCCGGCTTCGACCAGGGCCAGCCGCAGCGGGCCAGCCTCGAGGGACAATCCAGGGAGCAACCGGGAGACCGCTCCACCCGGGGTCAACACGAAGACGGCCGACGGGTGCGCGAAGCGACGGTCATCGGCATCGTAGACGGCCCGGTACTGAAGGGCGGCCTCCAAGGAGGCGATCGCGTCGGCGGTTCCGGTCAGGAGATGCGCGACACGCGAGAGTGCCCCCGCGTCGTCGATCTCGGATGCCTTCATGGCGGCTGCATCGGCGCGTCGACGCCTCGGGATTCAGCCCGACGACGATCAGATCGAAATCCTGCCCGGGAGCAAGCCCGGTCTCGTCCAGAGCGTGCGACACGATGGATAGGATCGGACCGCAAAGCTCGCGACAGCGATAATCTGCCAGAACCAGCAGGACAGGGCGGCTACCCAGCAGTCGGCCTAATTCGACCCGAGTTCCATCGAGTTCCTGGAACGCGAGCTGTCGTGGAACAACAGTCCCGGCGGGCGCCGACACGCCGACGCGGTCGAGCTCGGCCCTGGTCAGCGAAGCCATGGCGCCCGAGTTCGGCAGGACCGCCGCGCCGAGGGCCAAAAAAAACAGCAAGGTGCGGAGCCTCACGGGCGCGCTCCATAGGGCGACGCTGGTAGACTCGCGGGAGCGCGCGGAGCGCCATCGGGCGGCTCCCTGCGGCGACGTCCTGCCCGGCTTGGCCCGGGTCCGGAGGATCAAAAGCCGCCGCACCCCGGGAAACGACAAGCGCCATGGCTCGCTCGATCGGGATGTGAACGAGGCCCTTGGTCTTGTCGGCCCAGGCGTAACCCGCCAGCTGCTGATTTTGGCGCCGGACGAACTCGCGCAGATCCTGGGTCGGGTTAGGCTGGATCTCGGGGATCGGAAAGCTGCCGAGGGTCACCGGCGTTCGCGTGGCGTCCGAACTCGCCCGATAGAAATGGTGGAGGCCGAACATGACGGTCGCGACGAAGAGCAGGAACCCGCCGACCAGGCCCAGAACCCATCCAGTCCAAACAGCTGGATCTTCCCGATTGTCGCGCACCTCAACGGCCATGGGCGGAGCCTCCCATCAGGCGGGTCATCGAGTCGGATAGGCCCCAGCCCAGCACCAGCATCGAAGCGGCTGCCAGCATCGCGGCCGGGATCGACCAAGGTTCCGTCGTAGGGGCGACGAGCCAGACATCGCGCAGAAACACACCCACAAGCAGACAAGCGGCGACGACCCGGAGCGGCCCTGCGTGGTTGCGAACCCACGAAAACAGCAGCGCGATGACCGGGCCGATCGCGCCGACCGCAACGACGGCTACTTCCAGCCAAAGCCAGCCGTGCTCTGTGCGACGCAAGTACCAGGCGGCCTGGTCGGGCAAGTCGCCGTACCAGAACACGATGAAGGCCATGAGTGCGAGATAGGCCTGGCCGAGACTGGTAGCCAGCAGCAGGGCCCCGATGTCCTTCCAGGCGGAAGCCGGTTCGCACGCGAGTTGGACCAGGGCCACGAAGGCCAGTCCCGAGACGAATTGCTGGACGATGAGCTGCGCCCCGAAAGACGACGACGTGAAATGCGGGTCGAGCGACAGCAGCCAGCCGAAGGCGCCGAAATTCATGAAAGCTGCGTAGAAGAGCAGCGAAAGCCCGGCCAGGAGAGGCCGGGATCGTCCTTTGTCGGCGAACCACGCCAGCCCGCAGAGCCCCACCAACCCGACGAGGTTCCGGGCCGCGAAGGCGGCCTCGTTCAGGAACAGCGCCGACACATCCCGGCCCGGCGCCGCGGGGTCGGCAGCCCAGGGATAGACCAGGCGGCAGCCGATCCAGAGCGGCACCGAGAACAACGCCACAAGCGGCAGCATGGACGCCGCGAGCGCCAGGGCGGGGCGGGCCAATTCGCCCCATTGCCCGCCGGTGAGCCGGTGGATGTTCTGCCACGCGAACGCCCCAAGCGCGATGCCACCTACCGAAACGAAGGCGATCAGCCAGCCGTGCAGCACCGGTCGCGGCGCCGCGAAGCCGACCAGCAACAGCAACACCAGACCTGCGAGACCGATCAGGAGGGGTCCTCGCGGCCGGTGCGAGCCTGAGGCTGACGCGACATAGGTCATGGCAGCTTGTCCTGCGCGTCCGGCACGTCGGCGACCGGGACGCCGCCCGCAGCCTGCAGGGCCCGCACATAGGCCACGATCGCCCAGCGGTCCCGTGGCGCCGACGCGGGCCGCATAGGAATACATGACGCCGTAGCCGTTGGTGATCACATCGACGATGTGCTGCGCACTCGCGGTGCGAAGCCGGGGGCTCCCGAAGGACGGTGGCGGGGGAAAGCCGCGCTGCACGATCATGCCGTCCCCCATGCCGCCGAGCCCATGGCAGGGCGCGCAATAGATGTCGAAGCGCTCCTTCCCGCGAGCGACCAGCGCGGCCGTGACTGGCGGCGGGGTCGTCAGGGCGGCATCCCGCTCAAGATCGCCCTGCGCGACCGTGTGCTCGGGCACCGGCCTTGCCTCGGTGCCGTCCGGCCAAAGGTCGGCACGGGCATAGGTGCGATACCGCGGCTGCACCGTCATGGACTGATCGCAGCCGCCGAGCGCTAGGCTCAGCACGAGAAGGGCGACCCGTTTCATGGGCCCGCCTCGCCCACGGAAAGCGCGCCCGCTTCGGCAAGCGTTCGCCGCAGGCGCTGGCCGTCTTCGTCCGAACCGGGACGCTCGACCAGGAGAAAGAAGCGGTCCTGGCTCGCCCGCTCGATGTTGGGCAGCGCGAACACGGGGTGATGCAAGCGGGGCAGGCCGGTGCGCCAGAGCAGGAACGCGAAGCCGGCGACCGCCGCGGCCAGGATGCCGACTTCGAAGGGCACAAGGAGAAACACCGGCCAGGAATGGAGCGGCCGTCCGCCCGAGTTGATCGGGTAGGCGATCACCGCGCTGTAATACTGGATCGCGTAGGCCAGGGCTGCCACGCCGAACCCGGCGAGAGCCATGACGGGCCTTATCGGCGACGCCGTGGCGCCGAGCTTGTCCGACAGTTCCGGCAGGGGAAACGGCGTGAGGGCGTCGGCTATCCCGAAGCCGGCCCGTTCGACCTGATCTGCGGCATCGAGGATCGCGTCCGGCGTGCCGAATTCGGCCAGATAGGCGCCGCTCATGCCACACCTTCCTTGTGGCCGAGTTCGCGCACCTCGTACATCGACACGACCGGGAACAGCCGCGCGAACAGAAGAAACAGGAAGGCGAACAGCCCGAGCGGGCCGAACAGGAAGGTCCAGTCCACCAGCGACATGACGAAGACGTGCCGCATGCTCGGCAGGAAATCGTGCGACAGCGTGTTCCAGATGATCAGGATGCGTTCGAACCACATCCCGATATTGATGCCGATCGCCACGAGGCTGAGCACCAGGAGGTTGCGCCGGGCCGCCGGCCACCAGAGCACTTGCGGGAGCACGCAGTTGAACAGCAGCAGCAGCCAGTAGAGCGGCGCGTAGAAGCCGGCGAACTCGTGCGCGACAAGGCCGCGCTCGGCCGTGTCGCCGCCGTACCACGCCGAGAACCATTCGGTGGCGTAGGACAGGGTCATGACCAGCGAGCACATCAGGATGATGAGCCCCATGGCGTCGAAGTGCTTGCGCGTGATGTAGCGCTGCAGCCCCAGGCCCCAGCGGATGAACAGCGCCAGCAGCACCACCATGGCAAAGCCGGAATACATCGCGCCCACCACGAAGTAGGGCGGGAAGATCGGCTCCTGCCAACCCGGCATCAAGCTGGCCGCGAAATCGAGCCCGACGATCGAGTGCACCGAACAGACCAGCGGCACGGCCAGCGCCGCCATGGTGATGTGCAATGTCGAATGCAGCTTCCAGTGGCGGGCCGAACCGCGCCAACCGAAGGCGAGCACGCCGAAGAACACCTGGGCGCGCTTCGAAGTCGCGCGATCCCGCAGGGTCGCGGCGTCGGGGATCAGCCCAAGGTACCAGAACAGCAGCGAGAAGATCAGGTAGCTCAGGATGGCCCAGAAATCCCATACCAGCGCGCTGCGCCATTGCGGCCACAGGTCCATCGTATTGGGGTAGGGCGCGAGCCAGTAGAAATATTGTGGCCGGCCGAGGTGGATGATCGGAAAGATGCCGGCGATCGACACCGCGAACAGCGTCATGGCTTCGGCGAAACGGTTGATCGATGCGCGCCAATCCTGCCGGGTCAGCGCCAGCAGCGAGGAGATCAGCGTCCCGGCGTTGCCGATCCCGATCCACCACACGTAATTTGCGATGGCCACGCCCCACACGATCGTGGAATTGATCCCCCAGGTCCCGATCCCGACCGTGAAAATCACGATCAGGCCCACCAACGTCGCGACGCAGAACGGGAGCGTGCACGCCAGGGCGATCCACCACGCCCTCCAGCTCTTGCGGACCAGCACCGGATCCGACACGGCGTCGCTGACGCCCTTGTAGCTGAAGTCGGCCGGCAGCAGGCGGCCCGTGTCGGGACCCGACGTGCCCTGCGTGACCGCGCTCATCCCTGCTCCCTCTCAAGAAGTGGATTGGGATTGCGGACCTTGGCCAGGTAGGTGGTTCTGGGTTTCGTATCGAGATGCGCCAGCAGGGTATAATGGTGAGGCTCGCGCCGCAGATCCGCGACGGTGCTCTCGGGAGCGTTGAGGTTGCCGAACGCGATTGCCCGGGTCGGGCAGGCCGCCTGGCAGGCGGTGACTACGTCGTTCGCACCCAGCGGCCGGTTCTCCTTCTCGGCGGTGCGGCGGGCACCGCTGATGCGCTGAACGCAATAGGTGCATTTTTCCATTACGCCCCGTGCCCGCACCGTGACGTTGGGATTGTTGTGGGCGCGCACCACCTCGTTGCCCAGGTCGCCGTATGGCTGATCGTCGGCGTAACCGAAGAAGTTGAACCGCCGCACCTTATAGGGGCAGTTGGCCTCGCAGAATCGGGTACCGATGCAGCGATTGTAGACCTGCACGTTCAGCCCCTCGCTGTCGTGCACCGACGCGCCGACCGGGCACACCGGCTCGCAGGGCGCGGTTTCGCAATGCATGCAGGGCACAGGCTGGAAGCCCGCGGCGGTGTCGTCATTCTCGCGCGGCACGTAGCGGTCGATGCGCAGCCAGTGCATATCGCGATGGCGGGCGATCTCCTCGGGCCCAATGACGGGAACGTTGTTCTCGACCTGGCAGGCCACCACGCACGCGTTGCAGCCGATGCAGGCTCCGTTGTCGATCACCATGGCCCAGCGGGCCGCGGCAGCCGCGTAATCGTGCTCGGGCAAGAGGCTCGGAACCGGGCCCGACGGGGCAGGGGCCGAGGGTTGCTTGCCAAACTCGGCTAGGTTCTGGACCGGGTAGATCTCGGCACGATCTCCGTCGAGCGTGAACTGCTCTTGGGTCGAGGTGATCTGGCGACGTTCCCCCGTCTTTACGGCCGCGACGCGGACGACCCGCTGCCCCGGCTCGGCCATCAGCGCATAGGCGTTCACCCCGATCCCGTTGCCCAGGGTGCCGGCGCGGACGCGCCCATACCCGAGCGCAAGGCTGAGCGTGCCGGGCGTCAGATCGGCCTCGATCCGCACCGGCACGCTCACCGAAGCGCTGGGGGACTCGACCCGCAAAACGTCCCCGTCCGAAACCTCCAGGGTTTCGGCGTCCTCGGCACTGATCGCCAGTGCGTTGCCCCACACCTCCTTGGTGAGCGGCTTGGGGCATTCCTGCAGCCAGGCATTGTTGGCATAGGCGCCATCCCAGATGCAGGGATCAGCCCGCAGGATGAGCGCAAAGCCGGGCTTTGCTTCGGGCTGCGCCACGCTCGGCAGAGCCGGCGGGTTCAGTTGCGTTGCCGCGCTCGCGGTACCCTCGATGCTTCCGTCCTGCAGGCTCTGGCGCCATTTAGCGTCCCACGCGGCCTCCGGGAATCGGCTGCGCCAGGTTGCCCGGACGAGCTCGTAGTCGTCAGCGTCGAAGGCGCCTTGCAGGCCGGCGAGAAGCCCGTGCAGCGTTCGCGTGCCGTAGAGCGGCCTAATCAGGGGCTGGACGATGCTTGCCGTGCCATCGACGCTGCGCAGATCCGACCAGCTTTCGAGCGGGTGCGATTCTGGCACATGCCAGGTGGCCAGGGCCGCAGTCTCGTCGAAGTGCATGCCGAGGTGAATCGAAAGTTTCGCCTTTGGGATCAGGTCCTTGAGGCCGAGCGCCGGAGGAGCGTCATAGGCAGGATTGCATCCTGCGATCGCCAGCAGTTCCACCGAACCGGCTGCAAGATCTCGGGCCAGATCGGCGAGAGCTCCCGGCGCTGCCGGCGATCGCCCGGATCGATCGCATCGAGAGGCGCATCGATCTTGCGATTGATCCAATGCACCAGGGCATGGATGTCGGCCGGCAGCGCGGCGCCGGCCAGCACCAGCGCGTGACCGGTCCGCTCTTTGAGGTCCTGCGCCATGGCGGCGATCCGCTGTCCGGCGCCCTCGGGAAGGCCGGGGTCCGGCAGATCGGCTCCAAGCGAGCGCGCAAGCGCGACCGCGGCACCTGCCACCCCGTCGATCGGTAGGATCAGCTTGTGGTCGGCGTTCGCACCCGACAGCGTCGGGGCCGCCTCGACCGCATAGTACCGCAGGGTCGAGGTCGTATCGTGCCGGATACGCCGACGGTCTCCGAAGCCGCGCGCGTTGCGGATCTGCGCGGGGCCTGGGCCGAGCGGATCGGCGTCGAGCGTGATCAGCACGTCCAGTTGATCCCAGCGCGGCAGCAGCGTCGCGGGCTTCCCGAAGGCCAGCACGGCGCCGCGCTCCTCGGCAACATTCTGGAGCGCGTCGTGCATGTGCCAGACGAGCTTCGGGTAACGCTGCTTCAGCGCCTCGATCTGCAGCAAGGCGGTGGGCGAGGTGAGCGGACCCGTCAACAGCCGCAGACCTTCGCCGCCCGACGCGTTCCAGGCCGCGAAGCGCGTCACCAGGGCCGCCTCCAGAGCCGGCCAGCTCGCAATCTCGCCACCCTTGCGAACCGCCTGAGAGCGATCCGGATCATAGAGCGAGAAGACCGCGGCTTCGGCGAAGACATCGGTAGCTCCGAGGCTCGCGGGATGACGCGGGTTGCCCGAGACCTTGATGGGTCGGCCCTCGACCGAGGTGCAGATGACGCCCCGGCCATAACCGCCGAGCGGCAAGGTCGAGGCGAATTCGAGTGGAATGCCGGGCACCAGCCGCTCCGGCATGTGCACGTAGGGCACGATCTCCTCGGCGGGCTTGCTGCAGCCTGCGACCGCGAGCGCGATCTGGGCGCTCAGCAGCTTGAGCGCGCCGCGCCGGGTGAGCCCATCGGTGGGGAGCTCCGACAAAGAAAGCGCCGGAGCCGTCATCTGTGGCACACCGAACAATCGGTCAGGTGATCCGACCTTGATGCCGTATTCCGCAAGCCGCTTGTGGCCCTGCTCCTCCTGGTCCGGCCCGGGCTTCCAGTCGGTCGAGAAGACCTCGGACTTCGCGCCGCAAGGCTTTCGCCGGATTGCGGTGGCAATCGAGGCACCACCCCATGGTCAGCGGCGCGGCCTGGTAGGTGAGAGGCATCTTGTCGACTGGCCCCATGGCAGGTGGTGCAGCCGACCCCCTTCGCCACATGGATGGAATGGTCGAAATACACATAGCCCGGCAAGCGGTGCACGCGCTGCCAATGGATCGGCAATCCGCTCGCCAGGCTCTTACGCACGGGGGCCAGCATGGCCGCATTGGTCCAGATCTGCGAATGACAGGTCATGCAGGTTTCTGTCGGGGGCACCCCGGCGAAGGACGATTGCTCCACGCCCGTGTGACAGTAGCGGCAATCCAAGCCGAGCCCCCCGACGTGGTGCTGGTGGCTGAACGGGACCGGCTGCTGCACGACGATCTCCTGGTCGGTGACGTGCGGTGAGCGAGCGAACGCATAGGCCAGTCCGATCAATGCCACGGGAACCAGGATCGCTGCGGCCAGGACACATCGGATGATGGTGTCGGCCGCGGGTCGAAAGATCTGGGGCATGCGGCTCCTGGCCCACGCTCGCTGCTGAGTTCGGGTCCATCCACTAACCCAAACGGGACAACAACAAGGATGTTCCGACCGTCGTCTGCGTTGCGCCGCTCGGCCGAGCTTAGGGTGGCCGTTCATGGCCGGAGCCCTGCGACCGAACGCCACGACGGAGCGGTTTAGAGGCCTTGACGGAACCGCACCCGGAACCCTGCGGTGCCTTTTGAGATTACCCGACTGCGTCCAGTCCTCGATCGAGCGCGGTCGCGGCTCTCGGCGGCGCATCCGCATCGGCAGTTTCGGAGAATATCATGCCAGAGAGCGATAACTCTCGGGCGGCAGCCTTAAGCCGTCGAAGATTTCTGGGCGTGTCGGCTTCGAGCGCGGCGCTTCCGTTCGTCGGGCAGGGGGCTCTCTCGCCTGCTGTCGCGCAAGACGCGCCGCTGCGCGATCCTCGCGCCCTCGTCGATACGACCCTGAACGTCAACGGCGTACGCCACCAGCTGGCGCTCGATATCCGAACGACCTTGCTCGATGCCCTGCGCGACCACGTTGGCCTGACGGGCAGCAAGAAGGGTTGCGACCATGGCCAGTGCGGCGCCTGCACGGTTCATGTCGGCGGTGCCCGCGTGCTGTCCTGCCTGACCCTGGCCGTCGCCGTGCAGGGGGCCGAGGTCACCACGATCGAAGGTCTCTCGAAGGCGGACGGCGCTCTGCATCCGATGCAGCAGGCCTTCGTCGACAACGACGCGTTCCAATGCGGCTATTGCACGCCGGGGCAGATCATGTCGGCCATCGGCTGCGTTAAGGAAGGCCATGCGCGATCGGATGACGAAATCCGCGAGCATATGAGCGGCAACCTGTGCCGCTGCGCCGCCTACCCGAACATCGTAGCGGCCATCAATCAGGCCAAGACCGCGATCGGAGGCTGACATGGAGCCATTTACCTACGAGCGCGCCGCCTCGCCCGAGCGCGCCACGACATCGCTTCGATCGGGCCTCGGCAATGATGGTTCGGGCCGCACGGCTCAAGGTCGGGTCCCGGCCGAGTTCCTGGCCGGCGGCACTACGCTGATCGATCTGATGAAGCTCGACGTGATGCGCCCACATCACGTCGTCGACATCAACGACATGCGCCAGACCCATGCAGCGATCGAAGTCCGCCCGGAGGGTCTCAAGCTGGGCGGGCTTGCCACCATGGCGCAGACCGCCGACCACCCGGAGGTCATTCGGGACTATCCGGTCATCAGCCAATCCTTAGCCCTGGCGGCCAGTGCCCAGCTTCGCAACATGGCGACGCTGGGCGGCAACGTGCTGCAACGGACGCGGTGCAACTATTTCCGGGACGTGAGTTGGGAAGCCTGCAACAAACGCAACCCGGGATCGGGCTGCGCGGCTCTCGACGGGGTCAACCGCCTGCATGCGGTGCTTGGCGCCAGCGACGCGTGTATCGCGACCTACCCGGGCGACTTTGCCCAGGCTCTCATGGCGCTCGACGCCACCGTGGCGCTCAGCGGCCCGAACGGGGCGCGGACCATCGCCTTCGCAGACCTGCATCGGCCGCCCGGCGAGACCCCGAACATCGAGACAAACCTCAATCCTGGCGAGGTCATCACCGGCTTCGCGGTTCCGGCCGGACCTTGGACACGGCGGTCGCTGTACCTGAAGATCCGGGACCGGCAGTCCTACGAGTTCGCACTCGCCTCCGCGGCCGTGGCTTTGGACGTCGCTGATGGCGTCGTCAGGGTGGCGAAGATCGCCTTGGGAGGTGTCGCCACTGTCCCGTGGCGGGCAAGCGAGAGCGAAGCGATGCTCGCCGGCAAGGCCATGGACGAGCAGGCCGCAAGAGCGGCCGCGCGCGCCGCCTTCGCGCAGGCCAAGGCTCGCGAACACAACGCCTATAAGATCGCGCTTGGCGAGGAAACGCTCGTGCGTGCCCTGATGCAAGCTGCCGCGATGGAGATCTGAAATGAGCGTCGCCGCACCGGCCCCGAAAGCCAACCAGGGCGCGCCCGTGCCCCGCTACGATGCCCGCGCCAAAGTCACCGGCGAGGCGCGCTATGCGTCCGACTATCACGCTGCCCGACGTGGCCTATGCGTTCCTGGTCACGAGCGCCGTGGCCCGGGGGCACATCAAGTCGATGGACCTGACGCAGGCACGCGCCATTCCCGGGGTTGTCGAAATCCTCACCCATGAGAACATGCACGGGGAGATCAAGGACGCGAAGTTCCTGATGGACGGCGGCCCGATGTCGAGTTCCGTCATGCCGCTCGGCTCGCCGGATGTCTCCTATGCGGGCCAGATCGTGGCCGTCGTACTCGCCAACAGTTTCGAGACTGCCCGGGAGGCGGCCTATCGAGTGAAGGTCGACTACGATACCGGGGCGGTATCGGCCACGTTCGACGACCCCGGAACGCAACCTCAGCCAGTCGCCACAGTCAGCAAGCGCCATGAAGATCCCGCAGTGGGCAATTTCGAACAGGCCTTCGCGGCCTCGCCCGTGACGGTCGATGCGCATTATTCGACGCCTACCCAGCACCACAATCCGATCGAGCTCTTTACGACGACCTGCGTGTGGTCCGGGCCTGAACTCACAATCTATGAGCCGAGCCAGAACGTTTACGGCATCCGGGGTGGAGTGGCCCAGCAACTCGGGATCGACGCGAGCCGAATCCGCGTGGTGAGCCCCTTCGTGGGCGGAGCTTTCGGCTCGAAGGGTTCGCTCACCCAACGGACGGCATTGATCGCCGTGGCGGCGCGCCGGCTCGGGCGACCGGTGAAGCTCGTGCCGACTCGCAGCCAAGGCTTTACGATCACAACTTATCGGGCCGAAACGCGCCATCGCGTCAGGTTGGGTGCGTCGCGGCAGGGCAAGTTGCAGGCGCTGTCGCATGACGGCTTCGAGATCACCTCGCGGCCGGACGCCTATAACGTCTCGGGCACGGATGCTTCGACCCGGATGTATGCGGTGCCCAACGTGGCGAGCAGCGTGACCATCGTGCGGGCCGACCGTGGGACGCCAGGTTTCATGCGGGCGCCAGCCGAGACGCCCTATATCTATGCGCTCGAAAGCGCGATGGACGAATTGGCGGTCGCGCTCGACATGGACCCGGTGGAACTGCGCCGCGTCAATGACACGATGAACGAACCGATCAAGGGGCTGCCCTACACCAGCCGATCGGTGATGCAATGTTTCGATCAGGCAGCCAGTGCGTTCGGCTGGTCCAAACGCAACAAAACTCCCGGCTCCATGCGCGACGGCGAGTGGCTGATCGGATGGGGCTGCGCCATGGCGTGCTACCCCACCAGCATGGCTCCAGCCACGGCCCGGGTCAGACTGATGCCGGACGGAACGGCACGGGTGGAAACCGCCGCTCACGAGATCGGCAACGGAATTTACACGGTTGTCGCCCAGGTCGCAGCCGAGCGGCTGGGACTGCCGTTCGAGAAGATCACGGTGGTGCTCGGTGATACGAACTGGCCACCCGCCCCGGTGGCCGGCGGCTCGATCACCACTGCCAGCGTGTGCTCCGTAGTGGCGCAAGCCTGCGATGCCATTCGGGGGCGTTTGTCTGACGGGACCGACAATGCCGATCTCGTGTCCCTTTTGAACAAGAAGGGTCCGGGGGCTGTCGAGGAATATGCCGAGTGGGTGCCGCACGGGGCCAAACCGGGAGCGCTGCAAGCCCTCTACAAAGGGTCGGCCTCGCCGATCGGAGGTGCCAAGCTGGAGGACCGCATGCAGTTCGCGTTCGGGGCCGAATTTGCCGAGGTGCGGGTCCATGCCCGGACCAAGGAGATCCGGGTTCCGCGGATCGTCGGAGCCTTCGCGGCGGGCCGGATCATGAACACTCGGACCGCCCGCAGCCAGCTGATGGGAGGCATGATCTGGGGCGTCGGCTCCGCGCTGCACGAGGAAACCGAGATCGATCGCCGCGCGGCACGCTACGTGAACACGAACTTGGCAGAATATCTGGTGCCGGTGAATGCGGACGTCGTCGACGTCGAGGTCATCATGGTCCCGGAGGAGGACAAGCTGGTCAATCCCATTGGCGTGAAAGGGATCGGCGAGATCGGCATCGTCGGTACCGCCGCGGCCCTGGCCAATGCGGTTTTCCACGCCACGGGCCAGCGGATCCGTGACCTGCCGCTGCGAATTGACGATCTCGTGGCAGTGTCCTAGCGCAGGTCGGTGTTCTGGACAGGGCGATCGGGGGAGCTCCTCTCCGTGCCCATGCTGAACCTCTTGCGACAGCATTGGTGCCCGAACACGACGGCCGCTCGCGTCCTTCGTGACCGTTGCTTCGCAACCAGCTCAGGATCGAGAGGCCCGAGACCCTGACCCGATATTTTGTGCATCTGGGTAGGCCGACGCGGAACATATCCGATTCCGTGGCGGCGGGTACCTGAAGGCAGGGCAGGGCGGGGGTCGGATTCCTGCCCTATACGAACAGCGACCGCAACTGGCCTATCAGGAACGAGCGCCGCGTCTCGGTCAGTTTCGCCAGGAACGTTTCAGCCCAGCGCTCGATGTCGTTTTTCTCGATCCGCTCGTACATCGAGGAATGCCGGGCCCTGCGTTCCTCGAGCGGCATCTCGAGAGCGGCCCGCATGGCTTGCGCCATCCCCTCCGTCTCATGGGGATTGACGATCAGGGCCGCATCGAGTTCCGCGGCTGCACCCGCAAACTGGGAAAGAACCAGCACACCCGGGTCTTCGGGATCTTGGGCGGCGACGAACTCCTTGGCGACGAGGTTCATGCCGTCGCGCAACGGGGTGACGAGTGCGGCAGTGGCAAGCCGGAACATGCCTGCAAGCGCCGGGCGCGTATAGGACCGGTTGATGTAGCGGATCGGTGTCCAGGCAGCCTCTCCGAACTGGCCGTTGACCTCGCCGACGAGCGCGTTCACCGCCTTGACCATGTCGCTATATTCGGGAATTTCCTCCCGGCTCTTCGGCGTCACCTGGAGGAAGATGACGCGGTTGCGCCATGCCGGCTCGGATTCGAGGAAATGTCGGAACGCCTCGATCCGGTGGATAATTCCCTTTGAGTAATCGAGGCGATCCACCCCGATGAAGAGCTTCCGCCCGGACAGGCTTTCGCGCAGTTCCCGGGTGAAGATCGAGCGTTCGGCCTCTTCGGCGAGCAGCCGGTAGTCCTCGGTTTCGATGCTGACCGGAAAGGCGCCGATGCGCGTGACACGCCCTTCCAGCTCATAGGCGGTCTCGTCCCGACTGGGCCGCGCACCGCTCATCGCCAGGTAGCGACCGTAATTGTTCCGATCGTTTTCGGTCTGGAAGCCGACCAGGTCGTAATGGCTCAGCGCTCCGATGCTTTGCTCCTGTCGAGGGATCGTCAAGAGAAGGTCGGGGGGCGGGCAGGGGATGTGGAGAAAGAAGCCGATCGGGTTGTTGTGGCCGCGCGAGCGCAACTCGCGTGCCAGCGGAATCAGGTGATAGTCGTGCACCCAGATCACATCGTCCGGCTGCAACAGTTTGGACAGGTGATCGGCAAACAGCCCGTTAACCCGCAGGTAGCCGGTCAGGTCCGACCGGCTGAACTCCGCCAGATCGACACGATAGTGCAGGATCGGCCAGAGTACGCGGTTCGCGAAGCCGTTGTAATATTCCTGGTAGTCGGCGGACTGCAGATCGGTCACCACATAGGTGACCTGATCGCGCTGTACCGTGGTCGGCTCGGCGTCTGTGTTGTCGTCGTCGACCTTACCGCTCCAGCCAAACCAGACCCCTGGCCGGTTGCGCAGGGCAGCGTGGACCGCTACGGCCAAGCCTCCGGGTGGCGGCGGCTGACCCGGCTCCGGCACGGTTACCCGGTTGGAAACGATTACAAGTCGTGGCACCAGGCATCCTCCCAACTCTGAGACAAGCGCATCGCCGTGTTGATTATGCCTGCCATCGAGTAGGTCTGCGGGAAATTACCCCAAAGCTGGCCGGTGACCGCATCCAGATCCTCGGAAAGTATGCCGAAGGCGTTTCGGTGGGACAGCACGTCGAGGAAGCGTTCGCGAGCCTCTTCTCGCCGTCCGATCTGAGCAAGAGCATCAATGTACCAGAAGTTGCAGACCAGGAAGGCTGTCTCGGGCAGCCCGAAATCGTCCTCGGCCGTATAACGCATAATGCGGCCGCCTCGCATCAGTTCACGGCCGATGACGTCGCACGTCTTGACGAAACGCGGGTCCGTGGCTGGCAGGAGCCCAAGTTCCGGCAGCAGCAGCACGCTAGCGTCCAGGTCCGGCAAGCCCCAGGCGCCGACGATTGCTCCGCGCTCCTCGCTCCAAGATTCCTCGAGGATGCGACGCCTCAGCCGGGCCGCCTCGCTGGTCCAGATGCCGGCCTCGGTACGAAGGCCAAGCCGCGCCGCGATACGGGCCAGCCGATCGCACGCAACCCAGCACAAGGCCGCCGAATAGGTGTGGACGCGTTTCCGCCCGCGATATTCCCATATGCCGGCGTCTGGCTCGAAGGCGAACTTGGCGGCCTGCCGCCCGAGTTGCTCGAGCCGCCGGAACAGGGCTTCGTCACCCATCTTGGGCAGCCGCTCGTCGACGAACATCTGCGTGGCGCCGAGCACGACGCTTCCGTAAACGTCGTGTTGAACCTGCGTGACCGCGGCATTGCCGACACGAACCGGCTTGTTGCCGAGGAACCCGTCGAGGTCCGGGGCGATCCACTCGTCCAGGGGCGTGCCGGGAATGATGCCGTGAACCGGCTGCAGATATGTGTTCTGATCGAGGGCGATATTGGTTATATAATTGATATATAGTTCCATGGTCTGGGTCGCGCCCAGGCGGTTGAGCGCGTGCACGACGAAGAAGGCGTCACGCAGCCAGCAGAAACGATAATCCCAGTTGCGGGTCGATCCCGGCGCTTCCGGAATGGAGGTCGTATGGGCGGCCACGATGGCGCCAGTCTCCTCATAGGAGCACAGCTTCAGGGTGATGGCGGCGCGGCTCACGGCAGTCTGCCATTCGTAGGGCAGCGCCAGGTAGCGCACCCAATCGAGCCAATAATCGTGCGTTCGATCCTGGAATTCGCGCGCGGTGGTGTCGAGCGCGCTCCGGAACGGCTCGTCGGGACCGAAAATCAGGGTGACGGTACGGTTCAGCGCGAAGCTGGTCTCGTGCTCGATGTAGGAGAGCGGCGCGTCAGTGGTAAGCCGCACCACGTCGGCCCCGCCCATATAACGGATATGGTTGGACCCGCTGGCCTTCTCGGTTACCTTCCTGCCGTAGTCATGCGTCGGGCGCACCCTGATGGTGACGCGCGGCAGGCCGGCGACCGGCTCGATGCGGCGGATGATCTGCGAAGGCCGAAAAATCCGCTCGTACTGCTTGAACCGCGGCATGAAGTCGGTGACTTTGACGATGCCGCCCTGGCTGTCCTTCAGGATGGTCTCGACGATCGCCGTGTTGCGAAGATAGCTTGCACTCGACTCGACCTGGTCGGCCAGCACGACGTCGCAAAATCCCTTCTCCTCGTCACCCGCAAGCAGCCGCGAGAATACCGGGTCGGAATCGAAGCGCGGCGTGCACCACCACACGATGCGGGCATTCGTATCCACCAATGCTGCGACCCGGCAGTTTCCGATCAGGGCAAAGTCGAGGTTGCGGGGCGTCTTCATGCAGGTATTGTCTCCGAGGTGACCATTGCGGCGAGCCATTTGCGAACGGCCGGGGGATCCCGAAAGGTTCCGACGACGCCCGGGGCCAGGTAATTGACCGAATAGGCCAGGCCGTTGCGGGCCATCACGGCCGCAAACCCCGGCTGGTCGGTCACGTCGTCTCCGACGAAGATCGGCCGTCGGCCCTTGAACGCCTTCTCATCGAGAAAGCGTTCAATCGCCATGCCCTTGTCGAAGCCGGGCCGTTTCAGCTCGAACACGAAATGCCCCGGCAGGATGCGCAGCGAAAGGCTGCGGTGCGCCTCGATGAAGCCTTCCAGCGCACGCTCGAGGCTCGGCCCGCTCTCGGGGGCCGAGCGATAATGAACTGCGAACGAGAATGCCTTGTTCTCGGCCAGCGTGTCGGGAAAGTCCTGCAACAAACGCAGCAGGTCCGTCCAGGCTTGCACCGGCAGCACCAACGAGGGGGACACGGTGATGTCTCGGTCGCGCGCGAACCGAAACTCCGCACCGTGCACACCGCTGGCTTTCAGGCGCAACGGCCTGAAAAGGCGGTCGAGGTCCTCGATCGTACGGCCGCTGATCAGGGCGAGGGCGCCGTCGAGCCGCCGCTCGGCGGCTTCCAGATCTCGAATTAGCGACTTTGGGACCACGACGGAGTCGGGGCTTGCAGCGATGTCGATCAGCGTGCCGTCGACGTCGAGAAACAGCCCGAATTCACCTATAGATCGCGGAGCGTGCATCGGCTGTTCCGTTCGGGCTCAAAGCCGGGGTTGTTGTGTTCAGCACAGCGCACTGCAAGCGCAGAACGTGGAGGGGATCGCAAAGTTCCAATGCTCAGGTCAAGCTGGACATGGTGCAGCGCGGAACCAATAGGCTACAGCAGCGTTCACGCTTTAACGCGGGCGCCCCGCCTCTACAAGAAAGAGCTGCTAGCATGAGAATCGCTCAGATCGCTCCGCTTATGGAAAGTGTACCGCCTCGTCTTTATGGCGGTACTGAGCGCATCGTCTCATGGCTCACAGAAGAATTGGTCAAGCAGGGGCACGAAGTTACGCTGTTTGCCAGCGGCGACTCGATGACATCTTCTAATTTGGTCGCCTGTACTTCGGAGGCAATAAGGCTTTCGGAGACAATGGTCGACTATATACCGCATTACACGATGATGGTGGACCGCGTACATCGATTGGCGCAGGCGTTCGACATCCTGCATTTCCACATAGACATGTTCCACTTCCCGCTATTTCGCGGACTGGAAGGCCGCACTGTCACCACCCTACACGGAAGGCAAGACTTGCCGGATCTCTGGCCTTTCTACCGTTCATTTCCGAAGATGCCGCTCGTTTCGATCTCGGACTCGCAGCGCGCTCCGATCTCGGAGGCCAATTTCGCCGGCACCGTCCTGCATGGGCTGCCGGCGGATCTGCATCGGCCGACGTTCGAGCCGCGAGGAGGGTACCTGGCGTTCCTGGGCCGGATCTCGCCGGAAAAGCGGCCGGACCGCGCCATCGAAATCGCCCGTGCCCTCGGCATCCCGCTCAAGATCGCCGCCAAGGTCGACAAGGCCGACGAGAAATACTTCCGCGAGAAAATCCAGCCGCTGCTTGATGGTCCCGACGTCGAATTCGTCGGTGAAGTGGACGAGCGCAGCAAGACCAAGTTCCTTGGCGAAGCTCGGGCTCTCCTGTTCCCGATCGATTGGCCGGAGCCGTTCGGCCTGGTCATGATCGAAGCCATGGCCTGCGGCACGCCTACGCTCGCGTTCCGGCAAGGATCGGTTCCCGAGGTCATCGATAACGGCATTTCGGGTCGGGTCGTGGACACCATGCAGGAGGCAATCGCCGCGATGCCCGAGGTCCTGGCGCTCGATCGCCGCCGCGTGCGGCAGCAATTCGAGAAGCGGTTTTCCGCGACCCGTATGGCGCACGACTACGTGGACCTCTACCGCCGCCAGATCGCGCTTGCTCGTGCCCCTGAAGGAGTTCGGCCCGGGCTGCGCCTCGGCCATAGACAGAGCGACCCGATGACCTCCCTGGCCGATGGCCGCTCGCTGTTACGGATGAGCACCGGAACCGCACAATAGTCGCGTGAACGCAGATCGGACGAGGGACAATCAAGATCCGATGACAAAACAAACTGCCGAAGACCCGCCGCTTATACTGACCGACGATCCAAAGGCCACTTCGGAGCAAAGTCCGTTCTACATTTCGGCGACGAGCCCCTCGGCCCGTCCCCGCCATACGATGAAACACGGCGACACCTTCGCGGTGTTCGACAGCCATGGGGATGTCGGGGCCTCGGCCGGCGGACCGGACGGGGTTTTCAACCATGACACCCGGTTCCTCTCGCGCTTCGAACTCCTCATCCACGGCATGCAGCCGCTGCTGCTTGGTTCGAGGATGCGGGACGACAACATCTCCCTTTCGGCGGATCTCACCAATCCGGACATCTATCGTGACGGCAAGATCGTGCTTCCGAAAGACACGATCCATATCGTGCGCACGGCCTATCTCTGGGGCGGGGTGGCGCACCAGCGGATCCACATCTCCAATCATGGGGATGAGGCGGTCGAATTCACGCTGTCGCTGATCTACGGCTGCGATTTTTCCGACCTGTTCGAAGTGCGCGGGATCAGGCGAGCCGAACGGGGCGTGACGCAGGAAACTCTCGCCGACAAGGGCCGCGTGGAGTTCGTGTATCACGGGCTAGACGGAAAGGACCGCAAGACGGTGCTGTGTTTCGAGCCGGCGCCGCCCAGGCTCGTCTCGGGTGCCGCCACCTATGCGCTATCGCTCGAGGGCGGCGCGGCCAGGACGCTGTTCTTCTCGGCGGAATGTTTCGGCGACGATCGGCCGAAGCCGGAAAGCTTCATGAAAGGTTTCATGAGCGCCAACCGGCACCAGAAGGCGATGACCCGCACGGTTTCCACCGTGGAAACCTCGAACGACATTTTGAACGAAGTGATGTGCCGGTCGACATCCGACCTTTACATGCTGCTGACCGAAACCCCGCAAGGTCCTTACCCCTACGCCGGCATTCCCTGGTATTCCACCACGTTCGGCCGCGATGGAATCATCACTGCAATCCAGATGCTCTGGTGCGATCCCGGCATAGCCAAAGGCGTGCTGGGGCGGCTCGCCGCTTTCCAGGCTACGTGCGAGGACCCGCTAGCCGATGCCGAGCCGGGGAAGATCCTGCACGAAATGCGGGGAGGGGAAATGGCCGCCCTCCGCGAGGTGCCGTTCGGGCTCTATTACGGCTCTGTCGAACTCGACGCCGCTGTTCGTGGTCCTGGCTGGAATGTACCTCGAACGCACGGGTGATGTGGAGGCCATTCGGGTACTTTGGCCGGCAATCGAGCGCGCTCTCGACTGGATGGACGGCCCTGGAGATCGCGACCGCGACGGCTTCCTGGAATATGCACGCGCCGACAAGAACGGATTGCAGAACCAGGGATGGAAGGATTCGTTCGACTCCGTCTACCACGCCGACGGAACGCTGGCCGAAGGGCCGATCGCCCTCGTCGAAGTGCAGGGCTACGCTTATGCGGCCCGGAAGCTCGCCGCCTCATGCGCCCGGCAGCTCGGCAATCCCGTTCGCGCCCAGGAACTCGAAACCCAAGCGGAGCGCTTGGCCGAACGGTTCGAGCAGGCGTTCTGGTGCGAGGATATCAACACCTACGCGATTGCGCTGGACGGGCAAAAGCGCGCCTGCCGCGTACGCACCTCGAATGCGGGCCAGGTCCTGTGGACCGGCATCGCCCGCCCGGACCGAGCACGCCGCGTTGCCGACGATCTCGTCTCGCCCGACTTCTTCTCGGGATGGGGGGTCCGAACGGTCGCCAAGGGAGAAGCGCGCTACAATCCGATGTCCTATCATGATGGATCGGTGTGGCCCCATGACAACTCGCTGATCGCCCTGGGGCTGGCGCGTTACGGGCTGGCGAGCCACGCCGAGCGGATCTTCGAAGGTTTGTTCGGGGCTGCTACCTATATGGAGCTGCGGCGCCTTCCAGAGCTGTTCTGCGGCTTTCGGCGACGGCGCGGGGCGGCCCCGACGCTGTATCCCGTCGCTTGCGCACCCCAGGCTTGGGCGGCAGCGTCGCCGTTCCTGCTGCTCCAGGCTGTACTGGGCATGGAACTCGACCCCATGACGCGCAGCATCCGGTTCAACAACCCGCATCTGCCGCGCTTTGCGGAAGAGATCACGCTGCGCAACCTTGGATTCGAGGATGCGCGCGTCGACGTGACATTGCGGCGGTCCGGCGAGCATGTCTCGCTGCGGGTGCTGCGCAATCATGGCGCCATTCAGGTCTCGATGGTTCTCGCGTGACATGGTCGCGGTCGCTATCCTCGGTACTTTGAGGGCCCGCGAGCATCCGGATGCAGATCGATCCTAACCCTGGCACACGCTCGCTCGTGGCTGCTTTGTCGTGCGTCATGTTGGTCGGGCTCTCGGTGGGGTTCGTGGATCGGCCCCTCGCGACGGCGATGCACGAGGCCTTCCACGGAGCGAAACCTTTCGTCCTTCTGACCCACATCGTCGACCCGGTCCTGCCCGGTGCGGCGCTCGGCCTGATCGCGGCCGCGGTTTGCGTGATGAGCGGCTGGCGACCAGGCCGACTCGGCCAGACCCTCATCGCGTGCTGCATGGCGGCCTTGATGGCCTATGCGGTCAAGGACCAGGCGAAGTTCGCGTTCGGGCGGCTTTGGCCAGAGACTTGGGTCAACAACAACCCGTCATGGATCGGCAATGGCGCCTATGGGTTCTCGCCGTTTCATGGCGGCACCGGATGGGGTTCGTTTCCCTCCGGCCACATGAGTGTGATCGTAGCGCCCCTGACTGTCGTCTGGTCCCGCATGCCCCGACTGCGCTGGCTTGCAGCGGTGCTGGTCTTGCTGGTGGCCGTCGGGCTCATCGGGGCCGACTACCACTTCCTGGGAGACGTGATCGCCGGCTGCTATCTCGGCGCCGCGTGTGGTCTCGGGGTTTTGGCCGTCTTGCATGCCGGGTGGACCGAGGAAGCTAAGCGCGACGCTGATGAGACCGCCGCGCCGAACCCTATGGACAAGCGCATGACGTGTGGATCTTTCAGCCCTGAGGAGAGTCCGGGCCCGGCTACGAGCACAATGAACACGTGACCGCCAGGCTTCCTCGGCAACGCTGATCGCCGCGCTGTGCGCTCGCTCATCCGTCCGGACGAAGGCCACAGAGTGCCATGACCCGCTATGGAACCTTGCGCGTGCCGGGCCCCGATCTCTCGCGGATGCCCATGGGGCTCGATTTCACGGCGGTCAGCCTGGCCGAGGGCCTGCGCGCCGCGGTGGCGACCGGCGTCGTTCTCCTGGCAAATATCTGGATCAACTGGCCGGCCCTGACGATCGCGGCCTTTGCCGCGAATCTCACCTGCTTCTGCGATACCGGTGGGCCGGTTCGCAGCCGGATCCCACCCTTGCTGGTCTTCACCGTTCTGGGCGGGGCCATATGGAGCCTGCTTGGTCTGCTTCACAATGCAGGTTGGCCCGTGCTGATCGCCGCCGCCGGAACCGTTGTGTTCTGCAACAGCATGGCGCGCGTGTGGGGCCTCAGAGCGCAAGCCGTGGGCAACGTGCTCACCGTGGTGCTGGCCCTGGCGGTAGACCGCTCCTTGGCGCCAGACCAGGCGCTAGTGCTTTTCGGTGCCTTTCTGGCCGGCGGCCTCTGGGCCATCCTGCTGACCATCGGCATCTGGCGCATTCATCCCAACAGACCCGGCGCGCGCATGATAGCGGCGACGTGGCAGCAACTGGCGGATCTGGCCAGCGACCTTGGAGCGCTGGTCGCGGCCGGCGAGGCGGATTCCGCCAAATGGGAAGCCCATGCCCGGGGCCACCGCCGGTCCGTCAGGGACGCCTTGGAAGCTTCGAGCGCACTCCTCCTCGCATCGGTTCGCTCTCCGGGGCCGGTCTCGCCGGAAGGCACCCGCAACCTGCTTGCGCTGGAGGCTGCCGAGCAGATTTTCGGTGCGCTTATAGCTCTGTCCGACGTGCTTGAAGCCAATGCCGATCTGCATGTTCGGGCTGTTGGATTGCGCGTCACGCGACGGCTGCGACCGGCCCTGCTGCTGCTGGGGCGGGACGTACAAAACATTTCGGACCGCGTCGAAGCCTCACTGGCGCGAATGGCCGCGGATGGCGCCGAAGCACTTGTCCTGTCGGGCATCGTCACCGTGCTGGTCGACAGGCTGCGCCTGGCCTTCGGCCTGAAGGGCGAGCAGGGCAGTCCGGACCTCGTGCCTCGAAGCCCGGCGCAACCTTCTCGCGCGGCCGTTTGGCTGCAGCAGCTGCGCAGCAACCTGACCTGGAATTCGGCCATTCTGCGCCATGCGACGCGCGCCGCCGTGCTGACCATGGCGGCGGTTGCGATCACGCTGGTGTGGTGGAGCCCGTATGTGCACTGGCTCACGATCACGGTCGCGCTGACCATGCAGCCCTATTTCGCCGCGACCTGGCAGCGTGCTCTCGAGCGGATCGGCGGCACGGTGCTTGGGGCGGCGATCGGGGGCGGCCTTGCCTTCGTGCCGCCGACGCCGCTCAACCACGCCGCTTTGTTGATCCCACTCTGCGTTCTGGGTTTTTCGGTGCGCCAGGTCAGCTATGGCGCCTACATCGCGTGCCTGACGCCGCTGACGGTTCTGCTGTTCGAAGTGGCGGAGCCGGGGCATGCCGAATGGATCATCGCGGCTTGGCGCATTTTCTACACCATCACCGGCGGCGTTCTTGCGGTTCTGGCCTGCATGGTGATGTGGCCGAGTTGGGAACCGGAGCGCACCGAAGGCGAGCTGCGCTCCGCGCTGCTCGCCCATCGCAACTATGCCCAGGCGGTGTTCGATTTCATGGCGGGACAGGGCGGGCCATCAAGCCTCGACGAAGCAAGGCGCCAAGCCGGCGTCGCCAGCAACAATCTCGAGGCTTCGCTGTCGCGTGCGCTACAGGAACCGCGAGGACAACGCTCGCGCCGCCGCATCGAGCTGCTGCTGGCCGCGGACGCCGCCTTGCGACGCCTGGGCGGAGGGTTCCTGGCGCTGCGCTACGATCCTGCGGCTCGCCAGGGCATCGACACTGAAACATGGGGCTCATGGGCAGAGTGGATCCCCAGTTCGCTGGAGCTTCTCGCCCACGACCGGGCAGGCACGGGCCCGATGCCTTACGCCCCGCCGAAGAGCACCTTGGCCCGGCTGGGCCGCGCAATGGCGCTTCTGAACGATCTTGTGTTGCAGGTGCCGCAGCTGGCAGAAGTCCCGGGTTCGAAAGACCGGCCTGACGGACCTTAAATTTCGGATCTGCGCTAACACAATCAAAAAGTGTATTTCGGTTCCAACCAGGTGAGTCTCAAACGGACAGAGGCGGGGCGCGAACAACCTCCCCCGATTGCAGACTCCTGGCGGCATTGCTGTTACAACCGGAGAAGGTTGCTCACGACGGTCCCGGCATGTTGGAAACAATTATTGAACGTCCAGACGCGCGGTTTGAAACGGCGCTTGCGTCGGTCGAGAAGGCCACGGACGTTCCGGGGCTGCAGCGGGCTGTGCTGGGTTTGCTGGAGCCGTATGGATTGCGCCATGCCGTCTACCATGCCCTGCGGATCCCGCAAGCTGGCGTCAGTCAGAAGGTCATAGCGTTCACCTACCCGGCCGACTGGGTTTCCTATTACGTCTCGCGCCGCCTTTTCACGATCGACCCCGTAGTGCGGGCTGGAGAGCGCAGCATACTTCCGGTCGATTGGGCAACGCTGGACAAAAGCCCGCCCCCGGTCCGGCGCCTGTTCGACGAGGCCGCGGAAGCGGGACTAGGGAAGCAGGGGCTTACCATCCCGATCCGAGGTCCGCATGGCGACCATGCCATCTTCACGGTGACCTCGGACGTACCCGATTGCGACTGGCGCGCCACAAAAAGCGCCTACGTGCGCGACATGCAGCTGATTGGCAACTACATCCACGCCCGGGTGGTCGAACTTCATCTCGCGGCGCCCCTGACCACGAGACCGGGCCTATCGGGACGCGAAACCGAAGTGCTGCAATGGGCCGCGGCGGGCAAGACGATCGACGACACTGCCACGATACTCGGCTTGTCCTCCAGCGCGGTCCGTACCTACCTCGACAGCGCACGCCATAAGCTCGATTGCCTCACCAAACCCCAGGCTGTGGCTCGGGCCACGCAACTTGGTTTGATCTAATCGCCGCACCTGACATTTTTGTCAGGTTGTAAACCCGCTCGCCTGGGTTGAACACTTCCCGCTTGCATATCGCATTGCGGGGGGCTGGCATGATCCAGGCTATTCAAGGTGATGACCGCGGGCGTTGGCCTTCGTTGATCGATGGGATGTTTCGCGGCCGCGCCGCGGTCTTCCGGGACAAGTTGAAGTGGGATGTGCAGGTAAAGGACGGATGGGAGGTCGATCGCTACGATTCTCTCAACCCGCTCTACCTGATCTCGGTCGATCCTGAGGGGCGGGCCCGCGGGTCTCTTCGCCTGATGCCTACGACCGGACCTACGCTGCTGAGCGAGGTATTCGCTCACGACTTCGATGAGCCGGTGGACATCCGAAGCGCCACGATCTGGGAGGGTACGCGTTTCTGCGTTCATCCCGACCGGAATGGTTCGGTTCTGACCAGCACCGGGATCAACCTGGCTACGGCGGAACTGTTCATGGCAATGTGCGAGGTCGGGCTGGCAGCCGGCCTGACGCAGATCATCGGCGTGTACGACCCCCGCATGGTCAGGATCTATCGGCGGATCGGCTGGAGCCCCGAGCAGCTCGCCACGTCCACTCGCTACGACACGAGCACAATCTACGTCGGGCTGTGGGACATTTCCGAAGCGGCGCTAGCGACCATGCGGGCCCGCAGCGGAATCAGCGAAAACGTCGTCCAGGCGGAGCCGTCCTTCAAGAGCGGCCACGCGGCTTAGGGGTAAGATCATGGGCTATGAACGACGATCTGACCTGACCTCCATAGACGAGCTTTGCCGCAATCTGCGCGACAGCAGCCATAATGCGAAGCGCCTCGGTTTGACGGTTGCAGCCTACCTGATCGACGTCGCGAGAACCGCGATCGAGGCAGCCGACGCCGCGCCGAGCCTCAAGGGTTCTCCGGCGAGGCCATGTAATCGGCAATCTCGATCAGAGCCGCCCTCAGCCGAGAGCTCCGGATCTTGACGAAGGCCTTGATCAGATCATGACCTTCGAGGGCCGAGGGCGCTTCGCTGACGACCGGATCCTCGGGCTTGTTTTCCTTCGAGCCGAGGAAGAGAGCCTGAACTGTTACACTGAGGGAAGCCGAGATTTTCATTAGCGAGATCGGCGGAATTCGCGCGCCGGCCTCGTAAGCTGCGATCTCGTCAGCGGTGGTGTTGAGCGCGGCGGCAAGATCAGCGCGGGAAACGCGGCGAAGTTCCCGCAACTCCCGCAAACGGGCTCCGACGGACTTACCGATGCCGGTCACGGTCTCCTCTCCCCGACACAGTCGGCGCAATCCTCTGGGAGAATCCTTAAGGTCCGCATTTTTGGAGCGAGGTCACGGCCCGTCCATCCCGGCGCACGGGAGGCCGATGCCGGTCTGCTCAACGTCGAGGAGCCAGAAAGCTTACCGTGTTCATTGGCTGGAGGACCCCAGGCCGACGGTGGAATGCCGCCCATCAAAGATGTGGTCGGAGTGATAGGATTCGAACCTACGACCCCCTCGTCCCGAACGAGGTGCGCTACCAGGCTGCGCTACACTCCGACATGTCCGGCCGCGTTTCAGCTCCAGACAGGACGGTCTTATAGACGCGACCCCGGCGGGCAGCAAGCTGCAATGTGGACGGGACCTCACGAGTAAGTGATTATCGAACCCGTTTCCTTCATGTACCCTGAAGGGCTTTTCCGGCCGGGATAAAAGAATCGAGCGCGCCGCAGTTGGCTTGCCGTCCCGCACCGGGCGAACTATGGTCCGCGCTCTCCGGAGACGAGATTGGGGCGTAGCCAAGCGGTAAGGCAGCGGATTTTGATTCCGCCACGCGGAGGTTCGAATCCTCCCGCCCCAGCCAGCGGCGTCTACGCGGCCGCGGCACGGCGGCCCGCTGTCGTTAAATTGCCCGCTACTTCTTCGGATTCGCGTCCCGGACCATGTCGCCGAGCAGCCAGCGTGCGACGAGCATTGGTTGTGACTGTCCGACCGGCGTCGCCTTTTTCCCGAATGCGCAAGTGGTGGTGACGACCTTGGCGGAGGAGACCGTGTAGGTGCCCGTATAGGTCCTTCCCTGGTGCTGGTAGGTAACTTCGTTCATATTTTCGACCTTTCAATTCTGGCTCGCGCTGGCCCGAGCAAGCCGCATGTTCTTCCTTCCGGCTGCTTGATAAACGACCGATAGTCTCCTGTTCCGACACCCGGCCGGGCCGGTGAGTTGCCGCGTTCCGGTGTTTTGCGCCAACCCAAGCTGAAGGAGCCTACGCCCATGCCGGCCGATTTGCCCTTCGTGCCTGATCGCTTCAAATCCACCGTCCCCTTCTATACGGCGTATCGCTCTCGCTATCCAACGGCGCTGATCGGCGAAATCGTAAGTCGGGTCCGCCTCGACGAACGGCACCGTGTTCTCGATCTCGGCTGTGGACCGGGCTACCCGACGGTCGAATTGGCCCGCTTCGATGCCGGAGAGGTGATCGGCATGGACCCCGATCCCGCCATGCTGGCCGCGGCGCGTGAGGAGGCTGCGCGCGCGAACGTGAGAGTGAGCTTCGTGCAAGGCAGTTCCTATGACCTGTCGCCCGACATGGGCGTGTTCAGGCTGGTGACGATGGGGCGGTCCTTTCACTGGATGGACAGGGCTGCAACACTCGAAGCGCTGGACGGCATGATCGAGGACGGCGGAGCGGTGGTGATCCTCTCGGACACGCTCGAGCCGGCGGCGGAAAACCGCTGGAACCGCGTCGTGAGAGAGGTTCAGGACCGCTTCGTCGGCGAGGTGACCGGCGGCCCCAAGCATCACGCAGTCGTGCTGCTGAACTCTGCATTTTCGCGGATCGATTCCTATGCGATCATCGAGAGAAACGATCTGACCGCCGAAGCCATCATCGGGCGGGCCTTTTCGCTTCTGAAGGCGTCACCGACCGCTCTGGGCGAGCAGATGGATGATTTCGCCGCCGAACTCCGTGCGCGGCTGCTGGATCTGTCGCCTTCCGGAGAATTCAGCGAAGTCCGGCGATTCGAAGCCTTGTTCGCGCGCCGGCCAGGGATTTAGGGCGGGTGACCCGCCGTCCGCGTGATCCGAAATGTTGCGCACGCCCGAGTTGACGTATAATCAACAATGACCGCGCGAGCCTCGGCCGACCCCGGATGCAACCCGGTCGGCTAGGCGCGATACAGCGGAAAAGAAACGGCCTCAGCCGTTCACAAAGGGTCGAAGCGCCAACGGACGGAGCACCATTCCCATGACTATATCGCGTATTGCCACGCTTGTGGCTGCAGGTCTGCTGACCACCACGTCCCTTGTCCATGCGGCCGGTCCGCAGATCGTCTCCGGGCCTAGCGCCGACGCGCAGTGCTTCGTGCCCTGGACTGCCCAGACGAAGTTCATGAAATTCGCGAAGAAGCCGGGTCCGTACCGGATCGCGCTGGCCAACGGGTTCATCGGCAATACCTGGCGCATCCAGATGATCAAGACCGCCAAGGCCTATGCCGAGCAGCCTGAGGTCAAGGCGAAGCTCAAGGAGTTCAAGGTCGTATCCACCGGAGAGGACATTGCGGCCCAGATCGCGGCCGTGAACAATTTCATCGATTCGGGCTATGACGCCGTGGTCATCGATGCGCAGAACCCGACAGCCTTCAAATCGGTGGTCAAGCGTGCCCAGCAGGCCGGCGTCGTGCTGGTCGCCTTCGACAACACGATCGACACGGAAGACGCCATCAACGTCAACGTGGATCAGCAAGGCCTCGGCACCTATTGGGGTGAGTGGCTGGCCAAGAACCTTCCGAACGGCGGCAAGATCCTCGAAGTGCGCGGCGTCACTGGCACCTCGGTCGATACCGATCGTCACAAAGGCATTCAGGACGCCCTGAAGGCCTCGGGCAAGCCGTTCGACACTGTCGAGGTGGTCGGCAAGTGGGACGACGGCACGGCCCAGAAGGTCTCGGCCGATGCCCTCGCCATCCACAAGCACTTCGATGGCATGACCGCGCAAGGGGGCTCCACCGGCATGGTTCGCGCCTTCATGGATGCAGGCCATCCGTTCATTCCGGCCGGAGCCGAGACGGAAAACGGCTTCCGCAAGCTGTGCCTCGCCAATGCGGACAAGGGCCTGAAATGCGCCTCGGGCGGGACCGGGCCGGCCCAGGTGGCGGTCGCGATCAAGACCGCGCTGACTGCCTTGCAAGGCGATGTCGTGCCGCAATCGATCAAGCTGCCCTTGGCCCACGTCGAAGATCCAGGCTTCAAGGCGGGAGACAACACCTTCCCCAATCAGACCGACAACTTCTTCGTCGGTAATTCCTTCCCGACCTGCGGCATCAACTTCACGGCCCAGGAAATCATGGGGCAGTCCGAAACCAACCAGTAACAGCAATCGAACCCCGCCGGATTGCATCCGACGGGGTTTTCTCGTCTTTTCGGAACATCGCGGCCGATGCGGCTCGATCATCAAGCGTAAGCTGGTCGTCGATGAGCGTTTCAGACCTTGAGATCAGCTCGATGCCCGACGCGCGCCCGCGCGCCGCGTCGGCACCCCTGTTCCAGATGGCGGGGATATCCAAGCGTTACGGCGGCGTGCGGGCTCTCGAGGATGTCGACCTGACGGTCAGGGCCGGCCGGATTCATGCCGTACTGGGCGAGAATGGGGCAGGGAAGTCGAGCCTGATCAAATGCATGGCCGGCGTCGTCCAGCCCGATGCCGGAACGCTCGCGCTCGAGGGGGCGCCCGTGCGCTTTCCGACTCCGGCCGCCGCCAACCAGGCCGGCATCGTTTGCATCTTCCAGGAATTGTCGCTGGTGCCTGACCTCTCGGTCGCCGACAACATCCTCATCAGCAATCCGCCGCGCCGCTTCGGCATGATCGACCGCGCCGCGCAGCGCCGGCTGGCCGAAGAGGCCCTGGCCCGTGCCGGGGCGGAGGGCATCCACCCCAAGGCGCTCGTCAAGGACCTGCCGCTGTCCCGGCGCCAGCTGGTCGAGATCGCCAAGGCTCTCGCCCGCAACCCGCGCCTGCTCATCCTCGACGAAGCCACGTCCGCCTTGACGGCCAGCGACGTCGCCGCAGTGTTCCGCGTGCTCAAGGACCTGCGCACGCAGGGACTTGGCCTCGTCTACATCTCCCATCGCATGCAGGAGATCGCCGAACTCGCAGACGATTGCAGCGTGTTCCGCAACGGTCGCCACGTCGCCACCTTCGAAGCCGGCACCAAGTCCGACGATGCGATCGTGCAGATGATGATCGGGCGCGAATACAGCCATGTCTTCCCGCCGAAGCCCGCCCCGATCAGCTCGGCAGAGGCGCCCGCGCTCGAAACGCGAAACCTTTGCTGGACCGAGACGCTCAAGAACATCTCTCTGACGGTCCGGCCCGGCGAGGTGGTGGGCCTGGGCGGTCTCGACGGGCAGGGGCAGCGGGAACTCCTGCTGGCGTTGTTCGGCGTCCTGCGCGGTGTCACGGGCGAAATCCTGGTCGGAGGCCGGCCGGTCGCGATCAGCGGCCCGAGCGAGGCCAAATCGCCCCGCAATCGCATCGCGCTCATTCCGGAGGACCGCAAGACCGAAGGCCTGATGCTGCCGATGTCGGTCGCCAACAACCTATCCTTCGCGTCGCTCGGCCGCCTGTCGCAGGCCGGCATCATCGACCGGGCGGCGGAGCGGCAATCCATCGCCGAGATGATCCGGCTGCTGGCCATCAAGACGGCCGACACGGAGGTCCCGGTCGGAGCCCTGTCGGGCGGCAATCAGCAGAAGGTGGTCATCGCGAAATGGCTGATGCTGGCACCTGAAATCATCTTGCTGAACGATCCGACGCGCGGCATCGACGTCGGGACCAAGCAGGAGATCTACCGCCTGCTCCGCAAGCTTGCCGACGAAGGGGCGGCGATCCTGCTCTATTCCACGGACTACGCGGAATTGATCGGGTGTTGCGACCGGGTCCTGGTTCTTTATGACGGCGCGGTCCGGCGGGAACTCGCGGGCGACGCCATCACGGAACACGCGCTCGTCAGCAGCGCGCTCAACATCGAAGCACCGGCCGCGGAAGCCGGTGTCGAGCGGGCCATGACCCGATGAGCGAATGGCGCTTCTGGTTCAGCGACAACAAGGCGGCCTTGCTGGCGGTCATCGTGTTCGTCGTGATCTTCGCGATCTATACCGGCAACCATCCGGCCGGGTTCAGCGCCAACGTGGTGCAGACCGCAGCCAATAAGGGGGTGCTGCTCGCGCTGGTCGCGGTGGCCCAGACCTTCGTGGTGTTGACGGCGGGCATCGATCTTTCGGTGGGCTCTGTGTTCATCCTGGCCAATTGCCTGGCGTCCTGGATCGTGGTCGGTTCGACCGCCATGACGCTCCTCGGAGTGTTGGGCGTTCTCCTCACTGGTCTCATCTGCGGCGCCATCAACGGTGCGCTGGTCATCTATGGACGCCTGCAGCCGATCGTCGCCACCATCGCCATGGGCGCGGTCTATTTCGGCCTCGCGCTGGCGCTCCGTCCCAATCCGGGCGGCGACGTCAATTCCGATCTGGCCGACCTCGTGACCGGCCAGTTGCCCGGCGGCATACCGGCCAGCGTGGTGGCTCTGGCGATCGCCATGCTGCTCATCTGGGTGCCGTTTCGTCGCTCCGTACTGGGCCGGGCCGCCTATGCGGTGGGCTCGTCCGATGTCTCGGCCTATATGTCGGGGGCACCGATCCGTCGGGCAAGATTTCTGGCCTATTCGCTGGCCGGCTTCTTTGCCGCGATGGGCGGCCTGATGCTGGCCTTCTTCACCTATTCGGGGGAGGCGTCCTCGTCGAACGCCTCGACCTACACGCTGAATTCGATCGCCGCTGTGGTGATTGGCGGCGTGTCGCTCTTCGGGGGCTCCGGCACCGCCATCGGCGCAATCTTCGGCGCGTTCATCTTCCGCACCATCAACGACCTTCTGTTCGTGTTCGATCTCGACCCCCTATGGCAGCCGCTGTTCCTGGGCATCGTTCTTCTGGTGGCGGTGTGCCTGGGGTCGGTGAGGCTGCTGCGAATCCGCAACCGGCTGGATCTGTTCGGCCAATGACCCTGCGCTCAGACCCGGCCGACCCTTCGGCATCCCGTGTTCCCGGTTTTCTCCGCAAGCTGGACCCAGCGGTGGTTACGGCCTTCGGGTGTATCGTGGCGCTGCTGCTGCTCGGGAGCCTCTACTCGACGAGCTTTCTGTCGCCCGAATATCTCCTGCAGCAGCTCCAGGTCGGCGCCTTTCTGGCCATGGTGGCGACCGGCATGATGATCGTCGTCCTGCTCGGGCAGATCGACCTGTCCGTGCCTTGGATCGTGACGGTCGGCGGCATGATGTCGACCGCGGCGGCCGGCCATGGCGCCTTCGGGGAGGCGATGGCGATCCCGTTCGGCATCTTGTGCGGTATCGTGTTCGGCCTCATCAACGGCTTCGGGGTTGCCTACCTGCGCGTGCCCTCGATGATTTTCACCCTCGGCATCAATGCCGTGGCGCAAGGCCTCATGATCCTGCGAACCGGCGGCTCCGCCCCACAGGACATGGCCCCGGCCTCCATGCATGGCTTGGCCACCGGCCATATCGTGGCCGGAATCCCGAATGCGGTGTGGATCTGGATCGCGGTCGGGCTGGTCACGGTCTTCGTCTTGAACCGCACCACCTTCGGCCGGGCCGTGTACGGCATCGGCAACCGTGAACAGGCCGCCTATTTGTCCGGCGTTCGCAGCCAGCGGGTGGTGCTTGCTGCCTTCGCCATTTCCGGAGGGCTGTCGGCCTTCGCGGGCGTGCTTCTGGCGGGCTATTCGACCAAGGCCTACCAGGGCATGGGGGACGCCTACCTGTTGCCCGCCATCGCGGCCGTCGTGCTGGGAGGGACATCGATCCTCGGGGGCCGCGGCTCCTATCTCGGTACGACCGCCGGTGTGATCCTCATCACGCTCCTGCAGTCAATCTTATCAGTGATGCAGATCCCCGAGGCCGGCCGCCAGGTCATCTACGGCCTCGTGATCGTGGCCATGCTGCTGCTCTATGGCCGGTCGGCACGCGTCGGGGGCTAAAAAGAAGAGTTGTCCAGGTCGGCTTCAGGCATCCGGGTCCTGGGCCAAGGCCACCAGGCCCAGCATGGTCGCGATGCAGCCGAAATAGATCATGGTCAGGGTCAGCATGATGTCGTCCCGAATGGATTCGAGACGTTTCTTCTCTTCATATGGTTAAGGAACTCTTTAGCGGAGCTGGTCGCGTTGCCCGGCGCCCCGGCTCACTCTTGAGAGCCGGAGGCGGAAGCCTTCGGCGTGACGCTGAAAGCGGCCTCGAATGTCTGGTTCCAGAGCGCCCGGTGCTCCGACACGAGCCTGGCGCCGTCAGCGTAGGTGGCTGCCACGCGTGCATGAACGTCGTCGCTCCGGTCCAGAATGGCGGCCGCAAGATCAGGACTCATGGCCCATGCGTTGCCGCGCAACGCCGCAGCGACCCGGTCCAGCAAATCCAGCAAAGCCTCGGGGCTCTCCGCGCCCTCCAGTTCGTCTTCGTGCGGGTATTCGACCAGCACCCGAAAGGCCGCCTCGAGGGCGCGGCTGTCGCCCTCCGCCAGGGCCTCCTCGATGTCGCTGACGTGCATCATTTCCGTCGTCCTCGTCCACCCGATCATCAGCGCGCAAAGGTGAAGGAACGGTGTTGCGCTCTGCATTCCGGAGATCCTGTCGCCATGAATCCCAGCAACATCGGACTCGTCGGCCTGGACGCCAACGTCCTGGATAAGAGCGGGCGGGCTCGGGACGCCCTCGTGGATCGCCTCAACGCCTTGGTGGACGCCGGACGCGTGAGCGTGGTGGTCACCGGCAGTGTTCGCCGAGAGGTCCAGCATCCGCACACACCGGGCCAGATCCGTGAGGCGGTTCTGCCGCTCTCCTCGGGCCTCCGCAAGGGACTGACTGCCTCCCAGCACATCAGCCGCATTCGGATTCGCGCCATCTTGCGTGGCAACGCCCGTCCAGGAAAACACGCGGCGGATGCCGAGCATCTGTCCGAGGCGGCCGAATTGGGATGCACGCATTTCATTACCCACGATGGGCGAATCCTCCGCAAGCGGGACGATCTGCATGCGTCCTTCGCAGATGGACTGCGCATAATGACACTGGCGGAGTTCCTCGACGCCTGCGATTGGCCGCTCCACAGGTCCGATCCCATCGAATAGGCCCGTTCGACGTGATCACCCGGTTGACGATGCGGGCGGGGCAATGCGAGCCTTCCGCCGTGGAGGGCCGGGCGTCGAATCTGCTGTCGCCTCGAGAGCCGATTACCACCGATAAGGGCCGGCCTGGATCGATCCAGCGGTCGAGCAGGGGAGAGATGGATGAGAGCGATATTGGTTCTTGCGATCCTGGCCGCCGGTGCAACCAGCGCCTACGCCGACACGACCTGCACGAGTCAGGCGCTCGACAAGAAGCTCGCCGGTGCAGCCAAGACGAGCTTCTTGACGAAATGCCAGAAGGACGCGGCCTCGACCTGCGATGCGACCGCGGCAACGAAGAAGCTGGCTGGCGCCGCCAAGACGAGCTTCACCAAGAAGTGCGTCACGGACGCGGTCGGGGGCTGAAGGCCGGACCATCGACCCAAGCGGATGCCGCGCCCTCGTGCGACATCCGCAGTGTCTCACGGCGGCGCATTCGTCGCGAAGGTTTCGTCCTGGGGATTAAGCTCCAGCGTGCCTCGCGCCGCGGTCTCGTTGACCACCTGCGTCAGCAGCTTCAGTCCCATGGGAGACAGCGCGCGCTCCCATAATGCCCGTGCCGTTTCCCCGGGCCGCACGAAACACCAATCCTGGGCCGCGATCGGCCCAGTGTCGAGGTGCTCGGTAAGCTGGTACACGCTGCCGCCCGCGATGGCGTCTCCCGAGCGTATCGTCCACTCGACGGCTGCCTTGCCGCGATGGCGCGGCAGCAAGGACGGGTGGTAACCGATCCCGCCCAGGCGAGCGGCCTGCAAGGCGTCGGCTGCAATGAATGAATGGCTGTGCGCCGCGACGATGAGATCCGGTTCGCCTCGGATATCGGACGCTGTGATGCGGCGGCTGCCGCCCACGATGGTCGTCGGAACGTTTGCCCGGCTGGCCGCGACGGCAAGGCGATCATCCTCCGCAGGAGCGATGACTTGCACGATCGCGTGCCCGGCCTCGAGCAAGTGAGTCAGTGCCGCTGCTCCGAAATGCCGTGACCCGATGACGACGAGCCTCATGGGATCGCCTTTCTCGCTTCACCCGGTGATCGGGGCCGGGCCCCGGGAACATCGTCACAGGCGTCTTGTAAATCCAGTGCCGCAAAGCATGGACCGGTCCGAAACCCCCGCGACGTTTGGGAAGCAGGCTCTAGTAGCCGGCGCCCCCCGAGACTCGCGTCAGCCCCGAAAAGCCAGCCGACGGCTTGCGATATCGCTCGACGACGCTGGTTTGAACCACATATCGCACCACGACCCCGGTACCGGACACGGTGCGCGACCGGGAAAGCACCTGCGTATGGGTACTGACGCTCGGTGCAGAGGAACGCGATGCACCGGCCCAGGGGGGATTGAGCCTGGTGGCGACCCGATCCGAATGCCCGTTGTAGGGTGCACTCTGACAGATGCCGAGCGACGGCCGCCAATATTGGCCAAGCGGGCAGTGAAATCCATGCACGAGGCGACGGGCCTCGGCTGGCGTTGAAGCCCAGGCGAGCAGTCCGAGGAGGCCGATCCCGATACGGCACGCAGCATGTGAGGTTTTCATCGTCGTCGCTCATTGGCTGCGGGCGCAAAACAAGGGTAGGGCGGTCGATCCGGTTCGGACCGCCGGGAAGGCCCACCCCTGTTCAAACCGCGATTTTGCGGTTGCGAAATCCGCAATTCAAGACCGGAATGATCGATCACGCGCGCTAATCACAGGAACGTTGCTATGGGAGTACGTCCAAGCCCGCGACGGCCCGTGCTGTCGCTGACGGAGGGATCGTCGGCGGAAGCGGGCGAGTGGCTGCTCGATGACATCGTTACGGGGATGGAGCGCGCGATGCGGCGGGGATTCGGATTGGACGCCTGATGGATAAAAGCTACCAGCGGGTCGATGCCGCCGTCGTGCCGCGCTTCGCCGGGGTCGCGACCTTCATGCGGCTGCCGCTCGTGGCCGTGCCGGAGGGGCTCGACATCGCGCTCTACGGCATCCCCTGGGATGGCGGCACCACCAATCGGGCAGGGGCGCGCCACGGCCCACGCGAGGTGCGCAGCCAATCGAGCCTGATGCGCCGTGTCCATCACGTGTCGGGCACGGAGCCCTTCAGCCTCGCGCGCGTGGCGGACATCGGCGATGTGCCGGTCAACCCGATCGACCTTGCCGACGGGCTGGCGCGCATTCAGGCCGGGGTGGAGGCTATCGTGGCGGCCGGCGCGCTGCCGCTCGGGATCGGCGGCGATCACCTCACCACGCTTCCCGTGCTGCGGGCCGTGGGTCGGGCAGGACCTCTCGGCCTCGTCCATTTCGACGCGCATTCCGACACCAACGACACCTATTTCGGCAACAATCGCTACACCCATGGAACGCCGTTCCGGCGCGCCATCGAGGAGGGGCTGATCGACCCCAGGCGAACGATCCAGATCGGTATCCGGGGCTCGATCTACGATCCGGGCGAACACGACTGGGCACGCCAGCAGGGCATCCGGGTGCTCTACATGGAGGAGTTTTGCGAACGCGGTCCGGCCGACGTCATGGCCGAGGCGAGGCGCGTCGTGGGACCCGGGCCAACCTATGTGTCGTTCGACATCGACAGCATCGATCCGTCCATGGCGCCGGGAACGGGAACGCCCGAGATCGGCGGCTTTATGACCCGGGAAGCCCAGCAGATGGTCCGGCTGCTCGACGGCCTCGACATCGTGGGCGCCGATGTGGTCGAGGTATCACCCCCGTTCGACCTTGGCGGCATGACGGCGCTCCTCGGCGCCACAATGGCGTTCGAGCTTCTGTGTGTCATGGCTAGGGCGGTGGCGGCCCGGCGGTCCGCCCCGAGCGATACAGTTCCGCTGGCCCAGCGGCCGAAACCCTGATCGGGCAAAGACTTGGAGGAGGGTCTGGCGGAAGGGGTGGGATTCGAACCCACGGTGGGCTTGCACCCACGGCGGTTTTCAAGACCGCTGCCTTAAACCACTCGGCCACCCTTCCAAGGTGGCCGACATTGCGCAGGTTCACCCCGCAAAGGCAAGACTGGGGGCGGGACCTGCCCTCGTCACATTCGATCCCGCCGAGTCCGCTGCAGCCTTGTTGCACAACCTAGAGCTCTGCCGTAATTTCACCTTTATTCAAAGGCGAAACAGGGTAACATATCGGGACGTGGCGGGTGTCTCCCGTCTGCCACTGTCAATAAAGATCGAATCGCTTAAACTTTCGGAAAGCAACCGCAGCCAACATTATGGGGCTACGCGGCATGGGCTCGCGCCAACATGTCCGCGGGCTGGCCAACGTGACACGAGACTTCAGAAGGTTCGATCCGTGCCCATGGCAAATACCTGTCGTACTGCCTAGGCCATGATGTCTTTCGCCACGCAGCATAGATCGAGTGTTTCCGAATTGTCGCGGCGCTGGAAGCCCCTCGCCGCCACTGCTTTGTGTGCCGGGCTCTTGGCTGGATGCGCATCACAACCGACCCAGTATGCCTCGAACGGATTTCGCGGACGGGCCTTCGACCCTCGATTGGGAGTCTACGCCAGTCCTCGATTGGTCGACGATGGGCAACCCGTGCCGCGCGGCGGCGGCAGCTATCTCGTGGGCAGGCCTTATACGATCGCGGGCCGCTCCTTTTTCCCCAACGAACATCCCGAAGGCTACGCCACGGTGGGCATGGCCTCGTGGTACGGGGATGCGTTCCACGGCCGCCGCACCGCGAACGGCGAGATCTTCGACAAGAATTCAATCTCGGCCGCACACCCGACGCTGCCGCTTCCGAGCTATGTCCGGGTGACCAACACGGGCAATGGCCGCTCGATGATCGTAAGGGTCAACGACCGGGGCCCGTACCATGGCGGCCGGGTCATGGACGTATCCCAGCGCGTTGCCGAGGCTTTGTCCTTCAAGGGGCAGGGGACCGCTCGGGTTCGAATCGAATATGTGGGGCGCGCGAGCCTCGGTGGCTCGGATGACGGAAAGTTGCTGGCGACGTTGCGCGATGATGGCGTGCCGGCGCAGTTGAACGGCGCCCCAAGCGCGCCGACCATGCTGGCCGACGAGCAGACGCCGGAGGACCCGGTGCCGATGTCGCCGGGCCCGCGCCCGGCAGCCCAGTTGGAACGCGTCGCTCGCGCCGAACAGGACTCCGAGGCCCTCGGCATGGCCGAGCCGCCCCCACCTCGTCGCCGCTCGCCGGCACCGGTTCCGCCGCTGCGCCCCTTCGACTTCGGGCCGGACAGTGCCGATTCGGGTCCACCCGCGGAGCAGCGTGCCGATCTCGATCGCCTGATCCGCACCCGTGTCGCGGTCGAACCCCGCCGAAGGCCTCCCGTGGTGTCCTTTGCAGTGACCAGGTCCGACGCAACCGAATAGGCGCCCTTGCTGGCCGATGTCGCGGGTCCGAACCCTGCTTCGCCCATCTTGTGCCGATGGCGACCAAGAATGGCTGTCTGCCGCAAACAATCATTGAAGCGCGGCTCCGGCCCTGCATAAGCTTCGGCTCGGGGCTCGCCGGCGAAAGTACCTACTGTGTTCAGTTTCACTCTTCGTTCATTCGTTGCCTGCTGGATCGGACTTCTGGCCAGCCTGGGGACGCAGGCGGCCCGGGCCGCCGGGGAGGGGTTCCAGACGCTTGCCCCCTATGCGATCCTGGTCGATGCCGGCAGCGGCACCGTGTTGTTCGAGAAGAATGCCGACGCTCTCATGTCGCCGGCTTCCACGGCCAAGATCCTGACCGCGGAACTCGTGTTCCAGGCCCTCAAGGAAAAGCGTCTGAAGCTCGACGACACCTTCGTGGTCTCCGAGAATGCCTGGCGCAGCGGCGGAGCTTCGTCCGGGGGATCGGCCATGTTCGCGGTCCTGAACAGTTCCGTCCGGATCGAAGACCTCATCCGCGGGCTGGTCATCGATTCGGGCAACGATGCCGCGATCACGCTGGCCGAAGGACTCGCCGGCTCGGAAGACAATTTCGCCGCCATGATGACGCGCCGTGCCCGCGAGATCGGGATGGCGAAATCCAACTTCACCAATCCCTGGGGCCGTGGCGACCCCACCGAGAAAGTCACGGCCCGCGAGATGGCTCTTTTGGCCGCGCATGTGATCGAGACCTATCCCGAGTACTACCATTATTTCGGCGAGAAGGACTTCACCTGGAACAAGATCCATCAGCCGAACCGGAACCCGCTGCTCACCATGAACATCGGTGCCGACGGGCTGAAGACCGGCCATATCGCCGAAAGCGGCTTCGGGCTGGTGGGATCGGCGGTGCAGAATGGCGAGCGCCTGATCCTCGTCATCAACGGTTTGCGCACCGCGCGCGAGCGCGCCAGCGAATCGCAAAAGCTGCTGGGCTGGGGGTTCCGGGCGTTCGAGTCCAAACCGCTGTTTGCTGCGGGCGAGGTAGTGGGGTCGGCGCGGGTCTATGGCGGCGTCCAGGCCGACGTGCCGCTTGTCGCGGAAAAGCCGGTCACCCTGCTGGTGCCCCGGGGATCGGCTGACAAGCTGGCCGGCAAGGTCGTGTATGCGGGGCCTCTCATGGCGCCTCTCGACAAGGGCGCTCAGGTGGCCCAACTCAAGCTGTTTCGGGGAACCACGGAGGTCTTGTCCATGCCGCTGAAGACCGCCGAAGCGGTTCCCGTCGGCTCGCTGCCGCACCGGGCGCTGGACGCGGGCCTCGAACTCGTCACAGGCCTCGTGCGCCAGAATTTCACCAAACCGAAATGACGGTCAGGGAGCGGGGCGGCTTCATCACCCTGGAGGGCGGCGAAGGGGCGGGGAAGTCGACGCAAGCTGTCCGGCTGCTCGAGCGGCTCAAGGCCCAGGGCGTCGAAGCCCTGGCCACGCGCGAGCCTGGCGGCTCGCCGCGCGCCGAAGCTATCCGGGCGGCGCTGCTGTCGGGCGCCGTCGCGCCTCTCGGCCCTGTGGCGGAGGCGCTGCTGTTCTCAGCGGCGCGGATCGACCACATCGAAACCAAGATCGGCCCGGCCCTCGAGCGAGGCGCCTTCGTGATATGCGATCGCTTTGTCGACTCGACCCGCGTCTATCAGGGCCAACTCGGCCAGATCCCGCCGGGCTTGATGGCCAGTCTGGAGCACATCGTTGTCGGCGACACCATGCCGGACCTCACCATTGTTCTCGATGTCGTTCCGGCGACCGGGTTGGCGCGCGCCAAGGCCCGGCGTGGCGCGGCCGCGGCACCGGATCGCTTCGAGCGGGAAGGGCAGGGCTTCCACGAGCGGCTGCGCGCCGGGTTTCTGGCCATCGCGGCACGCGAGCCGGAGCGATGTCGCGTGGTCGACGGGGCCAAGCCAGCTGACGAGGTCGCCGAGGCGATCTGGGCCGCCGTAATGTCGCGGTTCCCACGTTTGCGGGAGACCGCCACGGCCCCGGGGGCCGAGCACCTATGAGGCCGACCGACCCAGACTCGGCCGAGAGCGATCGGCTGCCCGGACAGAAGCACCCGCGCGAAACCGCGACTCTGGTCGGCCATCTAGCGGCCGAGACCGAAATGCTCGAAGCATTCCGCGGGGGACGGCTGCCTCACGCGTGGCTGATCGGCGGTCCGGAAGGGATCGGCAAGGCCACCCTGGCGTGGCGCTTCGCGCGGTTCGTCCTCGCCAACCCGGACCCGGCGAGCGACGTCGTTCGCAACGCGCGCGACCTGTCGGTGCCCGAGACGCATCCAATGTTCGCCCAGGTCGCTGCCGGGGGCTTTGGCGACGTCGCGGTTCTGCGGCGGGAATGGAACGACAAGACCGGCAAGCTTTTCAGCGAGATTCGGGTCGACGAGGTGCGGCGGGCCTCGAGCATGTTCCAGCGGGCCTCGCGGGCAGGGGGCTACCGCATCTGCATTCTCGACAGCGCCGAGGACCTGAACCGGAATAGCGCCAATGCGCTGCTCAAGCTCATCGAGGAGCCGCCTGCGCTGTGCCTGTTTCTCGTGGTCGCCCATCGGCCTGGCCAGTTGCTGCCGACCATTCGGTCGCGGTGCCGTTCCGTCACGCTCTCCTCGCTGTCGCAGGATCATTCGATCATGGCGCTGCGAGGCCTGGGCCCGCCCTTCTCGGAAATGCCCGACGAGAGGCTGGCCGAGGCGGCAACCCGAGGCCATCATTCGGTACGGGGCGCCCTGCACTGGCTGTCCGACAACCGCATGTCCTTCGACCACGATACGACCGCGCTCCTCGAACGTCTGCCGGACATCGATTGGCGGGCTTTGCATGGATTGTCGGACCGCATGGGCAGCGAGCCGGACGGGTTCGACATCGTCCTGTCTACCGTGCTCGACTGGCTGCATGCGCGGCTTCGCCGATCGGCGCCCGGCGCCGCGGGTGGCCCGCGTCGCCTTGCACCCCTGGCCGAGGTATGGGACAAGGTCCGCCGTTCCGCACGAGATGCCGAAACCCTGAATCTCGACAAAAGGACGATCCTCTTCTCGATCTTCGCGGACCTCGCGCAAGCGAAGCGCTCGCTATGATGCTCAAGCGGAATACGGCTCATGGCTTCGCGCCCGACCTTCTACATCACGTCTGCTATCCCCTATGCGAACGGCGCTCCGCACATCGGCCATGCCTATGAGCGGATTGCCACCGACACGATCGCGCGGTTCAAGCGCCTCGACGGTTTCGACGTGCTGTGCATGTCCGGCATGGATGAGCATGGCCAGAAGATGCAGCAGACGGCGGCGCGCGATGGTCTGACACCGCAGGCCCTTGCCGACCGAACGGCAGAGCAATTCGAATCCATGGCCGAGTTGCTCGGCACCCGGGCCGACGACATCGTGCGCACCACGCAAGCGCGTCATCGCGCGGCGTCCCAGGCGATCTGGCGCGCGATGGTCGAGCGCGGCGACATCTATCTCGGCAGCTATTCGGGCTGGTACTCGGTCCGCGACGAAGCCTATTACGACGAACAGGATCTGGTCCTCGACGCCACTGGCAAGCGCGTTGCGCCCAACGGTACGCCCGTCGAATGGGTCGAGGAATTGAGCTATTTCTTCCGTCTGTCGGCCTATCAGGACAAGCTGCTCGCGCTCTATGCCGACCAGCCCGGGTTCATCGTTCCCGACAAATACCGCAACGAGATCGTCAGTTTCGTCCGGCGCGGGTTGAACGACCTCTCGATCAGTCGCACCACCTTCACGTGGGGCGTGCCGGTTCCGGACGATCCCAAGCACGTCATGTACGTGTGGGTCGACGCGCTCACCAATTACCTCACAGGCACCGGCTATCCGGACCCCGATGCGGAGCGCGCCCGCTACTGGCCGGCCGATGCCCATGTGATCGGCAAGGACATCACCCGGTTCCACGCCATCTATTGGCCGGCCTTTCTGCTGTCGGCGGGCCTGTCGCTGCCGAAGCAGATCGTGGTGCACGGGTTTCTGTTCAACCGCGGCGAGAAGATGTCTAAGTCGGTCGGCAACGTGATCAGTCCGACGACGCTGGCCGAACATTACGGTGTCGATCCCCTGCGCTACTTCTTCCTGCGCGAGGTGCCGTTCGGCCAGGACGGCAACTATTCGCACGAAGCGATCGTGGCTCGGATCAACGCCGATCTCTCGAACGATTTCGGCAATCTGGCGCAACGCTCGCTGACCATGATCGCCAAGAACTGCGGCGCCCAGGTGCCGACGCCGGGCGACTTCACGGCCAGCGATGCGGCAATCCTGGCCGAGGCGGATGGCCTGCTGGACCAGGCACGCGCCGCGATGGGCAACTACGCCTTGCACGAATGGCTCGCCCAGGTATGGCAGGTGGTGGGCGCCGCCAACCGGTACTTCGCGGCCGAGGAGCCCTGGATCAAGCGCAAGACAGACCCGGCCAGGATGGAAACCGTGCTCTACGTCACGGCGGAAGTGCTGCGCAACGTTGCCCTTCTGGTGCAGCCCGTGATGCCGAGCGCTGCCGGCAAGCTGCTCGACTTTCTTGGAGTCGCACCTGGGGCGCGCAACTTCGCCTCGGCTGGGCCCGACCATCGGCTCGTTCCCGGAACGCCGCTTCCCCCTCCGAGCGTAATCTTTCCCCGCTATGTCGATCAGGAAACCGTCGCGGCAGGCCAATGATGCTGACAGACAGCCATTGCCATCTCGACTTCCCGGAATTCGAGGCGGAACTGCCCGAGGTTCTGGCCCGCGCCCGGAGCGTTGGCGTCGTGCGGTTCATCACCATCTCGACCAGGGTGGCAAGAGCCGATGCGCTTTGCACCCTCGCTGAGCGCTTTTCGGACGTGTTCTATACGGTAGGCACCCATCCGCATCAGGCTGCCGAAGAGCCTGATGTTGCGGTCGAGCGCCTGATCGAACTCGCCGCCCATCCGAAATGCGTCGCGATCGGCGAAGCCGGCCTCGATTACCATTACGATTACGCGCCGCGGGACGTCGCGGCCCGGGTCTTCCGAACCCATATCGCGGCCGCCCGCGCCAGCGGATTGCCGCTGGTGATCCACGCCCGGGATGCCGACGACGATGTCGCCGCCATTCTCGAGGACGAAATGGGGCAGGGGCCTTTCAAGGCGGTGCTGCATTGCTTCACCTCCTCCCGGGCGCTCGCGCAGACCGGCCTCGCGCTCGGCTGCTTCATCTCCTTCTCGGGCGTGGTCACGTTCAAGAATTCCGATGCCTTGCGGGCGATCGCCGCGGAAGTGCCGATCGATCGCATGCTGGTAGAAACCGACGCACCGTTCCTGGCCCCGGTGCCGCATCGCGGCAAGCGCAACGAGCCGGCCTTCGTGGCCGATACGGCCCGGTGCCTGGCGGCCTTGAAGGGCGTTGACGAGCAGGATTTCGCAGCGGCCACCAGCGCCAATGTGGCCAGGCTGTTCAACAAGTTGCCGCCGATCGTTGCGCCGGCATGACAGGGCGGATCACGATCCTCGGTTGCGGGTCTTCCGGCGGCGTGCCGCGCGTCGGCCAGGGCTGGGGCGCCTGTGATCCGGCGGAGCCGCGCAACGCCCGCCTCCGCTGTTCGATTCTTGTCGAGCGTATCGGCCGAGATGGCGGCCGGACCACCGTGCTTGTCGACACGTCGCCGGACCTGCGCCAGCAATTGCTGGCCGCCGGCACGGACCGGCTGGACGGGATCGTGCTCACCCATCCGCACGCCGACCATACCCACGGGATCGACGACGTACGGCCCCTGGTGATCCACATGCGCCGGCGCATCGAGGTCTATATGGACGACGCGACCGCGCGAGAGGTTCGCGGGAAGTTCGCCTACATCTTCGAAACCCCGTCCGGCAGCCTGTATCCGCCGCTGCTGGACACGCGCGAGGTGACGCCTGGGCAAACCATCACGATCGAGGGCCCGGGCGGACCGATCGCGCTGACCGCGTTCGAGCTCGAGCATGGCGAGATCAACGCACTCGGCCTGCGCATTGGCGATCTGGCCTATACGCCCGACCTCAATCGTATTCCCGCGGCGAGCATGCCTTTCCTCGAAGACCTCGACATGTGGATCATCGACGCGTTGCGCTACACGCCACATCCCAGCCATTTCTCGCTATCCGAGGCGCTGGAATGGATCGGCAGGCTCAAGCCACGCCGCGCGGTCCTGACCAACCTGCACTCCGATCTCGATTACCAGACGCTGCGACGGGACCTGCCGCCGGGCATCGAGCCGGCCTTTGACGGAATGACACTTGCGTTCGAGTGAGGGCGTCGGGTCCGAGGCCTTCGGGCACGGACCAAGCTGCTGAGCCGGACAACGAAGGCCGCAGCCTCCCTGCCGAAGGCCCGCTTCGGTTATGGTTCCATAATATTGATTATGCGAATACCGCCACTGCAATGCTCCCCTCGCGGCGGAGGCTGCTTCGGCGGTGGTTGCGATTTCGGTCAGTCTCCGGACGCTGCGATGCCGCACGGCGTCTGACTGCCAGACTTTGGGCGTCGGCGGAACAAGATTCCGTGTGGCGAAGAATCTGGGATTCGATTAAGCTGAGCCGGAGGCGCGTGTAAGCAGGAGTTCCCCCTGCCGTGCCAGTCAAGAACTCTCAAACGGGAACGGGAGCTTCGGCGTGCTTTATCGCGCCGCTGGTGGTGCTTTTTGCTTCGACGCGGGCTCCGGCGGGTTTGCTTTGGCCGGGAGTTGTGTCAAGACAAATCGTCTACCATGGTGGCGATTTCAGGCCTGCAGCAGTGTTGCAGGCCGGCGAGGCGTGTCGGAGCGGTACTCGACGGATGATCGAGTCCCTTGATGGTTGATACGGGCGGACAGGTTTAGGCAAAGACGAGCTGGCGACATGAGCAAAGGTAAAGATTTCAGGGGACCGAGGAAGCGTGGCTTCGACGACGACATGCCGTCCCCGTACGAGACCCGGCCACAGCGGCCAGCAGCTCGTCCCTTTGGTGGTGGTGGTTTCGGCGGCGGCGGAGACGTCATGGCTGCCCCGCCTTCCGGACCGACCGTTGACGCGGTGGTCAAGTGGTTCAAGGCCGACAAGGGCTTCGGCTTTGTCGAATTGGCGAATGGATCGGGCGACGCGTTCCTGCATATCGGGGCGATCCAGTCGGCGGGATACGAGACTGTGCCGCCCGGCGCAAAGCTGAAGGTGATGGTCGGGACCGGCGCCAAAGGCGCCCAGGTCACCAGGGTCCTCGAGGTCGACACGGCGGGAGCGGTGGAACGCGCCCCTCCCCGGTCGTTCGATGGTCCGCGGCCGGCCCGTCGTGCACCGGATCCTTCGACCGCCGTTCAAGTGTCCGGCAAGGTCAAATGGTTCGACGACACCAAGGGTTTTGGTTTCGTGTCCAGCAATGACGGCGGCAAGGACATCTTCGTCCACATCTCGATCCTGGGCCCGGCAGGTCTGTCGCATCTGGCCGAAGGCCAGGGCGTGTCGATGCGCGTCGTCGACACCCCGAAGGGTCGCGAAGCTCTGTCCATCGCACTGGACTGATCGTCGCCCATCCTCGACTGCCGATGCTGGAGGTGCGCTGGTTGCGCGCCTCCTTTGCGGTAGCATGACCGGTAAGAGGCAGTGCTTCATCCCGCGTTGCTCATCGGCTTGAAGATGGCTTTGCCGTCTCGCAGAGCCTGCCTCTCACGCCTCGCGCCCTTTGCGGCGACGCCGGTCCGACGTTATTCCCCGATCCGAGCCGTCTCCCATGAAGCCCTCCCGTGACATCGCGCGGCTCGTCGAGATCATGGCGGCGCTCCGCGCGCCGGGCACCGGCTGCGCTTGGGATCTCGCACAGACATTCGAGACGATCGTTCCTTACACGATTGAGGAAACCTACGAGGTCGCCGATGCCGTCGACCGGGGCGATCGGGGCGACCTCCGGGAAGAACTTGGCGATCTGCTGCTGCAGGTCGTGTTCCAGGCTCGCATCGCCGAAGAGGAAGGATCGTTCGATTTCGGCGGCGTGGTCGAAGCGATCACGACCAAACTCATCCGGCGGCACCCGCATATCTTCGGCGACAAGCGCGACCTGACCGAGCAGGAGGTCAAGGGCCTCTGGGCGGCCATCAAGGCTGCCGAAAAAGCCGAGCGGGCCGCGCGATCCGGCGCGACGGTCGAGGCGCCCGGGACGATTCTGGCCGGAGTTCCTGCCGGCCTCCCTGCCCTGCTCCGCGCCGAGAAGCTACAAAGGAAGGCCGCTACGGTCGGTTTCGACTGGAACGATGCGCGCCTGGTGCTGGCGAAAATCCGCGAGGAAGCCGAGGAATGCGAGCAGGCGCTCGGCGACAAGGACGCCGTGGCGGACGAGATCGGCGACCTGATGTTTGCCGTCGTCAATCTCGCCAGGCACGCCGATGTCGACCCCGAGACGGCGTTGCGGGCCACCAATCGCAAGTTCGAACGGCGGTTCGGATTTGTCGAAACGGCGCTGCGGGACCGCGGCACCTCGCCCGCTGACGCGGACCTGGCCGACATGGAAGCGCTCTGGCAAGCCGCGAAAGCGACCGAGCCGGCTACGCCTCGCGCCGACGCGGCTGCAGCTCCTCGGCCGCCGCATGATCCAGGATCCGCGCTGCTGGAAAGCGGTGCTGAAGGTGCTGAAGCCGTTGCGGCGGCACCCGGACGGTAAGGTCGATGGTCCCGTCCGCTTCGTCCCGACGCGAGAGAACTTCCGTATTTTCATAGAGCCAGTTCAGGGATCGACCATCTGCAGGGTCGAGCATGACTTGCAAGCTGGTGCTGTTCGCCGCCAGTCGCTCTTCGATGGTCGCCAGCAGATCGTCGATTCCATCGCCGTTCAAGGCTGAAACCGCCACGGGCCGCTCGTCCGGCCGCCGGTGGGAGGCAGCTTCCAGGATGCCCTCCCGATCCTCCGGCGTAAGGAGGTCGAGCTTGTTCCACACTTCCACGACCCTGCCGCGGTCGTCCGGATCGACGCCGAGCTCATCGAGAATCGCGGCTACGTCGGCGCTCTGCGCTTCCGTGTCGGGGTGCGCAATATCGCGAACGTGCAGGATGACCTCCGCCGAGACCACCTCCTCGAGCGTGGCCCTGAATGCCGACACCAGCATGGTGGGAAGTTCGGAAATGAAGCCCACGGTATCGGACAAGATCGCCCTGCCGCGATGCGGCAAGTTCAGCAGCCGCAGGGTCGGATCGAGCGTGGCAAAGACCATGTCGTCGGCCAGCACCGCGGAGCGGGTCAGCCGGTTGAACAGCGTGGACTTGCCGGCGTTCGTGTAACCCACCAGGGCCACCGTCGGAAAAGGCACGTCCGCCCTGGTCTTGCGGTTCGTCGCGCGGGTGCGCTTGACGTCGTCGAGGTCGCGCTCGATGCGGGCCATCCGCTCTTCGATCAGCCGGCGGTCGGTTTCGATCTGCGTCTCGCCTGGTCCGCCCAGGAAGCCGTAGCCGCCGCGCTGCCGCTCCAAGTGGGTCCAGGATCGGACAAGCCGCGATTTCTGATACGCCAGATGCGCAAGTTCGACCTGCAGCGTGCCCTCGCGGGTTCTTGCGCGTCGGCCGAAGATCTCGAGGATCAACCCTGTGCGATCGATGACCTTGGTCGAGAAGGCCTTCTCGAGATTGCGCTGCTGCACCGGGGTCAGGGCGCAATCGGCGATTACGAGTTCGACCTCGGCCTGTTCGATCTGCCGAGCCAGTTCCTCGACCTTGCCTTTGCCAAGAAACGTCGAAGGCCTGATCGCGCCGAGGTGCACGATTTCACAGCCGACCACATCGAGATCGATCGCCTCGGCGAGCGCGGAAGCCTCGGCGATGCGCGCCTCCGGAAACCGGAACTCGCGCGCGGACGCGTGCTGGCGGGCGTTGAGATAGGGCCCGACCACGAGAGCCCGGGTCCGAGCCTGGGCGCCTTGCATGGGGCCTGTATCGATCGAAGAGCCTTGCATCACGTCAGTTTCGCCCGGCAGCGGCGCGGTCTCGGCCAACCATCACCGCTTTTCCGCCACCGCTGCCTCGTCCGGAGCTTCGAACATCTGGATCGGCTGGCCTGGCATTATGGTCGAAATCGCGTGCTTGTAGACAAGCTGAGAATGACCATCGCGCCGAAGCAGCACGCAGAAATTATCGAACCAAGTGACGACGCCCTGCAGTTTCACGCCGTTGACAAGAAAAATGGTCAAAGGGACCTTGTTCTTACGCAGGTAGTTCAGAAACGTGTCTTGCAAATTCTGCGTTCGTTCAGCCGCCATGTTCCCGTCCATTATGTGTCGCCGCCAAGTCGCGGAGGCAAAGCCGCGGTTCGCCTTGATTTGCGGTCGTACAACCGCGACCATTCTGGCACATTAGAGGCAGAGACAACAAAAAGTCGCAACACAAAGTTCAGCGGCTCCGCGGCCGCCGGCCGAAGCCAAGGCTCCTGCTGCGAGTCCGCCTAATCGATGCCGAGAGATTTCAATTTCCTGTGGAGCGCGGAGCGTTCCATCCCGATGAACTCGGCTGTTCGAGAGATGTTTCCACCAAAACGGCTGATCTGAGCCACGAGATATTCGCGCTCGAACACTTCACGCGCCTCACGCAATGGAAGGCTCATCAATTTCTCGCCCCCTGCCCCGTTCGGGGTGGCTGGCACCAGAGCGCCGATCTCGGAGGGCAGCATATCGGCCGTGATTTCCGCGTCGGCGTCGCCGGCAGCAAGGATCATCAGCCGCTCGACGTTGTTTCGCAACTGGCGAATGTTGCCGGGCCAGTCGTGGGACTGAAGAACCGCCATCGCATCGGCTCCGATTTTGCGCCGAGGCAAGCCGGTACTGGCCGAGACCTGGTCCATGAAGAAATCGATCAACTCGGGAATGTCGTCCCGCCGCTCCGACAGGGCCGGAACCCGCACCGGAACGACCGCTAGTCGGTGAAACAAATCCTCCCGAAAGCTGCCGTCCTCGATGCCGGCTGCCAGATCCCGGCTCGACGAGGAGATGATGCGGACATCGACATGAACCCGGCTCGTTCCACCGACGCGCTGGAAGTTCTGGTCGACGAGAACCCGCAGGATCTTGCTCTGCGTCTCCCGCGGCATGTCCGCGACTTCGTCGATGAACAGCGTTCCGCCGTGAGCTTCCTCCAAGGCGCCGACCTTGCGGGTTCGGCCTTCGCTCGCCTCCACGCCGAACAGCTCCGTTTCCATCATCTCGGGCAGCATGGTGGCCGCATTGATGACCACGAAGGGCGAGGATGCCCGTCCGGAAAGGTCGTGGATCATGCGAGCCGCCAGTTCCTTGCCCGCCCCCGGCGCGCCCGCGATCAGCACCCGTGAATTCGCGGGACCGACCTTCTCGATGACCTGTCTGAGTTGGTTCGCGCTGCTCGAACGACCGACGATGCGGTTCGGGCTCAGCGCCCGCGTCCGCAACTGCACGTTCTCCCGCTTCAGCCGCGAAGTTTCGAGTGCCCGATCCACCACGAGGATGAGACGATCGGCCTTGAAGGGCTTCTCGATAAAATCATAGGCCCCGAGCTTGATGGCCGAGACCGCAGTTTCGATATTGCCGTGTCCCGAAATCATGACCACCGGCAACGTCGGATGGTTCTCCTTCACGACTTCGAGGAGTTGCAGACCGTCCAGTCTCGAGCCCTGGAGCCAGATGTCGAGAAACAAAAGATGCGGCCGCCGGGACGCAATCAGCCCCAGCGCGTCGTCGGCATCCTTGGCGGTGCGCGTTCCATGGCCTTCGTCGGACAAGATCCCGGACACCAGTTCCCGGATGTCGGCTTCGTCGTCAACAATGAGGATGTCGGTTGCCATTGCCTGCTCTTAGGCTTTCTCGCTGACCGGTTCAGACAGGGCGTCCATCAGCGGTTGAGAGCGATTGATTTCGACGGGGAAGTAGAGTCTCACATGTGCTCCGTGCGGACCGGGTGCGTCGAGCAACTCGATACCCCCGCCGTGGTCTTCAAAGATCTTGGCCACGATGGGCAGGCCGAGCCCGGTCCCTTCGCTTCGGGTCGTCATGTAGGGCTCGAGCAGGCGATGCCGACCTTCCGCCGGGAAGCCCTTGCCGTTGTCGACGACATCGATCACGGCCTGCCCTTCCGGATTGACGTCGAGAGAAACCCGGATATGACCGCCGGTACCGGCTTCACCCTCGACCGCCGCGATGCCTTCTGCCGCGTTCTTGATGATATTGGTCAGGGCCTGCGAGATGAGCCGCCGATCGAATCGCGCCACGAGCTTGCCTGGCGGGAAGGCCTCCTCGAACGTGATCTGAGGGTTCCCGACGCGCATCAGGAACACCACCTGGCTCACGCAAGCCACGAGGTCGTCCTCCTGCAGCGAGGCCTTGGGCATGCGGGCGAATGACGAGAACTCGTCCACCATGCGCTTGAGATCGTCCACCTGGCGGATGATCGTGTCGGTGCATTGGTCGAAGACGTCCCGTCCCTCGGTGATGACCTTGCTGTAGCGCCGCTTCAGGCGCTCGGCCGAAAGTTGGATGGGGGTCAGCGGGTTCTTGATTTCGTGCGCGATCCGGCGAGCGACATCCGCCCATGCGGAGGTACGCTGCGCGGTGATGAGATCGGTGATGTCGTCGAGCGTGACCACGTAGCCTCGCTCCACCTTGGCCGAAAGGTCGCTGGTCACGCGGACGTTGAAGGTTCGGTCCCGACCGCCGCGCGTCAAGGTCACCTGCCCGTGTTGGAGCCGCTGGCGCCCTGCCCTGGCGTCCTCGATGATTTGCCGCAACTCCGGCACGACCTCGGTCAGGCTCTGGCCGATGATGCTGACATCGGGGTCGTTCGCTTGGGCCAGTATTTTGCTAGCGGAGGGGTTCAGGACGGTTATGCCGCCCCTGGAATCGATGCCGATGACCGCCGCCGGCACGCCGGACAGGACGGCTTCGGTAAACAGCCGACGCTCGTCGATTGTTTCCCTGGCCGCGATCAGACGGTTCTGCTGAAGCAAGAGTTCGGAGGTCATCTTGTTGAAGGTCTCGCCCAGGCGTGCGAGATCGCCCTCCGAGCGCCGAACCGGAACCTGGACCAGGAGATTGCCGGACGAGACCTGATCGGTCGCATTGATGAGGCGGCGGATGGGCGCCACCAGTTGGTTCGCGAACGACAACCCGAGCCAGATCGCGGACAGCAGCATGATGACGGCGAGCAAGCCGTACATGATGATGAACGCGATCTGTATCGACTTACGATGTGCATCGAACACATCGTAGAGTGCGATGATGTCGTGGGCTTGCTGCGGGAACTCGACCGCAAAAGGATCGATGGGCCTGCCGACGTAAAGAAAGCTGTCGTCGAAAGACGGAAGATGCCGCAAGGCCACGAAGGTCTTGCCGCCCTCCAGAACGAAGCAGACTGGGTCGTGATTCCTCGCATCCGCGAAATCGGTCGGCTCGGGTTTCGCCACCTGCACAGGGCGGCCGGTGTCGACACGTTCGCTGACCGATCCGTCGGCCTTCATGATGACGGCTGTCGTGAAGCCTAGCGAATGGACCCGTGACGCAAAGTAATTCTGGAAAAACGACCGGTCATTATAGCCTACTTTGGCCCTGTCGAGATCGGAGGCCGTGAGATCCGCCTCCCGCAACAACGAATTGCACTGGGCTGCACGGTAAAGCCTTGCGGCGTCGGCCGTGTGGGAAATGAAGCCCCGAACGTCCTCCATAAACGCGGGATAAAGCCCGCGTTCGAGCGCAACCGAGCCGACCACGGCCATGATAACGGCCGGAATGGCTGCGGTGATCGAAAACAAGCCCACGATATAGGCATGCAGCCGGGCACCCGCCTTGCGGGCGCGCCACGCCGCGATCAGCCGATAGGCCTCGATCGCAACCAGCACGAACAAGATGAGGGCAATGATGCCATCCGCCAGGAAAACATCGATCACGACCGCATCCGTCGGGAGGATCGGTGTGTAGCCGGTGAATACCGCGAAGGTGGCAAGAGCAGAGACGAGGGCGAGTCCGACGATCCAGGGACCGGGCTTCAGCACCGGTCGGCGCGATGGTTTTCGCCCGACCGCCACCGCTGCGTCCCCGCCCCCTTGGTTCGTCAATGTCCGTTGCCCGTGATTTTGAACGTGTCGCCGACCCGATACCGTCCGGGCGATCTGAGCGTTGTAATTATACACCGGTGTTGCAGTAATACGACAAATTGAGGGCGGACTGCGCCTCAATCGTGCCCTTCCCACAGCAACGCCCGCGTGGGAGAAGCGGCCACGAGCCCGCGCGAATAGTCGACGAGCCTAGCGCGGAAAGCGCATCAGCTTGATGTCGAGCTCGCGCACCTTCTTCCGCAACGTATTGCGATTGAGGCCAAGCATTTCAGCAGCTTTGATCTGGTTGCCTCGGGTCGCCGCAAGGGCCGCGGACACGAGAGGCGCCTCCAGCTCGCGCAAGATTCGGTGGTACAGGCCCGGAGGCGGGAGATCCTCGCCATGCTGGGCGAAGAGATCGGCGAGGTGACGTTCCACCGCTCCGGTGAGGCCGCCTTCGTGGGCCAGAATGGCCTCGCTCTCCACAGGTCCGCCGGAGGGCATTTCGGTGCTGGAGCCCGCATGCTGGGCCCGGGTCAGGCCCAGTTCCGCCTCGATGAGTGGCGCCCCGATGACCTCCTGGGAGTAGAGAGCGGCCAGCCGGCGCACCAGGTTTTCGAGCTCCCGCACATTCCCCGGCCAGCGATAACGCTTCAGGGTCTCATGGGCCGCAGCGTCCATGTGCTTGAGCGGCAGACCCTCCGCCGCCGCAAGGGTAAAGAAGTGGCGGGCCAGATGCGGAATGTCTTCCGCCCGTTCGCGAAGCGGCGGAAGCCGGATCGGCACGACGTTCAGCCGGAAGAACAAGTCCTCCCGGAACAAGCCTTGCTGGATCGTGACCCGCAGGTCCTTGTTGGTGGCCGCGATGATGCGGACGTTGGTCTTGATCGGCGTGCGTCCCCCGACCGTGGTGTATTCGGCCTGTTGCAGCACGCGGAGCAGCCGGGTCTGCGCCTCCATGGGCATATCCCCGATCTCGTCGAGGAAGAGGGTGCCGCCCTCGGCCTGTTCGAACCGGCCGGCCGAGCGGGAATTGGCGCCCGTGAACGCCCCCTTCTCGTGCCCGAACAATTCGCTTTCGATCAGGTCTCGCGGGATCGCGGCCATGTTGATGGCGACGAACGGGCCCGATTTGCGCTTGCCGTAATCGTGCAGCGCCCGGGCGACGAGTTCCTTTCCGGTGCCCGATTCGCCCGTGATCATGACCGTGAGATCGGTCTGCATCAGGCGGGCGAGCGCGCGATAGATCTCCTGCATGGCCGGGGAGCGCCCGATCAGCGGCATGCTCTCGAGTTCATCGTCCTGCGGCAGGTCGCGCCGGCGCGGCTGGCTCATAGCCCGGCCGACGATCGCCACGAGCTCCTTCAAATCGAACGGCTTGGGAAGGTAGTCGTAGGCGCCGCGCTCGGACGCTTTCACGGCCGTCATGAACGTGTTCTGCGCGCTCATCACGATGATCGGCAAGTCGGGCCGGATCTTCTTGATTCGCGGCAGCAGCTCGAACGCGTTTTCGTCCGGCATGACCACGTCCGTGATGATCAGATCGCCGTCCCCGGCCTGCACCCAGCGCCATAGAGACGCCGCGGTTCCCGTGGTCCGCACCTCGTATCCGGCTCGGGACAGAGCCTGGCCGACCACCGTGCGGATCGCCGTATCATCGTCGGCAACGAGGATGTGTCCGTTCATCGCCGTATATTCCTTGCGTAACGAAGCCGGCAAACACTCAGGGAGCCGCTCCGCCTCGGCCATCTCGCGCCACATACATGGGCATCAGGACCCGGAAGGTCGTGCGGCGCGGGTGAGACTCGTATTCGACGGTGCCGCCATGATCGCCGATGAGCTTGGCAACCAGTGCAAGTCCAAGGCCAGTTCCCGAGGTCTTGGTCGTAACGAACGGATCGAAAAGGTGGGCCGCGATGTCCGCGGGCACGCCGGGGCCATTGTCGCGGACGCAGAACTCGAGCGGGAGACTGACCGGCCGCGCGGAGCCCGGAACCCGCATCCGGACGCCCGGCCGAAACGCCGTCGAGAGTTCGATCGCGCCCTCGATGCTGTCCGGTCCCAGGGCTTCGGCGGCGTTCTTGACGAGATTGAGAAACACCTGGACCAACTGATCCCGATTGGCATTCACGGGGGGCAGCGATGGATCGTAGTTTTCCGTGAAGCGGATGTGCCGTCCGAAGCCAGCCTGCGCGACGCGCTTCACATGGTCGAGAACGGCATGGATGTTGACGCTCTCCCGTTCGGGCGGGCGCACGTCTGAAAAAGCCTCCATGCGGTCCACGAGCTTGACGATGCGATCCGTCTCCTCGCAGATCAGCCGCGTCAGCGCCCGGTCCTCATCCCCGACCGCGGTTTCGAGAAGCTGCGCGGCGCCCCGGATGCCGGACAAGGGGTTCTTGATCTCGTGTGCCAGCATGGCGGCCAGTGCGGAAACTGAGCGCGCTGCACCCCTATGGGTCAGTTGCCTGTCGAATTTATCGGCAATCGACCGTTCTTGCAGCAGCACCATCATGGTTGGGGCGCGTTCGCCCATCGGGCTTACGTGGATGTCGACGACCCGGTCCGGACCGAGCTTCGGAGTACCCAGGTCGACCCGATATTCGTTGACCGCGGTCCCCCGATCCGCCACCTGCTCGATGAGCCCGAGCAGAGGCGAGCCGAAAGGGACGATGTCGGCCAGGCGATGACGCATCAGCATCGCGCGGCTCATGTCGAAGAAAGTTTCGGCGGCCGCGTTCGCGTCGACGATCAACCCATCGGGGATGACCACCAGCACCGCATGCGGCAGGACGCCGAGGACTTCGGGCGCGTGCGTGAAGGCCCCCTCGCGGGTCAGCGTGCCAACCTGGGGCGAGCGAACCAGGGCCGTCACAACACGGCCTCCGCCAGTGATGCATGGTCGAAGATGCTCGCCAGCAGCGATCGGGCTTCGCTGGCGTCCTCGCTGGTCGCCAGCCGCGTTCGCAAAGGCGCGGTGCCCGGATTTCGCGCTACGACCGCGTCGGCATAAGCGCAAAGATGTTTGCGCGCATGGCGGATGCCTTTGGCTACGCCGAACAGATCGAGGATCGTGTCGTAATGTTCGAGCGCGGCGTCACGCCGCTCCGACATCGGCGGGAGGGCGCCCATCCTCCCTGAAGCTAGATAGCGGTTGATCTGGCCGACCAGCCAGGGCTGCCCCATGGCCGCTCGTCCGATCATGACCGCGTCGGCACCGGAGGCGTTCAACATCTCTGTCGCGTCTTCCGCCGAGGCACAATCGCCATTGACCACGACCGGGATCGAGACGCTTTGCTTGACCGCGCCGACGGCGGCCCAATCGGCACGCCCCTTGTAGAACTGGCTCCGTGTGCGGCCGTGAACCGTGACGAGCACGGCGCCCTCGGTCTCGGCCCGCCGCGCAAGTTCGGGCGCGTTGCGGCTTTCGTCGTCCCAGCCAAGACGCATCTTGACGGTGACGGGAACCGAGACCGCCGCGATGGTCGAGGCAATGAGGCGAGTCGCCTCGTCGAGATCACGCATCAACGCCGAGCCGGCGAGGCCGCCCGTTACCCGCTTGGCGGGGCATCCCATGTTGATGTCGATCGCCGCAGCACCCGAGCCCTCCGCCATTTTCGCGGCTTCGGCCAATGATGTTGCGGTGCAACCAGCGATCTGGACCACATGCGGCTGTTCTCCGTCTTTCACCGCACGGCGAAGGCTGGATTCGTCGCCGCGAAGCAGGTGTTCTCCGGCCACCATTTCGGTCACGGTCAGGGCGGCGCCGAACCGCCAGGCGAGACGGCGCATCCCCAGATCCGTGATACCGGCCATGGGGGCCAGTATTGCGCGACCCCTCACCCGCAAAGACCCCAGCCAAAGCTCGCGCGTGGCGTTGCCATGCCTCGCGGCTGACGCTTCGGCCTCTGTGCATCGGTCCATGAGTGTCAACACGGATGATCCTTGTCGGTGGCGAGGAACGGCTCTTTCGATCGCTCGCCTGTCTCGGCAACGGCGAACCCCCGGACGGTGCCTAGCGAATCTCCGCCAAGCGCGCGGAACTCAGCCCATTTTTTGGGCAATCAGCGTCTTGCTCATATTGTAGCCTGTCGTTATTGCACAGCAACAATTTTTCGCTTCACCTCGCTGGTCGCCAGAGCGGTCGTTTGACGCGGCATCGAAAACACAGGAAAGAGGTTCCCCGGAGGAGCCCCGTGGCCCATGCCTGAATCCAACCACGTGCTAGTTGTTGCGGCCGGACGAGGATCGCGCGCCGGTGAAGGTCTGCCGAAGCAATTCAGGCAGCTTGGCGGCCAAACGCTGATCGCGCGCACGCTCCAGAGCTTTCTGCAGAAAGCCGAGATCGCGACCGTGACTCCGGTGATCCATGAAGATGATTGCGAGTTGTTCGAGAAGGCGGCCGAGTCCCTCGACCCTGCCCTTGCCCTAGGGCGCCTGCAGAAGCCCGTGTTCGGAGGTGCGACACGCCAGGACAGCGTCCATGCCGGCCTCGAGGCTTTGGCTGAGCGGCTCGACGACTGGTCCGGCGTTGTGCTCATTCACGACGGCGCGCGCCCCTTTGCGAGCGCGGCGCTGATCGGCCGGGCCATCGAGGGTGGCCGAGCCCATGGCGCCGCCGTACCGGGCTATCCCGTGTTCGACACCGTCAAACAGATCGGCGACGAGGGTCGGATCGTCGGGACGCCCGATCGCAGCAGCCTGCGGGTCGTGCAGACTCCGCAGGCCTTTTCGCTCGATATCATCCTCCAAGCTCACCGGCGGGCCCGCGCGGACGGGCGCCATGACCTGACCGACGATGCGGCAGTCGCCGAATTCGCCGGCCACGACGTGTTCGTGTTCGACGGCGAGCCATCCAACAGCAAGATCACGACCTCGGAGGATTTCCTGGCAGCTGAACAGCGTCTGCTTTCGTCCCTGGTCGATGTCCGAACCGGCCAAGGGTTCGACGTCCATTCGTTCACGGCGGGCGATCACGTCTGGCTTGGCGGCGTGAAGATCGCGCATACGCAGGCTTTGACGGGCCATTCCGATGCCGACGTCGTTCTGCACGCATTGACCGATGCCATTCTCGGCGCGATCGGGGATGGCGATATCGGGACCCATTTCCCGCCCTCCGAAGCACGCTGGAAGGGCGCGGCGTCGGACATTTTCCTTCGGCATGCGGTCGATCGTGTCCGGCTTCGGGGCGGCATCGTGGCCCACCTCAACGCCACCGTGGTCTGCGAGGCGCCGAAGATCGGGCCGCACCGAGAGGCCATGCGCGCACGGATCGCCGATATCGCCGGGCTGGCGATCGGCCGTGTCGCCGTGACGGCAACCACATCGGAACGGCTTGGTTTCACGGGTCGCGGGGAAGGCATCGCAGCCTGGGGGCTTGCGACCGTTCGGCTGCCGCTCGAGCCGGCCTGAACGATCCGATGTTCTCCGATTCGCTCATCGGCCGGGCCGAGGCTCTCGTCAAGGCCTGCCGAGACCGGGGCATCGTGCTGACGACCGCCGAATCCTGCACGGGCGGGCTGCTGGCCGCCCTGCTGACCGAGATCCCGGGTTCCTCGGAGGTGCTCGACCGCGGCCTAGTCACCTATTCCAATGCCGCGAAACACGAGCTGCTGGGCGTGCCCGAAACCACAATCGCCGAGCACGGGGCCGTTTCCGCCGCGACTGCTCTTGCCATGGCTTCGGGAGCGCTGTCGCGCTCGCGCGCCGGGCTCGCGGTCGCGATCACGGGTGTCGCCGGCCCCGGTGGCGGCAGCCCGGCGAAACCGGTCGGGCTGGTCCATTTCGGGATCGCGCGGCGCGACGGACCTGTACACACGAGCGAGAGGCGCTACGGCGACATCGGGCGCAGAAACGTCAGGCTGAGCGCGCTCGCCGATGCGCTGGAGATGATCGAGAACGCGGTCGCCGCAGGCTGAACCGCCTCAGCCGCCTTGGCTCACGAATAGACCTCGCCTGCCCTCGTCTCGAATGCTTCGGCGAAGCGGCGGAAAGCGCCTTCGAACATGGAGCCCATCAGCATCCCGAGCATGCGGCTCTTGAACTCGTAGCGAATGTAGAACTCGATCACCGAGCTTCCTGGCCGCTCCGGCACATCGCGAAACGTCCACCGATTCTCGAGCGCCTTGAACGGCCCATCGATATATTCCACGAGGATCGTCATCCTCGCCCGGTCGAGCGTCACGCGGCTGGTAAAGCTCTCGCGAATCGCCCGATAGCCGACCCGCATGTCGGCCACGAGCACCTCCTCCCCCGTCGGCAGCGTCGACCGCCGGCGTACCTGCAGGCTTTGGCAAAGCGGCAGGAACTTCGGATATTCTTCCACGTCGGCGACGAGGTCGAACATCTTCTCGGCTGGATGCGGAACGGTGCGGGAGGTGCGGAACGACGGCATGGAGCATGACATAGTGAAGTGGACCGGAAACCGCGAGGCTTAAAAGGACGGACGGCTCCGGAAATAGCGCCAGAGAGCCGTGGGCCTGAGGCGCCTCGGCCCCAAGGACTACCCTCATCCTCAACTTTCGTTAACCTTAACGGGCTATTGATGAACCAGTTGTCCATGCCTCGGTTCCCCTCGGCATCATGCTGGTTCCTCCCATGCGAAGCACTGCCCTTGCTGCTTGTCTTCTCGGCGCGGTCTCGCTCGCGGGCTGCGCGACTCCGACCTACCGCACCGATGCGTTCCGGGCCCAGTTGACGGCCCCTTACGCTCTGGCGAGCGGCGACCGGATCAGGGTCATCGTGTTCGGCCAGGATGCGATCTCCAACTCGTTCGCGGTCAACGGATCGGGGATGATTTCCATGCCGCTGATCGGCGACGTCGCGGTGGTAGGGCTCACCACCACCGAAACCGAGCGGCTCATCGAGAATCGCTTGCGCTCCGGCTTCCTTCGCGACCCGCATGTCTCGGTGGAGGTCGAGGCCTACCGGCCCTTCTTCGTGCTCGGCGAAGTAACGACGGCGGGCCAATATCCCTTCATCAACGGAATGACCGTCCAGAAAGCCATCGCGGTCGCTGGCGGCTTCAGCGCACGGGCGGATCGCGGAACGGCCGACATCACGCGCATGATCAAGGGAACGCAGATCACCGCCAGGGTTCCACTGTCCTATCCGCTGCGTCCGGGCGATACCATCACGGTAGAAGAACGCTTCTTTTAGTATTTGCACGCCATGGTGAGGCTTCGCTGCTGCGAGGCCCGTTATGGTGGACGTGAAGACCGGATCAGGCCGGTCACTCAAGGTGTTGCATGTTCTGCGCGCGCCCTTGGGGGGCCTGTTTCGCCATGTCCTGGATCTTACACGCGAACAGATTCGACGCGGCCATCAGGTCGGCCTGATTACCGACAGCACGACCGGAGGCGAAAACGCTGACCGGGTCCTCCGCGACTTGGCCCCGCAGCTTGCGCTCGGGCTGTCGCGCGTGCCCATGCGGCGCAATCCGCATGTGACCGACCTGTCGGTTCTGGCCCATGTCTTCTCCCAGGCGAGCCGCATGGCGCCGGACGTCATCCATGGCCATGGCTCCAAAGGGGGCGCTTACGCGCGCTTCTCGCGCCTGTTGCCGACAGGTGCGCAAGCCATCCGGGTCTATACGCCCCATGGCGGCAGCCTCAATCACCGCCCGGGCAGCACGGCAAATCGGCTTTACATGCATGCCGAACGCCTCATGGCGCGGCACACCGACCTTTTGCTCTTCGAGAGCGCCTTCATCGCGGGTCGGTACCGCCAGATGGTGGGCGAGCCGCGCGGGCTGTCTCGCGTGGTGCACAACGGGATTGCCGAAAGCGAGTTCGTTCCGGTCGAGGCCGGACCCGATGCGGCGGACTTCCTCTACGTCGGTGAATTGCGGGCCGCCAAGGGTATCGACACCTTCCTGGATGCGCTTGCGCTCGTCGGGCCGCGACTCGGCCGTCCGCCCCGCGCGGTGCTGGTCGGATCGGGGCCGGACACCCAGGCCCTGATCGACCACGCGCATCGCAGAGGGCTCGCCGCGCAGGTTCGCTTTCCGGGCCCCCTTCCGGGCCGGACCGCCTTCGCACTCGGGCGGATTCTTGTGGTTCCCTCCCGTGCCGAGTCACTGCCCTACGTGGTCCTCGAAGCTGCCGGGGCGCGGCTGCCGCTGATCGCCACCAATGTGGGCGGCATCCCTGAAATCTTCGGCCCCTATCGCGATCGGCTCTTGCCCCCCGACGATGTCGAGGCTCTTGCGGCTCGCATGGCGAGCGGTTCTGTCCATGACGGCCGAGCAGCGGACCGAGGATGCGGAGTCGTTGGCGCGATTTGTCCACGACGGCTTTTCCATCGACGCCATGGTGGACGCGGTCCTGAGCGCTTATCGCGACGCCCTCGCCCGCAAGTCTGATCGCGTCGCGGCCGTTGGGGCCAATGTCGCAACTTCCTCCTGACGTCGAGGATGCAAGTGAAACCTTCGAACACATCCAGGCTCCTCGTCCCGCATGGCATCGGCGAGGACTTCGGGGAAGCTTCCCGGTCTGATCCGCCAGAGGGAGACTTTGTCCCCGCTCCGGCGCGCTCCGGCGCGATGCTCGCGGAAACTGCGGGCGCATTGGATGCCAAGCCGCATTACTCGCCAGTCGTACTCGTCGGGCTCGTGAAGGTCCTGGAATTCCTGCTGCTCTGCGCGACCGGCGCATTGGTCCACATCGTCTATGTCGCTCCGCAGGTCGGCTACGGCATCGCCTATTTCATCGCGGTCCCGCTGATCGCCGCGCTGGCCATCGTCGCGTTCCAGGCGCTGAACGTGAACTATGTCGGCGCGTTCCGCTCGCCGGTCCCCCAGGGCTTGAAGATTGCGGGCGGCTGGAGCCTCGTTCTGCTCGCGGCGCTCGGGGCGGTGTTCTTCCTGAAGCTCGACGGAACATTTTCCCGCGTGTGGATGCTGGGCTGGTACTTCTGCGGCCTTGCGGCGCTCCTGGTCGAGCGCTGGGTCCTGGCGCTGATCACCCGTTATATGACCCGCACCGGCCGGCTCGACCGCCGCACCGTGGTGGTCGGCGGCGGAGCGCCTGGCGAATTGCTTCTGCAGGAACTCTCCAAGCAAAAGGAGACCGATCTGCGCATTTGCGGCGTGTTTGACGACCGAGGCGACGACCGCTCGCCCGACGTCCTCGCTGGCTATCCCAAGCTCGGCAACGTCGATGATCTCGTGGCCCTGGCGCGGCATACGCGCATCGACCTCATCATCTTCGCCCTGCCGATCAGCGCCGAGCAGCGACTGCTGCAGATGTTGCGCAAGCTATGGGTTCTGCCCATCGATATCCGGCTCGCAGCCCACATGGCCAAGCTCAAGTTCCGGCCGCGATCCTATTCCTATATCGGCTCGGTGCCGGTTCTCGACGTCTTCGACAAGCCGATCGCCGATTGGGACGTCGTTCTGAAGAGCATCTTCGATCGTCTGGTCGGGGCCTTGGCCCTCGTGATTCTCTCGCCCGTGCTGGCCGCGACGGCGCTCGCCGTGAAACTCGATTCGCGGGGTCCGATCTTCTTCAAGCAGAAGCGCTACGGCTTCAACAACGAGCTCGTCGAGATCTGGAAGTTCCGTTCGATGTATGCGGAATCACTGGACGTCCTCGCCGATCGCCTCGTGACCAAGGGCGATCCGCGCGTGACGCGGGTCGGCCGATTCATCCGCAAGACCTCGCTCGACGAATTGCCGCAATTGTTCAATGTCGTGTTCAAGGGCAACCTGTCGCTCGTCGGCCCGCGCCCGCATGCCGTCCATGCCAAGGCGGCTAATCGGCAATATGACGACGTCGTGGACGGCTATTTCGCCCGCCACCGGGTGCGGCCCGGCATCACCGGATGGGCCCAGGTCAACGGTTGGCGCGGCGAAACCGATACGCCGCTGAAGATCCAGCGCCGCGTCGAGCACGACCTCTACTACATCGAGAACTGGTCGCTGTTCTTCGACATGTACATCCTGCTGATCACCCCCTTCGCGCTGATCAGGACGGAAAATGCCTATTGAGGCTGCCTCGGTTTCGGACGCGGCGCCCTGGCGGCTGTCGATCAACTATGGCGGGCTGGTCAATCGCACCTTTGCGCTTGTTCGTTTTCCTGGGGTTTATCGCCCTCATCGAACCCTCGCCCTACGATCTGGCGTTCTTCCTTGTGGTTCCGGTGTGGTTCGTTGGTGGGTTCACGATCCATCGGATGATCGTGCCTTTGCTGGCCCTGCTCTTTCTGTGGACCCTGGGCGGCTATATCTCGCTGATCCCCTACGTGAATGAGCCGGACCCGACCCGGTTCATGGCCCAGTCGCTCTACCTGACCACCTCGGCGCTGTTCGTGGCCTTGTTTTTTGCCGAAGACACGGAGCGACGCGCCGAGCTCTGTCTCAAGGCCTATGCGGCAAGCACGGTCTGTGCGGCCATTTGCGGGATTTTGGGTTATTTCGATGTCGGCGGGCTCGGCGAAATCTTTTCCCTCTACGGGCGCGCATCGGGCACCTTCAAGGACCCCAACGTCTTCGGTCCCTATCTGGTGATGGGCGCCGTCTACTACATCCAGAACCTGCTGCTGCGCCGGACCAGGCACGTCGTGTGGACCCTGCTCCGGCTGATGGTCATCGTGATCGGCATTTTCCTGTCCTTCTCACGCGGCTCATGGGGCGCCTTCGTGGTCGCGACTTCGCTCTGCATCGGCATGGCCTTCGCCACCACCACCGAGCCGAAGACCCGCCGCCGGATCATCCTCATGGGGGTTGCGGCCCTGGCCGTCGCGGCCCTGGCGATCGCGCTTCTGCTTTCGTTTGAACAAACGCGGGATCTGTTCCTGCAGCGTGCCACGCTTGACCAGAGCTATGATGAAGGCGCGACGGGGCGTTTCGGCAACCAGGCCCGCTCCCTGCCGATGCTGCTGGACCACGTGAACGGGCTCGGGCCGCTCCGCTTCCGGCTGATCTTCGGTCTGGAACCTCACAATTCCTACATCAACGCCTTCGCGTCCTACGGTTGGCTTGGCGGATTTGCGTTCTGCCTGATCGTCGGCCTGACCACCTACGTGGGTTTTCGCGTGGCGCTCACGCCGTCCCCGTTCCGCCGTGTCGCCCAGGTGTTCTGGCCCTCGCTGCTCGTCTTCTTCGTGCAGGCCATGCAGATCGATATCGATCACTGGCGGCATGTGTTCCTGATCCTCGGCGCCGTATGGGGCCTCGAGGCGGCGCGCACGCGATGGAGCGAACGAGATTCTAAGGGCCGGGGTCAACGGCCGCGAGCCGACGCGATTCCTTTGCGAGCCGCTTGAAACCTCGAGGATCGCGGTCCGTAGCTTCAGAGTCCCGATCGACCGGGGCCAACGTCTGGAGCACACCATGAATTTCGCCAACAGAAAGCGCCGCACCATCGCCGGCGTCGTCGTCGCCCTTTCGCTCGCCGCAGTTCCGGTTTCGGCCGCCATGACGAAAATGGTCGGCGGCGCCCCCATGTACCCGACGAAGAACATCGTCGAGAACGCCGTTCACTCGAAGGACCACACGACGCTGGTCGCGGCCGTCAAGGCAGCCGGCCTGGTGGACACCCTGGCCGGGCCGGGACCGTTCACAGTGTTCGCGCCGACCAACAAGGCATTCAGCAAGCTTCCTAAGGGGACGGTCGAGTCCCTGGTCCAACCCGAGAACAAGGACAAGCTGACCGCCATCCTGACCTACCATGTCGTTGCCGGTCGCCTGACCGCGAAGGACCTCCTGGCACAGGTCAACGCAGGCGGCGGACGGGCCGAACTGAAGACGGTGCAAGGCGACACGCTGACGGTAGCCAAGGCCGGCCGCGGCCTGACCGTGACCGACGCCAAGGGTGATGTCGCGCGCGTCACGATTCCCGACGTGCTGCAGTCGAATGGTGTGATTCACGTGATTGACACGGTCATGCTTCCGGCGGCTTGATCCCGCAAGACAAGCGCTGCCGGTCTCGCGCGATGCGGACCGGCGTCGCAGGCCCGCATGATCGCGTACTTGAGTGATCGCGTTCACGCCGTCTTCTGAATGAGCTTCGGGCCACGGTTGCACCATGAAACGAGCGGCAGCGTGGTCCCGGCTTCTGGTTCCGGTCGCCGGGCTGATGGGGCTCTCTGGCGTGGCGATTGCCGCAGCCGGAGCTCACTTGGCAGGCGGCGATCTGGCCCGGACTGCCGCCGAATTTCTCTTGATCCACGCCGCGGTTGTTTTGGCTCTCGTGAGTTCCGAAAAATCGTCTTCCCAGGAGCCAGGGCTGCTGGCCGCAGCCGGTATTCTGGCATTCGGCGCCTCCCTGTTCGGCTTCGATCTCGCGTTCGCTGCGTTCAAGAACATCCGTCCGCTTCCCTTCGCGGCACCGGTAGGTGGGTTCGGAATGCTCATTGGCTGGCTTTTGGTCGTCGTGATCGGAGCCCGAGCCTGTTTTCGGCAGCGATAAGGAGCCGCACGTGACGCGAGGCTCGGAACTGCTCTTGGCTTTGGCCCCGGCGCTGGGTAGCGTGGCGTATCTTTCACCGCTTGGATCGCCCGTCGGGTGGGTTCGGGTTGGACGGGACGACATGCTGGCATCCAGTCGCGACCTTGCCGACGTTCTTGGCCGTGTGGCGTTGCAGGATCGGGATGCGTTCCAGGTCCTTTATCGGGCCACCAGCGCCAAGCTCTACGGAATCATTCTCGGGATCCTCACTCGGCGCAGCCTGGCCGACGAGATTCTCCAGGAAGTCTACGTCAAGGTGTGGGAGCGCGCGGCGGACTACGATTCGCGACGCAGCTCTGCGATCACCTGGATGGCCACGATCGCGCGCAATCGGGCCCTCGACGAAAAGCGGCGTGGCAAGGTGTTGCCGGTCGTGGATCTGCCGGAAGGGTTCGATCTGCCGGCGGAGCTCGATCACCCGCTGGACCGCATGGAGCAGAGCGACCGGCTGAAGGCTTTGCTGGCCTGCCTGAACGGCCTCGAGTCTGAGAAGCGCAGCGCGGTCCTCCTGGCCTATTATCGCGGCCTCAGCCGAGAGGCCCTGGCGGAGCGTTTCGGCCGTCCCGTCCCGACCATCAAGACATGGCTGCACCGCAGCCTGGCTCAACTCAGGGCCTGTCTTTCACAATGAGCGATCCCGAAGAAGATCCCGACGTCGTCGAATACGTCCTTGGCACGCTCAGCACCGCCGAGCGGGAAAGCTTCGACGCGCGCAGGCGATCGGATCCGGCACTCGATGCCGCGGTCCGCGACTGGGAAGAGCGGCTCGCGCCGCTTTGTGAGGCGGTTCGAGAGGTACAGCCGCCCGACCATGTCTATACGAGCCTCACGACGCGCCTGTTCGGCGCGACGGGCGGCGCCAACGTCACGAATCTCTCCGATGTCAGGGACCTCAAGCGTCAGTGTCCGGCGATGGCGAGCCGCGACGGCCGCGTGCGCGGCATTGGCGGCAGCTCTCCTGGCCTGGGTGTCGCTCGCGCCGGCGCCCAAGCAGGATCAGAGGTTTGTGGCAGTGCTGCAGAAGGACGCCAATTCCCCGGCTGTTCTGCTGGAGGTCGACGTCGGAACGCGCCGGCTGACGATCCGCCCCGTGTCGGGCCAAGAGCCGGCCGATAAGTCCCAGGAACTCTGGCTGATCGATGCCTCGCTTGGGGCACCGCGCTCCTTGGGCACGCTTGCCCCGAACGGGACGACCCGCGCTTCGCTCGCATCCTACGATCCGGCGATCATCCAGGGCGCGACCTATGCGGTCACCCTGGAACCATTAGGGGGCTCGCCGACGGGCAAACCCTCCGGTCCTCCCGATCCTGGTCGGCCGGCTGGCTCCCAACCCCTAGGCCGGCGTGCATTTTCGATGTTCGAGTCCAGCCCGTCAAAACGCGCAAGGAATCGCGGCGCTGGGTTGATTTCGCGCCGTCGTCATCCGATATCCACGTCAGCATTCAGGACGCGCGGTCGCGTCCGCCTGGGCGGCCTTGAGCCCGCCATTGCGGTGCCGATCGATGTACCCATCTGCATCGGTTCAGTAATTGTTCAAGTGTTTCGATATAGGCCGATCGTAAGTGTGGGCGTATTGACCGGCGGCTTCGCTCTTGGGGCGACCTATCTCCGACCGGGCACTTACGACAGTGAGCAACCAGGGAACGTTGGGCATGAGCACGGAAGCTGAGCCTCGGGATGCAGGAAATCCTGGTCCGGCGGCGCCAGGGGCGGCTAATCTCTTGAAAGACGAGATGCTCGCCACGATCCCGAGCTTGCGGGCCTTTGCGTTTTCCTTGTGCGGCAACGGCGACCGAGCCGATGACCTGGTCCAAGAGACCCTGATGAAGGCCTGGATCAACCAGGCCTCTTTCACGCAAGGCACGAGCATGTCGGCATGGCTGTTCACGATCCTGCGAAACGTCTTCTATTCCGAATATCGCAAGCGGCGGCGCGAGGTCGAGGACGCCGAGGGCACCATGGCGGCCCGTCTTGTTTCCGTGCCGGAACAGAACGGCCACATGGACCTGCAGGATCTGCGTTCGGCGCTCCTCAAGCTTCCCGCCGAACAGCGCGAAGCGCTGATCCTGGTCGGCGGCTCCGGCTTTGCCTACGAGGAAGCGGCTCAGATCTGCGGCTGCGCGCTGGGCACGCTGAAAAGCCGCGTCAACCGGGCCCGAACCGCCATCGCGGCCCTGATGGCGATCGAAACCTCGGGGGATGTCGGACGGCCCGAGTGGCACGCCATGGGCGAACTCGGCAGCATGATGATGTGGGAACGGAACTGATCGCAGTTCCTTGAGCCGCTGGCGAAGGCGGTAGCGCAAGCTAATTCGCGGTCCCGCTTGTGGGCCGCTGTCGCGCCTCTCGAAGCTCTGGGAGCGCCAGCCCCGCGCGGGACCGGCTTGCACTAGAGTCCGTTTCCTGCGACGCCCTCAGGGCCGGGCGACGGCCGCCCTTCCCGACAACCCGACAAATCCGGGCCTGCTGCAAGCAAGCGGCATCGACACGTGGCTCCCGCTCAGCTTCCACGCGGCCTGGCGACGGCGCGAGGCTGCGGCCATCCTTTGCCTCGAATAGCCCCGTGTTCCGAGCCATCGGCGCTCGGGCCTTCTGACGGCATCGGTGCAAACTGAGGGGCCGGTGAGACCGGCTCGGGTCAGCAAAGTCGGTGCCGCGGGATCTGGGTGGCGGCCACCGGCCATGGAGAGAGGTTCAGGCGCGACACGCGTTCCCCATGGGCAGATGCTCTTGTTCCGGGCCGGGGTTCCCAAAACGAAAGAGCCCGGCACTGGGCCGGGCTCTCGATATTGTTTGAACCGTGAGGCTTAGAAGTCGCGTTCCATACGGAGGCGAGCTTCGAAGGCATTCGGGTTCTGCCTGATCCCCGCGGGAAGCGCGATCGCAGCCGAACCGGCCACCGGGTTGCCAGGCGTGCCCGGAACCTTCTGGTCGATCTTGATGTACATCACTTCGATGCCGATCTGCATGTTCTTGACCGGGAACCAGTTGAACTGATCCGCGATGCGGTAGTCGTCCACCGCGCCGACACCGCCATTGTACCATGCGATGTTCGCGGCACCGCCGTACGTGAGGTGCTCGTAACCGCCGAAGATGATGTTCTGGAACTGCGGCGTCAGGAAGTGAACGAAGCCACCCGAAACCGTGTAGCTCTCAGCCATCGCCAGGCTGTAGCCACCACCCGCATTCGTGATCGCGATCGCGTCCACGCTCGGGTGCTGGAAGCCGCCGACGACGATCGAGTTGCCGTAACCACCCATCACGAGGTTGCTGTTCGCGTAGCTGAAGGCACCCCGCTGGTAGCCGCCTTCAACCTGGAACTCGTCGCCAGCCGCAAGGAACGGCAGCTTGATCTGAACAGCGCCACGCACCGCGTAGCCATCTTCCGTTCTCCGAGGGCCGATGTTGTCGGCGATCGTGCTGCTTTGCGGAGACGTCGTGTTCACCTGATGATAGGCTGCCGACAACTGGGCAGCGCCCCAGGCCTGGTCGGCACGCAGCGCACCAACCACGTCGGGGATCACGTCGCCTTCGTAGCTGGCGGCCGAGGTACCGAAGCGAGTGGACGTCTGACCGATGCCGGTCCGGCGGACGTTCGGATCTTCAGCCGAGATCGTGGCCGAGAAGCCGCCACCGAAGGTCGCCGTGTAGGCGAACACCTGGCTGGACGCGTCGGACGTCTGCACGCCTTCGAAGCCGTACGGGTCGGCGCCGAAGTCGAAGAAGGACTGAACGCGACCCGCCGTGATCCCAGCGAACTGGATGAAGGCCTTGTCGATGTAGGTGTTGCTGCTCGAGCCCTGCGGATAGGTCGAAGCGTAGTTTTCAGCGCCAGAGAACCGATCGGCCTGGAGCTGGATGAACGAGCGCAGGGTGCCATAGGCGGTCTGCGTGCGAGCATCTGCGGTCAGGCGGCCACGAACGAAAAAGCCGGTGGCGTCGCGATTGCGGCCGGAGATGTAGTTTCCAGTCGGCGTGGTGGCCGTGGTGCCGGTGCCTGGGTTACCGACCGAGCCAGCTCCCGTTCCCGCGGTCGGCGAGATGAACGCTGAGGTTGTAGCCTGGTATGCCCGACCGCCTGAGTTATACTCGTATTCGGCACGGACGAAGCCGCCGATTTTCAAGCAGGTATCGGTGCCCGGGATGTAGAAGAAGCCAGCGCCAGTCCAGTCGCAAACACGAACGTACTCAACAGGAGCCGCCTTCCGGAATGGAAGATCAGCAGCCTGTGCGCCAGCGGTGGCGGCAATTGCGGCCGCCGAACCGAGAAGAAGGCTCTTAGCGAGCTTCATTGTCAAACCTCCAGTTTGAAAGACCCAACGGGATTGGTTTTGCTTGTGACCCGCCGCACTTTCGAGATCAGACCATCTCCAAAGCCAGTTCGAACCTTAGCGCCCCTGTTCCCCAGTATCCGGCTCCGTAGACCCTCAGCTTTCAAACCGATGTCGTCTTCGGAGCCGTCCAAGAGCGTGGGGAACATCCCCACCGCGAATCCAACATAACTGCGATGCGGTCGGGCTCAAACGCTAGAATGCCGCGAATTCGCCCCATACCGGCTTTCCAAGGGCGATGTGACATTCCCGCAACGATTTTGGGCCTGTTTCGGGCTTGAATCGTCGCGCTGCGGTCGCGGGCCCGACCAGCCGGACGGAACTCGACGCCATTTCCCTGGTTGGCTACACCGAAAGCCCGATCGCGACGGCACTCGGTCTGGTTCGACGAAGTTAGCAGAACGTGAAAGATCTTGCTTTCGCGCGCGGGTGTTCCTTGTTTCGCCAGATTTGCGCGTCAACCTTGCCAAGTGCGATGCGGTCGGGCATATCTCGACGCGCTCGAGTGGCGAACATGCTTGGCACGATGTGCTGGGCACGACGGAGATGTGGCCGAGAGGCTGAAGGCGGCGGTTTGCTAAACCGTTATAGGGTTGTAAAGCCCTATCGAGGGTTCGAATCCCTCCGTCTCCGCCAGTTTTCGCGAATTGTCGCTAACGGGTGATAGACTGACGATGACTAGAGCAAAATCTTATCCCCTGTGGGGAGCCCTGATCTCTGCGGGCTTGATTCTGTCTGCCGGACGAGCGGTGGCGCTCGATGATCCTGCCGGATATTGGGCGACCGAAAAGCACGAGTCGCAGATCAAGGTTACCCACTGCGGCGCGGATGCGATCTGCGGCACCATCTTCTGGATGAAGGATCCGAACGATTCCAAGGGCCATCTGAAACTCGATCGCGAGAATGAGGACGAGGCCAAGCGGAAGCGCTCCCTCCTTGGATTGCCGCTGATCAACATGAAGGTCGACGAGGACCACTGGTCGGGATCCGTCTACAATCCTCAGAACGGCAAGACCTATGATGCAACGTTCAAGTTGCTCAGCCATGGCGAGGCCGAGATAAAGGGCTGCGTCGCCTATGTTCTATGCGGCGGTCAGAAGTGGACCCGCGAGGAACCGCGCCAGACCGGAACCGCGGCTTCGCTGACCACCACCGCCGCGACCGCGGGCACCAAATCCGCCAAGCCCGCAGCCAGCCCTGCGCCGGCCGAGTAAACGGCCTGTTATATAGGCTCGCCGAGTGCTAGGCTGCGCTGGCGCTTCGAACGCGGCCGTTCCCAAGATGCTGAAGAGGTTCTCGTTGCCCGGCTCAATCCGCTCTGTCGTTGTTTCCGCGTTCTGTCTTGCCATGAGCCCGGGGTTCGCACAGGCAGCGGAGGCCTCCAAGGCACCGGCAGCGGCCTTACCGCCCAAGGCACCAGCGCCGGCCTCCCCGGCCAAAGCCATTGCGGACCTGTCCCGAACGCCGGACGCAGCGACCTCGCGGTCGACCCCTGCCGGGTCGCCTGACGAAAGTGCGAGTCGGAACGCGGGCGCGCGCACCCGTATGCTCGAATGCGGGCATCAATGGTCGGCGATGAAAAAGGCCGGCACCGCCTCGGGAACCTGGAAGGATTTCTCCAGGGTCTGCCTGGTCCGCAAATAGCGGAGCCGAGCGGGTCTCGCGAATCGCGAAGACCTGCTTCGGCTCGATCGGGATACGATCCCCCCGTTGCTGGGGCGAAGCCCCGTCAGATACCGAGCCGCTGTTTCAGCAGAGCATTGACGGTTTGAGGGTTGGCCTTGCCGCCCGTGCGCTTCATCACCTGCCCCACGAACCAGCCCAGCATCGTGGGTTTCGCGATGGCCTGCGCCACCTTGTCCGGGTTTTCGGCCACGATGGCGTCGATCGCGTCCTGAATCGGCTTGGTGTCGGTGACCTGTTTCAGCCCCCGACGGTCGACGATGTCGCGCGGCATCGCGCCACGCTCTTCCCCGGTCAGGAGCAGCAGCACGTCCTTGGCGATCTTGCCCGAGATGGTGCCATCCGCAATGATGTCGACCAAGTCGGCCACCTGTTCGGGCGCGATCTGCGTTGCGGGCACGGGCAGTCCTACCGAGTTGGCGTAAGCCGCAACATCGCCGGTGACCCAGTTCGCGACGAGTTTCGCGTCCCGACCGGCCGGCTCGACCAAGACCGCGCGCTCGAAATAGCCCGCCAGCTCGCGTTCGCCCACGAGGACGCCAGCGTCATAGGACGACAGACCATAGTCCCGCATGAACCGGGCCTTCTTCTCGTCGGGCAGTTCGGGAAGGTCCGCCGCGAGGGCATCGACGAAGTCCTGCTCGAGTTCCAGCGGAAGCAGGTCCGGATCCGGGAAATAGCGGTAGTCATGCGCCTCTTCCTTCGAGCGCATCGAGCGGGTCTCACCGCGCCCGGGGTCGAACAGCCGAGTCTCCTGGACGATCGATTCGCCGTCCTCGAGCAGGCCGACCTGCCGACGCGCTTCGGTTTCGATCGCCTGGCCGATGAAGCGGATCGAATTGACGTTCTTGATCTCGCAGCGCGTTCCGAGCGGCTCGCCGGGACGTCGGACCGAGACGTTCACGTCGGCTCGCAAGCTGCCCTTTTCCATGTCGCCGTCGCAGGTGCCGAGGTAGCGCAGGATCGTACGCAGCTTCGTGACGTAGGCTTTGGCCTCGTCGGCCGAGCGCATATCGGGCCGCGACACGATCTCCATCAGTGCGACGCCGGACCGGTTGAGGTCGACGAAGCTGTCCTGCGGCGACTGGTCGTGCAGCGATTTCCCGGCGTCCTGCTCGAGATGCAGGCGCTCGATCCCGACGCGGATCTGTCGTTCCGGCGTGACGTCGACGATCACCTCGCCCTCGCCCACGATGGGGCTCTTGTACTGGGAGATCTGATAGCCCTGCGGCAGGTCGGGGTAGAAGTAGTTCTTGCGATCGAACACGGATCTCCGGTTGATCTTGGCCTTGAGGCCCAGACCGGTGCGAACAGCCTGTGACACGCAGGCCTCGTTGATTACGGGCAGCATGCCGGGCATCGCGGCGTCCACGAAGGAAACCTGCGAATTGGGCTCGGCGCCGAATGCGGTCGCGGCGCCGGAGAACAGCTTGGAGCGGGAGGTGACCTGGGCATGGATCTCCATCCCGACGACGATTTCCCAGTCGCCTGTCGCGCCGCGCAGCAGCTTGCTGTCGTTCGTGTTCGCCATAGCGGCATCCTCCACATCATGGGTCATGGAGCGACCGGTGTCGCACCCAGCGGACGGTTCAAGACAATCGGTCGCGATCGGCCGCGCGCGGAGTTCGCAGGAGACCCGGCCTTGAAGTCTCCTCGGGGGACAGGCGGTCGTTTTCATAATCGATCACCCAACCCATCATGGTGCGCCAGATCGCTTCGGGCAGTTCTGGCGGAACCCCGACCTCGCCCGCCTGCCCGCGCACATGGTGCAGCACCTGCTCCACGCGGGCCTCGATCAGGGCCGGTATGTTCTCGCGCCGCTTCACTTCCACCACGCGCGTGATGCAATCGAAGCGCTTGGCAATGAGGGCTACGAGCGCGCGGTCGATCTCGTCGATTTCCCGGCGCAGGTCGGTGAGGGCCGGCTCGCCGGAGGCGCTCACACGGACCACCAGTTCTCGGGTAACTGCACGGGAGGCGCCGATTGCTCGATGACTTCGGCGAGCGCGAACAGCGTCTCTTCGTCGAACGGCCGGCCGATCAACTGAAGGCCCAAGGGCAGGCGCTCTGCCGAAAGACCCGCCGGAACGGAAATTCCAGGCAGGCCGGCCATATTGACCGTCACCGTGAAGGCGTCGTTGAGGTACATCCCGATCGGGTCGTCCGAACCCTTCTCCCCGACCGCGAAGGCAGCGGACGGCGTGGCAGGCGTGAGGATTGCGTCGATGCCGGCCTCGAAGGCGCGTTCGAAATCCTGCCTGACAAGCGTTCGCACCTTCTGGGCCCGCAGATAATAGGCGTCGTAGTAGCCGGCCGAGAGCACATAGGTGCCGATCATCACCCGCCGGCGCACCTCGGCGCCGAAGCCCGCCGCACGCGTATTGCCGTACATCTCGGCAATGTCGCGCCCCGGCACGCGGAGCCCGTAGCGCACGCCATCGTAGCGGGCAAGGTTCGACGAGGCTTCGGCGGGCGCCACGATGTAATAGGCCGGCAAGGCATATTTCGTGTGCGGCAGCGTTATGTCGACGATCTTGGCGCCGGCCGCCTTCAGCCATTCGATGCCCGCCTGCCACAGCGTGTCGATCTCGCCCGGCATGCCGTCGAGTCGATATTCCTTGGGGATACCGATCACCTTGCCCTTCACGGACCGGCCGACCGCGGCCTCGTAATCGGGGACCGGCAGGTCGACCGAGGTCGTATCGCGCGGATCGTGTCCGGCCATGGACCCGAGCAGCATCGCCGTGTCGCGCACCGTGCGGGCCACGGGGCCGGCCTGGTCCAGCGAGGACGCGAAGGCGACCACTCCATAGCGCGAACAGCGTCCATAGGTCGGCTTGATGCCGACCGTTCCGGTGAAGGCGGCGGGCTGGCGGATCGAGCCGCCGGTGTCGGTGGCGGTGGCACCCAGGCACAGGCGCGCCGCGACCGCAGCCGCCGACCCGCCCGAGGAGCCACCGGGAACCAGCGCAGCGTTGGAACCCGAGCGTCGCCACGGCGAGATCGCCGGCCCGAAATAGGACGTTTCGTTGGACGAGCCCATGGCGAACTCGTCGAGATTGAGCTTGCCGAGCATGACGGCGCCGTCACGCCAAAGCTGCGCCGTGATGGTCGATTCGTAGCCGGGCACGAAGCCCTCGAGGATCCGGCTGCCTGCGGTCGTCTGCACACCCTTGGTGCAGTAAAGATCCTTGATGCCGAGAGGCAGGCCTTCGAGGGGTCCCGCCTGGTCGCGCGCGATGCGCTCATCGGAAGCTTGCGCCATGTCGAGGGCGCGTTCGGGCGTCTCGGTGATGAAGACGTTCAGCCCGCGGGCCGCTTCGATCGCATCGATATGGGCCTGCGTCAGTTCCCGTGACGAAATGGTTTTGGCCCGGATGGCGTCGCGCGCACCGGCAAGCGTCAGGCTTGTTGGATCAGACATTGAGGGATCTCGAAGGTTCGCGGGCCGAACGGCTCGCGAATGAGGTAAGATGTCGTCACTCGACGACTTTTGGCACCACGAACAACCGGTCCTCGGTGACCGGCGCATTGGCCACGATTTCATCCGCGAGGCCGCCGTCGGTAACCTCGTCCCGGCGAAGCTTCATGCGCATCGGCAAGACCGAAGTCATGGGCTCGACGCCCTCGACGGACACGTCGTCCAACTCGGCGACAAAGGACAGAATGGCGTTGATCTCGCCTTGCAAATGCGGCACCTCGTCGTCGCGCAACGTGATGCGAGCGAGCTGAGCGACGCGGCGTACAGTCGCCTGATCGATGGACATAAACACTTCCGAGGACGAGGGGAAAGCGAAGCCTGCGTCTATATCATCGAGACTTCAGGTGAATCAACGCGCCTCACAATGAACCAACATGGAGGTTCGACCCTGCCCCCGCGCATATGCGACACGCGAACTCTGGCGTCAATGACCGCGCAAGTCATGACGATCGAGGATCTGCGCCCCCTGCTCGGACGCAACCAGCGCCTGATGGGGCTCGATCTCGGCACCAAGACGATCGGCCTCGCCTTGTCGGACGTGGAACGACGGATCGCCACGCCGCTGATCACGATAAGGCGCGTGAAGTTCACCAAAGACATCGAAGAGCTCCGGACCCAGATTGCCCGTTTCGAGATTGCTGCCCTGGTCATGGGTCTGCCGCTCAACATGGATGGCTCGGAGGGACCGCGCGTGCAATCCACCCGCGCCTTCGTTCGCCAGGCACTTCCGCTGGTCGGCAAGCCGGTGATCTTCTGGGACGAGCGGCTGTCCACAGCAGCCGTCAATCGCGCGCTCATCGCGCAGGACGCATCGAGGGCCAGGCGAGAGGAGGTCGTGGACCGCATGGCCGCGGCGTACATCCTCCAAGGCGCGCTCGACCGGCTGGCGTCCCTGGCCAGGTGACCTCGCGAGTGCCCTTCGAACTCGCCCTACCCTCGCCCCCTGCCCCTCTCCACAAGGGGGAGGAGCATGGGTGAGGTCGCGCGCAATGCAGAGGGTTCACCGAGGGAACCGCGGGCGCGGCGAACGGCGTCGCGGCTCCAAAATCCACGTTTATGGTTGCGAAAGTAGCTTTAGGCACCTATAGGTTGCGAGGCAGGCTCCTGCCGAGCTTGCATTGCTACTTGATGACGAGCCGAAGCTATGTCGCAGCTAACCGTTCCACGGCGACCGAAGGCCTCAACGCAGCGTCTGGTAGGCGACCAGGAGGTGCGTGCGACCGCCGCCCCAACGCAGACCGTGAACACCGCCGAAATGACCCGGTATGTCGCGGAAATGTGCAGCGACCTGACCAACATGGCGAGTTCGGCCGGCCTGCCGATGCTGACATATCTTCTGTCGATGGCGCGCCAGGAAGCCGAGCGCATCTATCGCGGCCTGGCGTCCGGCGAGCGGCCTGCCGGCTCAAGGCACCCCTGACACACTTCCGCTTCCCTGGCGCGGCTCGAAATTCAGGGAAACACGATTGCCATCGTAGCGCCTGATCTTTCCGGCGAGCTCGAGTTCCATCAGCGCTGCCTGAAGCTCGCGGGGGGCCAGCGCGGCGGCCCGGATCAGTTCGTCCACCAGCATCGGAACGGGTCCGATCAGCCCGACGATACGATCGAGGACGGTGACCGGGTCCGCGTCCGCCGCCTCGGCATAGGTCGCCGGCTTTGGCCGTCCCGAGTCCGAGAAACCGCCGTCCTGCGGGGTGAGGTCCGGGTTTGCGAAGAGGTCGATCTCGTCCCACAAAGGCCCTATCGTGGCTTCCGCGTCGAAAGGCTCTGCCAAGGAGGGGCGGGCGCGATCCTGCTCGAGGGTTGGAGCGAGGGCGTTCAGAACGTCGTCGACCGACGTGCACATGGTGGCGCCTTGGCGTAACAGATCGTTAGTACCCTCCGCCCTCGCATCGAGCGGCGACCCCGGAACCGCAAATACCTCCCTGCCCTGCTCGTTGGCGAAACGCGCCGTGATCAGCGAGCCCGAGCGACGGCTTGCCTCGACCACCACAACCCCGAGACTCAGGCCCGAGACGAGGCGGTTGCGCCGTGGGAAATCCCGCGCCCTGGGCTCCCAGCCTAGCGGCATCTCGGACACCAGCGCGCCGCGCTGCACGATACGCTTCGCCAGTGCTTCGTGTTCGCTCGGATAGATCCGGTCGTGCCCCCCGGCCAGGACCGCGACGGTTCCGGTTTCGAGGCTGCTCTGGTGCGCCTTGCCGTCGATGCCGCGCGCCAGGCCCGACACCACGATGTAGCCGTTGCTTCCCAACCCTCTGGCCAGCCGTTCCGTGAAGATCAGTCCAGAGGCCGAAGCGTTGCGCGAGCCGACGATCGAGACGGTCGGCCGGAGCAGGGCTTCCGCTGCGCCGCTGAGCGCCAGTAACGGGGGCGGCGCGTCGATAGCCCTGAGCGTTGATGGGTAAGCGGCTTCGCAGAGCGCGACAAAACGCACCCCTGCTCGCCGGGCAGTATCCATCTCCTTTTCGGCCTCGCCCACCGAGCAGATCTTGATCTCGCGGGCCGACCGAGCTCTTACGGATGAGTTCGGGCAAAGCCTGGAGTGCGGCTCCGGCACTTCCAAACCGCTGCAGCAGGCCATGAAAGGTGCGTGGGCCGATGTTTTCGCTGCGTATCAGCCGCAACCAATCGAGACGCTCCGCATCCGAAAGGTCCTTGAGGCTCGGGTTCACGCCTTTTGCCCGATGCGGCTTTCAGTGCCCGCGAGCAGGCGCGAAAGGTTAGCGCGATGCTTCCACCAGAGCACCAGCGCAAGGACGAGAAACACCATGCCATCGCCGATGCGGCCGAAAACCAGCAGGAGGATCGGCGATGCAGCCGAGGCCACCAGGGCCGCCGCGGACGAGTAGCGCAGCAGGGAGGCGACCGCGAGCCAAAGGCCGGAGAACACCAGCCCGATGGGCCACCAGACGCCCAGCAGGCAGCCGAGAAAGGTTGCGACTCCCTTGCCGCCCCGAAAGCCCAGCCACACCGGGTAGAGATGGCCGAAAAAAGCGCCGGCTGCTGCCGCAAGCGCACCGGCCTCGCCCCCGAACCGACCGGCGATCAGAACCGCAGCCGTTCCCTTGAGGCCGTCGAGCAGCAGCGTGGCGGCGGCCAGATCCTTGCGACCGGTCCGCAGCACGTTTGTGGCCCCTATGTTGCCCGATCCGATCGTGCGGATGTCGGTGGTTCCTGCGAGCCGGGTCAGCAGCAGGCCGAAAGGGATCGAGCCTAGGCCATAGCCGAGGATCAGGGCAGCCGCATCCGAAAGAACCCCGTGCTCCATGTCCCGCCCTTGCTGGATAGCGCTTCGATCCTATGTGGCGCCGCTCCCTGCGGCAACCGCCAAAGGCGCGGCTTGCGCCCGAAGCGGAAGCGGGGGTACGGCTCCCTGTCGCCGCCACTTGATGAGAGCCATGCTACCCACCCATTTTTCGAGCGTGCTGCTTTCGAACTGGCAGTCCGCTGTCGCCAGGCTTGCCCGTCCGCCAGATCCGCTCTCGGCCGACTTTGCGAGACCGCCGCTGGATTTCGCGAACGAACGCGTCCTTGCCGCCAACGAGGCGGCTTTTGCGGTCCACCAGGCCAGCCAAGGGCAGAGCGCGGCGGCGCCCAAAAGCCAGCTCTGGGAGGCCGCCAAGGCGGCGCTCGATCTCGGCATGGCGCTCGTCGAAGCTGACGTAGACAAGATCATCGCCGCCAAGGCGGGCTTCATGCGGTTCGGCGACAACGATCCGTTCTGGATCGAGTGCATCATCGAATTTGTCGAGCACTACACGCTGACCCGCCACAGCGCGGTGCCCTACATCAAATACCGCAACTTCACCGATTGCATCCTGCCGCCCGGCACGCTGCCGCCGCGTTGCCGCATCGCGATCATCAGCGATTGGGGCACCGGCGACCCGCGGGCTCAGGCCTTGCTCGAGGACGTGGCCCTCCACAGCCCCGATATCCTGATCCACCTCGGCGATATCTACTATGCCTGCACGGCCCTCGAAGCGAACGCCTTCTACAACAATGCGACGCGGGCGTTCCCGGCAAAGCCGCCGCGGCTGTTCACGCTCTGCGGCAACCACGACATGTATTCGGGTGCTGCGCCTTACTACGCGCTGCTCAAGCGGCTGGGACAGCCGGCCAGCTTCTTTTGCCTGCGCAACGCGGATTGGCAGATCCTCGCGGCGGACACGGGCTACAACGACTTCGATCCCCGGCGCTACAACCAGGACGACACGTGGATCCGCGACCGCGACGAAGGCGACACGTATAGCGAACTCGACTGGCACAAGGACAAGCTCGTCAACGCCGGCCAGCGCCGGACAATCCTCATGACCCACCATCCGCTGTTCACCCGCAATAGCACCATCGCAGGTCGTGTCGCGAATTCGCGGCTTCTAGGCCAGTTCGGCGATTACCTTTCCGAAATCGCGGCATGGTTCTGGGGTCACGAACACAACATCGCGCTCTACGAGCCCTTCATGGGGCTCCAGCGCGGGCGTTGTGTGGGGGCCAGCGCCGTCCCGGTCGCCGCGACCGAGGATCTCACCAGGCCGGCACCCGAGCTGGCCGGGCAGGCTGTTCCCGAGCTCATCAGGGTCGGCGGCGAGGTCCCGCGGCTGCAGCCTCAGGCCGATGGCGATCTCTACCAGCTTGGCTACGCGCTGATCGATCTCGACGGCCGCGACGGCCGGGCGACCTACCGACAGTTCGACCCGACCTCCGGGCTTGGCAGCACGCTCTACGAGGAAACGCTCGACCAGGGCTGAACCAGCACGGCCTCGATCAGGTCGCAGGCTCGCTCGACCCCGCCGGCTTGTGCGATCTCCTGGGCCAGGGCCGCGGCGCGACCCCGATAGGCCGGATCGGTGAGCAGATCCGGTCAGCGCCTGCGCCACCCGGGAAGCGGTCAGTCGATGGCGGGGGATCGCGATGCCAGCCCCGCACCGCACGATACGGGCCGCGATCGCGCCCTGTTCGAAGGCGATCGGCACGACCAACAAGGGCAGCCCGGCCGCGAGCGCGTCCAGCACCGTGTTGAGCCCGCCATGCGTGACCGCCGCGGCCGCACGCGCCATCACGGCCCGTTGCGGCACATAGGCTTCGACCTGCGGCGAACCGGGCAGTCCCGCGATCTCTGCGGCGCTCAGCTTTCCGCCATGCGCGATCAGCAGCCTAAGATCGTGGTCGCGGCAGGCTTCGGCGACCTTGCGAAAAATGGGAGCGCGGCCGCCCTGTAGGGTGCCGAGCGAACAGAATACGAGTGGCCGGGAGCCCGGGGCCGGCCAGGCGCTCTATATCGGGCCTGCGCAACGGCCCGACATGGACGAGCGAAGCCGGCGCGTTGCGGCGCGGAAAGTCGAAACCCTCGACCGATTGACTGATCTGCAGCACCGGGGAGAGACAATCCTCCAAACTTGCGAGCGGCCCGAGTTCCCAGGCCTGCGCGTAGCGCCGGATGACATGGGTCAGCGGACGCATCATCCAGTCGGCGACCCGGTAGCCGCCGCGGTTGCGTTTCAGGCCCCATTCCGTGTCGTCGTAGGCCCATCCGATGAAGGGCGGCGGCACCAGCGGCTCCCGATTGATCAGCAGCGCATTGGCGACCGAAATCTGCGGCAGGCCGAGATGGCGGGCCAGCAGGCCCCCGGCCGCCTCGGTCTGGTCCGCCAAGATGGCATCCGCGCCGATGCGCTCGAGGACGTCAGGCCCGTTACGGCACAGCATGTCTGTGGTCTGGACAACGTCGTCGATGACCCGCCCGATGCCCAAAAGCCCGGTGGTGGAGGACAGCCGGCCCGCCATCCGGGCCAGCGTGCCGGGCGGATGGGTGTCGCGGCCCACAGCCGCAAAGCCGATGCCCGACCGGGCCACCAGCGGCGCGACATCGGGCTGAGCCACGAAGGTGATGCTGTGTCCGCGCGCCAGCAGGCCTTCGGCCAGCGCCAGCATCGGATTGAGGTGACCGGCGTAGGGCGGCGCGATGAACGCGAAATGCGTCACGCGCGATGCTCGTCCCTCAGTGCAGGATCTGGCCCAAGAACAGCTTGGTGCGTTCGTGCCGAGGGTTGGCGAAGAACTCCGCCGGAGTGTTCATCTCGACGATCTCGCCGGCATCCATGAACACCACGCGATCGGCGACCTGGCGCGCAAAGCCCATCTCGTGGGTGACGCAAACCATGGTCATGCCCTCGTTGGCCAGCGACACCATCGTGTCGAGCACCTCCTTGACCATTTCGGGATCGAGCGCCGAGGTCGGCTCGTCGAACAGCATGATCTTGGGATTCATGCAAAGCGACCGCGCGATGGCGACGCGCTGCTGCTGCCCGCCCGATAGTTGGCCCGGGTATTTCGCGGCCTGCTCGGGGATGCGCACCCGGGTAAGATATTTCATGGCCACCTCTTCGGCCTCGCGCTTGGGCATCTTGCGCACCCAGATCGGCGCCAAGGTGCAGTTTTCGAGCACTGTCAGGTGCGGGAAGAGGTTGAAGTGCTGGAACACCATGCCGACCTCGCGGCGCACCTCGTCGACGCGCCGCAAGTCGTTGGTCAGTTCGGTGCCGTTGACGATGATGCGGCCCTTCTGGTGCTCTTCCAGCCGGTTGATGCAGCGGATCATGGTCGATTTGCCCGATCCGGAGGGACCGCACACCACGATGCGCTCGCCGCGCCGGACATGCAGGTTGATGTCCCTCAGGACGTGGAAGGCGCCGTACCATTTGTTCACGCCCAACAGGTCGACGGCATATTCGGCGTCGGCATTGCTCGGCAGGGATTGCTGGACGGCGCTCATGTCAAAATCCCCGGAACTCAGTGGTTGCGACCGGCATGCAGCCGGCGCTCCATGGCTTGCGAATAGCGCGACATGCCGAAGCAGAACACCCAGAAGAACGCCGCCGCGAACACGTAACCGGTGGCCGAAGTGGTGGGCGCAGCCCAGACCGGATCGAGTCGCGCGCTCTCGATGGTGCGCAGCAGGTCGAAAATGCCGACGATGGAGACCAGCGTCGTGTCCTTGAACAGGCTGATGAAGCTCGACACGATGCCCGGGATCACGATGGTCAGAGCCTGCGGCAGGATGATCAGCCGCATCGTATTCCAGTAGCTCAGGCCGAGTGCGGATGAGCCCTCGAACTGGCCGCGCGGCATGGCCTGCAGGCCACCGCGGACCACCTCCGCCATATAGGCCGCCGCAAACAGCGCGGTGCCGACGAGCGGGCGCAGCAGACGATCCGGCGTCCAGTCGCTCGGCAGGAACATCGGCAACATGAAATTGGCCATGAACAGCACGGTGATGAAGGGCACGCCCCGCACGAATTCGATGAAGGCCGTCGAGAAGGCCTGAACGGCGGGAAGCTTGGAGCGCCGGCCCAGGGCCAGCAAGACGCCGAGCGGCAGAGAGAACACGATGCCGACCAGCGACACCAGCAGAGTGACGAGAATCCCGCCCCAAAGGTGTGTTTCGACGACCGGCAGTCCGACCCAGCGGCCGCCGTACAGCAGCGCGAAACCGACCACAGGATAAACGATGAAGAACAGCGCCGCCGCGATGTTCCGCTTCGGCAATCGCCGCCAGAGCAGCCAGACGATCAGCACGGCGCCGATCGCCTCGGTGAGATCGATGCGCCAGTGCTCGGATTCCGGGTAGAAGCCGTACCGGAAGAAGCCGAACTTGTAATAAATAAACGGCCAGCAGGCCCCATAGGGATGCGCGCGGCACACCTCGCCGTTGTCGGCGTGGAAAACCGCGTCGAAGATCAAGAAGCGCAGGACCCCCGGCACGAACCAGACCAGGAACGCCACGGCCGCAACCGTCAAAAGGGCAGAGATCGGCGACGAGAAAAGGTTGCGCCTGGCCCAGGCCCAGGGCCCCTGGACCAGGCTCGGCGGCGGCTCGGCAGGGCTCGACTGCGTGCGCAGAAACGCTTGCGAGCCGTACGTCATGTCGCTCATGCGTTCACCTCTCCACCAGAGCGACGCGGCGGTTATAGACGTTCATGGCCGTCGAGGTGACCAGCGAAATCGCCAGATAGACCCCCATGGTCACGGCCATGCACTGGACGGCCGCGCCAGTCTGATTGAGCACCGTCCCGGCGAACACCTGGACGAGATCCGGGTAGCCGATGAAGACGGCCAGCGACGAATTCTTGATGAGGTTCAAGTACTGGTTCGTCAGCGGCGGAATGATGACCCGCATTGCCTGGGGAATCACGACCTGGGTCAGCTTGACGTTGGAGCGCAGCCCGAGCGCCTCGGCGGCCTCATGCTGTCCGCGACCGACTGCCTGGATGCCGCTCCTGACGATCTCGGAAATGAACGCCCCCGTATAGATCGAGAGACCGAGAACAAGCGCGGCCAATTCGGGAAACACCGGCTTGCCGCCGATGAAGTTGAAGCCCTTCAGGGTGGGGATGTCGAACCTGAGCGGCGCCCCGAGCGCCAGATAGGCGACGATACTCGGCACAAGCAGAAGCGCGATGCAGATCGAGCCCACCGGCAGTTGCTGCCCGGTCGCCTCCTGGCGGCGTGACGCCCAGATCCAAAACCCGATGCTGGCCGCGACCGCTGCCACCACCACGGCGCCAAGCAACCCGGCACCACTTCCGAAGTTCGGGCTCGGCAGGATCAGGCCGCGGTTGTTCAGGAACGCGACGCCGAAAACCGACACTGACTGGCGCGGCGCCGGCAGGGATTTTAGGACCACGTTGTACCAGAACACGAGCTGGAGCAGCAGCGGGATGTTGCGGAACAATTCGACATAGACCGTGGCCAGTTTGGACACGATCCAGTTCTGCATCAGGCGGAATATGGCGATCAAAAAGCCAACTATCGTGGCGAATACGATGCCGATCGCGCTGACCAGCAACGTGTTCAGCAGGCCGACCCAAAAGGCTCGTCCGTAGGTGGACAAGGCCGAGTAGGAAATCAGCGACTGGTTGATCTCGAAACCGGCGGTCTGATCCCAGAAGGCGAAGTTGAGCGGAATGCCCAGCTTCGCCATGTTCTGAACCGCGAAATGGCTGCCGCTCCAGGCCACGGCAACCAGAACCGCCACCAGGACGACCTGATAAAAGATTGCCCGGGTGCGCGGGTCGTACAGCTTCGATACGCCCGGGGCCTTCTGGCCGACTACCGTTTGCGCGGTCATGGACCCTACGCCCTCAATTTATGCTGCGACGTTCGACGGTCTAAGCAATTGCGAGGCCAGGCAAGCGAGACCGGTGAGGCTCACCGGATCGGCGGGGCGTATTGCAATCCGCCCTTGGTCCACAAGGCATTCAGGCCGCGCTTTATCTTGAGTGCAGAGCCCTCGCCGACGTTGCGGTCGAAAATCTCGCCGTAATTGCCGACCTGCTTGATGATCTTGTACGCCCAGTCGTTGGACAGACCCAAGCCCTTGCCCTGGTCGCCTTCTACGCCGAGCAGGCGACGGATGTTCGGATTATCCGACTTCATCATGTCGTCGACGTTCTTCGACGTGACACCCAGTTCCTCGGCGTTGATCAGGGCAAAGCCCGTCCAGCGCATGACGTTGAACCATTGGTCGTCGCCCTGGCGCACCGAGGGCGCAAGCGGCTCTTTCGAAATGATCTCGGGCAGAACCATATGTTCGTCGGGATTGGTGAGACGCAGGCGCTCGGCATAAAGGCCCGACGCGTCCGTGGTGAAGGCATCGCATCGGCCCGATTCATAGGCCTTGAGGGTTTCGTCTTCGCCCTGGAACGCGACGCTTTCGTATTTCATGTTGTTGCTGCGGAAGTAGTCCGCGAGGTTGAGCTCGGTCGTGGTGCCCTGCTGGACACAGACCGAGGCGCCGTCGAGCTCCTTGGCCGAGGCGATGTTCATCTTCTTGCGGACCATGAACCCCTGGCCGTCGTAATAGGTGACCGGGCCGAACACCAGGCCGAGCGTACTCTCGCGCGACGAGGTCCAGGTGGTGTTGCGGGACAGGACGTCGACCTCGCCCGACTGGATCGCCGTGAATCGGTTCTTGGCATCGAGCGGCACGAACTTGATCTTGGTGGCGTCGCCGAACACGGCCGCCGCCATGGCCCGGCAGAAATCGACGTCGAGACCGGTCCAATTCCCCTTGTCGTCGGGAATTCCGAACCCGCCGAGCCCGGTATTGGCACCGCAGGTCAGCACGCCCTTGCCCTTGACGGTGTCCAGCGTCGCGGCACGTGCACCGGCCGTCGCAACGCCGACCGCAAGAACCGATACCAACCCCAGCGCCAGTCTGCTCATCGTTCGCATCGCGTTCTCTCCGATCGTGCCCGCCCGGGCGGGATCCGTGGCCGAAACGCCCCGGCGGCGTCCTGCCCTGCCGCATCACACACCGCTTTGCCGAGAACGGTCAAGTTGAAGCCCACGCACGCGGTTGTCCCGAATAGCCCGTGCCCTTCCCTTGATGGCCTTGACCCTCGGGACCGCGTCGACCACCTTCACGCCTCCCTGCACCGAACCCAAGGCCCTCTCGTGAAGCTGACGCCAGAAACCCGTGCTTCCCTGCAATCGCGCACCCGGCTGGTCCATGCTGGGCGGGAGCCTTTCGAGCAGCACGGCTTCGTCAACACGCCGATCTATCGCGGCTCCACGGTGCTGTTCGAGAACGTCGCCGATCTGCGCGGCGGGGCGCAACGCTACACCTACGGCACCCACGGCACGCCCACCACGACGGCGCTGGAGGAGGCCTGGACCGAGATCACGGGCGCGGCCGGAACCGTGCTGACGCCCTCCGGGCTTTCCGCAGTCGCGCTCGCATTGCTGGCCGTGCTCGGCTCCGGCGACCACCTGCTGGTGACCGATTCCGCCTATGGCCCCACGCGCCGATTCTGCAACACGGTCCTCAAGCAGTTCGGCGTGTCGACGACGTTCTACGATCCCTTGATCGGCGGCGAGATCGCCGGCCTGATCCGCGACAATACGCGGGCCGTGCTGGTCGAGGCACCGGGCTCGCAAAGCTTCGAGATCCAGGACGTGCCCGCCATCGTGGCCGCCGCCCACGCGCGGGGCGTCTGCGTCATCATGGACAACACCTGGGCGACGCCGCTGCTGTTCCAGGCGCACCAGCACGGGGTCGACGTCTCTGTCGAGGCGGGAACGAAGTATCTTTCAGGCCATTCCGATCTGCTGCTGGGGCTCGTGTCCGCAACCGAGGCCTTCTGGCCGCGCGTGCATCACACCTTCACCAATTTCGCCATGTGCGCCGGCCCGGAGGACGTGTTTCTGGCGTTGCGCGGTCTGCGCACCATGGAGCTTCGGCTGCGCGAAGCCGAAAAGCAGGCGCTCGACATGGCCCGATGGCTCGAAGCGCGCCCGGAGGTGCAGCAGGTGCTTCATCCGGCTCTGCCGGCCTGTCCGGGCCATGAGGTCTGGAAGCGGGATTTCCGCGGCTCATCGGGGCTGTTTTCGGTCGATTCTGAAGCCGACTTCGCAGAACGCCGTCGCGGCCATGCTCGACGGCCTGGAACTGTTCGGCCTCGGCTTTTCCTGGGGAGGCTACGAGAGCCTGGTGATCCCGTTCGACTGCTCAGGATACAGGACGGCAACTCGTTGGGCGCCCGCCGGCCCGGCGCTGCGCTTCAGCATCGGCCTCGAGCACCTCGACGATCTCAAGGCCGATCTCGACCGTGGCTTCGCCCGCCTGCGGGCAGCCGGCTAGAGCAGTATCGGTTTAGACGGTATCGCGAAGCGATCCGTCCACCGATGAAACTGCTCGCTTTTCTGAACTGGAGCGGTTCTCGCAACAGCGGAACCGCTCTAGGCGGAGGTTGGCGGTCCCGCGACCTGTTTGATGCGCAAAGTCGGGCTCGTGGCGTCGAAACAGATCGACCGCCGCGCGAAGACCCAGGCGAGCAGGTAGGCTACGCACGCGCCCAGTGCGGCGCCCGCCACGACATCGCTCGGATAATGGGCGCCGACCAGAACCCGGGAGGCCGCGATCACTACGGCCGCGACCAGCCATGCGGCCCGTGCACGCGGAAAGATGAACCCCAGAGCGACGGCGGCGGCGAACACGGTGGTCGAATGGCCGGACGGGAAGCTCGCCAAAGCGTTTTTCCACGACACGGGATCGAAGTGGAAAGCTCCAACGCCCTCCAGCATCCTCGGCCGCCCTCGCCCGACCACGTGCTTGATCAGTTGCGCGAGAAGTCCCGACACGCCGATGCTGGCGAAGAAATACAGCCGCCCGCTCGACCGTCAGGGTCAGCCGGCGCCGGCGCTCCTGCCCCCACGTCGTGGTCCTGGCCCAGCATGCGACCGCGATGACGGCCGCCGACAGGGCGAACATGTAGCCGGAAAGGCCGAAATCGCTCGCCACCTCCCCGGTGCGAACGAGACCTCGCGAAGCATGGGCCGCCATGGTGGCCAGCCGCACGTCGAAACAGGCCGCCACCAGGAGCACACCGAGAAAGACAAAGGCGAGGATTTTGGGATCCCGCGCCCGATGTGCAAAGACCTTTGTCATGCAGCTTCACTGCCCCACCCGGCCGGCATTGTCGAACCAGGAGGGTTGGCGCGCCACAAGCACAAGGCAAATCGGCCCACTGGACCGATCATCGCGATCGGCCCGAGGCCACGCGCTTGTTCGATGCCGAGCGCCATGCTAGCGATGCCTCGCATAGGGCAGCCGGTTCTCGGGGTATAGCGCAGCCTGGTAGCGCGGAAGTTTTGGGTACTTCAGGTCGCAGGTTCGAATCCTGCTGCCCCGACCAGCGTTCCGGTCCCTGCTTGAACCGATCCGACCACCCATGCGAGTGCCAAGGCTTATAACCCACGATGGCTGCACGAATTCACCGCCCGACACGCGGCGCCACGCAATCCGGCCACGCCAGGACACAGACTTGGCTTCTTGAATACGATCGCTGCGAGCCGCGGGAGATCGAGCCCCTGATGGGTTGGACCGGTTCGGCTGAAACGAGCAGCCAGGTGCGCATCCCGTTCGACACGAAGGACGAAGCCATCGCCTTTGCCCAGAAACTCGGCGTCGCGTTTCGGGTCGAGGAACCCTCGCCCGATCGGGAACGGCGAGGCCTTTCCTATTCGGACAATTTCAAGCAGAACCGAACCGATCTGTGGACCCATTAGACCGGCTCGGGCCATCGATGGACGGATCGGTGCGACGGTTTGGACTCCGTAGCTCAGCTGGATAGAGCAGCCGCCTTCTAAGCGGCAGGTCGCTGGTTCGAACCCAGCCGGAGTCGCCAATCCTTCCAATACCCTAAGCCGCGGCCGGGCCGCCACATCGCTGTCGGTTACGATTTGCTCACGGGAAGGGGCTACGCTCACATCGACGCGTTTGCACCAAACCTGAAACGGATCGGCCAGCTTGTCTTTCGACCCTTCTCGCGACACTCGACGCTGGGCACGGATCGTGCCTCGCCTGGACATTGTGCGGCTCTCGACGGAGTCGGGCCGCACATTCGCGGGCCGCATCATCAACCTTTCGCCTTTCGGGGTCGCGGTGGAATGCGACATGGCGCAGGCCGAAGGTGAACAAATCTCCCGGGTCGGCAGCAAGGACGTCCGGTCGGGACGGATGATCACCCGGGGCGCGGTTTTTCTCTTTCAGCGTCCAGTCGCCATGTCCCGCTTCGATCAGGATCTCGTGGTCTGATGCGTCGCACGAGCACATGGTCCGGCTGAGCCAAGGCCCCGCAGCCGACCCTCGGAGCCGAAACCAAAAAGTCCCGCACCGTCGCGCAGCTTGACGACGGACCCGCACGTGCCGTAGCGCCCGTCCGAACAATGGGGCGGTTGGGACAGCAGGATAATGGAAGCGGAACACGACATCGGTATTGCGGCCGCCGCACGCCCGGCATCACTGGAGACGCCCATCAGCAATGGCCGAATCGTGCTGGCAAGCCTCGTCGGCACGACGATCGAATTCTACGACTTCTACATCTACGGCACGGCCGCGGCTCTGGTGATCGGCCAGACGTTCTTCCCGCAATCGGCGCCCGGCTCGCAGGCGCTCAACGCTTTTCTCACCTTCGGCATCGCGTTTCTGGCGCGCCCGCTCGGCTCGGTGCTGTTCGGCCATTTCGGCGACCGTGTCGGCCGCAAATCGACGCTGGTCGCCACGATGCTGGTAATGGGCCTGTCGACGACCTTGATCGGCCTGTTGCCTGGCTACGCCACCGCGGGCGCGCTCGCACCGTGGCTTCTCTGTCTCCTGCGGTTTGGCCAGGGTATCGGGCTCGGCGGTGAATGGGGTGGCGCCGCCCTGATCGCCACCGAAAACGCGCCTTCAGGCCGGCGCGCCTGGTTCGGCATGTTTCCGCAGCTCGGGCCACCCCTCGGGTTCCTGCTAGCGAACGGGCTTTTCCTTCTGTTGCTGTTGGGACTGGGCGAAGCGCAATTTATCGCCTGGGGATGGCGCCTGCCATTCCTGATCAGCGCGGCGCTGGTCGGCATTGGGCTTTACCTGCGCGTGTCGATCTCCGAAACGCCGGCCTTCCGCAAGATCCTGGCCCGCAACGAGCAGGTCAGAGTTCCCTTCGCCGAGATGCTGCAAAACCATTGGCGACCGCTGATCCAGGGATCGCTGGCCATGGTGGTATGCTACGCGCTGTTCTACATCTCGACGGTTTTCGCGCTCGGCTATGGCACGGGGGTGCGACACATCCCGCGTCCGGAATTCCTGCTTTACCTCTGCATCGCGGTGATCTTCATGGCGATCGCCACCCCGATCTCGGCCGCGCTGGCGGACCGGTTCGGCCGCCGTCCGGTGCTGCTCACCGCAAGTGTTCTGGCTGGCCTCTCGGGTTTGGCGATGCCGGTGCTTCTCGGCGAGGGCGGCAGGACCGAGATCGTCCTGTTCCTCTCGATGGAACTCGGCATCATGGGGCTGACGTTCGCGCCCATGGGGGCGCTCCTGCCGGAGCTATTTCCAACCCGGGTTCGCTACACCGGTGCGTCGAGCGCCTATAATCTCGGCGGCATCCTGGGCGCTTCACTGGCACCGTTCCTGGCACAAGTGCTGCTAGAGCGCGGTGGGCTGGCTTGGGTCGGCTATTACGTCACGGCCGCCGCAGTGCTGAGCTTTCTCGCCGTCGCAACGATTCGCGAAACCAGACACCAATGAAGCTGCTGCCGGCGTTGCAGGGCCGAGTTCACTTGGCGATCGAGGGAACTCCGGCCGGAACCGGAAGGGTTGGAAAGAGGACGTGATCCAGCGCGAACCAGAGGAGGACGATCAGGCAGGCGATCAGCAGGAGCCATAAGAGTCTGTTGTCGAACCGCATTGTCCCTTATCCCTACCCCCAAGTCCTGCGCGTCCCGACCTTTACTGGATGGGTCGGGCCTCCACACCCTCGCGCTCGCTATCTTGCCCTGGAGAGGCCGAGTCGGCACCAGACGTGCCCGCAGTTGCGCCGTGAAGCGCTGCGCCGCGCGGGCGCCAGGGCTTCGGGGCCGGCGACCACGGCCGATCCTCTCCCGGCGCCCGGGCTCCCCGCATTGCCCACGCCCCGTTTTGGCGCCAAAGAGCCAAGGCCCCGCTCTGCTCCAGGCTGCCCCGATCGATGATCAGTTCGGCCGCGCAACTGGCCGGAGCGTAGAGCGAGGTCACGATGAGGTCGGCGCGCCGACAATCTTCCTCGAAGGCGGCCCGGTCCGCAACGATCGACAGGACCTGTCCGCCCGGCACGGCTCCCACGCAGCCGAGCTTGTCGCAATGGGCACCGGCGGGAGACATCCCGGGCGAGACCTTGATGCCGATGCTTCGGCCGTCGCCATCCGCCCGCAGCCATTGCGTCGTGGTGAACGCGTTCGCATGGCCGAGTACCGCAAGCACGCCGTCCTCACCCCGCATGGCGACCGACTCGCCTGTCGGGCGCTACGATGAGGTCGTATTTCGGCCCGCTCGCGGCACCCATCAGCCCCAAGGCGAGCCACGGGAGCGCCGTGAGCCGCATGAGCGTCGTGCGCCAGATCACGATGCTCAGCAGCGCCAAAGCCAGACACGGGAGCGCCCAGGGGGCGAAGTCGCGCAGGTAAACCGTGGAAGCCGGTGCACTGGCCAGATAGCCAGCCACCCAGAGCACGAAGCGGATCCCAAGGCCGACCCAGTGCCACACCCAGGCGTCCAGCCCCAAGGGATAAAGGAACGTGCCGACCAGCGCACCCGGCACGGCAAACAGCTCGATGATCGTCAGGGTCAGTGGATTGCCGATGAACACGTAGGGACTGAGTTCATGGAATTCGGCCCCCATGAACGAAGCGGTCGCCAGCGTGGCGAACACCGTCGCGACGAACAGCCCAGAAAGCGACCTCCACCCCTGACGGGCGTGGCGCAGCAGCGCTTGCGAACTCGTGCGGGGGCAGCCGCGGCGCTTGCGGCGCGAAGGGATCGTCGTCGAACACCCGGCGCGTGCGGTGCTCCTGGACGGTGATCAGCGCCGCCACCGCGGCGAACGACAACTGAAAGCTCGCGCCCGCGATCGCTTCGGGCTCGACCGCGATCACGGCCAAGGCCGCAAACGCGAGATTGCGCATCGTGAAAGCCCGGCGGTCGACCAGGGCGGCGCCGAGCATGATCATGGTCATGAACAAAGCGCGCTGGGTGCCGACGCGCGAACCCGTTCCGATGTCATAGGCTATCGCGCCCAGGATCGCGAAAGCGGCCGCCCATTTCTTGATCGGGTAGCGGAGCGCGAGCGTGGAACTGAGCGCCAGCAGGCGCCGCACCCCGCCGTACAGCAGCCCCGCCACGAGCGTCATCTGCACGCCGGCGATCGTGATGATGTGAAAGATGCCGGCCTCGCGAATGATCTCGCGGCCGTCCGCCGAAAGGAGGTCCCGCTTGCCGGTCACCATCGCGGCCGCCACGGCGCCCGGGTCGCCCCCGCCGACGCTTCGATCGACGCGCTCCGCCAGGGCATTGCGAGCCCGGTCGATCGACATCCGCCAGCGAGCCAGGATCCCGGGCGGCCCCGGAGCATTTGCTGTCCTGACTCGCCCGAGCGCCGAGCCGACCGCGCCTATTCCGGCGAAATAGGCGTCGCGGGAAAAGTCGTAGCCGTCGGGCAAGGCAGCCCGGGAGGGCGGCAGCAGCCGCGCCGTCACCTCCACGAACATCCCGGCTTCGAGTGGGTCCGACCGCCTGGTGGTCAGGCGTACCCGGTCGGGCCGGTGCTCGGCCTCGAGGTCGCCGCCGTCCTGGACCAGGAGGATGAACCGGGCGCCCGTCGGGCGCGGGTCGACTTCCTCGATGAAGCCGCGAAGCTTGGTGATGCGGATCCGGTCCAGCATCGGGGTCGCGACAAAGCGGCTGCGCAATTCGGCGCTGACGAAACCCGCGCAGAGCGCCAGGAGACCGATCGCCAAACAAAACGGCACCGGCTTGTGGCGCGTGACGACAGCCAGGAGGCCAGCCCCGAACGCCAGAGCGAGCGGCAGCCAGAGCACGGGCTCCTGGTCCGCCGCGAGATACAGCAGCACGCCGGTGCCGGCTGCGACCGGCAGCCAAAGAAAAATGCGCCGCTCTTCCCATTCGGTTTCGAGGGCCGCAGCGAACAGCGCCCCTGGGCGCGACAGGCCGATCCGCGCCGCAAGCGTGTCGCGTGCGCCGGCCAGCACCCGTCCGGGACTTGCTTTGCCGGCTGCAACCGCCATCTCGGATGCCTGCCCTTTGTGTCATCGGGGACACCATGTTAGACGGGCGCCGCCCGGGCAGGAAATCCGATTTCGCCCGGCCGACGCCAATTTTCACGAGGTATGAGGCTGGATGTCCGAGCCCGTAATCACGCGCTTTGCGCCGTCTCCGACGGGTTTCCTGCATATAGGGGGCGCCAGGACGGCGCTGTTCAACTGGCTGTTTGCCCGCAAGTTCGGCGGCTCGATGCTGCTGCGCATCGAGGACACGGACCGCGAGCGATCGACGACCGCCGCCATCGATGCGATCCTCGAGGGGCTGAGCTGGCTTGGGCTCGGCTGGGACGGCGAGATCGTCTACCAGTCGCGGCGGATCGAGCGGCACAAGGCGGCCGTCCAGCTCCTGCTGGACTCCGGCCGCGCCTATCATTGCTACGCCAGTCCGGAAGAGCTCACGCAGATGCGTGAGGAGGCGCGGGCCAAGGGGCTGCCGCCACGCTACGACGGACGCTGGCGCGACCGCGATCCGGACGAGGCGCCGGCGGGCGTGAAGCCGGTTGTCCGGCTGCGCGCGCCGCAAGACGGCCAGACGGTGCTCGACGACAAGGTGCAGGGGCGCGTGACCTGGGCCAACAAGGACCTCGACGATCTGGTCCTGCTGCGCTCGGATGGCACGCCCACCTACATGCTCGCCGTGGTGGTCGACGACCGCGACATGGGCGTGACCCAGATCATCCGCGGTGACGATCACCTGACCAACGCGGCGCGGCAGATGCACATCTACGAGGCCTTCGGCTGGCCGGTCCCGGCCATGGCCCACATCCCGCTGATCCACGGCGCGGATGGTGCCAAGCTTTCGAAGCGCCACGGCGCACTCGGGGTGGACGCCTACCGGGCGATGGGCTACCTGCCGGCGGCCTTGCGGAACTATCTGGTGCGCCTCGGCTGGAGCCGGGGCGACAAGGAGTTCTTCTCGACCGAGGAGATGATCGAGGCCTTCGACCTGTCCTCGGTGGGCCGGTCCCCATCTCGCTTCGACTTCGCGAAGCTCGAGAACCTCGACGGCCACTACCTCCGCCAGACGCCCGATCCGGAACTCGTCCGCACGCTGCTCGACACCCTGCCCTTCCTGCCCGAGGGTCAGCGCATCATCCCCAAGCTCGACGAGGAGATGCGGGGCAAGCTCCTGGCCGCGATGCCTGGCCTGAAGGAACGCGCCAAGACACTGGTCGAGCTGCTCGATGGCGCGATGTTCCTGTTCGCCGAACGACCCCTCGCGCTGGACGCCAAGGCCTCCGAAGTTCTCGACCGGGGCGGCCGCGACCACATCCAGGCGCTGCTTCCGGATCTGGAGCGGCTCTCATCCTGGACGGCTGCCGACACCGAAGCCGTTGTCCGGGTTTACGCCGAAAACACGGGAACCAAGCTCGGCCAGGTCGCACAGCCCTTGAGAGCGGCCCTGACGGGTCGCACCACTTCACCGGGCATTTTCGATGTGCTGGCGGTGCTCGGCCGGGAGGAAAGCCTGGGCCGTCTCCGAGACCAGGCCAGCATGGCTGTAACACTCTGATTCCAAGCGGTTCAGCTTGACGTGAACCGCGGATGAACTAGCTTTATTGCAACGCACAAACCGCTGGACTGACGTCCGACTCCGTTCCGGCGCGGTTCCGCTCGAAAAGGCACATCCATGCAGGCCAATGCTGGAACGTTCATCATCGACAACAAGTCCCAGGAATTGCCTGTGAAGACAGGGACGATCGGCCCGGCTGTGGTCGATATCGGCAAGCTCTACGCGCAGGCCGGCGTGTTCACCTACGATCCGGGTTTCACCTCGACCGCGAGTTGCGAGTTGAAGATCACCTATATCGACGGGGATGAAGGCATCCTGCTTTATCGTGGCTATCCGATCGAGCAACTCGCCGAGCATGGCGACTTCCTGGAAACCTGCTACCTGCTGCTCTACGGCGAGCTGCCCACCAAGGCCCAGAAGGCGGATTTCGACTATACGGTGACGCGCCACACCATGGTGCACGAGCAGATGGCGCGGTTCTTCCAGGGGTTCCGTCGCGACGCGCACCCCATGGCGGTCATGGTTGGCTGCGTCGGTGCGCTCTCGGCCTTCTACCACGACTTCGACCGACATATCCGATCCGACCCAGCGCATGGTCGCGTCCATGCGCATGATCGCCAAGATGCCGACGCTCGCCGCCATGGCGTTCAAATATACGGTCGGCCAGCCTTTCGTGTACCCGAAGAACGATCTCGACTACACGTCGAACTTCCTGCGCATGTGTTTCGCGGTGCCTTGCGAGGACTACAAGGTCAACCCGATCCTGTCCCGGGCGCTCGATCGGATCTTCATCCTGCACGCCGACCACGAGCAGAACGCCTCGACCTCCACGGTGCGGCTGGCCGGATCGTCGGGCGCCAATCCGTTCGCCTGCATCGCGGCGGGGATCGCCTGCCTGTGGGGGCCGGCGCACGGCGGGGCCAACGAGGCGGCGCTGAAGATGCTGGCCGAGATCGGAACCGTCGATCGGATTCCGCAATTCGTCGCCCGCGCCAAGGACAGGAACGATCCTTTCCGGCTCATGGGTTTCGGCCACCGGGTCTACAAGAACTACGACCCGCGCGCCAAGATCATGCAGAAGACCTGCCACGAGGTGCTGAGGGAACTCGGCATCAAGGACGACCCGTTGCTCGACGTGGCGATCGAGCTCGAGCGCATCGCGCTCTCTGACGAATATTTCATCGAGAAGAAGCTCTATCCGAACGTGGACTTCTACTCCGGCCTCACGTTGAAGGCGCTCGGCTTTCCAGTGTCGATGTTCACCGTCCTGTTCGCGCTCGCCCGAACGGTTGGGTGGATCGCGCAATGGAAGGAGATGATCGAGGACCCGGGACAGAAGATCGGCCGCCCGCGCCAGCTCTATATCGGGGCCGAACAGCGGGACTACGCTCCCATCAGCGAACGTTGAGCGGCTCCATGCCCGCCTACGATCCCGACAACATCTTCGCCAAGATCCTGCGGGGCGAGATGTCGTGCCATAAGGTTTATGAAGACGAGGTCGCGCTCGCCTTCATGGACATCATGCCGCGAGTGGCTGGGCACGTTCTCGTCATTCCCAAGGCTCCCGCGCGCGGGTTGCTCGATGCCCGCCCCGGAGACCTTGCGGCGCTCATGCCACGCGTCCAGCGCGTTGGAGCCGCGGTCGTAGCGGCCATGCAGGCCGACGGCCTCACTGTGCACCAGTTCAACGAAGGCGCCGGCGGCCAAGTGGTGTTCCACCTGCATTTTCACCTGCTGCCCCGGCACGCCGGCATCGCACTTCGGCCCCCGGGAGGATCGATGGAAAAGCCCGAGGTCCTGGCCGATCTCGCGCAAAAAATCCGCGCACATTTGCCGGCCTGAGCCGGCGTTCGCGACCCAGGACGTCTAGTGAGCCCGCTTCCAGACGACCTTGGCAGGCCCGAGGCCAAGAGAGCCGGGGCTTACGTAGGTCAGCTGGTCGCCCACGAGGGTAAAGGGGCGACGCTGGTCGGAACCGGCCCAGTTCGGAAAGGTGGAGACTTCGATGTGGTAGGTCAGCGATTTGCCAGCCTCGTCGACGGCATATCGACCATAATACGCGAGGCTTCCGGTCACGACGGCCTTGTTTTCATCGGAGGTGCCTTCGGCCCGACTGTTGGCCGCGAACCGGTGCAGATCGTTGCGGCTCTCCAGCAGCGCAAAGCGACCGTCGGCGCCCAGTATCAGCAGGCCCTTCGGGTTCGGGCCGAAGACGTCGATCTGCTTGCTCCCCTGCTCGACCGTCGCCGAGACCAGGTTCCAGGAGCCAGCAAGATCCTTCGCGGTTTGCGCCGTGGCCGCCGAACCATTGCCCCCAATCACCGCCGCCGCGACCATCGCGGCCTTGACGAAAGTCCTCATAGCTCCCTCCAATACGGACCATCGGTGTTCACCCAACGCAGGTGTGCAGGCTATCACTGTGCCTGAGCTGCCGCGAATCTAACCCCCTAGTTGCAAGGATTTATCAATGGCACGCGTGGCCTTTCTCGGACTCGGCGTCATGGGATTCCCCATGGCCGGCCATCTCGCAAAGAAGGGCGGACACGACGTCGTCGTCTACAACCGCACGGCCGCAAAGGCCGACGCCTGGGTCAAGCAGTTCGGCGGCCGGGCAGCTCCAACGCCGCGCGAGGCCGCTGAAAAGCAGGATTTCGTGTTCGCTTGCGTGGGCAACGACGACGACCTCAGATCCGTGACACTCGGCCCGCAGGGCGCCTTCTCGTCCATGTCGGAAGGCTCCGTATTCGTCGATCATACGACCGCATCGGCCGGCGTGGCGCGTGAACTCTACGCGGCAGCCAAGGAGCATCGCATCGGCTTCGTCGACGCCCCCGTGTCGGGCGGCCAGGCGGGTGCCGAAAACGGCGCCCTCACCGTGATGTGCGGCGGCGACAGCGAGACCTACGCCAAGGCCGAGCCGCTGATCGCGACCTTCGCGAAGTCCTGCAGGCTGATGGGCGAGTCGGGAAGCGGGCAGCTGACCAAGATGGTCAACCAGATCTGCATCGCAGGGCTGGTCCAGGGCCTGTCCGAGGGCGTCCATTTCGCCCTCCGGGCGGGGCTGGATGTCGAAGCCGTGCTGGCCGTGATCTCCAAGGGTGCCGCACAATCCTGGCAGATGGAGAACCGCGGCAAGACCATGGCCCAGGGCAAGTTCGATTTCGGCTTCGCGGTCGATTGGATGCGCAAGGATCTCGGCATCTGTCTCGATCAGGCGCGGGAAACCGGCGCCCATCTGCCGGTCACGGCGCTGGTGGACCAGTTCTATTCCGACGTTCAGAGCATGGGCGGCCAGCGTTGGGATACTTCGAGCTTGATCGCGCGCCTCGAGCGCTGATCGAAGCCGCCCTGCGTCACGGGCGGCAAGGTGGCTGACCCGGATGGCCGCATTCCGGCCGCCCGTTGTTTCGGTTGCCGCCCCCTGCCCCGCGTCCCTGGACGTCGGCCGCGGGCGCCGGCGCGAATTGCGGTTGCAGCCTCGGGCGAGGTTCGGCCGGGCGCAAGTCCGGAGCCGCGGGCCGAGGGGCGAGTTGCGCCGGAGGCGCGCTAAACGTCCTTTGTTGCCGAAGAGCAGGCATTTCCGTTTGCGGCGCCGGTTGCACGACGGCCGGAGCGGCACCGGGCGCGATCATCGCGTCGGCGCGGCTCGCCGGGCAGGCGTGCGGTCCCGGTGCCCTCCCCAGGAGTTCCTGCCGGGGTGCCGGGTCGCATGCGGCGCGGCAACGGCGATTGGGGAGCCGCCAGCGACGGCTGATCCGGCGTCCCTGCCGGCACCGTACCGGGCTCCTTTCTCCGGTGCGCGCGAACGTTGCCCTCCGGCAAACCCGGGGTCTGGGCATCGGGCGCCAAAGGCAGGACGCGGTCCGGTTGCGTGCGCTCCGGGACCACGCTGGTGCTGGCCGGCACCGGCCGGGCTGGCCGGGACGGGCAATCGCTGTCGTGCGCGTTTCTTATCCGGAGTCGCGGCGACCGGTGGCACCTCACCCGGCAGCGGCGGTCCCCGCCCCAGGAACGACGCCCGGCTGCGACTGCGGCGGGTTCTGGAGATTTTTGGCTGGAGCCTCCTTGCGCCCCGATCGGGGGACGTCCGGCGCTGGCTGACCGGGGGCGGGTTCGACGACGACGCCCTTGTTGGCTGGTGCCTCCCCGGCCGGTCGCTGTTGCGGGTAGGATCCCTTCACGCCGCGTGGAGGCAGGATGCGCCCCGGGACGGCAGAGGAACGCACGAACGGAATTGGCGCGAGCGCCGGGATCGGCAAAAAGCCAGCCGTCGACCTTACGGGCGGAGGCAGGATCACGATCTCTTGCGGGGGCGGGGGCAGTATGAACAAAGGTGCCGGGGGCGGCGGCTCGAGTTCCGGATCGTCGAAGCGAAAGCGTCGCTCGATGATCGCATATTCCGACTCGGGCGGCGGCGGAACATCGAAGGCGAGCGGCGCGAAGTTCGGCGGCGGTGCCTTGGCAACAGCAAGGCGCGCGAGCCGACGCTGCGCTTCGCTGGCGTGCTGGCCCTTCGGATAGCGCCGCAGATAGGTCCAATAAGCCGCGGGCGAGTTGCTGGTCAGGGCTTCGCGCCAGAACAGGGCCTCACGGCGCGCCGCCAACATGATCCGCACGCGCCGGGCCAGCGGAACATCGGGGAACACCGTCAGATATTCCTGGTAGGCCGGCAAGGTGTCGCGCGCGAGGGCGACATCATAGGCCTGCTCGGGCGAGAAATCCCGGAGCGGTCGCTTGCGCAAGCTGGCGAATGGGATCTGGGCGCTGCCCATCGCCGGCGCATCGGGGGTTCGATCGAAAAACTGGAATGTCTGCGTGAGCTTGGACGTCTCCCAGGGAGCGACGGTGCCCTGTGTCGCGGCGTTGACGGCGATCCGAACGCGCGCAAAAACGTCCTCGACCGGCACCCCACCCTGCTTCATCGTTTGCGTGAGAATTCTGGCGTAAGTACCATAATTCTCTCCGCTAACCGGAGCCACGGTTCCCGGGGCCGCGTTGAACGCAATGAGCGTATTCTGTCCTGGCTCGACGATGGCCAAACCATCGGCGTAACGGGAACTGGTTTCCGGAGCCGCGTAGGCTCCATCGACCACGATGATCTTCGCGGACAGCGGCAAGGCGGACAGCGCACGCGCTACGTCGTTGAGCCGGATGGTTTGCATCGGCACGTCGGTCTCGCGCGACACATTGGCGTCGACCGGGACGAGGTAATTCTCGCCGTCGAGCTGCAGCGCGCGTCCGGCGAAATACACGACGGCGATTCCGTCCGGCCCCAACGATCCGGCCTTGTCGAGGAATTCGCGAACGACCTTGCGAAAGCCTTCGCCATCGAGGTCGCGGGCGCCGGTCACCTCAAACCCGGCAACCGCAAGCGTTTGGGCCACCAAGCCGGCATCGTTGACCGCAGTCGGCAAGGTCGCGCCCGCAGAGCCCCCTATGCCGATCACGAGCGCGATCCTCGACGAGGCGGCCGGGTCCGCGCCTTGGGCCAGGGCTCGATCACCCGTCGCCGCAACGAGCAGGAGCAGGATCATCAGCGCCCGTTCGATCAAGCCTCGCATCGCTCACTCCCGCGCTTCTGGCCAGCCCATTTAGGCCCCGAGGCTTTGAACCCGACCTGAACGGTCACCGCCATGCAGAAGCCTGCCGACTTCACTGCGCAGCACCGGAAGCAGCTCGGCTTCGAACCAGGGATGGCGCTTGATCCAGCCCGAGTTGCGCCACGACGGATGCGGCAAGGGCAGGATGCGTGGTGCCGGGCCGTTCGAAATAGGTCCGCCACGCCGCCACGGTTTCGTTCAGGCCGGCGATCTTGCCCTGCTCCGGCATGAGCCGGGCAACATGATAGCGGATCGCGAACAGCCCGATCGCCAGAATGGTTTCCACCTGCGGCAGGGTGGCGAAGACGCGATCATGCCAGGTTGCGCGGCACTCGCGGCGGGGCGGCATGTCGCCCTTGTTGCTGTCGTGCCCCGGAAAGCAGAACCCCATCGGCACGATGGCGACCCGCTCCGCGTCGTAGAACGTGGCCTCGTCGAGCCCCATCCAGCTGCGCAACCGCTCCCCGGACGCGTCCTGGAACGGAACGCCGCTGCGATGCGCCCGGATGCCGGGCGCCTGGCTGGCCACTATGAGCCGGGCGGAGCGGGAGATCCGGAAGATCGGCCGCGGCTCGTGGGCCAGGGGCTGCCCGTGCGCCTCGTCTCGACAGATCCTGCAGGCGAGCATGTCATCCTGAAGCACCGTGAGAGACGATGCCAAGGGCCGCGCTGCGCCCGCCGCGGCACACGGAAACGCGGCTTTCGACGGGTGCTGTGAGCCGGTCATTAAGGTTTCCTGGGCATGTTTCGGAGCAGTGCGGCGAGTCAATGAGCCTGTTCCGTATATGAGCGAAGTGACCGCGGAAATGATTGAACGCGGCCGCGAGACGGATGCCGAACGCTCGGCGCACCGCCGACGGGTCGCGTCCAAGATGCGGGAGGCTCGGGAGAGGTTGACCTCGTCGGGCAGCGGTCAGCGCACTTTCGATGTCGAACTCCTGCGCATGTTTGCAGAACGCCGCCGGGGCGCCACGCCGGCCCTAGTGATCCTGGCGCTCGCGGCGGCCGCCATGGCCACCATCTGGGTTCCGGCGTCGGCTGCGCTCGTGTGGGTCACGCTTGTGACGTCGTCGGTGATCGTCGTATCCGCACTGGCCACCCAGTTCCTGCGCGGGGGGAAATCCACGACGCATCTCGTCAGATGGCAACGCAGGTTCATCATCGCCGAAACCGTCCAGGGCATAGTCTGGGCCACGATCGTACTCATCGTCGCGAGCGTCAACGATCCCACCGCGCAGACCTTCGTGCTGTTCGTCCTGCTGCTCGTCGGCGCCATGACGGCGATGATCTCCGCCTCCATTCCGCTTGCGGTCTACGCCGGTCTCGCCCCGATCTCGATCGCGATCATCGGCTTCATGCGGCCGGCTTCGAGCTCTCAATCGCTTCCTTTGCTGGTGATGGCCGGGGGCGCGCAGCTCTATTTCATCGTTCTGTCGCGGCGCTTGTATTCCACTTCGCTCGCCACGCTGTCGTTCCAGGCCGAAAAGGACGCCCTGATCGTCGAACTCGAACAGGCTAAGCTCAATTCCGACGAAGCGCGGCGTCGGGCCGAGGAGGCGAGCCTTGCCAAGTCGCGCTTCCTGGCCACGATGAGCCATGAACTGCGCACGCCGCTCAACGCGATTCTCGGCTTTTCCGAAGTCATGAAGGGTGAACTGTTCGGCGCCCACAGCGTCCCGGTCTACCAGGACTATTCGGCCGATATCCACTCGAGCGGCCAGCATCTGTTGATGCTGATCAACGAGATCCTCGATCTCTCGCGCGTGGAGGCCGGCCGCTATGAGCTGCGTGAGGAGCCCACGGCTCTCGCCCATATCGTCGAGGATTGCCACCATCTTCTGACGTTGCGGGCCAGCAAGCGCGAGATCACGATCGTCGAACTGATCGAGGACGACCTGCCGACCATCTGGGCCGACGAAAGAGCCATTCGGCAGGTCGTGCTCAACCTGCTCTCGAACGCCATCAAGTTCACGCCGCAAGGCGGCTCGGTGACCATCAAGGTGGGCTGGACCGCGCAGGGCGGCCAGTATGTGTCGATCAAGGATACCGGCCCCGGCATTCCGGAATCGGAAATCCCGGTGGTGATGTCATCCTTCGGTCGCGGCACGCTCGCCCAGAAGAACGCCGAGGAAGGCTCCGGTCTCGGGCTGCCCATCGTGAAGGGGCTGGTCGAACTGCATGGGGGCTCCTTCATCCTCAAGTCGAAGGTCCGGGAAGGAACCGAGGTGATCGTGATCCTTCCCCCCGAGCGCATCATCAACGCCCTGCCCCAGCTCAATCCCGACGACTCGGGTCCCGAACAGACGCGGTCGACGCGCCGCCGCGTCCGCTCGGCCGCCTGAGCGCGGCGGAGGTCAGGCGTCCTTGTTGGCGACGCCGGCCTGGCTGAAGGTCGCCATGCCGTTGTGGCAGGCGAGCGCGCCCCGGACGATGCCGGCCGCGAGGGCCGCGCCCGTGCCCTCCCCGAGGCGGAGCCCCAGGTTCAGAAGCGGCGGCTTGCCGAGGCGTGCCAGCACGGCCGCATGGGCGCCCTCCGCCGAAACATGACCCGCCACGCAATGGTCCAGGGTCGCCGGATCGCATGGCGTGCAGCACGGCCGCGGCCGCGCAGACCACGTAGCCGTCGAGGATCACCGGCACGCGCTCGCTTCGGGCGGCGAGGATCGCACCTACCATGGCAGCGATCTCCCGCCCGCCCAGGCGCCGCAGCACTTCGAGCGGATCGCCGAGATGCGGCCGATGCAGCGCCACCGCGGCTGCGACCACCTCGGCCTTGCGCTGCAGACCGGCGTCGTCGAGCCCCGTGCCCCGGCCGACCCAGTCCTTCGCGGCTCCGCCGTAGAGGCCGTGATAGATGGCGGCCGCGATCGTCGTGTTCCCGATCCCCATCTCGCCGAGGCAAAGCAGGTCGGTGCCGCCCGCTACCGCTTCCATGCCGTAGGCGATGGTTGCGGCGCAGCCCGCCTCGTCCATCGCGGCCTCGCTCGCGATGTCGAGCGTCGGCACTTCGAGCGCGAGTTCGAAGACCTTGAGCCCGAGGCCGGATTGCGCGCAGATCTGGTTGATGGCCGCGCCGCCGGCCGCGAAATTCGCCACCATGGCGGCCGTCACCGAGGCCGGATAGGGCGACACGCCGCGCGCTGTCACGCCGTGATTGCCGGCAAACACCGCAACGAGCGGACGATCGATCGCAGGCTTGGCCGTGCCCTGGACGGCGCCGAGCCAGACCGCCAGGTCTTCCAGGCGTCCCAGCGACCCCGGAGGCTTCGTAAGATCGAGATCGCGCGCCCTTATCGCCTGCGCGGCCGCTTCGTCGAGGGCGGGCATTTGCGCCACCAAGGCACGAATGTCGTCGAACGGTAGCCCGGTGCTGGTCATGGAAGATACGCCCTCGCGAAAAGCTGGTGCTTAGCAACTGGCGGAGGCTGTGCAAAGCGCACGCTCGTCGCCGAGCCCCGACTGCCCACGATTGCGCCACGCCACGCGCCGGGCATCTCGACAGGAAGCCCGTGAACCCGCATCAAGGCGCCATGCGCCATCCTGCCCTTCCCTCAGCTGCAAGACTTCTCAGCGCCGCGCATGCGCTCGGACGAGACGTTCTGATCTGCCTGCAGTTCTATTCCCGCCTGCCCGTGCCGAAGCGGCTGTTGCAGGGCGCAGGCTTCGACATGGCGACATTCGGCCGTGCGGCCCGGGTTGCGCCGCTGGCCGGCGCTGTGATCGGGATACTCGGAGCCGCAGTCCTGTTGCTCTCCGGCGGGCTGCTCGGGTTGCCCCCCACGGTCGCGGTGCTGCTGGCGCTTGCCGCGACGATCGCGTGCGGCGGCGCGCTGCATGAAGATGGCCTCGCCGATATCGCCGACGGGTTCGGTGGTGGCTCCACCCGCCAACGCAAGCTCGACATCATGCGCGACAGCCGCATCGGCACCTTCGGCACCTTGGCCCTGGTGCTGTCCGTGCTGGTGCGGGCGAGCGCGCTTATCGGGCTTTCCGCGCGCTACGGGCTCGGGGGTGGCGCCCTCGCGATCATCGCGGCAGAGGCCGCGTCGCGCGGCTTCGGCCTGCTCCCGCTCGCCCTCCTGCCGTCTGCTCGATCCGATGGCTTGGCGCATGCGGTCGGCGGCTTGCCGAAGTTCACCGTGCTCTCCGGGCTTGGGCTCGCGACGCTCCTCGGAGCCGGGGGAGCGGCTCTGGCCGGGATGGGTATCTTGCGCGGACTTTTCGCCTGCACGGCCGCTGCCGCCGCAAGCCTGTGGCTATGCAGGCTGGCGCGAGCGCAGATTGGAGGCCAGACGGGCGACGTTTCCGGAGCCGCGCAGCAATTGTCCGTCATGGCCTTCCTGTTGGCGCTTCTTGTCTCGCCCGCCCTGGGCTAGGAAAACGGGCCTCGAACTACAATCTCCTGGGTAAGCTGTTTGGGAATGCGGAGTGCAATGAAGGAGTCGACCCCTTGCGTGAAGATCTGCATGATCCACTCCCCGTCTGGCCTCTGTCAGGGCTGCGGTCGAACATTGGACGAAATCAAGCTGTGGCCCGCTCTCGGCGAGCCGGATAGGCTGGCCATCATGGCCGCGCTGCCGATGCGGCTCGCGCAATCGCGTGCGGAACGGGTAGCGGCGGCAGGTCGCAGCAACCGCAGGCGGGCTGCGGGATCGCCTGCCCTGGCGGAAGGCTGAGCGCCGAGCTCGTCGGGCCCGCCGGATGGCAGCCAGCAAAGTCGGAGGCACGCCAGCGTGGATTGGGGAGAACTGAGCCGATCGGATTGGCTGGACCTGATCATCTATGGCGCGCTGGCCACCTATTTTGCGTCGGCAATCCCGAGGTTGTTTCGCGGGAATTTCCGGGCTGCGCTGGGTGCCCTGGCGTTCTGGGCGGTGATCCTGTTCGTTTCCGTGGCGGGCTATGCCTATCGATTCGAACTGCGCGGGGTCGCGGATCGCGTCATGGCCATGCTGATCCCGGGCACGGCGATCGAGACCGGCCCCAAGGAAGTGACGATCATTCGCCGGGCGGACGGCCAGTTCGTCGTGAATGGCTCGGTGCTCGGCCGGCGCCTCCCGTTCGTGCTCGATACGGGAGCGTCCGCCGTAGTGCTGCGGTCGGAAGATGCCGCGAAGGCGCACATGCCTCTCGGCCGGCTGGTATTCGACGTGGAAGTTGCAACCGCCAACGGCAGGACCTTGGCGGCTGAGACCGTCCTGCCCCACCTTTCGATCGGTTCGATTACGCAGCGGGACGTGAAGGCGCTGATCGCCCGCCCCGGCGCCTTGCACGAAAACCTGCTCGGGATGAGCTTCTTGAACGGTCTGTCGAGCTTCACGGTCTCCAACGACAAGCTCGTGATGCGCGGCCAATGAACCCCGACGATGCCGCCGTTCAGGCCGCCTGCTCCTGCTCGGCCTCGTGCGGGCGCAGCATCCCGAGCGCCGTACGCACCACCTCGAGCCCCGCGCCGGGCTTGCAGGCCTCCGTCGCAAGATGCCGGCGCCAGGCCCTGGCGCCCGGCATGCCGGGAAAGACGCCCAGCAGGTGGCGGGTCATGTCGTGCAGCCGCGTGCCCCTTGACAGTTCGGTCTCAACATAAGGCAGGAAAAGTTCGACCGCTTCGAACCCATCTGACACGCCTGCCGGGGCGCCGAAAAGCCGCGGATCGACCTGCAGCAGCAGTTCCGGGTTCTGGTAGGCGGCGCGTCCGAACATCACGCCATCGACATGGCGCAGGTGATGCTCGGCCTCATCGAGCGTCTTGAGCCCGCCGTTGATCGAAATCGACAAGTCCGGCTTCCGGCGCTTCAGATCGTGAACCAGCTCGTAGTCGAGCGGCGGCACGTCCCGGTTCTCCTTCGGCGAGAGTCCTTGCAGCCATGCCTTGCGGGCGTGAACCGTCACGGCATCGACCCCGGCTGCCTCGATCTCCTCGACCAAGGCTCCAAGCGCCTCCACGGGGTCCTGGTCGTCGACCCCGATCCGGCACTTGACCGTGATTGGCAAGCGGACCGCAGCCTTCATGGCCGCCACGCAGTGCCCGACCAGAACGGGCTCGCGCATGAGGCACGCACCGAAGCGACCGTTCTGCACCCGGTCGGACGGGCACCCGACATTGAGGTTGACCTCGTCGTAGCCGAACTCGGCGCAGAGAGTCGCGGCGCGTGCGAGATCGTCCGGGTCGGACCCGCCGAGTTGCACCGCTACCGGGTGTTCGGACTGATCGAAGCCAAGCAGGCGAGTTCGCGGGCCGTGGATCAGCGCCCCGGTGGTGACCATCTCGGTGTAGAGCAGCGCATGGCGCGACAGGATGCGATGGAACACACGGCAGTGCCGGTCAGTCCAGTCCATCATGGGCGCGATGGTGAAACGTCTCTGTTGCGGCTTCAGCACGAAATCCTGGCTAGGCTGTTGGTCCACTTGGCGGGATGGCCGTATACATGGATTTTGGACTTTCGGCTGCAAGGTTATCGGCGGCATTCGCCAGCGGCCTGATATCCGCCAGGTAGCCGTGCAGCGTTTGCACGATCTGGGCGCCCTCCCCCACCGCGGAGGCGACGCGCTTGGTCGAGCCCGCGCGAACGTCGCCGATCGCGAAAATTCCGCTGCGGCTTGTTTCGAGCGGCGTGCGCAAGCCCAGATCGGATCCGGTACGGACGAAGCCTTTCTGGTCCACTGCGACCTCGCAGGCCGCGAGCCACGCCGTATTGGGGTCGGCCCCGATGAACGAAAACAGATGCCGAACGCGCGGCTCGGTTTCCTCGCCGGTCCTCGTGTTGCGGCAGTGCACGGCCTTCAGCACCCCGGCTTCGCCTTCCAGCGCAACCACCTCCGTCTCGGTACAGATCTCGACATTCGGCTGCGCCCTGATCCGATTGACCAGATAGCTCGACATGCTGGCTTCCAGGCTCGAGCCGCGCACCAGCATGAACACCTTCCGGACCCGGGCCGCGAGATAGACGATCGCCTGTCCTGCGGAATTGCCGGCACCCACCAGCGCGACATCCTGGCCCCGACACAATTCCGCTTCCAGCGGGGAAGCCCAATAATGCACGCTGCTGCATTCGAATTCCGCAAGCCCCGGAACATCGAGCCTGCGGTATGTGGCTCCGCTCGCGACCACGACGGCGCGCGTCGTGGCGCTTTCCCCATCGGCCATCAAGACATTGAACCGACCGGGCGACCCCGCGGCGGCCGAGTTGAGGCGGGCGACTTGACGCGGGATAGCGACATCGGCGCCGAACTTCTGCGCCTGCGTAAATGCCCGACCCATCAGGGCCATCCCGGAGATGCCGGTCGGAAACCCGAGATAGTTTTCGATCCGGGCCGAGGCGCCCGCCTGTCCCCCGAAGGCTCGGGCGTCCAGCACCAGCACCGACAGCCCCTCCGAGGCTGCATAGACCGCGGTAGCGAGCCCGGCAGGTCCGGCTCCAACAACAACCACGTCGTAGACGTGAGCTGGATCGAGCGTCCCCGCGAGCCCAAGCACACGGGCCAGCGCTGCCTCCGAAGGATTGCGTAGGAGTTCACCGCCTGGGGCCAGCACGATGGGCAGTTCACGGGCCTCTATATGGAAGCGCTCGATCAGGGCTCGGGCGTCGGCATCGGTGGTGGGATCGAGCGTGTGCTGCGGTACGCCATTGCGCGCCAAGAAATTCTCGATTCGCAGCACGTCGGGGTGATCGAGCGCGCCCACCACGATCGGACCGGCCCCGACCTCGATCAAGCTGACCCGGCGCAGGATCAAGGCCCGCATGATGCGCTCGCCGAGTTCCGCTTCGGCGATCATCAAGGCACGAAGCTGTTCGGGCCGGACCAGGACCGTTTCCACCGTGCCGCGGGCTTGCGCATCGACCAGCGCCGGCCGCCGCGAAAGCTGTCCGATCTCGGCAAGAAACTCGCCCGCCTCTTGCTCCACGATGAGTTCGGGCTCCCCTGAAGGATTCCTTTGGGTCACCACTACGGCTCCGGTGAGGATGACGAACATCCCCGGCGCAACCTCGCCGGACTTGAACAGATACGCGCCATCCGAGAAGGCTCGCAGCTCGCCGAACCGCCGCACCAAAGCGATTTCCTCGACCGAGAGCCGTGGAAAGACCTGATCGTGCCGGGTCTTCATCGTCGGTGAGGAGTGTGAAGCCACGGGAAATCCCTTCACGGCTTTTCAGCCTGATGTCATCCTGCACCGCCCTCGACAGAGGGCGGTGGACCCGAATCACCCACCGCTTCTCTCGCGGCGCAGCATCTTCCACGCCTCCATCCGAGCCGCGATCTTCTGCTCGAAGCCGCGATCGCTTGGACGGTAGAGCTCCTGCCGGCCCAGGTCCTCCGGCCAATAGTCCTGTCCCGAGAAGGCGTCGGGCTGGTCGTGGTCGTAGAGATAGCCCACGCCGTAGTTCTCGCGCTTCATTACCTTGGTGGGCGCATTAAGAATGGTCTTCGGCGGCAACAGGGAGCCGTGTTCCTTGGCGAGCCGGGTGGCGGCCTTGAAGGCCGTGTAGATGGCATTCGATTTCGGGGCCGTTGCCAGATAGACAACGGCTTGAGCAATGGCGAGTTCGCCCTCCGGACTGCCGAGGAAATCATAGGCCTCCTTGGCCGCAGTTGCGACCAGCAACGCCTGCGGGTCGGCAAGGCCGATGTCCTCCGATGCCATACGCACCAGGCGCCGCGCCAGAAACAGCGGATCTTCGCCGCCGTCGAGCATGCGCGCGAAATAGTACAGCGCCGCGTCGGGGTCCGAACCCCGCACCGATTTATGCAGGGCGGAGATGAGGTTGTAATGACCGTCCTGGGATTTGTCGTAAAGCGGCGCCCGGCGCTGCACGGCGTCGACCAGTTGCGCACTGTCGAAGATCTCGCCGCCCCTGGCAGCACGCCAGACATCCTCGGCAAGATTGAGGAGCCCGCGCCCGTCCCCATCGGCCATCCGCAGCAGCGTCTCGCGCGCCTCGGGGGTCAGCGGCAGGGGCCTGTTCTCGAGCCGTTCGGCACGCTCGAGCAGCGCCGCAAGGGCCGGCTGGTCGAGGGCGCGGAAGACGAGGACGCGCGAGCGCGACAGGAGCGCACCATTCAACTCGAAGGAAGGATTTTCGGTCGTCGCGCCGACGAGCACGATAGTGCCGTCTTCCATGACCGGCAGAAAGCTGTCCTGCTGGGCCCTGTTGAAGCGGTGGATCTCGTCCACGAACAGCAGCGTTCCGCGACCGATGCTTCGCCGACCCCGAGCCTCCTCGAACAGCTTCTTGAGTTCGGCAACCCCGGAGAAGATCGCCGACACCTGCACGAAGTCGAGCTTGGTGGCCCCGGCCATCAGGCGGGCTACCGTGGTCTTGCCGGTGCCGGGCGGTCCCCAGAAGATCAGGGAGCCCGGCGCTCCGCCGGCGAGATAGCGCGTAAGGGCACCCTCGGGTCCGACCAGATGCTCCTGCCCGGCCACCTCATCGAGACGCTCCGGACGCAGCCGGTCGGCAAGCGGACGGTCCACCGCTTTGTCGAGGCCGGCACGGGAGAAAAGATCCGTCATTGCCACCTCGGGGGCGCTATCCGCCAAGCTCCGTCTCGATCGTCTGGCCGGCGCGCTGCAGCGTCACGTGCCAGTAGCCCGGATTGCCCGACGTGGCGCGCTCCAACGCCTTGGTGGAAGCTATCTTGGTGTTGTTGAGCGCCAGCAGCACGTCGCCTTTTTGGAAGCCGGTTTCCGCGGCGTTGGTGCCGTCTTCGATGTCGGTCACCACCACGCCGTCCCGGGCGCCTGAAATCGACAGATCTTCGGCGACCGCGGGCGAATTGTTAACCACGGTCACACCTGAGAATGGCGAGGTGTTGTGAATCTTGATGGGTTCGCGGGGCGGGACTTCGGGGGCAGCCGCAAGCTTCAGCGACAGCTTTATTGGCTCACCGCTGCGGCGCACGGAGATGCTCGTCGACCCGCCAAGAGACTTGGTGGCCAGCCGATAGCCAACTGCATCCGGATCATCCACGGTCTGGGCGTCGATGGCGGTTACGATGTCACCGCGCTTCAACCCCGCTACCGAAGCCGGTCCGTTGTCGACCACGTCGGTCACCAGAGCACCGCCCGGCCGGTCGAGCCCCATTCCTTCCGCGATTTCGCGCGACACGCCCTGCAGCGACGCCCCAAGCCACGGGCGGCGGACCTGGGTGGCCCCGCTCCGCGCAGCCGCGATGACGCTCTTGACCATGTTGACGGGAATCGCGAAGCCGATCCCGACGCTGCCGCCCGACTGCGAGTAGATCGCCGAATTGATGGCGATCAATCTCGCGTTCATGTCGACCAGCGCTCCGCCCGAATTGCCGGGATTGATGGCTGCATCGGTCTGCACGAAATATTGGTAATCGCTCGACCCGATCTGGGTGCGGGCGAGGCCAGAGACGATCCCTTGGGTCACGGTCTGGCCGACCCCGAACGGATCGCCGACAGCCAGCACGATGTCGCCGACTTCGATCGCATCGGAATCGCCCAATTCAAGCACCGGCAGCTTGGCGGCTCCCTTGAGCTTGAGGACGGCGAGATCCGAGTGCTTGTCGGCGAGCACGATGGCGGCGTCGAATTCCCGCTTGTCGGACAGCGCGACCCGGACATCCGTCATGTTCTCGATGACGTGGAAGTTGGTCACGACAAGCCCGGCCGGGTCCACGATCACCCCCGAGCCTAGCGATTGGGCTGTCGGGCCTCGAGCGCCCGGAGCGCTACCATCCCCGAAGAACCGCCTGAACACCGGATCGTCGAACAAGGGATTGTGGACGCGTTTCTCGGTGCGCGAAGCAAATACGTTGACCACGGCCGGCTGCGCCTTCTTGGCGACCGGCGCGAAGGACAGGACGACCTCGGCCTTGCTTTGCGGAACCTGGCGCTCCTCGGCCTGCACGGCGGCTATGGGCGCCCCGGCAGCCAGAAGCACCGTGGCCAGGAGCAGAACCGGCGCGATAGCCGACGGTAATCGCATATGACCTCCTCGAGGGCTGCGACGACATTTAACGACTAAGGGCCGGAAGGCGTTAGCCCCGGCCCTTACGGTTTCGACGTCGATCCGGGCCAGATTTCGGCCCCGGCACCCAACCGAGCGAGCCGTGGCTCGCTGGTGTTGACGAAATCAGGCCGCCTTGGCCGTGGTTTCGCCGCCGGGCATGCTGCCCTTGGCATCGACGTCGCGATCCACGAACTCGATCACTGCCATCGGCGCATTGTCGCCGAAACGGAATCCCGCCTTCAAGACCCGGGTGTAGCCGCCGGCCCGATCCTTGTAGCGCGGCCCCATCACTGCGAACAGCTTCCGGACGAGGTCGAGCTGACGGATCTGGGCAAGCGCCATGCGGCGTGCGTGCAGGTCGCCGCGCTTGGCCAGGGTGACCAGCTTTTCGACAACGGGACGAAGATCCTTCGCCTTGGGCAAGGTAGTGACGATCTGCTCATGCTGGATGAGCGCACAGCACATATTGGCGAACATCGCCTTGCGGTGCTCGGCGGTACGGTTGAAGCGGCGCTTGGCGCGACCGTGATACATGGCTTTCTCCTGAATTTCTTATGCGGCCGCCGTGCCAAGGTACGGCCGCTCTCTTGTTGGTAGGCCCAGACTGCGCCGGGCTTAGTAGTGTTCTTCGAACCTTTTGGCGAGTTCGTCGATGTTCTCCGGCGGCCAGCCGGTTATTTCCATGCCGAGATGCAGACCCATCTGGGCCAGCACTTCCTTGATCTCGTTCAGCGACTTGCGACCGAAGTTCGGCGTCCGCAACATTTCGGCTTCGGACTTCTGGATCAGATCGCCGATGTAGACGATGTTGTCGTTCTTCAAGCAGTTTGCCGAGCGAACCGAAAGCTCCAGCTCGTCGACCTTCTTCAATAGGGCCGGGTTGAAGGCCAGCTCCGGAATGGCGGCGGAGACTTCCTCGCGACGCGGCTCCTCGAAGTTGACGAACACGTTCAGCTGGTCCTGCAGGATGCGCGCCGCATAGGCGATCGCGTCCTCGGGACTGATGCCGCCGCTGGTTTCCACCGTCATGGTCAGCTTGTCGTAATCGAGAACCTGTCCGGCTCGGGTGTTCTCGACCCTGTAGCTCACCTTCTTGACCGGCGAATACAGGCTGTCGACCGGGATCAGGCCGATGGGCGCGTCTTCCGACCGGTTACGATCGGCGGCCACATAGCCCTTCCCGGTGTTGACGGTGAGCTCCATGCGGATCTCGGCACCTTCGTCCAGGGTGCACAGGACCAGCTCCGGATTGAGCACCTGAAGGTCGTTCACCATGGCGATGTCGCCCGCGGTGACCGGCCCCGGGCCCTGCTTCTTCAGAACCATCCGCTTCGGGCCTTCGCCCTGCATCTTCAGGGAGATGTCCTTGACGTTCAGAACGATGTCGGTGACATCCTCGCGCACGCCCGGAATGGACGAGAACTCGTGCAGCACGCCGTCGATGTGGATGGCCGTCACGGCCGCCCCTTGCAGGGACGAGAGCAGGATCCGCCGTAGCGAATTGCCCATGGTGAGGCCGAAGCCACGCTCGAGCGGCTCGGCCACCACGGTGGCGACGCGCTTCGGATCGTCGCCGAGTTGAACCTCAAGCTTGTTGGGCTTGATCAGGTCCTGCCAGTTTTTTGAAATCACGGGAGGCATCCTAAAAAGTACGGGGCCGGCGCGCCGCAATGTTGCGGCTACCACGCAGAAGCGGAAAGGCGCGCCGGACGCGGGCCAAACCGCCGATCACACGCGGCGGCGCTTGCGGGGCCGGCAGCCGTTGTGCGGAATGGGAGTGACGTCACGGATCGACGTGACCGTGAAACCCGCGGCCTGGATGGCGCGAAGCGCCGATTCGCGGCCCGAGCCGGGGCCCGACACTTCGACTTCGAGGAGCCGCATGCCGTGTTCCGAAGCCTTCCGGGCCGCATCTTCCGCGGCCATCTGGGCCGCATAGGGAGTCGACTTCCGGGATCCCTTGAATCCCATCGTGCCGGCCGACGACCAGGAGATCGTGTTGCCCTGCGCGTCGGTGATCGTGATCATCGTGTTGTTGAACGTCGAATTCACGTGGGCGATGCCCGACGCGATATTCTTACGCTCGCGACGTTTTACGCGAGTCGCTTCCTTAGCCATTCACATGTTCCTTCTGGCGCGCCCGTCATTCCAGGCGCTCGGGATTATTCGATTACTTCTTCTTGCCGGCGATCGGCTTGGCCTTCCCCTTGCGGGTACGGGCATTGGTGTGAGTCCGCTGACCGCGAACCGGCAGGCTGCGGCGGTGGCGAAGACCACGATAGCAGCCCAGATCCATCAGCCGCTTGATGTTGATCGAGGTCTCACGGCGCAGATCGCCTTCGACCATGTAGTCGCGATCGATCGTTTCGCGGATCTGCAGGACTTCAGCGTCCGTAAGCTGAGCAACCCGCCGGTCGGCCGGGATGTGCACCTTTTCGCAGATCTCCTCGGCCTTGCGATTGCCGATACCATGAATGTACTGGAGCGCAATGACGACGCGCTTGTTGGTCGGGATATTGACGCCAGCGATACGGGCCACGATTACTTCTCCATGCGCCGGGCACCACGTGTGCCTGTTCCAACGCCAAACAACGATTTGGATGCAAACGAACGCAGCCGGGCTCTCCTGCAGAGACGACCCGGCGCCGCACGTGTTAAGATTGAGCGTTTGCCCATAAAGGGTTCCGGGGCAACCGTCAAGATTTTGTTGCCTCCGAGGCAATAAGGGCCTCGGCGGGCTCCAATACACGATCGATCGCGGCCGAGACGACCTCGATCGGCTGCATGCCGTCGATCTTCTTCAGCCGGCCCGAGCGCGCATAATAGGCCGATACCGGCTCGGTCTGTGTCCTGTAGGCCTGCAGGCGCTTGCCCACGACCTCGGGCCGATCGTCAGTCCGGACGGCACCGCCCATTGCGATGGTCTCGGCAAGCGCGCTTTTCGATTCGCGCCAGCAGCGCGCCCTCGTCAACCTCGAGCTCGATTACACGGTCTAGCGCAAGACCGCGCGCGGCGAGCATCGCGTCGAGCGCCTCCGCCTGGGCCACCGTCCGCGGAAAGCCATCAAGGATGAAGCCATTCTTCGCGTCGGCCTCTTCGATCCGATCGCCCACAAGGCCGACGAGGATGGGATCGGGGACGAGCCCGCCCGCCTCCATGATGGGCTTTGCTTTGCGGCCGGTCGGCAGTGTCAGCTTGTACAGCCGCGCGCAACATATCTCCGGTCGAAAGCTGCGGAATGCCGTGCCTTTGCATCAACCGGGCCGACTGCGTGCCTTTTCCGGCCCCCGGAGGGCCCAGAAAAACAATCCTCATCGCTTCCTCCCCCGAAGTCGCGATTTCTTGATGAGGCTTTCGTACTGGTGCGCCTGCAAATGGCCGTGGATCTGCGCCACCGTATCCATTGTGACGCTCACGACGATCAATAGCGAAGTCCCGCCGAAGTAGAACGGCAAGGCCGCGTAGGAGATCAGCAATTCGGGCAGCAAGCAGATTATGGCGAGATAGCCTGCCCCCAGAACCGTGATGCGGGTCAGGATGGCGTCGATATACTGGGCGGTCCGCTCGCCGGGCCGGACGCCCGGCACGAAGCCGCCGTGCTTGCGCAGGTTGTCAGCCGTCTCGACCGGATTGAACACCACGGCCGTGTAGAAGAACGCGAAAAACACGATCAGAAACACGTAGATGACCATGTAGAGCGGCCGACCGTGCCCCAGCAGACTGGCGATCGTGGACATCCAGCCCGTGCCGCCGTTCAGCTGGGCGAAATTGGCCACCGTCGTGGGCAAGAGCAGCAGCGATGACGCGAAGATCGGCGGAATCACGCCCGACGTATTGAGCTTGAGCGGCAGGAACGAGGTCTGGCCCTCGAACATCCGGTTGCCGACCTGCCGTTTGGGGTAGGTGATCAATACGCGACGCTGCGCCCGCTCCATGAAGACGATGAAGGCGATGACCGCGATCGCCATCACGATCACCACGAGGATGAGCGGCGTCGAGATCGCGCCCTGGCGGCCGAGTTCGAGCGTATTGGCGATGGCGGCCGGAAAGGCCGCCACGATCCCGGCGAAGATGATCAGCGAAGATCCGTTGCCGATACCGCGCGACGTGATCTGCTCGCCGAGCCACATCAGGAACATTGTGCCGCCCATCAGGGTCAGGACGGTGCTGATACGGAAGAACACGCCCGGCTCGGAAACGACTCCTGCACTGGCCTTCCAGCCCGACCGAGATCCCGTAGGCCTGGAACGCAGCCAGAAGCACGGTGAGATAACGCGTATATTGATTGATGACCTTGCGGCCGGCCTCCCCCTCCTTCTTCAAGGTCTCGAGCGAGGGGATCACCGACGTCATCAGCTGGATGATGATCGATGCCGAGATGTACGGCATGATGTTGAGTGCGAAGATCGCCATCCGCTGGACGGCGCCGCCCGAGAACATGTTGAAGAGCTCGAGCACGCCCTGCTTGTGGCCGGTGAAGGAGGCTTCGAAGGCGGCTGGATCGATACCGGGCAGCGGGATGTAGGTTCCGAGCCTGTAGATGACGAGCGCCGCCAGCGTAAACCAGATGCGCTTCTTGAGTTCCTCGGCCTTGCCGATCGCGGCGAAATTGATGTTCGCTGCCAGCTGTTCCGCTGCCGACGCCATTGATACGCTCCCGAAGGCTCTTCCGCCGCCGCGGCTGAAGCACCGAATGTGCTAGCGGGTATGTGATCCCGCTATCGTGTATCCGCAACCAGCCTCGTCGCGCATTGGGGACCGGAATCTTCGAGCCCACCTCCTGCGCACCGCCGTCCCGGGACGAACCTAAGCAAGGCGGCTCCAGCCGCGCGGACGCGGAGGAGCCTCATACACAGACTATCTTAGGCCTGAGCTTCCGCAACCGGCTCGGCCTGCAACACCACGACCGAGCCGCCAGCCTTTTCGATCGCCGCAATCGCGGTCTTCGAGGCGGCAGCCGCCTCGATGGTCAGGGCCGCGGTGATCTCGCCCATCCCGAGCAGCTTGAGGCCGTCCTTGGGCTTGGAGATGACCCCCGCCTCCACCAGGCTCGCGACAGTGACCTTGCCGGAAATCTTGCCGGCGTCGACCGCCTGCTGGAGACGCCCGACGTTGATCTCGTTGTACTCGAGCGCGTGGATGTTCCGGAAGCCGCGCTTCGGCAGGCGCCGATGCAGCGGCATCTGACCGCCCTCGAAGCCCTTGATCCGAACGCCGGTGCGGGCCTTCTGGCCCTTCACGCCACGGCCGCCGGTCTTGCCCTTGCCGGAGCCGATGCCCCGTCCAATGCGCATGCGGGCCTTGTGCGAGCCGTCGTTGTCTTTGATCTCGTTGAGTTTCATCGGTCGGCTCCTCACTCGCCTTCAACGATGCGGGTCAGGTGCGCGACCTTCGCCACCATGCCGCGAACCGATGGGGTATCCTGCAATGTCGACCGGCGGCCGACCTTGTCGAGGCCGAGGCCGACCAGGGTCTGCCGCTGCGCCGCAGGGCGACCGATCGGGCTGCGGATCTGCTCGACGACGAGCGTCTTCACGTTCGAGTCCATGGATGCGCTCCCCGGTCTCACGAGTCAGCCGCGTCCGCATCGACGCCCTGACGGCGCGACTGCAGCGTGGAAACCTTGATGTTGCGACGAGCGGCGACGAGCCGCGGCGAATCTTCCTGCTTCAGAGCATCGAAGGTCGCACGAACCATGTTGTAGGGGTTCGAGGAACCCTGGCTCTTGGCCACGACGTCGTGCATGCCGAGCGTCTCGAACACGGCGCGCATCGGGCCACCGGCGATGATGCCAGTTCCGGCCGGAGCCGAACGCAACAGCACCCGCCCTGCCCCGTGCCGGCCATGCACGTCATGGTGAAGCGTCCGACCTTCCCGGAGCGGAACCCGGATCAGGCCGCGCTTGGCTGCATCGGTGGCCTTGCGAATGGCTTCCGGGACCTCGCGGGCCTTGCCGTGGCCGAAGCCCACCCGGCCCTTCTGGTCGCCGACCACGACGAGGGCCGCGAAGCCGAACCGGCGTCCACCCTTCACCACCTTGGCGACGCGGTTGATGTGGACGAGCTTGTCCACGAATTCATTGTCGCGCTCGTCGCGATCCCGATCTCGTTCACGTGCCATTTTCAAAAACCGTCACTTGCGCGGCTGCCGATCGGCACTCCGCTCGCTTCGAACATCAGAATTTCAGGCCGCCCTCGCGGGCACCATCGGCCAAGGCCTTGATCCGACCGTGATACATGTAGCTGCCGCGATCGAACACGACCTCGCTGATGCCGGCCTCGACGGCCCGCTGCGCGATCAGCACGCCGATCTGCTTGGCGGCCTCGACATTGGCGCCTGTCTTCAGGCTGGTTCGGTTGTCCTTTTCCAGCGACGACGCGGCCGCGACCGTGACGCCGCGCACATCATCGATGATCTGGGCATAGATCTGCTTGGACGACCGGAACACCGACAAACGCGGACGCTCCCCACCCTTGGCCCGAAGCCTGAGCCGCACGCGATTCCTGCGCCGCTCGGTCTGGTTGTGCTTGCTCATCGGAGCCCTCTTACTTCTTCTTGCCTTCCTTGCGGAAGATGAATTCGCCCGCGTATTTCACGCCCTTGCCCTTGTAGGGCTCGGGCGGACGCATGGCACGGATTTCCGCGGCGGTCTGGCCGACAGCGCGCTTGTCGATACCGGCGACGACCAGTTCGGTCGGGCGCGGAGCCGTGATGGCGATCCCCTCAGGGATCGGATAATTGATGTCGTGGCTGTAGCCGAGCGAAAGCTGGACCCGCTTGCCCGCCACCGCCGCCTTATATCCGACGCCGACGATCTCCAGACGCTTCTCGAAGCCCTTGGAGACGCCCGTCGCCAGGTTCATGAGCATCGAGCGCGACATGCCCCACATGGCCTGAGCGCGCTTCGACTCCGAGCGCGGCTGAACCGAGACTTCGTTGCCTTCGAGAGCGACCGTGACATCGTCGGGCACGGTGAAGCTGAGTTCACCCTTCGGGCCCTTGAAGCCCACCGTTTGACCGTCGACCTTTGCCGTTACTCCCGTCGGAACGGCGACCGGCTTCTTTCCGATGCGAGACATCTTTAAAACCCTTGTTGCGGCTGGCCGCTCTGATCCTCGGTAGAATCAGGCTGGCCGATTTGGCACGCGCACCATTGACTAAGCCCATGATCCCGGAGGGAGCCGATCTCCCACCCGGGCCTGCTAGATCAGAAGACCTTGCACAAGACTTCCCCGCCAACGTTGTTCTCGCGCGCCGCGTGATCGGCCATAATTCCCTTCGGGGTCGAGATGATGGTGATCCCGAGCCCGTTGGCGACACGCGGCATTGCGTCGACAGCGGAATAGACGCGACGGCCCGGCTTTGACACGCGCTCGATCTGCTTGATGACCGGCTGGCCATCGAAATATTTCAGCTCGATGTCGAATTCGGTCCGGCCATTGCCATGGTCGGTCGTCGAGTAGCCGCGGATGTAGCCTTCCTGTTCCAGCACGTCGAGCACATTTGCGCGCAGCCGTGACCCGGGCGTGGAGACTTTACCCTTCTTGCGCATCTGCGCATTCCGGATACGCGTGAGCATATCGCCCAACGGATCGTTCACTGACATGTCCGTTCCCCTACCAGCTCGACTTCACGAGGCCCGGGATAAGGCCTTTCGATCCCAACTCGCGCAGCGCGATGCGGGACATCTTCATCTTCCGGTACACCGAACGCGAGCGCCCGCTGACCTCGCAGCGATTGCGGATCCGGGCTGCAGCCGAATTGCGCGGCAGTTCCGAAAGCTTCAGGCGCGCTTCGAAGCGCTCTTCCATCGGCAGGCTTTCGTCGTCCGCGATCGTCTTCAGCCGGAGCCGCTTGCCCGCATATTGCTTGACCAGCTGCTGCCGATGCTTGTTCTTCTCGATCGAGCTTTTCTTAGCCATGTCTAGAACCCTCGCCTTTCCGCGTCTGAGGCCGAAGCGGCCTCACTGCCGGAACGGGAAATTGAATGCACGCAACAGCGCGCGCGCCTCGTCGTCCGTTTTCGCCGTGGTGCACACGATGATATCCATCCCGAGCACCGATTCAGTCTTGTCGTAGTCGATCTCGGGGAACACGATGTGCTCCTTGATGCCGAGCGCGAAGTTTCCGCGTCCGTCGAACGACTTCGGGTTCAGGCCGCGGAAATCCCGTACGCGCGGCAGCGCGATGGTGATCAGGCGGTCGAGGAACTCGTACATCCGGTTCTGACGCAAGGTCACCTTGGCGCCGAGCGGCATGTTTTCGCGCACCTTGAAGGTCGAGATCGCCTTCCGGGCATGCGTGATGATCGGCTTCTGGCCGGCGATCAGCGAAAGATCGGCCGCTGCCGTCGTCACCTTCTTGGTGTCGTTGACGGCCTCGCCCACGCCCATGTTGAGCACGATCTTGTCGATCCGCGGCACCGCGAAGGCGTTCGGATACTTGAACTCCTCGATCAGCTTCTGGCGGATCGTCTCGAAGTACAGCGACTTCAGCCGCGGCGAGTAGTCGGACGGGACGGCCGGCGAGGCCTCCGTGTTCACCTCGACAGACTTCGCGCGGGCTTCCTTGCCCTTCTTCTCGGCGGGGGCGGTCTTGGCGCCCTTCGCGCTGCCGCCCTTGGCGGCTTTAGCCTCAGCCATCGATCAAATCTCCCGAACTCTTCGCGAAGCGGACCTTGCGGCCGTCTTCGAGCACCTTGAACCCGACGCGGGTCGCCTTCCCGGTCTTCGGGTCGGCCACGGCCAGATTCGACAAGTGAATCGGAGCCTCCTTCGAAATGATGCCGCCTTCCTGCCTGGCGGTCTGCGCCTGGTGGCGCTTCACGAGGTTGAGCCCCCGCACCAAGGCGCGGCTCTCCTTCGGCATGACCTGGAGGACTTCGCCGTCGCGACCCTTGTCGCGACCGGTCAGAATCACGACCTTGTCGCCCTTTTTAATCTTGGCCGCCATCACAGCACCTCCGGCGCAAGCGAGATGATCTTCATGTGGTTCTTGGCGCGCAACTCGCGCGGCACCGGCCCGAAGATACGCGTACCCACCGGCTCCGACTGGTTGTTCACCAGCACGGCGGCGTTGGAATCGAAGCGGATCACCGAGCCGTCAGCGCGCTTGATGTCTTTCGCGGTGCGAACCACCACGGCCTTCATCACGTCGCCCTTCTTGACGCGGCCCCGCGGAATCGCCTCCTTGATGGACACGACGATGATGTCGCCCACGCCGGCATATTTCCGCTTCGACCCGCCCAGCACTTTGATGCACATCACCCGGCGCGCACCCGAGTTGTCTGCGACATCGAGATTTGTCTGCATCTGAATCATGGTACTCGCCTCTTTCGTACCGAACTCGTCACCTCGGCACGGCTCGGCCGCACCCTCAGAATGAACCGCCTAGGCCCGTCAAGCTCGCGGCTCAGAGGGGACTACGGTCCAGCGCTTCAGCTTGGAGATCGGCTTGGTCTCCTCGATCGACACCGTGTCGCCGACCTTGAAGGTCTTGCTTTCGTCATGGGCGTGGTAGTTCTTCGACCGACGCACAGTCTTCTTCAGCAGCGGATGGGTGAAGCGACGCTCCACCTTCACCACCACCGTCTTGTCCTGCTTGTCGCTGACCACGACACCCTGGAGTATCCGCTTCGGCATTTCGCCCTCACCCGTTCGCTGCGCTTCGCTTCGTCGCGGCCAAGGTCTTCGCCCGGGCGATATCCCGCCGGACGACACGAACCGTGGACGTATCTTCGAGCTGCCCGGTGGCACGCCGGAAGCGCAAATTGAATTGTTCCTTCTTCAGCTTCAGGATCTCGTCCGAAAGCTGATCATCCGTCATGACCTTGAGGTCGGACAAACGCTGCTTGCTCTTCATCTCGAACCGTCCTTACTCGGCAATGCGCTGCACGAAGCGCGTCTTGATCGGCAGCTTCGCGGCCGCCAGGGTCAACGCCTCGCGGGCAAGCTCGGCCGAAACGCCGTCGAGCTCGAACATGATGCGGCCGGGATGCACGCGCGCGGCCCAGAATTCGGGAGCGCCCTTGCCCTTGCCCATACGCACTTCGGTCGGCTTCTTCGACACCGGAACGTCCGGGAAAATACGGATCCACACGCGTCCCGCCCGCTTCATGTGACGGGTCAGCGCGCGGCGCGCGGCTTCGATCTGCCGGGCCGTCACACGCTCGGGCTCAAGCGCCTTGAGGCCGAACTGACCGAAGTTCAGCTCGAAGCCCGCCTTGGACGCGCCGTGAATGCGACCCTTGAAAGCCTTGCGGAAGCGGGTTCGCTTAGGTTGCAACATGACAGATCGTTCCGTTCTTCAGTTTCGCTCAGGCGCGATCGCGGTCGCGACCATGGTCGCGGTCCCGGTCCCGCCGACGCCGATCACCGCCGCCCGGAGCATGCTCCTGTTCGGCCGCGCGCTTGTCCTGCGCCATCGGGTCGTGCTCGAGGATTTCGCCCTTGAAGATCCACACCTTGATGCCGCAGGTGCCATAGGCCGTGTTGGCCGTGGCGACGCCGTAGTCGACGTCGGCGCGCAGCGTATGCAGCGGAACCCGCCCTTCCCGGTACCATTCCTGGCGCGCGATTTCCGCGCCGCCGAGACGACCCGAGCAGTTGATCCGGATGCCTTCGGCTCCAAGCCGCATTGCGGACTGCACGGCACGCTTCATGGCGCGCCGGAACGCCACGCGGCGCTCGAGCTGCTGGGCGATGGAGTCTGCCACCAGGGTCGCGTCGACCTCAGGCTTGCGAACTTCCACGATGTTGATCACCACCTCGGAGGTGGTGAGCTTGGTGACCAGGCGCCGCAGCTTGTCGATGTCCGCGCCCTTCTTGCCGATCACGACACCCGGGCGAGCCGAATGGATCGTCACCCGGCATTTCCGGTGCGGACGCTCGATCACGATCTTGGAAATGGCAGCCTGCTTCAAAGCCGCCATCAAGACCTCGCGGATCTTCATGTCTTCGTGCAGCAGCTTGCCGTACTCGACCTTGTTCGCGAACCAACGCGAATCCCAGGTGCGATTGATGCCGAGCCGCAAACCGATCGGATTGACTTTCTGACCCATCGTTTTGTTCCTTAGGCCCGCGCTTCGACTTCTCGAACCACAATCGTCAGGTTCGAGAACGGCTTCTCAATGCGACCCGATCGGCCGCGTGCCCGCGGGCTGAACCGCTTCATGACCAGGGCCTTTCCGACGAAGGCCTCGGCAACAACGAGATCGTCGACGTCGAGGCTGTGATTGTTCTCGGCGTTCGCAATTGCGCTCTCGAGCGCCTTGCGGACTTCGACCGCGATCCGCTTGCGCGAGAACTGCAGGTCGGCGAGTGCCGTGTCCACCTTCTTGCCCCGGATAAGCTGGGCCAGCAGGTTCAGCTTCTGCGGGCTGACCCGCAGCATGCGGGCGACGCATTTCGCTTCGTTCTCGGCCAAGGCCCTGGGTGAGCTCTGCTTGCCCATGCTCAGCCCCTCTTCGATTTCTTGTCGGCCGCGTGACCGTGGAATGTCCGGGTCGGCGAGAACTCACCGAACTTGTGTCCGATCATGTCCTCGGTCACCGTGACCGGCACGTGCTTGTGGCCATTGTGAACCCCGAACGTGAGGCCCACGAACTGCGGCAGGATGGTGGAACGACGGCTCCACATCTTGATCACTTCGGATCGTCCGCCGCCGCGCACGTTATCGGCTTTCTTCAGCAGATAACCGTCGACGAAGGGACCCTTCCAAATCGAGCGTGACATGGATCAACCCTTCTTCTTGCGGGCGTGACGGGACGACACGATGAATTTCGTCGTCGACTTGTTCGAGCGGGTCTTCTTCCCCTTGGTGGGCTTGCCCCAGGGCGTCACCGGATGGCGACCTCCCGAAGTGCGCCCTTCGCCACCGCCGTGCGGATGGTCGATCGGGTTCATGGTCACGCCGCGATTGTGCGGACGATGACCGAGCCAGCGCCGGCGACCCGCCTTGCCGTAGCTGATGTTCATGTGGTCGGGGTTCGACACCGCGCCGATCGAGGCGAAGCACTGGCCGTGGATCAGCCGCTGCTCGCCCGAGTTGAGCCGCACCGACACATAGCCCTGGTCGCGACCGACGATCTGGGCGTAGGTGCCGGCCGACCTTGCGATCGCCCCGCCCTTGCCGATCTTCATCTCGATGTTGTGCACGATCGTGCCAACCGGGATGCTGGCGAGCGGCATGGCATTGCCGGGCTTCACGTCGACCTGGGCACCGGACACGACCTCGTCGCCAACTGACAGCCGCTGCGGCGCAACGATGTAGCTCGCCTCGCCGTCCGCATAGCGGACAAGCGCGATGAACGAGGTCCGGTTCGGATCATACTCGATCCGCTCGACCTTGGCCGGCATATCGAGCTTGCGCCGCTTGAAGTCGACGACCCGGTAGGTCTGCTTGTGGCCGCCGCCGCGAAACCGCACCGTGATCCGGCCCGTGTTGTTGCGACCGCCCGCGGAGGACTTGCCCTCCGTCAGAGCCTTCAGCGGCTTGCCTTTGTAAAGTTCGCTCCGGTCGACGATGACGAGCTGCCTCAAGCTCGGCGTTACCGGTTTGAATGTCCTCAGTGCCATGACACTCTTCCTTGCGCCTGCTCAGAGACCGGTCGTGACGTCGATGCGATGGCCGTCGGCGAGAGTCACCACGGCCTTCTTGACGTCAGACTGCTGGCCTTTGAAGCCGCGGAATGTTTTCCTCTTGCCCTTGCGGACGAGCGTATTGACGGCCTCAACCTTGACATCGAACAGCTGCTCCACCGCCGCCTTGATCTGCGGCTTCGTCGCAGTCTTCGAAACCTTGAAGACGACCTGGTTGTAATCGCTGGCCGCCGTCGCCTTTTCGGTGATGACGGGGGCCACGATCACGTCGTAGTGGCGGATATCCTGGCTCATTTGAATCGAAGCTCCAGCGCATCCACGGCCGCTTTCGTCAAAACGAGCTTATTCCGGCGCAAGATGTCGTAGACGTTGATGCCCTGGACGGGCAGCACGTCGATCATGGGAATGTTGCGGGCTGCGAGACGGAAGTTGTTCTCCGGCTCGACCCCGTCGATGATCAAGGCATTGACCAGACCAAGCGCTGCGAAACGCTGCTGCAGGGTCTTGGTCTTGGCCTCGGCCAGCGCCGCCTCGTTCCAGACGATGATGTCACCGTCCGCGGCCTTGGCCGACAGAGCATGGCGCAGGGCCAAGGCCCGCACCTTCTTGGGCATGTCATGCGCATGCGAGCGCACCACAGGTCCCATGGCCCGTCCACCGCCGCGGAACTGCGGAACACGCCCAGACCCGTGGCGGGCGGAGCCGGTACCCTTCTGCTTGTACAGCTTCTTGCCGGTGCGCCAGATGTCGGCGCGGCCCTTCACGGCGTGAGTCCCGGCCTGGCGCTTGGCCAGCTGATACCGGACCATCCGGGCGATCAGGTCCTGTCGCGGCTCGAGACCGAAAATCTCGTCCGAAAGCTCGATCGAGCCGTTGGCCTGGCCGTCAATCGATGTGACGTCGATCTTCATCGGTTCAACCCTCAACATTCGCCGCGGGGGCGGTCTCGACCGAGACGAGGCGGAACTTGCCCGGCAGCGGAGCGTCCTTGGGAAGCGCCTTCTTGATCGCGTCGCGTACGTAGATGTAGCCGCCGACCACGCCGGGCACGGCGCCCTCGACCAGGATCAGCCCGCGATCCACGTCCGTCCGGACGACCTTCAGGTTGAGCGTCGTGACACGATCCGTGCCCATGTGGCCGGCCATCTTCTTGTTCTTGAACGTCTTGCCGGGATCCTGTCGGCCGCCGGTCGAACCGTGCGAGCGATGCGACACCGATACGCCGTGGGTCGCGCGCAGACCGCCGAAGTTCCAGCGCTTCATGGGGCCGGCGAACCCCTTTCCGGTGCTTGTTCCCGTCACATCGACGAACTGGCCGGTGACGAAATGATCCGCCGTGATCTCCGCCCCCACCGGGATCAGCTGATCCGCGGTGACGCGGAATTCCGCGAGCTTCATCTTCGGTTCCACATTGGCGATGGCAAACCGATCGCGCTCGGGCTTCGGCACGTTCTTCACCTTGGCCTTGCCGATGCCGAGCTGCAGCGCACTGTAGCCGTTCGTCTCGGCCGTCCGATGCGCCACGACCTGGCAACCGTCGAGCTTGAGCACCGTCACCGGCACATGTTCGCCCGCCTCCGTGAATACACGGGTCATTCCGACCTTTTGGGCGATGACACCTGACCGCATGTCAGATTTCCTTCAGGATAATTCGCTACAGCGTTACGCGAGGACGGGCGTCAGATCTTGATCTCGACGTCCACGCCGGCCGCGAGGTCAAGCTTCATCAAGGCATCGACGGTCTGCGGCGTGGGGTCCACGATGTCGAGCACACGCTTGTGCGTGCGGATCTCGAACTGCTCGCGGGACTTCTTGTCCACGTGCGGTGACCGGTTCACGGTGAATTTCTCGATCCTGGTGGGCAAAGGGATCGGGCCCCTCACCTGCGCGCCGGTACGGCGTGCCGTCGACACGATCTCCTTGGTGGAGGCGTCAAGCACGCGATGATCGAACGCCTTGAGGCGGATACGAATATTCTGGCCGTTCATCGACTGTTCCCCTGATTGGATGGAGCGGGAGCTTCGTCCCGCTCCCCAACCGCTAATTATTCGATGATCGAAGCAACGACGCCGGCGCCAACGGTTCGGCCGCCTTCACGAATAGCGAAGCGCAGCTTCTCCTCCATGGCGATCGGCACGATCAGGGCCACTTCCATCGTCACGTTGTCGCCCGGCATCACCATTTCGGTGCCTTCCGGCAGCGTCACGATCCCGGTCACGTCCGTGGTGCGGAAGTAGAACTGGGGCCGATAGTTGGTGAAGAACGGCGTGTGACGGCCACCTTCGTCCTTGGTGAGGATATAGGCCTCGGCCTTGAACTTGGTGTGCGGCTTCACGGAGCCGGGCTTGCACAGGATCTGGCCGCGCTCGACGTCCTCGCGCTTGGTGCCGCGCAGCAGGCAGCCGACGTTGTCGCCAGCCTCACCCTGATCGAGCAGCTTGCGGAACATCTCGACGCCGGTCACGGTGGTCTTGACGGTCGGCTTCAGGCCGACGATCTCGATTTCCTCGCCGACCTTGACGATGCCGCGCTCGATGCGGCCAGTCACGACAGTGCCGCGGCCCGAGATCGAGAACACGTCTTCGACGGGCATCAGGAAGGGCTGATCCTTCGGGCGCTCCGGCTGCGGGATATATTCGTCGACAGTGCCCATCAGCTTGAGAACGGCATCATGGCCGATCTCCGGACGATTGTTTTCGAGGGCGCAAAGGGCCGAACCCTTGGTGATCGGAATATCGTCGCCGGGGAAGTCGTACTTCGAGAGCAGTTCGCGAACTTCGAGCTCGACGAGCTCGAGAAGCTCCTCGTCGTCGACCATGTCGACCTTGTTGAGGAACACCACCAGAGCCGGCACGCCGACCTGGCGAGCAAGCAGGATGTGCTCGCGGGTCTGCGGCATCGGGCCGTCGGCAGCCGACACGACCAGGATCGCGCCGTCCATCTGGGCGGCACCGGTGATCATGTTCTTCACATAGTCGGCGTGGCCGGGGCAATCGACGTGGGCGTAATGGCGCTTCGCGGTCTCGTACTCGACGTGCGCGGTCGAGATCGTGATGCCACGGGCCTTTTCTTCCGGAGCCTTGTCGATCTGATCATAGGCCGTGAAGACCGCACCGCCGGACTCCGCCAGCACCTTCGTGATGGCAGCCGTCAAGGACGTCTTGCCGTGATCGACGTGACCAATCGTGCCGATGTTGCAATGCGGCTTCGTGCGAGCGAACTTTTCCTTAGCCATATCAGGCTCCTCTAAACCTCGTGTTCGGCTTCAATTCTCAGTTAGGCTCAGGCGTATTTCGCCTGAACCTTGGCGGCCTCACCGGCCGGTACCTGTTCGTAATGGTCGAACTGCATCGTGAAGGTCGCGCGCCCTTGGCTGAAGGAGCGCAACTGGTTGACGTAGCCAAACATGTTGGCGAGCGGCACCATGGCGTTGATGACGTTCGCGTTACCGCGCACGTCCTGGCCCAGGATCTGGCCGCGCCGGGAATTCAGATCGCCGATGACCGAGCCGGTATATTCTTCCGGAGTCACCGCTTCGACCTTCATGATCGGCTCGAGCAGAACCGAACCACCCTTTTGCAGAGCCTCGCGGAACGCCGCCCTGGAGGCGATCTCGAAGGCCAGAACCGACGAGTCGACATCGTGGAAGGCGCCGTCGACCAACGTCGCCTTGACGTCGACCACCGGGAAGCCGGCCAGAATACCGGCACCCATGACGCTGTTGATGCCCTTTTCGACGCCAGGCACGAATTCCTTCGGCACGGCGCCGCCGACGACCTTCGATTCGAAGCTGTTGCCCGCACCGGCCTCGTTCGGCTCGAATATGATCTTCACCCGGGCGAACTGACCCGTGCCGCCCGTCTGCTTCTTGTGCGTGTAATCCTGCTCGACCCGGCGCGTCAGCTTCTCGCGATAGGCAACCTGCGGAGCGCCGATGTTGGCATCGACCTTGTAGGTGCGGCGCAGAATGTCGACCTTGATGTCGAGATGGAGCTCGCCCATCCCCTTGAGGATCGTCTGGCCGGATTCCTGATCGGTCGAAACCCGGAATGACGGGTCCTCGGCGGCAAGCTTCGCCAATGCCAGACCCAACTTTTCCTGGTCGGCCTTCGACTTCGGCTCGATGGCGATCTCGATGACCGGCTCGGGGAATTCCATGCGCTCGAGGATGACCGGCTTCTGCATGTCGCAGAGCGTGTCCCCGGTGCGCGTGTCCTTCAGGCCCGCCAGGGCAACGATGTCGCCCGAATAGGCTTCCTTGATGTCCTCGCGGTTGTTCGCATGCATCAGAAGCATGCGGCCGACGCGCTCCTTCTTGTCCTTCGTCGAGTTCATCACCGTGGTGCCGCTCTCGATATGACCCGAATACACGCGGCAGAACGTGATGGTGCCGACGAAGGGATCGTCCATGATCTTGAATGCCAGCAGCGAGAAGGGCTCGCTGTCCGACGGCAGTCGGACCATCTCTTCTTCGGTGTCCGGGTTGATGCCCTTGATCGGATCGCGATCGATCGGCGAGGGCAAGTAATCCACGACTGCGTCCAGCAGAGGCTGCACGCCCTTGTTCTTGAAGGCCGTGCCACACAGCACCGGAATGAAGGTGATGTAACGGACAGCCTTGCGGATGAGCCGCTTCAGGGTCTCCTGGTCCGGCTCGGTGCCGTCCAAATAGGCCGTCATGGCATCGTCGTCGAGTTCGACCGCGGCCTCGATCAGGGCGAGGCGATATTCATTGGCGCGATCCAGAAGATCGGCCGGAATCTCCTCGTCATGATAGCTGGCCCCGAGAGCCTCGTTGTCCCACACCACCGCCTTCATGCGAACGAGGTCGATGATGCCCTTGAAATCGGACTCGCTGCCGATCGGCAGCTGGATGCAGACGGGGCGGCCGCCGACGCGAGTCTTGATGTCGTCGACGCATTTGTAGAAGTCGGCGCCGGTCTTATCCATCTTGTTGACGAAGACGACGCGCGGCACATGATACTTGTCGGCCTGGCGCCAGACGGTCTCGGTCTGGGGCTCGACGCCCTGGTTGCCGTCGAGAACGCATACGCAGCCGTCGAGAACGCGCAGCGAGCGCTCGACTTCGATCGTGAAATCGACGTGGCCGGGCGTGTCGATAATGTTCAGACGCTTGCCGTTCCAGGTCGTGGTGGTGGCAGCCGAGGTGATCGTGATGCCACGCTCCTGCTCCTGCTCCATCCAGTCCATGGTCGCGGCGCCGTCGTGGACTTCGCCGATCTTATGGGACTTGCCGGAATAGTAGAGAATCCGCTCGGTCGTCGTTGTCTTGCCCGCATCGATATGGGCCATGATGCCGAAATTGCGGTAGTCTTCGATCGGGTGGCTGCGGGGCATGGTCGAGTCCTCGTCGGCGCAGAAAAACTGCGCTTACCAGCGATAGTGAGAGAAGGCGCGGTTGGCTTCCGCCATGCGGTGCGTGTCTTCACGCTTCTTGACGGCATTGCCGCGATTGCTCGCCGCGTCCATCAGTTCCGCCGACAGTCGGTCAACCATCGTCTTGTCGTTACGGGCCCGGGCGGCCGTGATGATCCAGCGGATCGCCAAAGCCTGCCGGCGCTCCGGTCGCACTTCGACGGGCACCTGGTAGGTGGCGCCACCGACGCGCCGCGAACGAACCTCGATCGCCGGAGCGACGTTTTCGAGCGCCTGCATGAACACCGGCAGGGGTTCCTGCCGAAGCCGCGCCTCGATGATGTCGAACGCATTGTAGACGATCGACTCGGCGACCGACTTCTTGCCGTCGTACATGATCGAGTTCATGAATTTGGTCAGCGTGACATCACCGAACTTGGCGTCCGGGATGACTTCTCGCTTTTCTGCGCTATGACGACGCGACATCCTGCTGCTCCTTTGATGCCGGTTACTTCGGACGCTTGGCGCCGTACTTCGAACGCCGCTGCTTACGATCCTTCACGCCCTGGGTGTCGAGCACCCCGCGCAGGATGTGATAGCGAACGCCCGGCAAATCCTTGACGCGGCCACCCCGGATCATCACGACCGAGTGCTCCTGGAGGTTATGGCCCTCTCCCGGAATGTAGCCGATGACCTCGAAACCGTTGGTCAGACGAACCTTGGCGACCTTGCGGAGCGCCGAATTGGGCTTCTTCGGAGTCGTCGTGTAGACACGCGTGCAAACGCCACGCTTCTGCGGGCTCTGCTGAAGGGCAGGCACCTTGTTGCGCGTCTTCGACGCCAGACGGGGCTTACGGATCAACTGGCTGATCGTGGGCATGTTGAGCTATTCCAGATCCCGTTCCTGCGCGTCTCGTGGAAACGTGAAACGTTCCCAAGGGCGCGCAACCAAAGCAAAGCGCGCTTTCGACCGTCCCTGGTCTCAAGCGCACAACATGCAGAGGACCGCCGTGCTCGCGCACAACGATCATGCCTCTTTCAATGACCGCGGTCGTGCAGACCGGGGTTACGTCTAAGGAGAGGCCAGCAGCGTTTAGGCACTTTAGGTCCCGAGCGCGTCGCTCAGGATCGGAGACGCCTACTGCCTGCCGAAAGCGAGTGTGTATTAGCCCCGCATGGCGAAGACGTCAACAGCTTTCACCCAGGTTAAGCCGAGAAGCGTTTCGCATCGGGCCCAACGCAGTCGATCCGGGCTCGAGCGTCTCAAGGCGATGGCCCGACCTTCCCGTAAGAGGAGAAATGGCCTATTCAGAGTTCCGAAATCAACAGAACAAGACGCAGCAATTGCGACTGGAGGTCCTCCCCGACCGGATAACGAATAGGACGGATGCGCAACCCGCATATCTCGCCAGAGCCTGGCAGGATGAAGTCCTGTGGCGACCCAGCCCGGTCCGAATCGGCCGCGGCGATCACCCGCTGGAGATCCTGATCTGATGCTGCATCACGCGCTACGAGGCGCCCGTCTACGAGACCAACCGCCGGTTCCAGGAGACGGAGAGCGTCCGGCGCGGCATGCAGCACCTGTCCGCCTGAACCTATCAGGATCGCCGGCAGCCCGAGCAGATCGAAGGCGTCCGCCATGCCGCGGGCCCGCGCACCCGGATGAGCGGCTTCAGCAGTTCCGCGAGGCCCTCCCTGTCGCCCGTCGGGTTCGACGGAGGATTGGGTCCTCCACTCTGTTCACCCCGCGGCGCCACGGTGATGGTCATCAGCGTTGCCGAAGCCTTCCTGTCTGGCGCCCATGGCGCGCCTCATGGGATGCGTCCCCCGAGCTGATCGGAGATGTAGGGGAGCTTCTCCGAAAACAGCGGCAAAAAAATGGGGCGCCGAAGCGCCCCATTTCCAACATGCTATTTCGCGTGATTACTCGGCCGCGGCCGAGGGGAGTTGCGGCACATTCTGCTGCGAGGCAGAGGCCTTCTGGGCCAGGATAAGCCCGTCCCGCGTGCTCGCGACCCGCTGCAGCTTGGACATCGCGGCACCCGTACCTGCAGGAATGAGGCGTCCGACGATGACGTTCTCCTTCAGGCCTTCGAGCGTATCGATCTTGCCGTTCACGGCTGCCTCCGTCAGCACCCGCGTCGTCTCCTGGAACGAAGCGGCTGAGATGAAGGAGCGCGTCTGCAAGCTCGCCTTGGTGATGCCGAGCAGCACGGGAGTGCCGGTCGCCAGCTTGCGCCCTTCTTCCGTGGCCTTGTTGTTCGCGGCCTCGAGCTCCGTCTGATCGACCTGCTCGCCCGGCAGGAAGTCGGTGTCGCCTGGATCGACGATATCGACCTTCTGCAGCATCTGGCGAACGATCACCTCGATGTGCTTGTCGTTGATCGACACGCCCTGCAGACGGTAGACCTCCTGGATCTCGTTGACGAGATAAGCGGCCAGTTCCTCGACGCCCTTGATCGCAAGGATGTCGTGGGGAGCCGGGTTTCCGTCCACGATATAGTCGCCCTTTTCGACGACGTCCCCCTCCTGCAAGTGGATGTGCTTGCCCTTGGGAACCAGATACTCCACCGGCTCCGCGCCCTTCTTCGTGCGGCACGATGGAGAGGCGCTGCTTGTTCTTGTAGTCGCGGCCGAACTGCACCACGCCGGCAATCTCGGCGATGATGGCATGGTCCTTCGGTCGACGAGCCTCGAACAATTCGGCGACACGCGGCAGACCGCCGGTGATGTCGCGCGTCTTGGCGCCTTCCATCGAGATACGAGCCACGATGTCGCCGGCCTTCACCTGCGCACCCGGATCGAACGGAATGATCGAATCGACCGGCAGAAGGTAGCGCGCATCGCCGCCCCTCGCCAGCTTTGCGATCTTTCCATCCGGTCCCTTGATCACGATTGCGGGGCGCAGCGTCGCTGAACGCTGGTTGAGCCGCCAGTCGGTGACCATGCGCTTGGCGATGCCGGTCGACTCGTCGATCGCTTCCGACATCGACGAGCCCTCGACCAGGTCCTCGAACCCGATGGTGCCGTCAATTTCGGTCATGATCGGCCGGGTATAGGGATCCCATTCGGCGATCCGCTGCCCGCGCTTGATCTTGTCGCCTTCGTCGACCTTGAGCCGTGCACCATACTGGACCCGGTGCACCGCGCGATCGACCCCGTCGGGACCTTCGATCACGACCGCGACGTTGCGCGCCATGACCATCAGGTCGCCTTCGGCGTTCCGCGCCGCCGCCCTGTTCCTGATCCGCACCGTTCCGTCGAAGTTCGACTCGATGAACGACTGGTCCGCGATCTGGGCCGCACCGCCGATGTGGAACGTGCGCATCGTCAACTGCGTACCGGGCTCGCCGATCGATTGCGCCGCGATGACGCCGACCGCTTCGCCCATGTTGACCGGCGTTCCACGAGCGAGGTCGCGGCCATAGCACTTGCCGCAAACGCCGTTCTTGGCTTCGCAGGTCAAGACAGACCGGATCTTGACCTCCTGAATGCCGGCCGCATTGATGCGGTCGATATGGGTCTCCTCGATCATCTCGCCGGCGGCGACGATCATCGTGCCATCCTGGTCCTTCAGGTCTTCCGCCGTCGTGCGGCCGAGAATCCGGATCGCCAGGGACGCCACGACCTGCCCGGCGTCGATGATGGCGCGCATCTTGATGCCGCCGTTCGAACCGCAATCCACCATCGAGATGATGGCGTCCTGCGCCACGTCGACGAGGCGGCGGGTTAGGTACCCCGAGTTCGCGGTCTTCAACGCCGTGTCGGCCAGTCCCTTTCGGGCACCGTGCGTCGAGCTGAAATACTCGAGCACCGTCAGGCCTTCCTTGAAGTTGGAGATGATCGGCGACTCGATGATCTCACCCGACGGCTTGGCCATCAGGCCGCGCATCGCCGCGAGCTGCTTCATCTGCGCCGGCGAACCGCGCGCACCCGAATGCGACATCATGTAGATCGAGTTGATCGGCTTGTCGCGACCGTGCTCGTCCTTCTGAACGGTCGAGATGCGGGCCATCATTTCTTCGGCCAGCTTGTCGGTGCATTTGGCCCAGGCGTCGACGACCTTGTTGTACTTCTCGCCCTGGGTGATCAGGCCGTCGTTGTACTGCTGCTCGTATTCGGTCGCCAGCGTGCGGGTTTCCCCGACGATCCGCTCCTTGGTCTCGGGCACCACCATGTCGTCCTTGCCGAACGAGATGCCGGCCCGGAACGCCTCGCGGAAGCCCAGTGCCATGATCCGGTCGCAGAAGATCACGGTCTCCTTCTGCCCGCAATTGCGGTAGACCGTGTCGATCATCGCCGAGATTTCCTTCTTCGTCATCAGCTTGTTGGCGACGTCGAAGGGGATCTTGTTATGGTCGGGCAGCAACTGGCCAAGGATCATGCGGCCGGGCGTCGTGTCGAAGATCTTCGACACGCGCTTGCCGTTCTCGAAGGTCCAGGCACGGCCCTTGATCTTGCTGTGCAGCGTGACCGCGCCCGCCGCGATAGCGTGCTCGATCTCGCCCATGTTGCCGAACACCATGCCCTCACCCACGTCGCCTTCGCGCACCAGCGTGACGTAGTAGAGCCCGAGCACGATATCCTGGCTCGGCACGATGATGGGCAAGCCGTTCGCAGGGTGCAGGATGTTGTTGGTCGACATCATCAGCACGCGCGCCTCGAGCTGCGCCTCGAGCGACAGCGGAACGTGCACGGCCATCTGGTCGCCGTCGAAGTCGGCATTGAAGGCCGCGCAGACCAGCGGATGCAGCTGAATCGCCTTGCCTTCGATCAGCGTCGGCTCGAAGGCCTGGATGCCGAGACGATGCAGCGTCGGAGCACGATTCAGCATCACCGGATGTTCCCGGATCACTTCGTCGAGGATGTCCCAGACCTCGGGCTTTTCCTTTTCGACCAGCTTCTTGGCCTGCTTGACGGTGGTCGACAGACCCTTGGCGTCAAGCCGCGAATAGATGAACGGCTTGAACAGCTCGAGCGCCATCTTCTTGGGCAAGCCGCACTGGTGCAGCTTCAGCTCGGGTCCGACCACGATCACGGAGCGGCCCGAATAATCGACGCGCTTGCCAAGCAGGTTCTGCCGGAATCGGCCCTGCTTGCCCTTCAGCATGTCGGCGAGCGACTTCAGCGGACGCTTGTTGGCGCCGGTGATGACGCGGCCGCGGCGGCCGTTGTCGAACAGGGCATCCACCGCCTCCTGAAGCATGCGCTTCTCGTTGCGGATGATGATGTCCGGCGCACGCAGCTCGATCAGCCGGCGGAGCCGGTTGTTGCGGTTGATGACGCGGCGATAGAGATCGTTGAGATCGGACGTCGCGAACCGGCCGCCGTCGAGCGGCACGAGCGGACGCAGATCCGGCGGGATCACCGGAACTTCGGTCAGGATCATCCATTCGGGCTTGTTGCCCGAGTGCATGAAGGCCTCGATGATCTTCAGCCGCTTGGCGAGCTTCTTGGGCTTGAGTTCCGACGTCGATTCGGCGATCTCGACCTTGAGATCCTCCGAGATCTTCTGCAGATCCATGTTGCGCAGGATCTCGCGAATCGCTTCCGCGCCGATCATTGCGGTGAACGAATCCTGGCCGTACTCATCCTGCGCGCGCAGGAAATCGTCCTCGCTGAGCAGCTGACGCTCCTTCATCGGGGTCAAGCCGGGCTCGATCACGATGTAGGATTCGAAGTACAAAATGCGCTCGAGGTCGCGCAGCGTCATGTCGAGCAGCAGCCCGATGCGGGACGGCAGCGACTTCAGGAACCAGATGTGGGCGACCGGCGCCGCGAGCGAGATGTGGCCCATGCGCTCGCGCCGGACGCGCGAGAGCGTGACTTCCACGCCGCACTTCTCGCAGATCACGCCCTTGTACTTCATGCGCTTGTACTTGCCGCACAAGCATTCGTAGTCCTTGATCGGCCCGAAGATGCGCGCGCAGAACAACCCATCGCGCTCGGGCTTGAAGGTACGGTAGTTGATGGTCTCCGGCTTCTTGATCTCGCCGAAGGACCAGGACAGGATCTTCTCCGGGCTGGCGATGGCGATCTGGATCTGGTCGAATGCCTGGGGCTGAACCACCGGGCTGAAAAGGTTCATGACCTCTTGATTCATAGTCTGCTCCTGAACCGGGGCGGTCTCGCGCAACGCGGCCACGTCCACCGGAAGAATTTCTTTTGCGGCGAAGGCCGGAGCGCTAGGCGCCCCGGCCGTCTCGACTATTCGGCGGCTTCGGCCGTCGTCTGCTCGGGCTTCTTGCTTGCCGTCAACTCGACGTTGAGCCCCAACGAGCGCATCTCCTTCACCAACACGTTGAAGCTCTCCGGAATTCCGGACTCGAACGTATCGTCGCCCCGCACGATCGACTCGTAGACCTTGGTGCGGCCGGCGACGTCGTCCGACTTGACGGTCAACATCTCCTGCAAGGTATAGGCCGCTCCGTAGGCTTCCAGCGCCCACACTTCCATTTCGCCGAACCGCTGGCCGCCGAACTGGGCCTTGCCGCCCAGCGGCTGCTGGGTAACGAGGCTGTAGGGCCCGATCGAGCGCGCGTGGATCTTGTCGTCCACCAGATGGTGCAGCTTCAACATGTAGATGTAGCCGACCGTCACCTTCCGGTCGAAGGTCTCGCCCGTCCGGCCGTCGTGCAAGGTCACCTGCCCGGAGGCATCGAGCCCAGCCTGCCCCAGCAGTTCCACGATGTCCGCTTCATGGGCACCGTCGAACACCGGAGTTGCGATCGGCACGCCACGACGCAGGTTCTGGGCGAGTTCCACGGTCGCGGCGTCGTCGAGCGAACTGACCGTCTCGTCCTTGCCGTAGATCTCGGTGAGCTTGCTCCGCAGCGGTTGGATGTTGCCGTCGCCCAGACGCATATAGGCGTTCACCACGTCGCCGACCTGCTTGCCGAGGCCCGCGCAGGCCCAGCCCAGATGGGTTTCGAGGATCTGCCCGACGTTCATGCGGCTCGGCACGCCGAGCGGGTTGAGCACGATGTCGACCGGCTGACCGTCCGCCAGGAAGGGCATGTCCTCCTGCGGCACGATCTTGGACACGACACCCTTGTTGCCGTGCCGGCCCGCCATCTTGTCGCCAGGCTGGATCTTGCGCTTCGCCGCCACAAAGACCTTCACCATCTTCATGACGCCGGGCGGCAGCTCGTCGCCGCGCTGCAGCTTCTCGACCTTGTCCAGGAAGCGGCTCTCGAGGCCCTTCTTGGCTTCGTCGTACTGCTTCCGCATGGCTTCGATTTCGGCCATCACGGCGTCATCCTGCACGCCGAACGTCCACCACTGCGACCGCGGATAGGCTTCGATCACGTCACGGCTGAGAACCGTGTCCTTCTTGAAGCTCTTCGGCCCTGCGATGGCTGCCTTGCCGCTGAGGACGGAGACCAGGCGGGCGTAGACGTTTCGGTCAAGTATCGCGAGTTCGTCGTCGCGGTCCTTGGCGAGCCGTTCGATCTCCTCGCGTTCGATCGCCTGGGCGCGCTCGTCCTTGTCGACCCCGTGCCGGTTGAACACCCGCACTTCCACGATGGTGCCCTGCACGCCCGGGGGCACGCGGAGCGAGGTGTCGCGAACGTCCGAAGCCTTCTCGCCGAAGATGGCGCGCAGCAGCTTTTCTTCCGGCGTCATCGGGCTTTCGCCCTTCGGGGTAATCTTGCCCACGAGAATATCGCCGGCCTGAACCTCGGCCCCGATATAGACGATCCCAGCCTCGTCGAGGTTCTTCAGCGCTTCTTCCGAAACGTTGGGGATGTCGCGCGTGATTTCTTCCGGCCCGAGCTTGGTGTCGCGCGCCATCACTTCGAACTCTTCGATATGGATCGAAGTGAAGACGTCCTCCTTGACGATCTTTTCGGAGAGAAGGATGGAGTCCTCGAAGTTGTAGCCGTTCCACGGCATGAACGCGACGAGCACGTTGCGGCCGAGCGCCAGGTCGCCGAGATCGGTGGACGGACCGTCCGCGATGATGTCGCCCTTGCTGACCTGATCGCCCACGCGCACCAGCGGCTTCTGGTTGATGCAGGTGGACTGGTTGGATCGCTGGAACTTCATCAGCCGGTAGATGTCGACGCCAGGCTTGGCGGCGTCGGCTTCCTGGGTGGCCCGGATCACGATACGGGTGGCGTCGATCTGATCGACGACGCCGGTCCGCCGGGCTGCGATCGCGGCGCCCGAGTCGCGTGCGACCACGGCCTCCATGCCGGTGCCAACCAGTGGAGCATCGGCCTTGACCAGCGGCACCGCCTGGCGCTGCATGTTGGAACCCATGAGCGCCCGGTTCGCGTCGTCGTTCTCCAGGAACGGGATCAGCGCCGCGGCCACAGATACGAGCTGCTTCGGCGAAACGTCCATGAAATCGACGCGGTCCCGCGGAACCAGCATCACGTCGCCGGCGTGGCGACAGATCACCAGATCTTCGGTCAGGGTCTTCTGGGTGTCGACCGGTGCGTTCGCCTGCGCGACATAGTGCTTGGTCTCCTCCATGGCCGACAGGTAAACGACGTCATCGGTCACCCGCCCTTCCCTGACCCGGCGGTAAGGCGCTTCGATAAAGCCGTACTTGTTCACCCGCGCGAAGGTGGCGAGCGAATTGATCAGGCCGATGTTCGGCCCTTCCGGCGTCTCGATCGGGCAGATGCGACCGTAATGGGTCGGATGCACGTCGCGCACTTCGAAGCCGGCGCGCTCGCGCGTCAGACCACCCGGGCCAAGCGCCGAGAGGCGGCGCTTGTGGGTGATCTCGGACAGCGGGTTCGTCTGATCCATGAACTGGCTGAGCTGCGAGGATCCGAAGAACTCGCGCACCGCGGCAGCGGCCGGCTTGGCGTTGATGAGGTCCTGCGGCATCACGGTATCGATGTCGACCGAGGACATCCGCTCCTTGATGGCACGCTCCATGCGGAGCAGGCCGAGCCGGTACTGGTTCTCCATCAATTCGCCCACCGACCGAACGCGGCGGTTGCCGAGATGGTCGATGTCGTCGATCTCGCCGCGCCCGTCGCGCAGGTCCACCAGGGCCTTCGACACGGCCAGGATATCCTCCTTGCGGAGCACCCGCACCGTATCGGCGGCGTCGAGGTCGAGACGCATGTTCATCTTGACCCGGCCCACCGACGAAAGGTCGTAGCGCTCGGAATCGAAGAACAGCGAATGGAACATCGCTTGCGCGGTGTCGAGCGTCGGCGGCTCCCCCGGGCGCATCACCCGGTAGATGTCGAACAGCGCTTCCTCGCGGGTCGAATTCTTGTCGACCGCCAGGGTGGTGCGGATGTAGGGCCCGATGTTGATGTGGTCGATGTCGAGGATCGGCAGTTCCTCGAAACCCTGCTCGAGCAGGGTCGGCAGCGTCTTGACCGTGATCTCGTCGCCGGCTTCGGCAAAAATCTCGCCGGTTTCCGGGTTGTAGAGATCCTCGGCCAGATATTGCCCGTAGAGGTCCTCGTCCTGCGCCCGAACGGCCTTGATGCCCCTCTCGGACAGCAGGCGTGCCGAACGCGCGGTCAGCTTCTTGCCGGCCTCGATGACGACTTCCCCCGAATCGGCGTCGATCAAATCGACCGTGGTCTTGGTGCCCTTGAGACGATCCGCATTGAACGGCACACGCCAACCGTCAGCCGTGTGCTGATAGCGAACCGTCGCGTAGAAGGTCGACAGGATCTCCTGGCCGTCCATGCCCAAGGCGTAGAACAGGGATGTAGCAGGGATCTTCCGCCGCCGGTCGATGCGAGCGTAGACGACATCTTTGGCGTCGAATTCGATGTCGAGCCAGGAACCGCGATAGGGGATGATGCGGGCTGCGAACAGCAGCTTGCCACTCGAGTGGGTCTTGCCCTTGTCGTGATCGAAGAAGACGCCCGGGCTGCGGTGCATCTGGGACACGATCACGCGTTCGGTGCCGTTCACGATGAACGTTCCGTTCGATGTCATGAAGGGCATGTCGCCCATATAGACATCCTGTTCCTTGATGTCCTTGACCGACTTGGCGCCGGTATCGGGATCGACATCGAACACGATGAGGCGCAGCGTCACCTTCAGCGGAGCGGCAAAGGTCATTCCGCGCTGGCGGCATTCGTCGACATCGAATTTGGGTTGTTCGAACTCGTACTTGACGAATTCCAGCAAGGCCGTTCCGGCGAAATCGGAAACCGGGAACACCGACCTGAAAACCGACTGAAGTCCCTCGTCCGGCCGTCCGCCCTGCGGTTCATCCACCAGGAGAAACTGATCGTAGGAAGCCTTTTGCACCTCGATCAGGTTCGGCATTTCCGCCACTTCGCGAATATGACCGAAGAATTTGCGGACCCGTTTCCGGCCGGTGAACGTTTGCGCCATGTCGCTCCTCGTGCATCTGCTTTGGCGGCTGGACCCCAGACCTCGCGCCTGGCAGCTACCGGACCGTGCCGTGCCCGGGCCGATCGACTGCCCGCATGCTCGGCCTTCGGCCAAAATGAAATCCCGGCGACGCCAGCTCTGCGCCAAACGCGGGAAAGGTCCCGGAGAATCTCCCCGGGACCGAATGTCAATCCGACGACTGAAGCGCGGTTTGGTCCGCGCCGGCGCTCATCTGATTCTTACTTGAGCTCGACCTTGGCGCCGACCTTCTCGAGCTGAGCCTTGAGCTTCGCCGCATCGTCCTTGGAAACGCCTTCCTTGACCGGCTTGGGTGCACCCTCGACGAGATCCTTGGCTTCCTTGAGGCCCAGGCCGGTGATGGCGCGAACCTCTTTGATGACTTCGATCTTCTTGTCGCCGATGGCCGAGAGGATGACCGTGAACTCGGTCTGCTCTTCAACCGGTGCCGCCGCGGCGCCAGCCGGGCCGGCCGCAACCGCTACGGTTGCAGCCGCAGCCGAAACGCCCCACTTCTCTTCGAGCATCTTGGCGAGTTCGGCGGCTTCGAGGACCGTGAGCGAGGACAGGTCGTCGACGATTTGGGTAAGGTTTGCCATGTGGAATAGTCCTGATGTTTGGTTCGATTGATGAGAATTCAAGTGCTGAGGTCGATTATCTCGCTCAGGCCGCCTCGCGGTCCGCGTTGTTGTCGCGTTCGGCGTAGGCGTTGAACACGCGGGCCAGTTTTCCGGCCGGAGCCGTGGTCAACTGCGCCAGCTTGGTCGCCGGAGCCTGGATCAGCCCGACCAACCGGCCGCGCAGCTCATCGAGCGACGGCATAGTGGCGAGCGCCCTGACTCCGTTGAGATCGAGCGCCGTGCTCCCCATCGCGCCGCCCAGGATGACGAACTTGTCGAAATCCTTGGCGAAGGCGACGGCGATTTTCGGTGCCGCGACCGGATCGTCCGAATAGGCGATCAGCGTCGGCCCCTGCATCAGCGAACCGATGGATGCGACCTTCGTGCCCTCGAGAGCGATCTTGGCGAGACGATTTTTACTGACCTGCACCTTTGCTCCGGCATCGCCCATCTGTTTACGCAGTCTTTGCAGCTGCGCGACAGTCAAGCCGGAATAATGAGCCACGACCACCACCGATGTCTTCTGGAAAACATCGGAGAGATGGGCGACGAGCTCCTTCTTTTCCGTTCTGTCCAAAGTGTGAAACTCCGCTTGCGAAGTCTAGCCTCGCGACCGCACATTCGTCCCGGTCCTTACCCCGGCGGATTGCTCCGCGGGCTCGGACCGCCCTATGTGCCTGCCCCCGGAGCTTTGCTGCATCCGGACAGAAGGATCGAACCAAATTCAGGGTGCATGCACCCCTTCGTGTAATCCGGCTATCACCGTCTATGCGGGCTCCCGGTCCGAAGCGTAACGCCCAGGTTCGGGATTCAAGCATGCCGCAACGGATTGCGGCTCAGCACCAGCAGTCTTGGACAGGACACGGCCGGACGAGATGCGAAAGAACCCTTCCGCACCCTCCGGCCATTCCACCGCCTGCGCACTCACTCGGAAGCTCATGTTCAGGCGACATTAAGAAGCTTTCGTCAGCTTCGATGCACCTCTTAACGGGTTTACAGGCACCTGCCAAGAGGACTTGTCGACGTTTTCACGCCGAAACGAAGGCCCGCGGGCCTCCGTCCACAGATCCGTCAGGCGCCCGAGAGCGTCGCCGGATCCACCTTCACCCCGGGCCCCATGGTGGAGGAAATTGCCACCCGCTGGATGTAGGTACCCTTGGCGCCCTGCGGCTTGGCGCGCGAAACGGCATCCACGAAGGCCTTGATGTTCTCGGCCAGCTTGCCGTCATCGAAGGATGCCTTGCCGACGCTGCCCTGGATGATGCCGGCCTTTTCGACACGGAATTCCACGGCGCCGCCCTTGGAGGCCTGCACGGCGGCAGTCACGTCCATGGTCACGGTGCCGACCTTCGGGTTGGGCATCAGGCCGCGCGGGCCGAGCACTTTGCCGAGACGCCCGACAAGCGGCATCATGTCCGGGGTGGCGACGCAGCGATCGAAATCGATCGTGCCGCCCTGCACCGTTGCCACGAGGTCTTCGGCGCCCACGATATCGGCGCCGGCCGCCTTGGCCTCATCGGCCTTTGCGCCCCGCGCGAAAACCGCGACCCGGACGTTGCGGCCCGTGCCGTTCGGCAGATTGACGACGCCGCGCACCATCTGGTCGGCGTGCTTGGGATCGACGCCGAGGTTCATGGCGATCTCGACGGTTTCGTCGAACTTCGCCTTGGCGCGGGATTTCACCAGCGTGATGGCCTCGCCGAGACCATAAAGCTTGATCCGGTCGATGCCCTCGCGGGCGTTTGCGATTCTCTTTCCGACATGTGCCATGATCTTACCCCACCACCTCTAGGCCCATGGACCGGGCGGAGCCCTCGATCATCGCCATCGCGGCTTCGACCGATGCGCAATTGAGATCGACGATCTTCTTCTCCGCGATCTCGCGAACCTGGTCGCGGGTAACCCGACCGACCGTGCCGCGGCCCGGGGTCTTGGACCCGCTGGTGATGCCGGACGCCTTCTTGAGGAAGAACGACACCGGCGGGAGCTTGAGTTCGAACGTGAAGGAACGGTCCTGGTAGGCCGTGATGACCACCGGGATCGGCGAGCCCTTCTCCATCTGCGCGGTGCGCGCATTGAAGGCCTTGCAGAATTCCATGATGTTGAGGCCGCGCTGACCGAGCGCAGGCCCGATCGGCGGTGAGGGGTTGGCGCTTCCGGCCGGAACCTGAAGCTTCACGTAACCCGTGATCTTTTTCGCCATTGTGTACTCCGAATGTGACCCGGCCCCTTGAGGCTGCGGATCGGTTCAGGTCCGTGGTGCGCCGGGCTCCCGACTGGCGATCGAGGACGGCTCCCACGGGTGATGCCGGCATCGAGGCCGGCGACACCGGCCCCGGAGGGCCGGCTTCGGTCAGAGCTTTTCGACCTGACCGAATTCGAGATCCACGGGCGTCGCACGCCCGAAGATCGAAACCGCAACCTTGACCCGCGATCGGCCCTCGTCGACTTCCTCGACGATGCCGTTGAACGACGCGAAAGGCCCGTCGGCCACACGCACCTGTTCGCCGATCTCGAAGGTGATCGAAGACTTCGGCCGGTCCACGCCTTCGGCGACCTGGCCCTTGATCCGATCGGCTTCCGCATCGCTGATCGGCATGGGCTTGTTGTCGGCACCCAGGAAGCCGGTCACCTTCGGGGTATTCTTGATCAGATGGTAGACATCGTCGGTCAGGTCGGCGCGGACCAGCACGTAACCGGGGAAGAACTTTCGTTCGGCGTTCACCTTCCGGCCGCGCTTGACTTCGATGAAGTGCTCGGTCGGCACGAGGATCTCTTCGAACTTATGGGCCAGCCCACGCTGCGCCGCGCCCTCGCGAATGGATTCGGCCACCTTCTTTTCGAAGTTCGAGTAGGCGTGCACGATGTACCAACGCATGCTCATGAAAGACACTCGATCTCAGAAACGGACCATCGATCACTCATCGACGGAAGCCGAGGACCAGCGACACCGCATAATGGATGACCTGGTCCACCGTGACGAAGAAAACGGACGCTAGCACCACCATGATCAAGACCATTGCGGTGGTGATCATGGTTTCGCGCCGGCTCGGCCAGGTGACCTTGCTGCCCTCTGCGCGAACGTCCTGAATGAATTGGAACGGATTGGCCATGGAAGATCCGAGCGGCAAAACCGGCCGCGTACGCCGCACGTTCGGTGCCGCAAAAAGAAGAGCGGCGCGGAACCGTTCGGTTGCGCGCCACCTCGCCTCATATACCGGCCGCTGGCGGCCCGTCCATCAAAAAATGCGATCGAACGTCCCGCCTGCCGCGAACTGGCAGGAGAGGAGGGACTCGAACCCCCAACCCCCGGTTTTGGAGACCGGTGCTCTAGCCAATTGAGCTACACTCCTGTGCGCGGGCGGACGAGCGCGCCGACCTTCTGCCTCATCGGCGCAGCCGTTGCAAGGGCGGGCGCGGCACAAATCAGCCGGCGCCCCGCTCAGCGAACGGGCTCCACCACCACAGCCGTACCGTAGGCCAGAACTTCCGTGATGCCGTCGGCGATTTCGTTGGCGTCGTAGCGCATGGCCACCACGGCATTGGCCCCGGCCTGGCCGGCATGCTGGACCATCAAGTCGTAAGCCTCCTGCCGGGCGTTCTCGGCCAGTTTGGCAAAGACCCCGAGTCGCCCGCCAAAGATCGCCTGAACGCCGCCGAACCAATTGCCGACGACGCTGCGCGAACGCACCGTGACGCCGCGGCACAGCCCCAGATGCCGCACGATCCGATAGCCTGTCACGTCATTCGTGGTCGAAACGATCATCGAGCGCCCTCCCCGAGCCAAGCCGCGCCACCCGGGTCCCAATCGGCTCCGGGCGGCACGTCCAAGAGATAGCCCATGCCGAAGCGTTCAACAAACGTTCCGGCGCTTTCGAACCAGCCCTGTCGCCAAGCGACAAAACCCTGCCGGACGGGGCGTACCGTCCCGTGCCCTCTCCCCTAAGGTCGGCGGAAGAGGTAACCTGGGCTTCCGGCGTGGAGCGCCGGGCTGAGCGCATCGGAGAACACCATGAGCGACGCGGCAGTTGTGACCGAAGGCCGGCGCGGACGCGAAGCCCGTCGTACGTCCCGCCTGCAGCGGTCGGCGGTGTCGGTGCCCTACATCCGGCGCGGCATTCCGATCACGGAAGTGCTCAGCACCGAAGGCCTCGAGATCATCGAGAACAATGCGGAAACGCTGCTCGAGGAGATCGGCATCGAGTTCCGCGGGCACCAGCGCGCGCTCGATCTGCTCAAGGGTGCCGGTTGCGACATCAAGGGCGAGCGCGTGCATTTTCCGCGTGGCCTCGCCCGCAAGCTGATTTCGACCGCACCGAGCGACTTCACCCAGCATGCCCGAAACCCGGAACGCTCGGTTCACATCGGAGGCACCGACCTCGTGTTCGCTCCGGTCTACGGGTCCCCCTTCGTGCACGACCTCGACCAGGGTCGCCGCTACGGCACGATCGAGGATTTCCGCAATTTCGTGAAGCTGACCTATTCCAGCCCCTACATGCATCATTCGGGCGGAACGGTCTGCGAGCCCGTCGACCTCCCGGTCAACAAGCGCCATCTCGAGATGAACTATTCGCACATGCGCTGGTCCGATAAGCCGTACATGGGCTCCGTCACGCATCCGGATCGTGCGCTCGACACGGTGAAGATGAGCGAGATCCTGTTCGGCAAGGACTTCGTGGCGCAGAACACCGTGATCACCAGCCTGATCAACGCGAATTCGCCGCTGGTGTGGGATGACGCGATGCTCGGGGCCGCCGAAGTTTATGCGGCCCACAATCAGGCCGTGATCATGACGCCGTTCATCCTGGCAGGCGCCATGAGTCCTGTAACGGTGGCCGGGACGCTGACCCAGGTGCTGGCCGAAGTGCTGGCGGGCGTGTCCTTTACCCAGCTTGTACGGCCCGGCGCCCCAGCCATTTTCGGCACCTTCGTGTCGACTCTGTCCATGCAATCGGGTGCCCCGACCTTCGGCACCCCGGAAGCGACGCTGGCGATCTACGGCGCTGCAGCGCTGGCACGCCGTGCGAAACTGCCGTTCCGCACCGGCGGCTCGCTCTGCGCCTCCAAGGCTCCGGACGCGCAGGCCGCCTACGAATCGGCCATGACCCTGCTTCCGACCGTGCAGGCTGGCACCAATTTCGTGCTTCATGCAGCCGGCTGGATGGAGGGTGGCCTGGCGTCGTCCTACGAGAAGTTCATGCTGGATTGCGATCAGCTCGGCGCCATGCACGTGCTGGCCAAGGGCTATGATCTCACCGAAAACGGTCAGGCGTTCGAGGCGTTCCGCGAGGTCTCGCCCGGTGGCCATTATCTCGGCTGCGCCCACACCCAGGCCAATTTCGAAACGGCGTTCTATCGCTCGTCCTTGGCCGACACCAATTCGGTCGAGCAATGGGAGGCGGAAGGCCGGCTCGACGCCGCGCAGCGCGCCAACAAGGCCTGGAAGAAGGCGCTGGCCGAGTATCAGGCGCCCGCCATGGACCCCGGCATCGACGAGGCCTTGCGCGAGTTCATCGAGAAGAAGAAGGCCTCGATGCCCGACACAACGCATTGAGGGACTTGCCCTCCAGAAAAGATGAGGGGGAGAAGGCTTGCGGTCCTGACGTGGTCATCCCGGACGCGCGAAGCGCGAGCCGGGATCCAAATCGACGACATCGGCAGCTATCCAAGAAAGCAACCAAACCTCAGGTGGTCTGATCGGATATGTCCCTCCAATCAGGATTGGCGTTTTCGATGAGTTGGATCTTCCAGGCGCGACGCCACCGTTTCAATCGCTTCTCCGCCGCAATCGCCTCGATGACGTTCGCGTAAGCTTCCGCCCAGACCAGCATATCGACGCCGTAACGGCGCACGAACCTTGACCCATGGCCTTCGCGGTGTTCCCATACTCTTCGGCCAAGGTTGTTCGTCACTCCAGTGTAGAGCGTGCCGTGGCGCTTCGACGCCATGATGTAGACCCAATACGGCATGGCTTATTCGTGTAGATCCCGGCTCTCCGCTTCGCTACGGCCGGGATGACAGTGCATGATCGGACTGCACGGAGCTGTAACTACCTCTGCCGCGTCTCCCATTCCTCCGCCACGTAGAACGGGGCGTTCGAGGGCGGCAGGGTCGGCACGCCGCGAATGTGGTCGGCGGCCTTTTCGGCCAGCATGATGGTGGGCGCGTTGAGATTGCCGGTCGTGATGGTCGGCATGATCGACGAATCGGCCACCCGGAGATTCTCGACCCCGATCACCTTCGTGTCCGGACCGACCACCGCCTCCGGGTCGTCCACCGCACCCATTCTGCAGGTGGAGCACGGGTGATAGGCGCTCTCGACGTGCTGCCGGATGAAGGCGTCGATAGCTTCATCGCTGGTGGCCTCGGCGCCGGGCTGCAGTTCCTGGCCCCGGTAGCGGTCGAAGGCGGGCTGCGCAAAGATCTCGCGGGTCAGGCGGATCGCGGCGCGAAACTCGGCCCAGTCGTCCGGGTGGCTCATGTAATTGAACCGGATCAGCGGTTTTTCACGCGGGTCCGCGGACTGCAGGGAGATCCTCCCTCGGCTTTTCGACCGCATCGGACCGACATGGGCCTGGAACCCATGCTGCGTGGCGAGGTCCTTGCCGTTGTACGAGATGGCGGCGGGCAGGAAATGATATTGCAGGTCCGGCCAGCGCACGCCCGGACGGCTGCGGATGAAGGCGCAGCTCTCGAAATGGTTGGTCGCACCCAGCCCCTGCCTTCTCAACAGCCACTCGGCCCCGATCAGGGCCTTGGGCACGAGCCCGAGCGACGAATAGAGCGTAATCGGCTCCTTGCTGGCCACCTGGAAATAGACTTCCAGATGGTCCTGCAGATTGCCCCCTACCCCGGGCCGGTCGGCCACGACCGGGATGTCGTGCCGCTGCAGTTCGGCGCCGGGCCCGACGCCCGAGACCATCAGCAATTGCGGCGAGTTGATCGCGCCGCCGGCCAGCACGACTTCGCGGCGCGCCCGCACATCGCTCGCGCTGCCCTGGCGCGACACCTTCACGCCGGTGGCACGCCGTCCTTCGAAGAGAATCCGCTCGGCGAAGGCATGCGTCCAGATCGTCAGGTTCTTGCGGCCTTTTGCGGGATCGAGATAGGCCCGTGCGGCGCTCCAGCGGAGGCCGTGGTGGACCGTGCGGTCCATGCGGCCAAATCCCTCCTGGCTGAACCCGTTGACGTCGTCCGTCACCTTGTAGCCGGCGTCCCGCCCCGCCTCGATGAAGGCTTGGTAAAGGGGGTTCTTCATCGGGCCGTAGCTGGTATGAAGCGGCCCGTCGCTGCCCCGATAGAGGTCACCGCCCTCCTCGCGGGTTTCGGCCCGCTTGAAATAGGGCAGGACGTCGCGATAGGCCCAACCGCGGGCGCCGCTCTCCTCCCAGGTCTCGAAATCCATCGCGTTGCCGCGGATATAGACCATGCCGTTGATGGAGGACGAGCCACCGAGCACCTTGCCGCGCGGGCAGGTGATCCGCCGATTGTCGAGGTTCGGCTCCGGCTCGCTGAGATAGTTCCAGTTGTGGCGCTCGATCCCCATGGCTATCGCCAAGGCGCTCGGCATCCGCAGGAAGGGATTCCAGTCGCTGCCGCCAAATTCGAGCAGCAGCACGGAGGAGGTTCCGTCTTCGCTCAGGCGGTTGGCGAGGACGCAGCCGGCCGAACCGGCGCCGACGACGATGTAGTCGAACTCGTGGGAAAACCCGGACACGGTAAACTCAACGGTTGGTGCGACGCTCTTGCGACGGCGTTCTTGTGAAGTGCTCGCTGTAGCATTTGGAGAAATGCGACGCGGAAACGAAGCCGCATGCAAGCCCGACCGACAGTATCGGCATGCTGGTCTGCAGCAGCAATTGGCGCGCGCGCGTCAGCCGAAGCGTGAGGTAATAGCGGGTGGGTGCCTGGCCGATATATTTGCGGAACAGCCGCTCCAGTTGGCGGGTGGAGAGGCCCGCCCCTTCGGCGAGATCGACGCAGGACAGGGGCTGCTCGATGCACCGCTCCATCTCGCCCACGACATTGATCAGCTTCGGATGCGCGACTCCGAGGCGCGCCCGCAGCTCCATCCGCTGGCGCTCGTCGCCGTCGCGCATCCGGTGATGGATCAGCTGGTCCGTCACCCCCGAGGCGACCTCCTGGCCCTCTTGGCGGGCGATCAGGGCCAGCATCATGTCGATCGCGGCGGTGCCGCCGGCGCAGGTGAAGCGTGTTCGATCGATCTCGAACAGTTCCTCGGTCAGGTCCAGTTCCGGGAATTGCTCGCGCAGGCTGTCGTGGTTTTCCCAGTGGATCGTGCAGCGGTGGCCATCGAGCAGCCCGGCCCTGGCAAGGACGAAGCTGCCCGTACACACCGCCCCGATCGGCACGCCGCGCGCCGCAAGTCCGCGTAGACGGCCGATCACCTCACGGTGATCGTAGGTCTGTACGTCAACGCCGGAACAGACCACCGCCGCCGTAATCCCGCTGAGGTCCGCAAAGCTGCCTTCCGTCGTGACCACGATGCCGTTCGACGCGGTGACTGGCTGACCATTGCTCGACAGCACGCGCCAGCGGAACGCCTCGTTGCCGACCACCCGATTGGCGAGACGCAGGGGCTCGATCGCAGACGAGAAGGCGATCATGGAGAAGGAGGGCAGCAGCAGAAAAGCGACCGAACGAATATCGGCGACCTGGCGCGACGCGCAAAGCGCCGGCTCGTCCTGGGCCCGCTTCGGCGTCCCTTGCATGGCTCCAAAAGAGCGATCCGCAACCTTGCTGCGCAGGGCGGTTTCGGCCACAATCATCTTTGTCACGGAGTGATCTTTTCGACCGTAGGCGACATTGCCTGTCGAGTTTGGGGCAGTGTCGCGTCCGCGTCAAATAGGAAAATCAATCGCCTACGCGGACAGCCTCCCGGATGATTGGTCGTCCGGAATGGCGCGGTCAGCTTCCGCCTGCAACGCGGCTTCGTGACTTTTCAGAAAACGCCATCCGGCGACTAGGCCAACGATGGCCGCAACGGCGAGAACGATACCGACCGGGCCCACGATCTTGTGGATGGAGCGGCCGAACAGATAGGCCGCCGTTCCGTAGAGTGTCGCCCAGACGATTCCGCCGGCCGCATTGAAGACTAGAAAGCGGGCCCAGGGGAATCGGTTGGCCCCCGCCAGAAGAGCCGCAAAGGCGCGAAGCACGGCGACGAAACGGCCGAAGAACACGATCTTGCCGCCGTGCTTCTGGAACAGATATTGCGCCAGCTTGAGTTTTTGCTTGTCGAGTCCGACCCGGCCGCCGTAGCGCTTGAGCAGCGGGATGCCGAGTTCCCGGCCGACCAAAAAGCCGATGTTGTCGCCCAGGATGGCGCCCGCGGCAGCGGCCACGATGATCCAGACGATCGAAAGCCCGTGCGTCGTGCCGGCGTAGATCGCTGCCGTGACCAGGGTGGCTTCTCCCGGCAGGGGCAGCCCGGAGCTTTCCAGGCCCACCACGATGAGCACCGCGAAGTAGCCGTAGGATTCGATGAAGTGTTGAACATGTTGAGCGTCGAACCAATGCATGGAAACCTCGTTGGATCAGCGCCGTCCGGTTGGGCGGGAACCGGACATTTTAGGTCCGAGCGATTTAGCGGCTGGCAGAAACGATCGTGAGCCGGTTTCGCGGGTCTCGATCGGGGAGATACGAGCCGTTGGCTCGGCCGATGAAGGCCGAGGCGATAAGACCTTGATTATGGCGCCGGGAGCGATGCGACCGCGGGGACGGTTCCCGCCGACGCTCCGGTCGCATTGGCGATGGCCGAGGCGAGTTCATCCTGCCGGAAGGGCTTCGACAGCCGCAGCAAGCTGGCTTGCTCCAATTTTCCCTGCAGGATTTCGGCGTAGCCTGTCGCCAAGATGATCGCAAGAGCCGGGTAGGTTCGCTTGACCTGATCGGCGAGCTCGAGGCCGGTCATGCCGGGCATCGCGTGGTCGGTTATCACGAGATCCACCCGGTGATGATCGGCTTTCAGGACGTCGAGCGCTTGCACGCCCGAATTCGCCTCCAACACCAGGTGGCCAAGATCCTCCAGCATCGCCGCGGTTCCCGTACTTACGAGCGCGTCGTCGTCGACCACCAGCACCGTGAACGCCCGATCGGAACTCGGGAGAGCACCTTCGCTCTTCGCGCTTTCAACCTGCTCCTGCCGCCCCGCCGCGCTGACCTCGGCACGCGGAAGCCATAGTTCGACCGTGGTGCCTTGGCCGAGTTGGCTGGTCACCCGCAACGCGCCTCCGGATTGGGCCGCGAGCCCATGCACCATGGACAAGCCCAGGCCCGTGCCCTTCCCGGGACCTTTCGTGGTGAAAAATGGCTCCGTGGCCTTGGCGAGCGTGGCCTTGTCCATTCCTACGCCGGTGTCGGCGACGCTGAGGCAAACGTAATTACCGCCCCCCAGGCCAGGGGGAGCATCGCCGTTGCGGCTGTCCAGCGTGACCTCCTGGGCCACGATGGCGACCGAACCGCCCAGCGGCATGGCATCGCGCGCGTTCACGGCGAGGTTGAGCAGCGCCAATTCAAGCTGGTTGGCATCGGCCCGGACCGGAGGCAGATCAGTCGGCAGAGTCTTGAGGACATCGATGCTGGGGCCAACAGCCCGCTTGAGGAAGTCCTCCATGCCTGCAATTAGGGCCGCAACGTCGATGCTCTCGGGCTTGAGCTCCTGCCGTCGTGCGAAGGCGAGCAAGCGTTTGGTCAGCGCGGCGCCCCGCTCGGCCCCCATGACAGCATTGTCGAGCAGGCGCTTGGCGCGCAGGTCGTCGGGCGGCAGGCGCTTGTTGAGAAGCTCAAGGCTGCCCAATACCGCCATGAGCAGATTGTTGAAATCGTGCGCAACGCCGCCCGTCAGCTGTCCGATCGTGTCGATCTTCTGCGCCTCGAACAATTGCGCCAGAGCGGTCTCGCGCTCACGGGTACGCTCCTCGATGCGGTGTTCCAGGTCTTCGTTCAACTGCTTGAGGGATTCCTCGTCCCGCTTGCGGGCCGTGATGTCGTAAGTCACGCCGCTGAGCCGTATCGTACTTCCTCCCGGGTCGCGGCTTGGCGCTCCCCCCGAGATGCACCAGCGCACGTCCCCGTTTGCACAAAGGATGCGAAATTCAACGTCGTAGGCCTGGCCGGTCTGCACGGACCGGGCGGCGGCTTGCCTCATCTTCTCGACGTCGTCCGGATGCAGCAGCCCATAGACGCTGTCCGTTGTCGGCACGAACGTTTCGGAATCGACGCCGAAAATACGATACTGACCCGGGTCCCAGGTATAGCGACCAGCTTCGAGATCCCAATCCCAAGATCCCATCCGACCAGCCGCCAGAGCAAGGCTGCGCCGCTGCTCGCTTTCCCGCAGGCGAGCCGTGGATGCCTCGAGAGCACCGGTGCGTTCCGCTACCCGCTGTTCGAGTTCGGCATTCAGCCGCTCCAGAGCTCGGGTCTTGCGATGAAGTTCGGCGAAGATCTTCACTTTGGCCCGGAGCACTTCGGGGACGACCGGCACGGGCACGTAATCCACCGCGCCCGCCTCGTAACCACGCAACCGGTCGAGGTCGGTAATCTGAATTGCCGACACGAAAATGATCGGGGTCTTCTGAAAACGAGGGTGCTCGCGGACCATCGTGGCCAATTCGAACCCGTCAAGTTCGGGCATGCAGACGTCGATCAAAATGACCGCTACGTCCATCTTCAAAAGCTTTTCGAGTGCCTCCCGGGCCGAGCCGGCCTTGACGAGATTCTCGCCAAGACCGCTCAGAATGACTTCATAGCTCAGGAGTTTCGCCGGCTGATCGTCAACAAGAAGAATGTTGACCCGGTCTTGTGTCGACGCCGTCACGACGGAGTTCCCCGGTTCATCATCGGTGCAGCCACATGCGGAGGGCGGACAACAATTGTTCGGTGTTGACCGGCTTCGCCAGATAGTCGGAGGCGCCCGCTTCCAGGCACTTTTCGCGATCACCCTTCATGGCTTTCGCGGTCAGCGCGATGATCGGCAGGCGCCGAAATGCCGGATCGGCCCGGATGACCTGCATGGTTTCGTAGCCATCCATTCCCGGCATCATGATGTCCATCAGCACTATGGCGACATCGGGTCGCGACTCGATGCACTGGATCGCCTCGCTGCCCGTAGTCGCGGTCAGCACGTTCATGCCGCGGCGCTCGAGCACGCTCGATAGCGCGAAGATGTTTCGCGCATCGTCATCGACCAGTAACACCGTCTGACCGACGAGATCCTCGTCCGAATCGTGCAGACGCTCGAGCATTCTTTGTTTCTCGGGCGGCAGGTCCGATATGACCCGATGCAGAAACAGAGCGGTCTCGTCGAGCAACCGTTCCGGGGATTCGACGCCCTTGACCACGACGCTTCGGGCCATGCTGTGGATCAGGAGGTCTTCCTCAAGGGACAATTCCCGTCCTGTGAAAACCACCACCGGCACGTCGCAAAGCGTCGGGTCGTCGCGGATCTCCTCGAGAACCTCAAAACCGGTCATGTCGGGCAGCTTGAGATCCAGCACCACGCAATCGACCGCCTTTTCGCGCAACGCCGTCAGGGCATCGGTTCCCGTATCGACGGTTACGATCTCGATATCGTCGTGCCCGAGGAGCTCGGTCACCCCGGTCCGCTCGGCCGCGTTGTCTTCGACGAGGAGCAATCGTTTGCGCCGGGGCCTGGAGAAGGATTTTATACGCGCAAACGCCTCGTCCAGGCCGTCCGTGGTGGTCGGCTTGGACATGAACGAGAATGCGCCCCTGGCAAGTCCGTGCTGGCGGTCGTCGTCGAGCGTCACGATCTGAACCGGAATGTGCCGTGTCGTCGCGTCCTGCTTCAGCTGGCTGAGGACCGTCCAGCCGAGCATATCCGGCAAGAACACGTCGAGCGAGATGGCCGATGGCCGGTACTCGCGCGCCAGAGAGAGGGCCTCGGCTCCTCTCGTGGCGATAATGATCCGGTAGCCCTTCTCGCGAGCCAAGTCGGCCATCACCCGAGCGTAATGAGGGTCGTCCTCCACGATAAGCAGGACATTATCGCCAGGCTGCAGATCCCTGCGATCGTCGGTCAGGCCGGGATCGATGGCGGCGGGCAGATCCGTCAGCCGCGCCGCAGCCGCGAGTGCGATTTCGGATGCTGCGGAAGGCCAGCTTCTCGACTCGGATCGTCCCGTCGCACTCCGGGCCGAGACGGGCGCGCCCACGTAGGTGGCAGGCAGATAGAGAGTGAACGTGCTGCCAACCCCCGGAATCGAGCGCAACTGGATCTCGCCCCCGAGCAGGTTTGCCAGTTCCCGGCTGATCGCAAGGCCCAGGCCAGTACCGCCATATTTGCGGCTGGTGCTCGCGTCCGCCTGCTGAAAGGCCTCGAAGATCATCTTCTGCTTTTCCGGCAGAATGCCGATACCCGTGTCCGACACCTCGAAAGCCACGACCGATGGCGCATGTTTGAGACTCGGGTGGTCGGGAGCCCAGCCGCTCTGCGCGGGGAACACGGTGAGGTTAACCCCGCCCATCTCGGTGAATTTGAAGGCGTTGGACAGCAGGTTCTTGAGTATCTGCTGCAAGCGTTTCGAATCCGTGATGATGCTCCGGTCGAGATGCGGCGATGTTTCGACCTTGAAGGACAGACGGCGGCTTTCCGCCTCGTGCCGGAAAGGACGCGCCATGATCTCGAGCAGGTTGGCAAAGAAGATCTCCTCTGCCTCGACCGAAACGGTTCCCGACTCGATCTTCGACAGGTCGAGAATGTCACTGATAAGGTTCAGCAGGTCTGTTCCTGCGCCATGAATGGTGCGGGCGAACTCGACCTGTTTGCCGCTCAGGTTTCCTTCCGGATTTTCGCCAAGCTGCTGGCCGAGAATCAAGATGCTGTTCAGCGGGGTGCGCAGTTCGTGACTCATGTTGGCCAGGAACTCGGACTTATATTTCGAGGTCAGGGCCAATTCGGTGGCCTTTTCCTCGAGCGCCCGGCGGGCCTGCTCGATTTCCTGGTTCTTGGCTTCCACCTCGACGTTGCGCTCGGCGAGCTGCTGGGCCTTCTGTTCAAGCTGCTCGTTGGTCTGCTGCAGCTCGCGTTGCTGGGTCTGCAGTTCACCGGCAAGCTGCTGGGATTGGGTGAGCAATCCCTCGGTCTGCATCGTGGCCTCGATCGAGTTGAGCACGATACCGATGCTGTTCGTCAGTTGCTCGAGGAACGACATCTGCAGGGCCGTAAAGCTGCCCAGAGAGGCCAGCTCGATGACGGCCTTGACCTCTCCTTCGAACAGAACCGGCAGCACGATCGCGTTGCGCGGGACGGCCCTGAACAATCCGGAGCGGATCGGCACGACGTCCGGGGGAAGTTCGGTGATCAGCATGCGGCGCCCGTCGCGCGCGCATTGACCGATGAGCCCCTCCCCCATGCGCAGGCGGGCTCTGTGTCCGCTGAGGCCCTCTTCGGCATAGGCCGAAAGAAGCCCGAGTTCCGGCTCGGTGCTCTCCCGCGGCTCGACCTGGTAGATGACCCCGTGCTGGGCGTCGACCAGCGGCGCCAGTTCGGACAGCAACATGCGGCCGACAGCCGCGAGATCGCGTTGCCCCTGCAGCATGTTGGTGAACCTGGCCAGGTTGGTCTTGAGCCAGTCCTGCTCGGTATTCTGTTCGGTGGTCAGCCGCAGATTGCCGATCATGGTATTGATGTTGTCTTTCAGCTCCGCGACTTCGCCCCGCGCCTCGACCTGAATCGAGCGGGTGAGATCGCCCTTGGTCACAGCGGTCGCGACCTCGGCGATGGCGCGCACTTGCGTGGTCAGGTTAGCGGCCAGCAGGTTGACGTTGCCGGTAAGGTCCTTCCAGGTGCCGGCCGCACCCGGAACGTTGGCCTGGCCCCCTAGGCGACCTTCCACGCCCACCTCGCGCGCCACCGTCGTGACCTGGTCCGCGAAGGTGGCGAGCGTACCGGTCATGTTGTTGATGGTTTCGGCCAGCGCCGCCACCTCGCCCTTGGAAGCCACCGTGAGATTCTGCTTGAGATCGCCGTCGGCTACGGCCGTGACAACCTTGACGATGCCGCGTACCTGCTCGGTAAGGTTCACGGCCATGACATTGACCGTGTCGGTGAGATCCTTCCAGGTCCCGGCCACGCCCGGCACCTGGGCCTGGCCGCCGAGCTTCCCTTCCGTGCCGACTTCGCGGGCCACGCGGGTCACCTCGCCCGCGAAGGCATTGAGCTGATCGACCATCGTGTTGATGGTGTTCTTCAGTTCCAGGATTTCGCCTTTCACATCGACCGTGATCTTACGGCTGAGATCGCCGCGTGCCACGGCCGTCGTGACTTCGGCGATGTTGCGCACCTGGGTGGTGAGGTTGGCGGCCAGAAGGTTGACGTTGTCGGTGAGGTCCTTCCAGGTCCCGGCGACGCCGGGCACGACCGCCTGGCCGCCGAGCCGCCCGTCCGTTCCCACTTCGCGCGCCACCCGGGTAACCTCGCCCGCGAAGGAGCGAAGCTGATCCACCATGGTGTTCAGCGTTTCCTTGAGCAGCAGGATCTCGCCGCGCACGTCCACGGTGATCTTCTTCGATAGATCGCCGCTGGCGATGGCGGTCGCCACCTCGGCGATGTTGCGGACCTGCGCCGTGAGGTTGCCGGCCATGGAATTGACGTTGTCGGTCAGATCCTTCCAGGTCCCGGCGACGCCCGGCACCTGGGCCTGTCCGCCGAGCTTGCCCTCCGTGCCCACCTCACGCGCCACGCGGCTCACTTCGGACGCGAAGGCGTTCAGCTGGTCCACCATCGTGTTGATGGTGTTCTTGAGCTCGAGCATCTCGCCCTTGACGTCCACCGTGATCTTCCGGCTGAGACTACCCAGAGCGACCGCGGTCGTGACCTCGGCGATGTTGCGCACTTGCCCGGTGAGGTTCGAGGCCATCGAATTGACGTTCTCGGTCAGGTCCTTCCAGGTTCCGGCCACGCCCGGCACCTGCGCCTGACCACCGAGCTTGCCCTCGGTGCCGACCTCGCGCGCCACTCGGGTCACTTCGGAGGCGAACCGGTTGAGCTGATCCACCATCGTGTTCAGCGTTTCCTTGAGCTGCAGGATTTCGCCGCGCACATCGACGGTAATCTTGCGCGACAAGTCGCCGTTCGCGATGGCGGTCGAGACTTCGGCGATGTTGCGGACCTGCGCGGTCAGATTGCCGGCCATCGAATTGACCGAGTCCGTGAGGTCCTTCCAGGTGCCGGCGACGCCCGGAACCTGGGCCTGACCACCGAGGCGCCCCTCGGTGCCGACTTCGCGGGCCACCCGGGTCACTTCGCCCGCGAAGGACCGTAGCTGGTCCACCATGGTGTTGATGGTCTGCTTGAGCTGCAGGATCTCGCCGCTGACATCGACCGTGATCTTCTTCGAAAGGTCACCCTGGGCGACCGCCGTAGCCACCTCGGCAATGTTGCGGACCTGGCCGGTCAAGTTGGAGGCCATGGAATTGACCGAGTTGGTCAGATCCTTCCAGGTGCCGGCCACGCCCTTCAGCTGTGCCTGGCCGCCGAGCTTGCCTTCGGTGCCGACCTCGCGGGCCACGCGTGTCACCTCGGACGCGAAGGCATTGAGCTGGTCCACCATCGTGTTGATGGTCTCCTTCAGCTCCAGGATTTCGCCGCTGACATCGACCGTTATCTTCTTGGACAAGTCACCGTTGGCGATGGCGGTCGAAACGGCCGCGATGTTGCGCACCTGGGCGGTCAGATTGCCGGCCATGGAGTTCACCGAATCGGTGAGGTCCTTCCAGGTGCCCGCGACGCCGAGCACGTTGGCCTGGCCGCCAAGCCGGCCTTCCGTTCCCACCTCTCTGGCCACGCGCGTGACTTCGGACGCGAAGGCATTGAGCTGGTCCACCATCGTGTTGATGGTCTCCTTCAGCTCCAGGATCTCGCCGCTGACGTTCACCGTGATCTTCTTGGACAAGTCGCCGCTGGCGATGGCGGTGGACACCTCGGCAATGTTGCGCACCTGAGCGGTCAGGTTCGAAGCCATTGAATTGACGTTGTCGGTCAGGTCCTTCCAGGTGCCGGCGACACCCGGAACCTGCGCCTGCCCGCCGAGCCGGCCCTCGGTGCCGACCTCACGGGCCACGCGCGTCACTTCGCCCGCAAACCCGTTGAGCTGATCGACCATCGTGTTGATGGTCTCCTTAAGCTCCAGGATTTCACCGCTGACATTCACGGTGATCTTGCGGCTGAGGTCGCCGCGCGCCACGGCGGTCGTCACCTGCGCGATGTTACGCACCTGGGCCGTGAGGTTGCCGCACATGGCGTTGACGGAATCGGTGAGGTCCTTCCAGGTGCCGGCGACGCCGGGCACGATGGCTTGGCCGCCGAGCTTGCCTTCGGTGCCGACCTCACGGGCCACGCGCGTCACTTCGGACGCGAAGGAGCGCAGCTGATCGACCATCGTGTTGATGGCCTCCTTGAGCTGCAGGATTTCGCCCCGCACGTCGACCGTGATCTTCTTCGACAGGTCGCCGTTGGCGACCGCGATCGTCACGTCCGCGATGTTGCGGACCTGGGCGGTCAGGTTCGAGGCCATCGAGTTGACGCTCTCGGTCAGGTCCTTCCACACGCCAGTCACTTCGCTGACCTGCGCCTGGCCGCCGAGCTTGCCATCCGTGCCCACTTCACGGGCCACGCGCGTCACTTCGGAGGTGAAGACCGAGAGCTGCTTGATCATCGCATTGACGATCGTGGCCGAGCGCAGGAATTCTCCTTTCAGCGGTCGCCCGTCGACATCAAGTGGCACTGTCTGCAACAGATCGCCCTTGGCCACGGCCGTGATGGTGCGCGTGACGGCCGTGGTCGGCCAGAGCAGGTCGTCGATCAGGGTATTGACCGAGTCTTCCATGCCACCCCAGGCGCCATCGGACAGACCGAACTTGACCCGCGTCCGGGTCTTGCCGTCGCGCCCAACCACCTGCCCGACATGCTCGAGCTGCTTGGCCATGCGCTCATTGGCAGCCACGATGTCGTTGAACGTGTCCGCCACCTTGCCGGCCAGACCGGTCCGGTGCGTCGAAAGGCGGACCGAGAAGTCGCCGATCCGCACGGCCCGAAGCGCATCGAGCAATTCGGCAATGTCGGGCGAGGAGTCCGAGTCACCCCCGTTCCGCCCGGATACCTGGCCGATAGACGCTCGCAGCTCGGGCGTATGTTCCGGGCCAATCACCGATGCAGGAACGACATCGCGTCCTTCAGGCGAGGCCTCGGCGTGTTCCGAATCCGGTGGAGGCGACATAGTAAGTACTCCCGGTCTGGGCGTTAGAGCGCAACGCTATATCTGCGATCCGGCTCGGAGGGTAGAGAGATGCGGCAAGGCTTTCCAGCGGCTCTGCAAACGGCGGGACGGAGAAACAGCCTTCGAATCCGATCGTTGATCTTGCACGAGCCTTTTCGTCACAGGCACTCCCTGGTCGCAGCCCCGGAACCGTGCATTCGCGACTATGGCGGCGGTTCCGCGATCCTTGGATCTTCAACACGTCGCCTCTGATGGCGCTTCTGTTTCGCACGATTCCCGCACACCTCCATCTCGCACCAACGCCGACTATTGTTTTTCGTCGTGTCCAGGAACAACCATCCGCACGCATGGCCGTGGCACCGCTTGACGCGCAGCCGTTCGGTTTGGGTCAGCAGCTCTAGGGCGGACAGCACGACAGGGCCCATGGTCGCGTCTGCTGGATGATCGGCCGGGTCCCACGCCCAGACGAAGCGTCCGTCCTGCTGCTCTGCCAATTTCGCCCGCCCGAGACATTGCCTATGGATTTCGACGAGATGATCGACCCGGACGTGTGGCACGGGCCGACGGTCCGCAATGGCGCCGCCAAGCTCGTAAACGGTTTGCCGCAACTCGAGGATCCGACTGATCAAGTCGGGGCCGAACGTCGGACCGGATTGCAGCCGCCGACCGAGGTGCCCGGCCTGGATAGCGTCCAGAACCCCGGCGTGCTGCATCCAGGCGAGGACGTCTTGGCTTGACTTCAGGTTTTCAACGGGAGCTTCGGACTCCCGCCCGGAGGACGTGTTGCACAGATCCAGGGCCAGCATCCCGCCGACCAGCGGGAGGGAACCCGCGCGCGAAACAGCCCTCTCCGGCAATTGTGTCATTCCAGCACCAGAATCCGAACCGTCCGGCAAGTCAACGGTGCGTCGACGGCGCAAGACACACGTTAAAGCCTCCCAAGGAAGGAGGCGCGGAGCCGCCACGCTCGTGTGGTGGTTATAACTACCTAATACCGTTTTACAGGTTATTAAGTCACGGCTACACTGTTGGCCTGAATGATTCTTGGGGAGAGCACCGATGAGCATGAACCGCACCAGCAACCTGTTCGCCGGGGCAGCCCTTGTGGCGCTATGCGCCACCCCGGCATTCGCGGACGTCGGCGTGGGTGTCGTGGCTCCGCTTACGGGCTCTTATGCGGCTTTCGGAGAGCAGATCAGGAAGGGGGCCGAGCAAGCTGCGGCAGACATCAACGCGAAAGGCGGAATTCTCGGACAGAAGATCGCCGTCTCGCCCGGGGACGATGTGGGCGACCCGAAGCAGGGCGTCTCCGTAGCCAACAAGTTCGCCAGCGAAGGTATCAAGCTGGTCATCGGCCACTTCAACTCGGGCGTGACTATCCCGGCCTCCGAGGTCTATGCGGAGAACGGAATGTTGGACATCACCCCGGCGGCCACCAACCCGAAGGTGACCGAACGGGGCCTCCAGAACATGTTCCGGACCTGCGGGCGCGACGATCAGCAGGGCCTGGTGGCCTCGTCGTTCATTCTCAAGCAGTTTCCGAACAAGCGGATCGCCATCCTTCACGACAAGACGACTTACGGAAAGGGGCTTGCGGACGAGACCCGCAAAGGACTGAAGGCCGGCGGCGCCACCGAAGTGCTCTATGAGGGCGTGAACGCCGGCGAGAAGGACTATTCGGCGGTGGTGTCCAAGATCAAGGAATCCAAAGCGGACCTGGTCTATTGGGGCGGGCTGCACACCGAACTCGGCCTGATCATCCGCCAGATGCGGGATCAGGGCATCACTACGCCCGCCATGGGAGCCGACGGGATCGTGTCCGACGAATTCGCCTCGATCGGCGGCCCTGGCGTTGAAGGCACGTTCATGACCTTCCCGCCTGACCCGCGTCTCAAGCCCACAGCCGCGGCCGTGGTCAAGGAATTCGAGGCCAAGGGCTACAATCCCGAGGCCTACACGCTCTATTCCTACGCGGCCATGGAGGTCATCCAGCAGGCGGCCGAAAAGGCCAAATCATTGGAGACGAAGTCTATCGAGGAGGCCGCGCATTCGGGCATGACCTTCCATACCGTCCTTGGCGACATGGCTTTCGACAAAAAGGGCGACCGGACCAATATAGACTATACCGTCTACCAATGGACAAAGGGGTCCGACGGCAAGATCACCTACCACGAACTGCAGAAGTGACGTTCAGCTGAGGAGGCGTAGCGTATGGCGAACCCGGCCCTGATCGCGCCGAGTTACGTGCGGACGATGGCATCGTACAATGCCGAGATGAACCGCCGTCTCTATTCTGCCGCGACCAAGCTGAGCGACGAGGAGCGGCGCCGAAACGAGGGCGCGTTCTGGGGCTCTGTCCACGGAACATTGTGCCACTTGCTTTGGGCGGACACGATGTGGATGTCGCGGCTGGCGGGCTGGCCGAAGCCGAGTGTCTCTCTGAAGCAGAGCAACCAGTTGGTGGACGACTTCGCCGAACTGAAAGCCAGGCGCGTCGAGGCCGATCGCGACCTCTCGGCCTGGGCCGATCAGGTCGACGAGGCCTGGCTGGCCCAGAACCAGACCTGGTTCAGCGGCGCGGCGCAGCGAACCCTGGAGGCACCGCGGGCGATGCTTCTGGTGCATCTCTTTAATCACCAGACCCATCATCGCGGGCAGGTGCACGCTTTGCTGACCCGGGCAGGCCAGGAAACCGGCGACACCGACCTGTTTCTGGTTCTCGACAGCACCCCTGCCTGAAACGCCGCCGATGGCGCTGTGGAACCCCGGTTGGACCAGCGGGCTTTGATCCGAAACCGGAGATCCTCCATGGCAGATACGTCCCGCCCCTTCGCGATCATAACCGGCGCCTCGACCGGTATCGGTTACGAGCTCGCCAAACTCTGCGCCAGGAACGGCTACGATCTGCTGATTGCCGCCGACGAACCGGCAATCCACGACGCGGCTCAACACATGCGCACCGATGGGGCAGCTTGCGAGGCCGTCGAGGTCGACCTGGCTACGACCGAGGGCGTGGAAAGGCTGCTGTCGGCAACCCGGGGGCGTGCGGTCGATGCGCTGCTGGCCAATGCGGGCCGTGGCCTCGGCAAGGGCTTCCTCGATCAGGACTGGGCGGCAGTCAGGCGCGTGGTCGACACCAACATCACCGGGACTCTCTACCTGCTCCAGAAAGTCGGCCGCGGCATGCGAAGCCGGGGCGCGGGCAAGATCCTGATCACCGGGTCGATCGCGGGCTTCATGCCCGGCACCTACCAGGCCGTCTATAATGGCACGAAGGCATTTCTCGATTCCTTCTCCTTCGCGCTGCGCCATGAACTGAAGGGCAGCGGCGTGACCGTGACCTGCCTCATGCCGGGCGCCACCGAAACGGATTTCTTCGAGCGCGCCGACATGATGGATACGAAGGTCGGAACGGCGAAAAAGGACGATGCCACGGATGTCGCCAAGACCGGTTTCGACGCCATGATGAAGGGCGAAGGCGACGTGGTCAGCGGTTGGCAGAACAAGCTCCAAGCCGCCATCGCCCACGTCATGCCGGCGGGCATCATGGCCGAACTCCACCGAAGCATGGCCGAACCCGGCACCGCGAAACGCTGACCGGGCAAGAGTTTCGCACCTTTCCTAGGCCCAGTTGATCATCGCTGCACTCAAGCCGCACACCGGCGACCTGTGAGGGCGCTTCCGCGTGGTCGCCGCAACTTCACCATGGCTTCGGCGTTGGTGTGAGGGCCGCGGTGCCGAGTCCACGGGGCTTGGAGGTCCTTCAGGAGCGAGATGAGGCCAACCGAAAGCGAATCCTCAACCCTCCAGCGCCGCAATATCGAGGCAATCGCCAAAGTCGAAGCCGCCGTGCGGGGCGAGCGTTCTCCTGGCGAGCGGCTCAGCAGATATCTCATAAAACAGGCCGGCAGGCCGCGTTCCGTCGCTGCGCACATCGTGGTGTTCGCGTGCTGGATCGCCTGGAACTCGCAGCTTCTGCACGCCGGTCACCGGTTCGACCCCTACCCGTTCAACCTTCTGGCGCTCTGTGCCTCGCTCGAGGCTATCCTGGTCGCATTATTGATCTTGACGTCGCAGAACCGCTTGCAGCACGAAGCCGACCGGCGGGCCCACCTCAACCTCCAGATCAACATGATGGCCGAGGTCGAGGGCACCAAGATGCTGCAGATGCTGGACAGCCTGCGCCGGCACTTTGGCATCAGGGCTGAGGGCGAGGACCTGCTGGACGAGTTGAAGGCGGAAACCAATCCGGAACAGATCGTCGAAACCATCAAGACTTCCATGCCGGTGGAGGAATGAGCCGGCGATCGGCCCCGCAGGGCTGAACAGGCAACCAGGAGATCATCATGGACGTACGCAGGCTTGGCCGGTCGGACCTTTGGGTGGCACCCTGGTGTTTCGGCGGCAACGTTCTTGGCTGGACCGCCGACGAAGCAACGTCCTTTGCGTTGCTCGACGCCTTCATCGAGGCCGGCTTCAACTTCATCGACACGGCGGACGTCTATTCGAAATGGGTTCCTGGCCACACCGGGGGCGAGTCGGAGACGGTGATCGGCCGCTGGATGAAAGCCCGCAACAACCGGGACCGCGTGGTGATTGCCACCAAGGTCGGCATGGGGCGCGACGCGGGCAAGGAAAATCTCTCGAGCAGCTACATCGCCGAATGCGTGGAGGCTTCGCTGAAGCGCCTGCAGACCGATCACATCGATCTCTATCAATCGCACCAGGACGATCCGGGCCGCTCGGTCGATGAACCGCTGCAAGCCTATGCGGAGCTGATGAAAGCCGGAAAAATCCGTTTTGTCGGCGCCTCCAACTTCAGCCCCGACCGCCTCGCAAACGGCCCTCGCGGCGAGCGAGCGCGGGGACCTGCCGCGCTATGAAAGCATCCAGCCGGAGTACAACCTCTACACGCGCCAGCCTTTCGAGGGAGAGATGCAGAAGCTCTGCCTCGAAAAGGGGTTGGGCGCCATCCCATACTTCTCGCTTGCGGCAGGTTTCCTGACCGGCAAATACCGGTCGGAAGCGGATTTCAACAAAAGCCCCCGCGGTGGCGGCATGGGAAAATACCTCAACCCGCGCGGCCACCGCATTCTCGACGCGCTCGACGCCGTCGCACTGCGGCACGGGGCCGAGCCGGCCCAGGTCGCCCTGGCGTGGCTGATGGCGCAGCCCGCCGTTACGGCACCTATCGCGAGTGCCACCTCGGTCGGACAGTTGAAGAGCTTGGCCCGGGCAGCTGAAATGGTACTCTCGCCGGCGGATCTCGCGGAACTCGACCGGGCCAGCGCCGAAGCGGAATGATGGTTTGAGCCCTACGTTCGCGGCTATCGTGCTGTTCGCAACGGGATTGTGGGCCGGCGTGCAGAATGCCCTGGCGGGGGGCGGGTCCTTCGTCACGCTCCCGGTACTGATGCTCAGCGGATTGGACCCGCGCGCGGCCAACATCACCTCCACCGTGGCCCTGTTCCCGGGCCAGGCGAGCAGCGGGATTGCGGCTTGGCCCATGGCGAGAGGGGCCGGGTCGCTGTCGCTTGCCACCTTGCTGATCGTCAGCTTCGGCGGGGGCTTTGTCGGGGGCGCACTGCTCCTGCTCACGCCCGCCGATTTCTTCACTCGCCTGCTGCCATGGCTGGTGATGTTCGCCACCGCGGCCTTCGCCTGGGGCAACTACGGCCCGTCCGCCTCCAATCGGGGCGGCTTGGGGCTGAAGCCCTGGATGGCGATCCTGGCCCAGGGTCTCATCTCGGTTTACGGCGGCTATTTCGGCGGCGGCATCGGTTTCATGATGATGGCGGCCTTCGCGTTGTCTGGCATACCGACCCGGGCCGCCAGCGCCAGCAAGAATGTGCTGGCCGTGGTCATCAATGCCTCGGCGGTCGCCCTGTTCGTCTTCTCGCCCTCCGTCCACTGGCTGCAGGCTGCGCTGCTCGGCGCCGGCGCCGTGCTCGGCGGGTTCGCGGGCGTCTGGATCGTCAAGCGACTCGATGAGCGCCTGCTCCGTCTCCTTGTCCTCCTCCTCGGCATTGCCCTCACGATCGGCTTGTTCGCGCGCGGCGCGTAACGCCTTGCTTCCGGGAACAAAGACCGGAAATCACCGGTTGGCGGGCATGGACAGGAGACCGACCGCATGCGCGCACTGACCTGGCACGGAAAAGAGGACATCCGCTGCGAAAGCGTACCGGACCCGCAGATCGAGCATCCCCGCGACGCGGTCATCAAGGTTACGGCCTGTGCGATCTGCGGTTCTGATCTGCACATCTATGACGGCATGATGCCTGGAATGCAGACCGGCGACGTCCTGGGTCACGAGACCATGGGCGAGGTTGTCGAGGTCGGATCGGAAAACACCAAGCTCAAGGTCGGCGATCGCGTCGTGGTGCCCTTCACCATCGCCTGCGGCGACTGCTTCTTCTGCCGGAGGCAGTTGTTCTCGGGCTGCGAGCGATCCAATCCGAACCGAAAGATGGCAGAGGAGCTTTGGGGTCACTCGCCCGCCGGCCTGTTCGGCTACACTCATCTTCTTGGCGGATTTCCCGGCGGCCAGGCCGAATACCTGCGCGTGCCCTATGCGGATTTCGGCCCCATCAAGGTTCCGAACGGGCTTTCCGACGAACAGGTCTTGTTCCTGTCGGACATCTTCCCGACCGGCTACATGGCGGCCGACTTCTGCGACATCAAGCACGGCGACACGATCGCCATCTGGGGCTGCGGCCCCGTCGGCCAATTTGCCATCAAGAGCGCCTTTCTGCTGGGGGCCGAACGCGTGATCGCCATCGATACCGTGCCGGAGCGGCTGGAGATGGCGCGGAAATCCGGAGCCGAGACGCTCGATTTCATGAAGGACGACATCTACGACGCCATCCAGGAGAAAACCGAGGGTCGCGGGGCGGATGCGTGCATCGACGCGGTCGGCACCGAGGCGCATGGGACGGGTAGCCTCGACAGCATGCTGGACCGGGCCAAGCAGGCGATGTTCCTGGGCACGGATCGTCCCCACGTGCTGCGCCAGGCCATCACCAATTGCCGCAACGGCGGCGTCGTCTCGATCGTCGGCGTCTACGGCGGCCTGCTCGACAAGATCCCCATGGGATCGGCCATCAACCGCGGCCTGACGTTCCGGATGGCGCAGACACCTGTGCAGAAATACCTGCCGATCCTGATGGAGCGCGTCGAGAAGGGCGAGATCGACCCCTCCTTCGTGATCACCCATCGGGCGGGGCTCGAACAGGGACCCGAGCTTTACAAGACGTTCCGGGACAAGCAGGACGATTGCATCAAGGTCGTGCTGAAGCCCTAACGGCCGGCTTGGCTGTCGCCTGAAGGGGTCGGCCGTTTGCGCTCGATCCGGAACAGCGACAGCAGCGCTCCACTCTTGAAGGTACGCGGGTAGGCCTGCACGAGTCGGGTGGCCAGCGATGCCAAGCGGGCACTGCTCGCGAATGGCATTTCCGAGAACAGCAGGGTGGCGTGCGCGTCCTCCGGCAGCACATCGTCGAGGGCCGGCGTGTCGGAAAACAGGTACACCGGCCCTTGATCGAGCAGGCTCTCGAGTTCCTCTGGCGTGTTCAGCTTCGTCGATTGGAGATGCCGAGGCCGGTACATCGGATAGGACTGGAACGGGATGCGGGCGTAGGAATAGGCCACGAGTTCGTCGGGGAAGTGCCGGTAGAGGTATTTCGCCATTGGGACGTGGTGGGCCCATACGCCAGCCGGATAAACGGCGAGCAGCGCCATGGCAGCCACCGACATGCCGCCGATCGCCTTGATGACGAGCGAGTCCCTGTAGGCCCAACATCGATCGAAGACCGGCAGGGCGCGCTCCTTCGAGGGCGCGAAGGCGAGCACCGGAAAGCTTGTCGCCATCATGGCGAGAGGAAAGAAGAACCGAGCCTCCTTGTGGGCGAGCAGGCAATGAATCACGACATAGGGCAGCGTCGTCCAGGTCACGGCATGCCGGGGATTGCGCAGCCAGACCACCACCATGGCGACCAACAGCAGTACCAGGATCGGGAAGAACAGGTTGGCCGGCACGAGATAGACATAGCCGTAGATCGGATCGGCCCCGAACCTGCCCGAAGCCACGCCGTTGAGAATGTTCTCCCGGAAATAGCCCCAGACCGGAAAGCTCCAGTCGCCGTAGCCCCAGCGATCGACCAACAGCGCAAGTACGACAGCTCCCAGGCCGCCAAGGGCCAGCATGACGAGAGACCGGAGGCTCATGCGCTTGACCAGCGCCAGCCAAAGCACGAGCCCGAAGATCAGCAAACCGGATTGATAGCGGCACTCGAATGCCAGCCCGAGCAGCAGGCCGGCCGCAACAAGCCGCCGCACGCTCACCGCCGGCGCGTTGCGCATCACCAGCGCGAGCCCGGCCACGAAGAACGTGGCCGACATCGTCTCCGACGAGGTGCGGACGAACAGGTAGGGCAGGAAACCGAACGCCGGGAGAAAGCGCAAATAGGTAAGCTTCTGATCGAGGCTCGCGAGATCGGCGACCATTGCGTCGGCGAACACGGCGAGGGCGCCCAGCGATGCAAACCCAGTCAAGATCTGCAGCACGAAGACGATCGTGAAAGGATCCTGAATCCCGACGAGCGTCATCGGTTTCGCGACGAGGAAATAAAGCCAGGGCTGCATCCACGGCCGGATGCCCGCGTTGAATTCCCAGGGCAGTTCCGCCGGCGACGTCCGCCCAAGCTTGTAGCTCAGGAACTCCAGGATCTGGAAATGCTCATCGGGCTTGTAATAGACCTCGCTGAAGTAGGCAGTGACAAGCGTCACGACGGCTAGCAAGGCCAGGCTCCGACGAAGAGTTCGCCGCACACAAGGAGGCTGGTCGTGCGCGACCCAGCCGAAAATACCTCTCACGCCCATGGGCGCTGGAACGAACGGACCGCCGGTGCACCGCGCATTGTTCCCCGCACAGCTCGGTGATTTATTTCAGAGGATCTACCATGCCGCTCCGCCCATGCCGAGCGGCAGTCCCGCCCCCCGCTTATCAAGCGTGTGGAGAACCAGGGGCATCGTGTAAGCATTTCAAACACTCCCTCCTCCTGGTGCAGCGTGCTTATGCCTCCATCGCCCCGCGAAACCTTCATGGCAGCAGGAGATCGCCGAGATCCCCGCCGTTCTGCAACGCCAGGCCGACATGCTGACGGGCCCCCTGGAACAGCTCGCGGCAGCCCTGCGCCACCGTCGTCCTCCGTTGGTCGTGACCATCGCTCGGGGCAGTTCCGATCACGCAGCGCTCTATCTGAAGTATCTGCTCGAGATCCTGCTCGGCATTCCCTGCGCATCGATCGGGCCATCCATCGCGTCCGTCTACCATGCACCGCTGCAGCTGCCCGGAGCCGTCGCGATCACGATTTCGCAGTCGGGCCGCAGCCCCGATCTGCTTGCCTTGCAGCGCGCCGTGCAACGGGGCGGCGCCATGACGATCGCGGTCGTCAACGACGTCACATCCCCGGTGGCGATCGAGGCCGACATCTGCATAGACCTGCAGGCGGGATTGGAGCAGTCCGTCGCCGCCACCAAGACGATGGTGGGCTCCATTGCGGTCTGCGCCCGGCTGGTTGCCGCCTGGAGCGGCGAGCGATCCCTGAGCGAGGCTCTGACAGCCCTGCCCGACCGCCTCGCCGGCCATAAAAGCTCGATCGAGACGGTCGCGGCCGATCTCGCGGGCAGCCGTTCGGCCTTTGTGCTGGGCCGCGGGGCAACGCTCGCGGCGGCCGCCGAGATGGCGCTCAAGTTCAAGGAAACCTGCGCCATCCACGCAGAAGCCTTTTCCGCAGCGGAAGTCTTGCACGGGCCGGCGGCGGTCATCGACGAAGGGTTTCCGGTGCTCAGCCTCATGGCCCAGGATGAAGCACAGTCCGGCATGGAGGACACGGTCGACCGGCTGATCGCGGCCGGTGCAGCTTGCTATTCCATCGGCCAGGAACCCGGCCCCGATCCCCACCGCTGGGTCCAGACCGCGAACGCCGGCCACACGTTGCTGGCCCCCATCCCGCTGCTGCACACGCTGTATCGCATGGTGGAGAGGGTAGCGCGGCATCGTGGTCGAGATCCCGATCGGCCGCCCCACCTTGCCAAGGTTACGCGCACGGTGTGAATACCTCGACGCGACCGACGCCCTAGGGGCGCGGCGGCGCACTGCACCGCCTGCGCCGCTCCAGTTTCGCCGCGGCGCCGCCCCCAGCCCCGTTGCCGGCGTCCAGTATTCACCGTCCGCTCGCAGGCACTCTGGCACTCGCGGTATGCATCTCCACAAAATCGCCAACTTCGCTAACCGGTCCCGCCGGCCTATGCATAATCCTTTACCATAATCTACCTTCCTGTTTCGATTGTTGTTCGAATGGAATGTTAGCGAATTGCGCTCGCATTTCGCCTAAGCTTGGCCGTATTTCGCCACCACGCTCGTCCTTGTCCAGCCTTGGCCGGCCTTATGCCCGTGCCAGAGCACGCAGGAGAGTACCAAGATGCAATTTCGTAAACTGCTTGTGGCGGCCACGCTCTCGACGGGCGCTGCTGGAGGCGCCATGGCGGCCGACCTTCCGATGCGGTCGCCCCCGCCGGCCGCCTATGTGGCGCCGATACCGGTCTTCACCTGGGCCGGCTTCTACGTCGGCGCGAATGCCGGCGTGGCGTTCGGCAACCACGGGGGCGCCCTGCAGCCGAACTTCGCCACCTCCGAGACGTTCGGCGGCAGCAAGGACAGCACCGGCTTCGTGGGCGGTGGCCAGATCGGCTACAACTGGCAGAACGGTTTCCTGGTGTACGGCATCGAAGCCGACGCCGATTACATCGGGCTTGGCAACAGCGGTTCCTTCTCGCAGACCTCATCGGTCTTCACGCGGAACGGAACCTTCACGGCGAGCCGCGACTCTGGCGACGGCTTCCTCGGCACGGTTCGCGGCCGCCTGGGCTATGCGATCCTGCCCCGCATGCTCGTCTACGCGACAGGCGGCTTGGCTTACGGCCAGTTCGGATCCAACTTCACGAGCGCCAGCTTCGCCAACGGTGCCGGCGTCGTGACCAACAACTTCGCCGCCAGCAGCTCGAACGATATCCGTCTCGGTTATGCGGTAGGCGGCGGTGTCGAATATGCGCTGACCGAACGGATCAGCGCCAAGCTCGAATATCTCTATGCCGACCTTGGCCGCAAGAACTACACCTTGACGGATGTGAACTCGGGCAATTCGTTCGCCGCGCATTCGAACGGCACGGCACAACTGGCGCGCGTCGGCGTGAACTACAAGTTCTAGTTCACTAGAGCAGCATCGGTTGGACGGAATCGCCAAGCGAGCCGTCGACCGATAAGACTGCTCTCTTTCTGGCATGGAGCGGTTCTCGCAACAACGGAACCGCTCCAGCTGGCCAAAAGGCCGAGTTTCGGGCTTTTGACGGTCTGCGGAGTTGCAACAATTCGCGCAGCGTGGCAATGGCTGCCGATGCTCGACAATTCAGATGCTTCGACCGCTCCTGTGGGCGGGCGCGCCGCGCCACGTATTTCCTTCGTGTCGCTCGGCTGCCCGAAAGCCCTGGTCGACAGCGAGCGGATACTCACCCGGCTCAGAGCCGAGGGCTACGAACTCACGAAGTCCCATGCCGGGGCCGATGCGGTCGTCGTCAACACTTGCGGCTTTCTCGACAGCGCCAAGCAGGAATCGCTGGCCGCCATCGGCGAGGCCATGGCCGAGAACGGCAAGGTCATCGTCACGGGATGTATGGGCGCGCAGCCCGAATTCGATCAGGGCGGCCTATCCGAACGTTCTCGCCGTGTCGGGCCCCCAGGCCTACGAGAGCGTAATGGCCGCAGTGCACGAGGCGGCGGAGCCTTTGCACGACCCGTTTCTGGATCTGTTGCCGCCGCAGGGCATCAAGCTCACACCCCGGCACTACGCCTATCTGAAGATCGCCGAAGGCTGCAACAATCGCTGTTCCTTCTGCATCATCCCGCAATTGCGCGGCGAGTTGCGCTCGCGCCCGGTCGGCGAGGTGTTGCGCGAGGCTGAAAAGCTGGTGAAGGCCGGTGTCAAGGAGCTGCTGGTCGTCTCCCAGGACACGGCCGCCTATGGGCTCGATGTCGGCTATGCGCCGGACAGGTTCGCGGACCGGGAGGTGCGGACCAAGTTCATCGATCTTGCACGGGAACTCGGCGGCCTCGGGGCCTGGGTCCGGCTGCACTATATCTATCCCTATCCGCACGTGGACGAGGTCATCGCCCTGATGGCCGAGGGCAAGGTGCTACCCTACCTCGATATTCCGTTCCAGCACGCCGCCCCCAACGTGCTGAGGGCGATGCGGCGGCCCGGCAAGCAGGACCGGACGCTCGACCGCATCAGGGCATGGCGCGAGCAATGCCCCGACCTCGCCCTGCGCTCGACCTTCATCGTCGGGTTCCCGGGTGAGACCGAGGAGGATTTCCAGATCCTGCTCGACTGGCTTTCGGAGGCCAGGATCGAACGGGTAGGCGCCTTCAAGTACGAGCCTGTTGCGGGAGCGCCCGCCAACCACCTGGGACTGCCCCCGATCCCGCCTGAACTGCAGGCCGAGCGCTTGCGCCGCTTCATGGAGCATCAGCAGAAGATCAGCACCGCGATGTTGCGCCGGAAGGTCGGCCGCCGGATGCCGGTCATCGTCGACGCGGCTGGGCCGTCGGGCAGCGTGGGCCGCACCCGCGGCGACGCGCCGGAGATCGACGGCAAGGTCCACCTGACGCACCGGCGTCCGGTTCGCACCGGCGACATCGTCACAGTCAAGGTCGACCGAGCCGACGCTTACGATCTTCACGCCACCGTGGTCTGAGCGACGGCGGTCGTCTCCGCCTCGAACCTGACCCGGTAAGCGCTGACCGGTCGGACGATGTTCTTGACCTTCTTGAAGCCGAGATCGTCGAAGCTCAATCCCGCCTGCTTGCGTACATGATCCCGGACGGCGCGCGAAATGCAGATCCCGCCGGGATCGGCCAGAGGCTCGAGCCGCGCCGCCACGTTTACCGTGTCGCCGAAGATGTCGCCTTCCTGGACGATGACGTCGCCGACGTTGATGCCGATCCTGAACTGCAGCCTTTGATGCTGCGGCAGCCCGGAATTCCCGGCCGTCAGGGCCCTCTGGATGGCTACGGCCGAATCGACCGCCGACAATGCGCTTTCGAAGGCTGCAAGAATCCCGTCCCCAGAGGTTCCCACGATGGTGCCTCCGTGGTCGGCGATCAACCGGTCGATGTTTTCCCGATATTCCCTGAGACGTGCCAGAGTGCCAGCCTCGTCCTGCTCCATCAGGCCGCTATAGCCGACCACGTCCGCCGCCATCACGGCCATCAACTTGCGGTCCATCCGAGCCAGCAGTTCGTCTCGCGAAGCTTCCGCGGACCGGGCGCGTCGCAATGTCGAGCGCAGCCCGATCAGCGCCGAGACCGCCGCCACCAGAGCCAGCCCTACGACTGCCGCTTCGACCCTGAAGGCGGCACGGCGGGCCATGAACGCTTGCGTCTTGCGCAGGCGCTCCTCTTCATTCCGCATGCGCGACAGAACCTCGCGAATGCCTTCCATAAGCACCCTGCCCTGGCCCGTCCGCACATCCGCGATCGCGCCAGGGGCATCGCCGGCCCGCCGGCGCTGGACGGTCTGCCGCAGTTCTGACAGCCTCTCGGCGATGAGCGGCCGAAGCACCGCCAGGTTGGCATCCTGTCGCGGGTTGTCGGAGATCCCCGTCGCCAGCGCATCGACAGCCGCCGCCGATCTCTGCGACCGCCTTGTCGTAAGGCTCCAGGGAAAGCTCGTCGCCAGTCAGCAGGAAGCTCCGCTGGCCGAGTTCGGCATCCTGCAACGAGGCCAGGACCCGCGAAAGCCCTTCTTGGTTCGCAATCGTGCGGGCCACGTCTTCGTCGGCCCTGCGCTCGCGTTGCGCGATCCACACCGAGGTGCCCAGCAAGATGGCGATGAAGGTGACGGCCGCAATGGTAATCGGGCGCACGCTCTCCCGTGCCGCACGGATCAAACTCTGCAGCCACGCCTTGGAGGTTGCCCGTTCGAACAAGGCCTTGCCGTGATCGAGGCTCAAGCGCACGTTCCTGACAGGACGCGCCAGCACCACGCCGGGACCGCCCGGCACTGGTGTCCGGGGCTCAAGGTGCTGTCCGTCCCCCGCCGGCCGCACTCATGGTATCAAGACCGTAGCCCCGAGGGTGGCTCGTGCTTCGAGAGCCCGATGCGCTTCGCCCGCATCGCGGAGCGCGAAGCGCGAGCGCACGTCGATCTCCACCGCCCCGGACACGATGGCCTCCATCACGTCCTGCGCCATGGCGACCAGATCATCCCGCTTTGCCGCATAGGTGAACAGGGTCGGGCGCGTGGCGAACAGCGAGCCTTTTTGAGCCAGCAGGCTGATGTTGAACCCCTCGATCTGGCCGGACGACGATCCGAACGAGACGAACATGCCGCGTGGGCGCAAACAGTCCAAGGATCCGGGAAACGTGTCCTTGCCGACGCCATCGTAGACGACGTTGCAGAGCGCGCCGCCCGTAAGCTCCTTGACGCGAGCGACGAAATCCTCGTCTCGATAGAGAACGGTGTGATCGGCGCCGTTTTGCCGCGCCAGCATCGCTTTTTCTGCGCTCCCGACGGTGCCGATCACCGTGGCGCCGAGGGCCTTTGCCCATTGGCACAGGATCAATCCGACGCCGCCGGCTGCCGCATGCACCAGCACCACATCGCCGGCAGCGACCCGATAGGTTTGGCGCAACAGGTATTGGGCCGTCATGCCCTTGAGCATCAGGACGGCCCCGGTTTCGTACGAAATCGCTTGGGGCAGCTTGACCAGGTGCCGTGCCGCGACGACACGCTGCTCTGCATAGGCCCCGATGGCTGTTCCGTAAGCCACCCGATCGCCGGGCTTGAAACCCTCGACATCCGGACCGACCACCAGAATGTCGCCCGCCGCCTCGCTTCCCGGCGTGAAAGGCAGCGGGTTCGGATAAAGGCCGGTGCGCTGGTAGACGTCTATGAAGTTGAGGCCGATCGCACGCTGCTGAATCACGACCTCCCCGGGCCCGGGCGGCGCGATGGGTACGTCGTCGAACTGCAGAACGTCCGGACCGCCGAAACGATGGACGCGGATTGCCTTCACCATAGGGGGCCTTCCATTCGTGCCCTTAGCAGGCCTGCATCATAGAAAGGTTTGCCGCAACGCCGCAATGGCATGAGCCGCGCGGCCGGATGCGTTCACAGCCTGCGCAAAACGTCGAGCCGGTAGTCGACTGTTGCGCGATGCCCGGATCACATCGAACTGCCCCCGGGCCGCGACAATGAAGCGGTCCGTCGCCTCCTCGCGAGGAACCCCGCCGGCCCGCTTCTTCCCCACCCAGTGGACCAGGATCAGGTCACCACCCGCGGCCAGCGACCCACAGGCGCGCGCTGCCAAGCGGTCTATGTCGTTCCCACCCAGGTAGTCGATGACCTCGGACAGGACGATGAGGTCGAAGATCTCGTGAGGCCATTCGGCCGGAACGAACATCTCAGCGAAACGCACCGAGCTTCGATGGGCATTGCGCCGTTTCGCCTCGGCAAGGGCGGCGGACACCGGCTCGATCGCCAGAAGGTCGTCGCAGCGATCCGCGAGCAGGTTCGTGAAGACGCCGTTGGCGCAGCCTATCTCCAGCGCCGATGCATAGCGATGACGCGGCAATGCCTCGAGGGTCGCAGCATATTTGGCCCGCTCGTATTCGCTCGTGGCAAGATGCCAAGGGTCGGGCCGAGCGGCGTAAAGCTGCTCGAAATGGTCGAGCGGCACGGTGTGCTTGCGCAACGAGGGCTCCACTGTGCGGCGCTGGACAACGCCGTGCGACGCGAACACGGTTTCGCGCGCTCGCATCGCTGTCCCGCAACTCTATGGCAACCTTTAAGCCATCCGCCGAGTGGCCTACCAGTGATTGTCAGCCTCGATCAAGCCGCGGCTGGTCACCACGACCCAGGATCTGCCGCGCCGTTCGATCGATCGGATCTCTCCAATGCCAGCTACGAACTGACCGGGTGCGACCTCCCGCAGCCCTCCCGCCCGGCCCTCCAGCAGCGCGACCCCGCCGTAAACGTCGCGCAGCATCCAACCATCCACGGTTGCCGGCTTGGGGGTGGTTTTCGGGTCGGACACCGCCGTGGTGGCCGGTGCCGGGGCTGGCAGGGGCGTGGGGGCGGAACGGGCCGCGACCGAGACAGGGCTCGTAGTGCTAGGACCCGGCAGCCGGGACGGAACGATGGAGCCCGTCACGGTCGGCGACGAAACCTGATGCTCGATACGCTCGAGCCGGGCGGTAATCTCAGCCAGCTTCGTGTTGCTCGGATCTGCCTTCAACTGATCGAGCCGGGCGGCGATTTCGGCGAGCTTCGGGCTCGGCTCCCGATCGAGGCGGTCGAGCCGGGCCGAGATCTCGGCCAGCTTGGGCGTTGGGTCGCGGTCGAGACGGTCGAGCTTGGCGCCGAGTTGCGCCACCGCACCCGCGTTGCTGGCCTTGGAGACCTCGAGATCCTGCTTCAGCACGTCGACGCTTCGCTTCAGGCTCCGGATCGCGTCATCCTGCCGGGAATTCTCAGCGTTGGAGCGCATGGAATCGAGGCTGACCTTCAACGTATGCATTTCGTCCTGCACATGATGCAGGAGCGACGCCGTGGTCTCGGGCGGAGGCCCGACGGGAGTTACTGCCGCGGTCACGGCCTTCTTGTTGCCCAGCATCTCGGCGCCGGCCACGAACCCGCCGCCCAGCACCAAGGCTACGGCGGCCGCGATCATGCCATGCGAGGGATTTAGGGCGAAGCGCTTGGGTGCCCCCCTGACCTCCTCCGGCACAAGTCGAACGAGGGCGCGCCCCGCTGCCTTGCCGCCGTTGTCCGGCCGGGCGGTCTCGCCGTCGACAAGCCTCGGGCCCCGAGGGTCAGAGGCTTCAGCGTCGATGCTCATAGTTTGCGGCTCCGCGGTGACGTTTCGGTAACCACATTGACCGGCTATCGTGAAGGAGGGCTTAGCGCAGAGCGGGCGCCAACGTTCCAAAACGAAACAATCTGCGGCTGCCTGGCGTGCGGGGCAATTTTCTGCTTGCGCAACGCCCGTGCGAGCTACCTATTGCGCTCACCGTGATCCGTGGCCGTGCAGGAATTTGGCTCGGCCCACCAAGACCCGCAGGGTCCTTATCGGGAGGATGCAGTGTACACGCAGAGCCTGGAAATCCATGATCCCCGTTTCAAGAAGCTGATTTTCGGCAACGTCCATCTCGAGAAGCTTTGGACGGGCTCGCGCTGGGCCGAGGGGCCGGCCTATTTTCCGGCCGGCAAATATCTGGTGTTCTCGGATATTCCGAACGACCGCGTGATGCGGTTCGACGAAACCGACGGACAGGTTTCGACCTTCATCAGCCCGGCCCGACACCACAACGGCCATACGGTCGACCGCCAGGGCCGGCTATTGTCCTGCGAACATCGCGGCCGATGCGTGTCGCGGATCGAGCATGACGGCTCGCTTACGGTGCTGGTCGATCAGGTCGACGGCAAGAAGCTCAACTCGCCGAACGACCTCGTCGTCAAGTCGGACGACACGATCTGGTTCACCGATCCGACCTACGGCATCGACAGCGAATACGAAGGCGATGCCGCGCCTTCCGAAGTCGGCGAAAGCCACGTCTATCGCTACGATCCCAAGACCCGGGAAACCCATGCGGTAGCGCGCGATTTCACGAAGCCGAACGGCATCGCGTTCTCGCCTGACGAGTCGCTGCTCTATATCGCCGACACCGGCGCCACCCATGTCGAGGAAGGGCCCAAGCACATCCGGGTTTTCAAGGTCGGCCAGGACGGCCGCTCGCTCGACAAGGGGCGCTTGTTCGCGACCTGCGATGTCGGCCTCTTCGACGGCTTCCGGCTCGACCGCAGCGGCAATCTGTGGACCTCGGCCGGGCGACGGCGTACATTGCTACGCGCCGGACGGAACGCTGCTGGGCAAGATCAAGGTGCCGGAAGTGGTCGCCAACGTGTGTTTCGGCGGACCGAAGCGCAACCGGCTCTACATCTGCGGAACGACGTCGCTCTATTCGATGTACGTCAACGCCAGTGCGGCCGGCTGGCCGGCCTGATCCGCAGAGCGAGACCGGCCGAACTGCTGCGAGGGTCAGGCGGCCACGCCTGACCCGGAGGCGAGCGCATCGGCCAGCCGGGCATAGCTGCCTTGCGGATCGAACGCGCTCGCGGGTCGCAGCCGAGCCATGGCCTCGAGCGCGCGACGTTCCGCTTTGCCGGTGAGAGCCGGCGCGGCATTCGCGACCGCCTCTCGCTTCGTCCAGCTTGCCGTTGCAATGGAGGGCGATGTCGCAGCCCGCGGCGAAGGCGGCCTCGGCGCGCTGCGCCCAGGGTTCCCTGCAGGGCCTGCATGGACAGGTCGTCGGTGAAGAGAAGCCCCTGGAAGCCGATCATGCCGCGGACGATCCGGTCGATCACGATCGGCGAAATGGTCCCGGGCCGCTCCGGGTCCACGGCCGTGTAGACCACATGGGCGGTCATCGCCATCGGCAGATCGGCCAGGAGTTCGGAACGGCGCGAAATCGCTCTGCAGCGCCTGCGAGGTCCGCGGTGACGACCGGCACCGTGAAATGGCTGTCCACCTCGGCCCGTCCGTGACCCGGGATGTGCTTGACGACCGGAAGCACGCCGCCGGCCAGCAGGCCGTCCGCGAATGCGCGCGCCAGCCGCGCGACAATGTTGGGGTCTCGCGCAAAGGCGCGGTTGCCGACGACGTCGCTGCTGCCGGGGGCCGGAAGGTCGAGCACCGGGGCACAATCGATGGTGATGCCGACCTCGGCGAGATCGTGGGCGATGAGCCGGCCGCCGAGTTCCGCGGCCTGCGCACCTCGCACCATGATCGGCGCCGGCCAGCGCCCCGTAGGCGGAGGCGGACGGAAAGGCCTGCCAGTGCGGCGGCCCCATCCGCTGCACCCGCCCGCCTTCCTGGTCGATCAGCACCGGGGCGTCGGGCCGCCCTACGCTGTCGCGGAAGTCGGACACGAGGGTCAGAAGCTGCTGCCGGGAGCCGACATTCCGCTTGAACAGGATCAAGCCCCAGGGCGCGCTTGCGGCAAGAAACGACCGCTCGTCCGCCGTAAGCTCGAGACCTGCGCACCCGCAGACGAAAGCACGTATCATGCTGGCCTCGACCTCGGCGCGTCAGCGGTGGATTTGAGCTGGGCATGCGAACCGGCCTTCGGTTGCCGGTCCGCGTTCTGGCACGCCCAAGCCCGGGGAGCCTGGCGTGCGGCGCCGCTTAGTTGTGGACCACGAAGCAGGTTCCCCCGCCGGCCTGGAGCCGGGCGCAGAGCGACTTTGCCTGGTCCTGTGCGAGGTTGCCCACCCGCACGCGATAGACCGACTTGTCGCCGCTGTCGGCCTTGCGGATCGTCGGCTTGAAGGAGCCGAGTTCGCCGGAATACTTCTTCTGCAAGCGCGCGAAGATGCCGCGCGCCTCCTCCTCGCTGCCGGCGGCTGCCAGTTGCAGCCCGAAGGCACCGGTCGAAGCGGGCGCCGCCGCATCCGAGGTCGCCGCATCCGCGACCTCGATCGGCTTGGCCTTGCTCGGCCGCACCGGCACCTGGAGACGCGGGCTGCCGTGGCTTCGAGGGGGCGCTCACCGGGTCGGACGCATTCGCCGAGGCGAGGTCCGCGATCGAAGCCGGCGGGGCCTTCGGCGTCGTGGCGGTTCGGGTGCTGGTCTTGGGGGTCGAGGGTCGAGGCGCGGCCGGCGTGACGGCGGCGCTTCTGGAATTAGCCCCTTGGCCTCCCGTTGCGGCCTGCGAAAGATCGGGACGACCCAGGACCGGTATGCTGCCGGTGGCGGAGGCCGCTGCGGCTCGAGGCAGCGCCGATCATGGTGCCATCGGGCCTGACCAGGAACGTCTTGACCTTCTTGGGCTCGGGGAACGGGCTCGCCGAGCCTGCCGGCCGTGCCTCCGCCGCAGCTTGCCCCTCGGGCGAGGCGGCGGCCTTGGGCAATTGCGTGAGGTCGATCGGCTGCTCCTGGCTATTGACCACCTTGGCGGGAGCGCCGGAGGCCGCGCCATTCTTTCCAAGAAGCGCGGAATCCGCCTCTTCCGCGGCGCTTGCCGGGGCAGCATCGGCCAGCTTGATCTTGTTCGGGCCGGTCGCCGCCATGATGGTCGGCGTGGCCGCCGCCTTGTGCAACCGCATGCGCGCCGGTGCGGGCCAGGAAGGTCGCTGCCAGTCCGCCGCCTGTCAGCACCAGCACGGACGCGAGAACCACCAGCGGGCGCCGCGGCGCGCGCGCCGCGACGGCCGTTTTCGTCGGCATGGACCTGCGCCTCGGAGCCGTGATGCTGCTCCGCAGGATCGCCCCGCTCGGCCCAAAGATCGGGCGTCAAGCGGCGGCGCCGCGTAGCTCTGCGGATCGTAGGTATGCTCGAGCGATGGCGCAGCGTCGTAGGCCGCGTAGTCGCCGATGCGGCGCTTCCTCGGCATAGTGCTGATCGGCCGCGTACTGGCCCTGGTGCGCCGCGTCGGACCAGCTCGTCGTGCGATGTGGGCCGCAAGCCCAAGGCCGGCTCGTCGGCATCGTAGTGAGCCGCCTCGTCGTGATGGTGCGCCGGTCATGCGACATTCGACCGGCTGTTCGGAGAATTGCGCGTAGTCCGGGTTCAACCTCTGGGGTTCCGGCCTCGGGGCCCGCGATGATCCGAATGCATTGCGGAAGGAATCGTCCTGGCCGACAAGCCGCGCCAATTCGGCCAAGGGGTTCTCCGAGGCGGAGCCGGCTGTTCCCTGCCGGTTCAGCTGAGGCTCGAACCGGGCATCGGGCCAACGCGATCTTGCGGCTTCACTCATTCGACACCTCGTCTCACAATCGGCGAAGCCTTAAACTGACAGCCGTGGCCAATTCTTGACGCCGCGAAATACACTGCAACGCTCAACCCTCTCGGGTTTTCACCGCATTTCTTCAGGAGCGCTCACACCAAGAATTGCCAGACCGGATCGGATCACGAAAGTTAAACTCATGACCAACGCCAGCCTCGCACAAGTTAAATGTCTCTCGTTCTCATTAACAAATCGTAATTGTGGCTGATCCCTACCTTTGTTCCAATGCGAATGAAAGGCACTCGCCAGGTCGTACAGATAGAAGGCGATCCGATGCGGTTCATGGGCGAGTGCCGCCGCTTCCACCAGTCGCGGATATTGCGCCAGGAGCTTCATCAGCGCCCGCTCGCCCTCGTCCTCCAGCAGGGTCGAGGTCCGCATCGGCCAGATCGCGCTGCCCCCAGCGCCGCATCGGGAAACGCCGCCTGGCCCATCCTGAGTACGGAGCAACCGCGCGCATGGGCGTATTGCACGTAGAAAACCGGGTTGTCCTTCGACTGCTCGATCACCTTGGCGAGATCGAACTCCAGCGGCGCATCGTTCTTCCGGAACAGCATCATGAAGCGGACAGCATCGGCGCCCGACCTCATCCACCACCTCACGAAGCGTGACGAAGTCCCCTGCCCGCTTCGACATTTTCACCGGCTCGCCGTTGCGCATCAGCTTCACGAGCTGACAGAGCTTGACGTCGAGCGCCGCCTTCCGGTCGCTCATGGCCGCGACGGCGGCCTGCATGCGCTTGACGTAGCCGCCATGGTCGGCGCCCCAGACGTCGATCATCGACCGGAAGCCGCGGTCGATCTTGCTCTTGTGATAGGCGATGTCGGAGGCGAAGTAGGTGTAGCTTCCGTTCGACTTGACGAGCGCCCGGTCGACGTCGTCCCCGAAGGCCGTCGAGCGGAACAGGATCTGCTCGCGGTCCTCCCAGTCGTCGCTCGTCTGACCCTTCGGGGCGGGCAGGCGACCGGAATAGATCAGGCCCTTGCGCTTGAGCGCCTCGATGGCGCTCGCGACAGCGTCCTCGCCATCGCGGGTCAGCGAGCGCTCGGAGAAGAACACCTCCTGCTCGATCCGCAGCGTGGCGAGGTCGTCACGGATCATGGCCAGCATGGCGTCGATCGCTGCGTCCCGAACCGACGGGCAGCCAGGTCGCTTCGGGCAAGGCCAGCAGCGCTCCCCCGTGCCGCGCCGCGAGATCCTCGCCGACTGCCTTGAGGTAATCGCCTGGATAGAGCCCTTCCGGCACCGGCCCGATCGGCTCGCCCAGGGCTTCCCGGTAGCGCAGAAACGCCGAGCGGGCCAGAACGTCGACCTGGGCGCCCGCGTCATTGATGTAGAATTCCCGGGTCACGGAGCAGCCCGCATAGGCGAGAAGGTTGGCGAGCGCATCGCCGAACACCGCGCCGCGCCCATGGCCGACATGCAAGGGCCCTGTGGGATTGGCCGAGACATATTCGACGTTCACCGCCTCGGCGGTACCGGCGCCCCGTCCGAAGCGTTCACCGGCTCCAAGAGCGGCGCGAAGAACCTGCGCATACACGGCATCCTTGAGGACGATGTTGATGAAGCCGGGGCCGGCCACTTCCGCACTCGCGACATCCGGATCGACCGCGAGCTCGGCGCAGATCGCCACCGCGAAGGCCCGAGGGTTGCCGAAATGCGGCTTGGCTTCCTTGGCGAACACCATCGCGGCATTGGCCGCGAGATCGCCGTTCGCCGAGTCGCGCGGCGGCTCAATGACGAAGCGCGTGAGATCCAGGCCGGCCGGCAAGGCTTCGCGTGCCACCATCCCGAGCAGAATGGTTTCGATGCGGCGGTGAAACTCCGCGAAAATGTCCATAGGGCTTTCTGCGTGCAATGAGGTCGGAATGCGAGTCGCATGCCGTCCGCCTCACCGCAAGTCCGGCGTCACGGCGAACAAACGCCGGTGTTCTGCCACCGCACCCCTGTCGGTCAGTCCGGCGATGTAGTCCGCCACGAGCCGCATTGTGGCCGGTGCGCCGGGACCGGCCACGGCCTGAGCGGCCCATTTCGCCGGGAGCAATTGCGGAGCCGCGATGAGGCGTTCGGCTAGTTCGGTGACGATGGCGGCCGACTGGGCCCGCACCCGCATGATCCGCGGGTGACGATACATTCGGGCGAACAGGAAGCGCTTGACGGCGCGGCTCCGTATCTCAAGGTCTGGGGAAAGTGCCACCACCGGCCTGCCGAGCCTGCGCACCGCCCAGGCGTCTCGCGGTTGGGCCTCTTCGAGCCTTCGGCGGCCCTCGGCGATGGCATCTTCGACGAAGACCCCGACCATAGTGCGGACCAGCGCTCGCACGGTGCGTTCGCGATCGAGACCCGGCGATTCGGACGCGATCCCGGCCAGGATCTCGGCCAGGCAGCCGACCGTTTGCAGATCTTCCAGCCCGAAGAGGCCGGCGTCCAACCCATCCTCGAGATCGTGAGCGTTGTAGGCGATGTCGTCGGCCACCGCCGCGACCTGCGCTTCGGCTCCGGGAAAGGTGTCGAGCGAGAATCCGAATCGCGCGTCGAGGCTGAGGATCGCTGCGGGAATCCTGCCCGCCGCCGATTTTGCGGCATGCGGGCCGATCAGCGGCCCGTTGCGCTTGACCAGTCCCTCCAGAGTGTCCCAGGTCAGGTTCAGTCCGTCGAAGGTCGGGTAGCGTTTCTCGAGCTCCGTCACGATCCGGATCGTCTGCTCGTTGTGGTCGAAACCGCCAGCGGCAGCGACGCATCTGTCGAGCGCGTCTTCGCCGGTGTGGCCGAAGGGCGAGTGGCCGAGGTCGTGCGCCAGCGCCAAGGCCTCGGTCAGATCCTCGTCGAGCGCGAGGGCGCGCGATATGGTTCGCGCGATCTGTGCCACCTCGATCGTGTGGGTCAGCCGCGTTCGGTAGTGATCGCCTTCGTCGGGAAGGAACACCTGGGTCTTGAGGGCCAGCCGGCGAAACGCGCTCGAATGGATGATGCGATCGCGGTCGCGCTGAAATTCTGTGCGGGTGGCCGACGAATTTTCGGGAAGCAATCGTCCCGGGCTTCCGGATTCGCATGCCGCATAAGGTGCCTTGGTTACGCCGCCCCGATCCATGTTCCGCCTTCGATCCTGGTCAGGGTCAATGTCTGTTGCGACCGGCGAGCGCCCGTCCCTGTCCGAGGCCGACAACCGCCGCCCATTGCAAGTGATGACTCGCAAACCTAACTTCCAACCAGGCTACTGGTGTTCCTGGTCCGTTAGCGTGATAGGAATTGCCAGTGCAAGCCGGTCGCTCCGGATCGACCCCAATCTTGCGGCTTGCCGGTCGGTGGAAGCGAGCCTCCGTATGGACGAACTCTCAGTCGGCATGGACTTGACAATGGATCACCTGGATCTGCTTACGCCGGTTGCCCTGTCTCGCTCGGCTGCCGCGCGCATCAACAAGGTGCTTGCCGCGGAGCCGGCCGGCTCCGCCCTGCGGGTCGCGGTGGATGGCGGCGGCTGTTCGGGCTTTCAATATTCCTTCACGGTCGTGCGCGAACCCGGCCCCGATGACCTCGTGGTCGAGCGCGATGGAGCGACGGTGCTCATCGACGCGATCTCGCTTGAATATCTCAAGGGCTCCGAAATCGATTTCGTGGATGACCTGATCGGCCAGTCGTTCAAGATCAGCAATCCCAATGCCACGGCGTCGTGCGGTTGCGGCACGAGTTTTGCGATGTAAAAGGGGCCAGACTGGAACGCAGGAGACATCATGCACGCTCTGTTCATCGGGCAGACCTACATCGACGTCACACTGCTGGCCGACACCATTCCCGCAGGCGATGCCAAGTCGGTGGCCAAGGATTACGCGGTCTCCTTCGGAGGCAACGCGGTCACGGCCGCTTTCGCCTGCGCCAAGCTCGGCCATGTTCCCGATCTGCTGACCTCGCTGGCCGACGATTGGCTCGGCCGCATGTTCCTGGACATGGCGGCCCGCTATCATATCTCGGTGCACGGCCGGAAGGTGCGCCGATCCTCGCTCTCTTTCATCCTGCCCAACGCGGGAAAGCGTGCCATCCTCCGGGCGCGCGACGATGATTACATCCACCCCTTTCCGATGCTGAACGTCGCCCAGGCCCGGGCCTTGCACCTCGACGGGCACCAGGCCGATGCGGCTCTTCACTTCGCGCGCCTGTTCCGTGAAAGCGGCGTATTGACCTCCCTGGACGGGGGCGGCCTGCGGTCGAACACGCACGAACTGCTCTCCTATGTCGATGTCGCGGTGGTGGCCGAGCGGCTCTGCGAGCAGATGCGGATGACGGCGCTCGAGATGCTCGATTATCTGAAGGGTCGGGGCGTCAAGGTCGGCGGAGTCACCGAAGGCGAACGCGGCATGTTGTGGTTCGACGAGATGGGGACGATCAGCCGTCTCCCTGCCTTGCCGATCCCGACGCACAAGATCGTCGACAGTTCCGGAGCCGGAGATGTCTTCCACGGGGCTTACGTGGCGTCCTACCTGGCAGAGCCCCAGGCGCCGTGGCGACGTCATTTCGAACTGGCCCGTGCAGCTGCGGCCCACAAGCTTCAGCACCTCGGGAACGAGGCGGGGCTTCCCTCCCGGGCCGATGCAGCGGCCATGGTTGAGGCTTACGCCGACGTATCCGAGTCCCCCGGGGAGGCGCCTGCGCCGGCGCTCCATGGCGAAGTGCGGCTGGCCCAGGCAGCCAACTGAAGCGGATCGGCGCATCCCATGAGGTCCGCCTCGGGCGTAGCGGAGCGCTTCGCGGGCTAAAATCCCTCGTTTGACTTCCTTGTCGAGCGTGTAAGCTGATGGGGCTTGGGCGCGGCCGCGGTGGCGCGCGGCCGGCGCTCCGCTTCGAAGGGGGACAACTTGGGCAAGTCTACAAAGCGCCTCCTGCGGGTGGCTGGATTGAGCGGCGCGCTGGTGCTGGCCCTGGCCGCAACCGGCGAATTCACCGCATCCCGCGAACGCGCGGCTATCATGCGGACGCTGAACATGGCGCCAACCGAAGTCGGCTCGCTCGACATCGACCCGTGGAACCGCAGAATTTCGCTGCGGCAAGTTGCATTTCTGAACAAGGACGTGCGCGTCACCGTAGGTCGTCTCGAGTTCGCGGCCCCGCGAGCGGGGACTTTCAGCCTTGTGGATCCGGCTGCGGCGGCTGTCGCCACGGTCACGGCCCATGATCTTCGGATCGAAGTCGGCGACTCGGTGGTATCGATTCCTCGCATCGAGGCCCATGGCACGAAATCGAGCGGGATCGATCTGGCGCGTTTGTTCGATCCGGATTCGCCAAAACCTCTGGCCGAGCGCCTGGCGAAACTTTCCTTCGGCAGCATCGTGGTTCCCGAAATCACGATGACCCGCTCGGGTGAGGACCATAAGAACGATGCCATGTCGCTGCATGGCCTATCGCTGACTGACGTCATCAACGGCAAGATCGGCTCGTTGGCGATCAGCGGGGCCGACATGAAAATCGGCCCGGAAGGCGAGACGAACGAAACTGCCTCGGTAGGATCGATCTCCGCAAGCGGCATCGATCTACCCTTGGCGGCGACCATCGCCGAAGGCGCGCGCACCGAGGCCTCCGCGCCGCTGCGGCCCATCTACGACAGCATCCTGATCAACTCCATAAAGGCCAGAAACAGCGCGACGGACGGCTTCGAGATCGGCGCGATCCAAAGCGCCTCCCTGCAAGGTCGCCCGCTTACGATCACCATGAAGCAGGCAGACGCTCTGCTCTCGAAACCCAAGTCCGATCTGTCCGACGCCGAGCGCAGTCAGCAGATCGCCGTTCTGGCCGACGCGTTGCGAAGTTTCTCGCTCGGTCGCTTCGAGGTTCGAGACTTCAACTATGCGAAGACCGGCACGGCAGATGCCACGACCGTCAAACTCGGGCGCCTGCTGGTCGACGGGTTCGCGACCTTCCGGAGCCAGACGATCTCACTCGAGCATTTCGTGCTGGCCGACAAGGATGTCCGGCTGTCGTTTTCGCGCAGTGCGCTCGACGGCATCGACGGTTCCGGGCTGGTCGACGTCGTGAGCCTGGCCAACGGCCCGACCGACATGGCACCGACCCCGGACCAGATCCGGAAGGTGGCGCCCAAGCTCGCCGATGCGTCGCTGCTCGACCTCGAGATCGAGGTGCCGACTGCCGATGCGACCGGCAACATCAATGTCGGCAAGGCGACGCTGATCAAGGTGCCCGTGGCCGAGATGAGGGCCGGCGGCTTCGTCGGCAACCTCGCGTCCGACGTGTCGTCGCACATGGAAGCTTTGTACGATGTCGCCTCCCCGGCGCCCGGGTCCAATATCGAGGAGATGAGCAAGGCAGGATTCGGACATCTCGCCATGAGCTCCGACTATGCCGCAAGCTGGAACTCCACCACGCAGGACTTCAAGCTGGGCCAGTTTTCCTTGGCCGCGAAGGATCTTGCGTCGGTCAGTCTGGGTGGCCTCGTGTCCAACATGTCGGCCGATTTGATGAGCCCCGACAAAGCCGTGGCCCAACATGCGGTCGACCAGCTCCGGCTGAAGACGCTGACCTTGGGCGTGGTGAATTCGGGGCTCGCCGAAAAGGGCCTGCCGCTCGCCGCCACGTCGATGAACCTTTCCGTCGCGGACCTCAAGAGCCAGATGACCAGTCAGGCCCGGGAGATGATCGGCCAGGTCTTCGGACCCGGACCCAACGCCGACCAGCTCTCAGGCGCCGTGGCCAGCTTCATCGACCAGCCCAAGTCGTTGAACATCGCGATTCGCGCCCCGGAAGGCCTGAGCCTGGCCGCCGTCCAGGCCATGGACAATCCGCAAGACCTGTTGAAACAGCTCGAAGTCACGGCGGTGGCCAACCCTTGATTTCGGCCCAGGCGGTTTGGACCGACCCTCAGCGCCAGTGATCTCCGACCCAATCGACGCGGGGAATCGCCTTGTAGAACCTCTTGTACCATCGGGCCGGCCACTCCCCCCGAAGCGCCTCGTCGGGGCGGGGATGGCCGGTGAACACAACGACACGAGCATGGTGCGGCAGTGACGGGGGCTGAAACAGATAGAACGGCCAGCGCGCCAAGAGGTCGTGCTTGAAACTCGGGCACCACTCCGATGGCCAGAAGCTCAGGGGAAGACCGGATTGCTTGGTGACGTAGATCTGCTCGTTGTCGAACCGATGCGACATGGCAACGGCGTCGGCCTCGAAATCCTTGACGAGATGCGGCGCCGATCCGGCGCGAAACCGCATCACCGATGAGTTGCCGATCCCCTCTTTCCGCCCTTGGGTCCAGTTGCGAATGAGGCAGAGCCGACCCGGTTCGTGTTCGAACAGCGGATCGAGCAACCCCGTAACCAGGATGTCGAGGTCGAGGAACAGCACCTCCCCTTCGAGGCCGCCGAGGTCCGCGGCCCAGAGCGCCAGTTTTCGCCATGGGCCGGGCTTCAGGCCGGCCGGCAGCCGGATCTCGGGAATCGGCTTGGCTTCGATCCCCGGATCGAGCCCCTCGATCGGGTCCGTGAAGGCCACGAACCGGGTCGGGCGCGCAACATTGCGCATGACGGCGCGATAGAGCCGATTGACGTAATCCGCGCCGTATTCAGTACCCCAGCGGATACAGATCACGGTTTGCAAGCCCGCCTCTCCGGTCAGCCGTTGTCGGGCAGATTGAGCCGGATATGCAGTTCGCGCAGCTGCTTGGGCGTTGCAGGCGAGGGCGCGCCCATCAGCAGATCCTCGGCCCGCTGGTTCATCGGGAACAGCACGATCTCGCGCAGGTTCTCTTCGCCGGCCAACAGCATGACGATGCGGTCGACACCAGGGGCGATGCCCCCATGCGGCGGTGCGCCGTACTGAAAGGCGCGGTACATGCCGCCGAAACGGGTCTCGAGATCCTCTTCCGAATAGCCCGCGATCGCGAAGGCTTTGCGCATCACGTCGGGCCGGTGGTTCCGGATCGCGCCGGACGATAGCTCCACGCCGTTGCACACGATGTCGTACTGGTAGGCCAGGATGTCGAGCGGATCGCGGGTTTCGAGCGCCTCGAGACCGCCTTGCGGCATCGAGAAGGGATTGTGCGAGAAGTCGATCTTCTTGTCGTCCTCGTTGTACTCATACATCGGGAAGTCGACGATCCAGCAGAACTCGAACACATCCTCGCGGATCAGGCCGAGTTCGCGGCCGATGCGCGTGCGCGCCGCGCCGGCCAGCCTGGCGGCCCGGGGTTCCGCGTCGCAGGCGAAGAACACGGCATCACCCGGCCCCACCCCCGCCTTGGCGGCGATCGCGGCCAGGGTGTCGGCCGGGATGAACTTGGCGATCGGGCCGCGGCCGACCGGCGCGCCCGGCTCCCCGTCGAGCACGATGTAGCCGAGGCCGGCCGCGCCTTCGCCTCTCGCCCAATCGTTGAGCTTGTCGAAGAACGAGCGTGGCTGCGCGGCCGCGCCCGTGGCCGGTATGGCGCGCACGACACCGCCCTTGGCGATGACGTTCTTGAATGCGTTGAAGGTCACGGCCGGCGAGCTGAATTCCTCGGTCACATCCGCGATGATGAGCGGGTTGCGCAGGTCCGGCTTGTCGACGCCATATTTCAGCATGGCTTCGCGATAGGGGATCATTGGAAATTTCTGGGTGACCGGCCGGCCGCCGCCGAACTCCTCGAAGACGCCGCGCAGCACCGGCTCGACGGTGGCGAACACGTCCTCCTGGGTGACGAAGCTCATTTCGATGTCGAGCTGATAAAACTCGCCGGGCGATCGGTCCGCGCGGGCGTCCTCGTCGCGAAAGCAGGGCGCGATCTGAAAGTAGCGGTCGAAGCCCGCCACCATGATCAGCTGCTTGAACTGTTGGGGCGCCTGCGGGAGCGCATAGAACTTGCCCGGATGCACTCGCGAGGGCACCAGATAGTCGCGCGCGCCTTCGGGGGAGGAGGCGGTCAGGATAGGGGTCTGGAACTCCGTGAACCCCTGCCCCTTCATGCGGTTGCGCAGCGAATCAATGACTTGGCTGCGCAAGATGATGTTCTTGTGCAGGCGCTCCCGGCGGAGATCGAGGAACCGGTAGCGCAGCCGCGTTTCCTCCGGATATTCCTGCTCGGTCGCGACCGGCAGCGGCAGCTCGTTCGAAGGCCCCAGCACTTCGATGTCCTGCACATAGACTTCGATCTGGCCGGTCGGCATATCGGCATTTTCGGTCCCGGCCGGACGCCGGCGCACCGGGCCCTCTATCCGCACGACCCATTCGGGCCGCAGTCTATCGGCCTGCGCAAAGGCCGGAGAATCCGGGTCGACCACACATTGGGTGATGCCGTAATGATCGCGGAGATCAATGAACAGCACGCCGCCGTGGTCCCGGATGCGATTGCACCAGCCCGACACCCGCACGCTTGTGCCGATGTCGGCTTCGCCTAGAGCGCCGCAGGTGTGCGTACGGTAGCGATGCATCGTGATCTCTCGGGGAGGATGGGCGGGCGCGCAGGCGACACTACGCGGGCGGCGGACATGGGCATGGCGGGCGAAGGGTTGTCAAGCGAGCCGGACACGTCCGGCGCTTCACGTCGAAAGCCGCGCGCCGGGGATCAGAGCGGAGACGAGCACGTGGCGCAACGGATCATCGGTCTCATCGGAGGCCTTAGCTGGGAAAGCTCGGCCGAATATTACCGGATCATCAACGAGGGCGTGCGAGCCCGCCTCGGCGGCCTGCATTCGGCTCGCTGCCTGATGTGGTCCTTCGATTTCGCGGAGATCGAGGCGTTGCAGCACGCCGGCCGCTGGGACGAGGCCACCACCCTGATGATCGACGCTGCGCGGCGCCTCGAACGGGGCGGCGCCGATTTCGTGGTCATCTGCACCAACACGATGCATCGCATGGCAGATGCGGTCCAGGCCGCCATCTCGCTCCCGCTGCTGCACATCGCCGACCCGACGGCCGAGCGCATCAGGGCAGCCGGGCTGCACCGCGTCGGCCTGCTCGGCACCGCGTTCACCATGGAGCAGGCATTCTACAAAGGGCGCCTTGCCGAGCACTTCGGGCTTGAGGTGCTGGTTCCCGGCGACGAGGACCGGGCTCTCGTTCACCGGATCATCTACGATGAGCTGGTGCAGGGCAAAGTCGAGCCCACGTCGCGGGCGGCGTACCGCGCGGTCATCGCGGGCCTTGTCGGCCGGGGCGCCGAGGCGATCATCCTCGGCTGCACCGAAATCATGCTGCTCGTGCGACCGGAAGACAGCGCCGTGCCGCTGTTCGACACCACAACGCTGCATGCCGAGGCGGCCGTCGAGCTCGCGCTCCGGGGCGCGTAGCACGGCAGCGCCGGACCGCTCGCGCGCGGAAAACCTTTGCGCTATGGAAGCTTATGACCCTTATCGAGACAACCGACGAGCTTGCCGCCCTGTGCCGCCGCCTCGCCGCCCATCCGTTCGTGACCGTAGACACCGAGTTCCTGCGGGAAACGACGTTCTGGCCCAAACTCTGCGTCCTGCAGCTCGCCTCCGATGACGAAGCGGCGGTGGTCGACGCGCTATCGCCGGAGCTGGATCTCGGGCCGTTCCTCGAATTGATGCGCAATTCGGCCGTGGTGAAGGTGTTCCACGCCGCCCGGCAGGATCTCGAGATCGTCTGGAAGCTGGCCGGATTTCTCCCCGTCCCGCTGTTCGATACCCAAGTGGCCGCCATGGTGTGCGGCTTCGGGGACCAGGTCTCCTACGGCGAATTGGTTCAGGCGCTCTGCCGCATCCCGATCGACAAGTCGTCGCGCTTCACCGATTGGGCACGCCGGCCGCTTTCCGAAGCGCAGATCGCCTATGCGCTCGCCGACGTGACGCACCTCAGGGACGTATATCGCCTCCTCTCCGCACAACTGGCGAAATCAGGACGACTGGCGTGGTTGGCCGATGAGATGCGCACGCTCACCTCAGTGGCGACCTACGAGCAACATCCCGACAAGGCCTGGGAACGCTTCCGGTCCAAGGCCCGGCGGCCGCGTGATCTCGCGGTGCTGATGGAGGTCGCTGCCTGGCGGGAAACCGAGGCGCAGACGCGCGACGTGCCGCGCTCGCGCGTCCTGAAGGACGAGGCCCTGCTGGAGCTTGCGTCAGCCGCACCGCGCACCCCGGACGCGCTCGGGGAACTGCGCGCCCTGCCCCGGGGTCTCGACCGCTCGCGCATGGGCGCGGACATTCTGGCCGCCGTGGAACGGGGTCTGGCGCGCGACCCCAAAACCTTGCCCCGCATCGAGCGGGACCGCCGGAACGGCAGCGGCGGGGGCGCCACGGTCGAACTTCTGAAGGTGCTGCTCCGGCTCGTCGCCGAAGCCCAGAAGGTCGCGCCCAAGCTCATCGCCAATGTCGACGACCTCGAGGCCATCGCGAGCAGCGACAACGCCGATGTGCCGGCCTTGACGGGCTGGCGGCGCACGTTGTTCGGCGCCAAGGCCCTCGATCTCAAGCATGGCCGGCTGGCTCTGACCCTCGAGAACGGCAAGGTGATTGCAATCGAATGGCAGGACGGCGAGCCGCCGATCAACTGAGTCCAATGTCCGGGCGCCCGGATCACGCTCAGACCACGCGGATCTCCGTCTCGCGCCCGATCAGCTTCCCGAGCTGCCGCAGGCGCGCAGCCAGCCGCTCGCTCGCGAGATCCGCGAGTTCGGCTGGCAGTTCGAGCACCAGCCTGGATTTCAGGCAGCGCAGGGGGCAGCGTGGCAGAACATCGGCCATCGCGGCCGATATCAAGTACGCCACGCGCATGGAGGCGCCCAGGATGCGCGCCCGATCGAGCAGCCGCGGCGACACCAGGGCGCGAAGCTGCGGACTGACGTCGTCGTCGATGCTGATGTGCCGGTACGTGACGGCCAGCGCCAGAAATCCACGGCCCGGATGATCGACACCCACGAAGGTGCCGTTGGCGATCATGTTCAGGGCCTGGTCGCTGCGATAGTCCGGATGGGCGCGCCAAGCGATGTCGGCCAGAAGGCAGGCCGCCCTGCGCAGCCTTTTGTCCTCGCCGGTCTCGTCGAGTTGCGCCGACTTCATGAAGGCGTCGGTCCAGCCGCCGAGGTCGATGCCATGGCGAGGACTGCGCGAGCGCAAGACGTTGAGCTGGTGCGCCGCCGCAAGAAGCGGATCCGCCTGGCGCTGCTCGGCATCTAGCCGCTCGTACAGCAACCCTTCCCGGACGCCCTGGGCGGAAATGACGATCTCCTTTGGGCGGCCTTGCCGGATTATTTCATCCAGCACCACGGCCCCGTAGGACAGCAGCGGCCGCCTGGCCGACGATACCGACGCGATGGAGCTCAACGCCTCGGCATCGACCCGCTCGACCAAACCCGCGAACGCGCCGGCTTCGGCAGCCGGGATCACGTAGCCGTGCATCACATTGAGCGGGTAGTTGCGCTGCCTCATGTGCAGCTTGGCCAAGGCTCGCCAGGTGCCGCCGACCGCGTAGAAGGTGCGCCCGTTCAGGGTCTTGAGCGACATCGCGCCCGCCACATAGTCGCGCGCGATCTTTAGCGCGCGCTTGGGTGAGTTCTTCGATCGGTCAGCCAGCGCAAGGCCCCCGAGAGGCAGCGATACGCCGCGGCCGAGCCGCAGCCTCTTGATTTCGATGAGCTCCAGCGAGCCGCCGCCGAGATCTCCGACGACCCCGTCGGCCCGGTGGAATGATGATGCGACCCCGAGCGCCGACAATTCGGCCTCACGGGTCCCGCCGATCAGCTCGATGTCGGTGCCGATCGCGTCCGTGGCGGCCCGCAGGAAGTCGGCACCGTTCCTGGCGTCTCGCGTGGCCGCCGTCGCCAACACATGGACGTTGGTGATGTCCATGTTCCGGCACAATATCCGGAAGCAGCGCAGGGCCGCCAGGGCCCGGTCCATGGCCTCGGGCGCCAGCAAACTCGTGGTCGCGACACCCTTGCCGAGACCGCACAGGACCTTCTCGTTGAAGATGGGCGTCAGGGCGCGGGCCAGGCTTTCGTAGGCCACGAGACGCACCGAGTTCGACCCTATGTCGACGATGGCGACGGGCGTGGTGGCCCGAGCGCCGCAATCAGGCGGCGTCATCGGGCAATCCGGTGCGGTACCCTCAACGGAAATCAAGACGTCTGAGAAGTGTCTTCGGACTTGAGTCGCGCAAGGATTTTCCTCGTCCGGATAGGCTCGGGTTTGTCATGAAGTAATTGTGGGCGTTGAAGGCTTCCTGCCCGGGCGGGGGTTGAATACGTTCGCTGCCGCCGTCGGGCAAGACACGATAGCTTTGCTGGTTATCGATCAGGTTGGCGATCATGATCTGGTTGAGCACCTGGTCGTGCACCGTGGGATTGGTGATGGGCAGCATGGCCTCGACGCGCCGGTCGAGGTTGCGGGTCATCAGATCCGCCGACGATATGTACACACGCGCCTTGGCGTGCGGCAGGCCGTGCCCGCCCCCGAATGCATAGACGCGCGCGTGCTCAAGGAACCGCCCGATGATCGATTTGACCCGGATGTTCTCGGACAGGCCCGGCACGCCCGGCCGCAGGCAGCAGATGCCGCGCACGATGAGGTCGATCGGTACTCCGGCCTGACTGGCTTCGTAGAGCGCGTCGATGATCTCGGGATCGACCAGCGCGTTGCACTTGCACCAGATGCCGGACGGCTTGCCGGCTCTCGCGAAGCCGATCTCCTCGGCGATATGCTGCAGCAGACGCGCCTTGAGGGTCATGGGCGAGAGCGCCATGCGCTCCAATCCCGCAGGCTCCGCATAACCGGTGATGAAATTGAAGATCCTGGTGATGTCGCGGGCGATCGCCGGCTCGGCGGTGAAGAACGAGATGTCGGTGTAGATGCGTGCCGTCTGCGGATGGTAGTTCCCGGTCCCCACATGGCAATAGGTGACGAGGTTGCCGGCCTCGCGCCGCACTACCATGGACAGTTTCGCGTGGGTTTTCAGCTCGATGAAGCCGAACACCACCTGCACGCCGGCGCGCTCGAGGTCGCGGGCCCAGCGGATGTTGGCCTCTTCGTCGAAGCGTGCCTTGAGCTCGACCAGAGCCGTCACCGACTTGCCGGCCTCCGCGGCCTCGATCAGGGCACGGACGATCGGGCTGTCCTTGGAGGTACGATAGAGCGTCTGCTTGATGGCCACGACGTTGGGATCGTGGGCCGCCTGGGTGATGAACTGCACCACCACGTCGAACGATTCGTAGGGATGGTGGACGACCAGATCCTTCTGCCGGATCGCCGCGAAGCAGTCCCCGCCGTTCTCCCGCACCCGCTCGGGAAAGCGGGCATTGTAGGGCTTGAACTTCAATTCGGGGCGGTCGACGTTGACGAGTTCGGAGAGATCGTTCAGCGCCAGCATTCCATCGATGGTGAAGCTCTGATCCGCGGTCGTGTCGAGTTCATCGGCGATCAGCAGGCGGAGCGTCTCCGGCATGCCGCTGTCGATCTCAAGCCGGATGACCGATCCGCGCCGGCGCCGCTTCAAGGCGCTCTCGAAGAATAGAACGAGGTCCTCCGCTTCTTCCTCAACCTCGAGATCGCTGTCCCGGATGACCCTGAACAGCCCCTGCCCCGTGACCTCGTAGCCGGGGAAAAGAAGCGCGATGTGCATCCCGATCAGCGATTCAAGTGCGACGAAGCGCGACGCGCCCGGTGCCAGCGCGTCCGGCAGGCGAATGAAGCGCTCGACCCTGTTGGGAATGCGGATCAGCGCATGGAGCGGCCGGCCGTCGTGGGTCCGCCTGAGCTCGAGGGCGAGGGTATAGCCGAGGTTGGGAATGAACGGGAAAGGATGCGCCGGGTCGACTGCGAGCGGCGTCAGGATCGGGAAGATGTGCAGCAGGAGATGGTCCTGCAGCCATTCCCGCTCGGCCTTGCCGAGTTGATCGGGCTCCATGATGACGATCTTGGCCGCCGCGAGATCGACCCGCAATTCGTTCCAGCGGCTCTGCTGCTCGTCGACCAGGGACTGTGCCCGCTCCCGGATTCGACTGATCTGTTCGGCTGGAGAAAGTCCGTCCTGCGATAGCGTCGTCACGCCCGAGCGGACCTGGCCTTGCAGGCCAGCGACCCGCACCATGAAGAACTCGTCGAGATTGTTGGCGGAGATCGACAGGAAGCGAAGCTGCTCCAGCAGGGGGTGGTTACGGTTGGACGCTTCCTCGAGAACACGACGATTGAACTCCAGCCAGGACAGTTCCCGGTTGATGAAGCGGGCGGGCTGCTCGAACAGTTCGGACCTCAGAGTTTCGCCCGACGGCGGGAGAACGCCTGGCAGCTTCTCCGCGACAAGATTCATGGCAGAACTCCCGCTGTTCGTTCCGCAAGGATCGAGGACAGAAATGTCATCAGCATGACGAGCCGCTAATCGACGTCAAGTTGCAGCTCCCGCAAAACCTGCGCCGCCATTGCCCGGTTGATGCGCCGGCCACGGCTGAGCCCGGCGATGTCGAGCGCCTCGACCACCGATCCTACCAGGGCGAGCGAGCGATCGAGCCGCAACGCCAGATGATCGATCAGCCCGGCATCGACGCGGATCTGCCGGTCGTCGAAAAGCTTGACCAGCACGGCGCGCACGAGCGTTTCGTCGGGCGGATCGATCTCTACCTTCGGGGCGAGGCGCAGCCGGGAGAGGAGATCCGGCGTGCCCAGGGTCCAACGATCCGGCGGCGTGCGGGCCGTGATCAGCAGCGAGGAGCCGTTCTCGCGGACGAGGTTGAGAACATGGAACAGGGCCGCCTCGGGAATGTGCAGGTCGTCGGCCCCGTCGAGGACGCCATTCCGCCCGGCAATGCCGGAGAGGTTCTCGCCGAAGTCCTGCGGGGTCAGCATCGCGGCCCCGGCACGCACCGCCCAAAGGTGGGCAAGGTGGGTTTTGCCCGACCCGGGGGGCCCGGCGAGGACGAGGACGCGGTCCGGCCAATCGGGCCATCGCTCGAGCGCCGCATGGGCCATGGCGTTGGACGGGGATACCAGAAAGTCCTCGGCGCCGAAGCGCGGCGGCACCGACAATTGCAGCGGAAGCTGGGTCAATCGTGCCCCAACCGATAGATATTGTCCGGAGCCGGCAAGCTACCTGGCTCAGGGTCCCCGGTGTAGAGCGGGCTTGCCAGGTATTTGCGCAGCGCGAAGCGCGACAGAACCCCGATCGCGGCCGATAGGGGCACCGCCACGAGCAGACCCGTGAACCCGAACAGGGAACTGCACGCCACCAAGGCGAACATCAGCCACACGGGATGCAGCCCGATCGAGGCGCCGACCAGATTGGGCGATAGAACATTGCCTTCCAGGAATTGGCCCGACACCACGACCGCGACCGTCATGCCGATGAAGCGCCAGTCCGGCCAGCCTTGCACCAGCGCGACCGCCACCGACAGGATCAAGACCGTCAGCGACCCGATATAGGGGATGAAGCTCAGCAATCCGCCCGAAATGCCGATCAGGAAGCCGAAATTCAACCCGACCGCCGTCAACCCGATCGAATACCACAAGCCGAGAAACAGGCTTACGAGCGACTGCCCGCGAACGAACCCGGCCAAGGCCGCATCGATGTCACGGGCGATCGAGCGGACATTGTCCCGATGATGCAGCGGGATCCAGCCGTCGATGGCGGCGATCATCCGCTTCCAGTCGAGCAGGATGTAGAAGGCCACGACCGGCGTGATGATGAGGATGGAAAACACCCCGAATAGCGCCCGGCTCCCCGACCACAATTGATTGAGGAAGGAGACGAGGTAGGCCGAGCCTTGGCCAACGAAGCCGCTGATCGAGCTTTGCACGTCGGCCTGGGTGAAGCCGCCGCTCATGCCGAGCGAGCGCAACGTGTCGCCTCCGTAGCTCTGCACGAGCTTGCCTCCCTCCTCGACGGCGAGCGCCTGAAGCCGCGCCGCGATCCCCGGAAGGTTCAGGATGAACGCGGTGAGCTGATGGGCCAGGATCGGCACGAACACCATCAGCAGCACGAGCAGCGTGGCCAGGAACAGGGCGAGGATGACCGAGGTCGCCCCAAGCCGATTGAGCCCGAGCCGCTGAAGCTTGTTGGCCAGCGGGTCGAGCAGATAGCCGATCGTCATGCCGGCCATGAAAGGCAGCAGCACGCCCGACAGCGCGTAGAGGATGTAGATGAACAAGCCGAGCAGTGCGGCCCAGATCAGGATCTGGCGTTGCAGGCTCATGATCGCCGCGCCCCCGAGCGTTGCCTTGCGCGAAATCCCGTGCTCTCGGGTCCCCTTGCCCGCAGGGGTCCGGTGCCCGAACCAAGGGCAAAGCCGGCGTGCCCGATCAATCGATCACATGGGCAAGCCATTGTTTCAAATAAGCCCCCGCCGAGGCCAGCGTCAATGCGGCGACCACCGCAAGCGAGATCTCGAACCACAGGCCCAGCGACATCTCGAAGGCCTTGGCGCCGAGAACCGCGGCCGCGAAGCCGATCTGCGCCGTCGTGTTGAGCTTCGACACCAGCAGGGGCCGGATCTCGACGGGGTTATCGAGCAGCCACGATATCATGATCGCCCCGACGATCATGACGTCCCGCGATACCACCATGATGGCGAGCGGCGCCGGCACCACATTGGCGAGCGCGAGAGCGACATAGACCGACACCAGCAACGCCTTGTCGGCAACCGGATCCAGATAGGCGCCCAGCCTGGTCCTGAGGTCGAAGGTCTTGGCCAGATAGCCGTCGACGCCGTCGGACACACCCGCCAGCACGAAGATCGCGAAGGTGAAGGTCCAGCGCCCGTCCGAAATGGCCGCAATGATCACCGGGACCGAAATGAGCCTGCCGAGGGTGATCAGATTGGGCAGGCTGGAAAAAGGAAAACGACCCATACTCTCCCGGGCTTTTCGCCAGGACCTTCGATCTTGAATGATTCCGGCACTCGACATGGGGCGAAATGGGCCCATGCGTCATGCCGGTCGACTCGCGGCCACGTTCCCTCTTATGACAGAATGATCTCTTGCCCAAGCCAGTTGGTTCCATGGAAACGAAACAGCCCGGTCTGACCTATGCGGCCGCGGGCGTCGATATCGATGCAGGCAACGCGACGGTCGACCTCATCAAGCAATCGATCCGCTCGACGCGCCGGCCGGGCTCCGACGCGGAAATCGGCGGATTTGGCGGCCTGTTCGACTTGAAGGCCGCCGGCTTCGTCGATCCGGTGCTGGTGGCCGCGACAGATGGGGTCGGCACCAAAGTCAAGATCGCGTTCGAAACGGGCCGCAACGACACGATCGGCATCGATCTCGTGGCGATGTGCGTCAACGACCTCGTGGTGCAGGGCGCCGAGCCGCTGTTCTTTCTCGATTATTACGCGACCGGGCGGCTCGATCCGCAGGTCGCGGCCGGCGTCGTGGCCGGCATCGCCGAAGGCTGCAGGCAGGCCGGCTGCGCGCTGATCGGCGGCGAGACCGCCGAGATGCCGGGCGTCTATTCGGGCCAGGCCTATGATCTGGCCGGCTTCGCCGTGGGGGCGGCCGAACGCGGGCGCCTGCTGCCGCGCGGCATCGCGGCGGGCGACCTCATCTACGGGCTCGTATCCTCCGGCGTGCACTCCAACGGCTTCTCGCTGGTACGCAAAGTCGCGGACCGTGCCGGCCTCAACTGGTCCGACGAGGCTCCCTTCGCGCCCGGAACCAGTCTCGGCGAGGCTTTGCTGGTCCCGACCCGGATCTACGTTGCGTTGCTGCTCGAGGCCCTGAAGCGCACGGACGCGATCCACGGCTTTGCGCATGTGACCGGGGGCGGCTTTGTCGACAATCTCCCGCGCGTTCTGCCGCCCGGCCTCGGCTGCCGGCTCGACCTCGACGCGGTGCCGATCCAGCCGGTGTTCCGCTGGCTTGCCGAAAGCGGCGGCATCGGTCCGGCCGAAATGGCCCGGACCTTCAATTGCGGGATCGGCATGGCGGTCTTTGTGGCGCCCGGCCAGGACGCCGCGGTACGGGCCATCTTCGAGCAGCTCGGCGAGGCCCTGGTGCCGCTCGGCGAGGTGGTGGCCGGGCAGGACCAGCCGGCGCTGATCCGCAGGGACCTGGCACTTTGACGGCTTCGCGGGTCAGGACCGCGGTCCTCATCTCGGGACGCGGTTCGAACATGCAGGCCCTGGTGGCGGCCGCGCAGCGCCCGGACTACCCGGCCGAAATCGCCCTGGTGGTCTCGAACGTGCCCGATGCCGAGGGATTGCGCGTCGCCGCGGCCTCCGGCGTCGCGGTCTCCGCCCTGGATCACCGCGATTTCGCGACCCGGGAGGCCTTCGAGCAGACGGTCGATGGGCAGCTTCGCGAGCACGGAATAGAGCTTGTGTGCCTAGCCGGCTTCATGCGGCTGCTCAGCCCATGGTTCGTCGACCGATGGGCAGGACGGATGATCAACGTCCACCCGTCCCTGCTGCCGTGCTTCCGGGGGCTCGAGACGCACGCGCGCGCCATCGAGGCTGGCGTGCTGATCCACGGCTGCACGGTGCACTACGTGGTCTCCGAGCTCGATGCCGGCCCGATCGTGGCCCAGGCCGCGGTGCCGGTGCTGGCTGAGGACACACCGAAAAGCCTGGCCGCCCGCGTCCTGGCCCAGGAGCACAGGCTCTACCCGATGGCGCTTGAGCTCGTGGCGTCGGGCGCAAGCCGGCTCGAAGGCGGGCGGGTGCTGACCCGATCCAGGATCCAAGCCGCCGAAGTCATGATCGTCCCGAACTGCAAGGACGACAGCGGCGCCGCCCATGTGCTTGGAACGGTCTGATCCAAGGACATGGACGGTCGATAGGTGCAGCTAATCGCGGCTCAGCCGACGATTTCGTTCCTGGAGAAGAACTGCGCGATCTCCTGCGCGGCGGTTTCCGGCGCATCCGAGCCGTGCACCGAATTCTCGCCCATCGAGAGCGCGAAATCCTTGCGGATCGTGCCGGGGTCGGCCTTTTCCGGGTTCGTGGCGCCCATCACTTCACGGTATTTCGCGATGGCGTTCTCGCCCTCCAGCACCTGAACCACCACCGGGACGCCGGTCATCATATCCACGAGTTCGCCGAAGAACGGCCGTTCCTTGTGGACCCCATAGAAGGTTTCGGCCTGCGCACGGGTCATCGAAACGCGCTTCTGGGCCACGATCCGCAGGCCGGCGGCCTCGATCTTGGCATTGACGGCGCCCGTCAGGTTGCGTCGCGTGACGTCCGGCTTGAGGATCGAAAAGGTTTGCTCGCTGGCCATGCGCGTTCACTCGACTGCAAAAGGGGTTGGGGATCGTTCGCCGCGGGCTTATAGCGAGAGGGTAGTGGTCGGGCAAGGCAGGCCTGCGGCCCTGCCCCTTGCCTCGCGCCCGCTCGCGCGCCACAAGGGCGCATGCTTCACATCAATGATCTCGTGTTCCGGCTCGGGCCGCGCATTCTGTTCGACGGCGCTACAGCCGCCATCCCGACCGGCGCACGTACCGGCTTCGTGGGTCGCAACGGCACCGGCAAGACCACCCTGTTCAAGATGATTTCGGGCGAGTTGCACCCCGAAAGCGGCACCTTGAGCATCCCGAGCCGGATGAAGCTCGGCCAGGTCGAACAGGAAGCACCCGGCGGCCCGACAACCCTCATCGAGTTCGTGCTCGAGGCCGATCGCGAGCGCGCCAGCCTGCTGGCCGAGGCGGAAACCGCAACCGAGCCGGGACGCATCGCCGAAATCCAGACCCGGCTGGTCGACATCGAGGCCCATGCCGCGCCCTCGCGCGCCGCCACCATCCTGACCGGCCTCGGCTTCGATGAGGCGGCGCAGAATCGCGCGCTCTCGGAATTTTCCGGCGGCTGGCGCATGCGCGTCGCCCTGGCGGCCGTCCTGTTCACGCGGCCGGACCTGCTGCTGCTCGACGAGCCGACCAACTACCTCGATCTGGAAGGCACCCTCTGGCTGATCGAATACCTCGCCACCTATCCGGCGACGGTGCTGATCATCAGCCATGATCGCGACCTGCTCGATGCCGTGTGCGACCACATCCTGCATCTCGATCAGGCCAAGCTGACGCTCTGGCGCGGCAATTACGCGTCCTTCGAACGTCAAAGGCGCGAACAGCAGGCCATCCAGCTCAAGCACAAGAAGAAGCAGGAGGAACAGCGCAAGCACCTGCAGAGCTTCGTCGACCGGTTCCGTGCGAGCGCCACCAAGGCCCGGCAGGCCCAGTCCCGCATCAAGATGCTGGCCCGCCTGGAGCCGATCACCGCCATGGTGGACAGCGATGTGCTGCCCTTCCACCTGCCCTCCCCGGCGCGGCCGCTCAGCCCGCCGATCATCGCGCTCGATGGCGCGAGCGTAGGCTACGACGAGCGCATCGTCCTTTCACGTCTGAGCCTGAACATCTCGAACGACGACCGCATCGGCCTCCTCGGGTCGAACGGCAACGGCAAGTCCACCTTCGCCAAGCTGGTTGCCGGCAGGATGGAAGTGGCAGGCGGCGTGCTGCGGCGCTCCTCCAAGCTGATCGTCGGCTATTTCGCGCAGCATCAGGTGGACGAACTGGCCGGCGCGCAAAGCGCCTATGCCTATGTGGCATCCCGCATGCGCGACGCCACCGAAGCCCGCATCCGGGGCAAATGCGCGCAACTCGGCTTTCCGGCCACCAAGGCGGACACGCCGACCACCCTGCTCTCGGGGGGCGAAAAGGCCCGGCTGATGATGGGGCTGGCGGCCTTCGAGGGGCCGCACCTGCTGATCCTCGACGAGCCCACCAACCATCTCGACATCGACAGCCGCACCGCATTGATCGATGCCATCAACGATTACGAGGGCGCGGTCATCCTCATCTCGCATGACCGTCATCTTATCGACGCCTGCGCGGACCGGCTGTGGCTGGTCGACAAGGGTACCGTGAAGGATTTCGACGGCGACATGGAGGACTATAAGTCGCTCGTTCTAAGCCGATCGGGTGGCGGAGCGGCGACCAAGCGCCCGCCCAGAACCGAAAAGCCGCAAATCGCCTCCGAGGCGCGGCTCTCGCCCGGCAAGGCGGCCCAACTGGCCAAGAAACAGATCACCGCCCTCGACGAGAAGATGCAGAAGCTCAGCGGCCTGATCGCGCGGGTCGATGCGGCTCTGGTCGATCCCAATGCCTTCTCGCGGGATGCGGGCAAGGCCGGGCAATTGGCCCAGCAGCGCGCCGAATTGCAGCGCGCGCTCGACGCTGCCGAGGACGAATGGCTGCAGCTCACGTCCGAGCAGGAGATGGCGGAGGGCTGACGCAGCTACGGCGGCTTCGGCAGGTTCTTAGGGGCGAAGCGGGCCGGCGCCGGATAGGTAAGCACGCCGTCTTCCAGCTTGAAGCCCGAACCGGGCGGCGGCAGTGGGCTCGGCCCAAGGGCCCGTTCGGGCACGGCCGCATGTGCGGCGCGCTGAATCGGCGCGGCACCGACCGGGTGCGCGCCGAACCGTGCAAGGGTAGCCGGGCGAGCGCCCCGCACCACCAGCTCGCGCGGTTCCGCGGCCGGGCCGGTCAAGGAACGTGGGGCGAAGCTGAGCCTTGGGCCGCCGGTCGTACGGGCCGGCGTCACCGATTTCTCGTGCGGGGTATCGACGATATCGACGCCGGTCCATTGCGGCCGGTAGACCGTATGCGACCTTGCGCCCGGCGGCCACGCCGCACAGGTCCGGTACGTCCTGGCGCACTGCATCAAGGACGAAAAGGCCGGGGTTTTCGCCTCGAACTCGGCGCGCGCATTGGCGAAGGCCGACCTGCACACCGCGGCCGACAGGACACGCCCCGCCGCACATTCGCTTTCGCTGAGATACGACACGAACCTGCTCTGCGCGAGAGCACGGGACGGCACTGCCGGCATTGCAGCCGTCGCCACGCTTGCGAAAAGCCAGATCGCCTATCCGCGCTTTTCCCACCGACCATCCTCGTTCTGCTGCCAGTAGCTCACGGCATGCCCGGCGCCCTTCAGGGTGGACCATTGGCGCCTGGCACCTTCGATTTCGTCTTCTGCCCGACCATCGAACAACAGGACGATGCGCGCATAGGTTCCTGCCGCTTCGGCAAGCGAGGGAGCGACATCCGCCCCCTCGACGAAGAACCTGATCGCCGCGCCATTCGGATTTTCGGTCCCCGAGGTCAGGTAGATGGGCTGCTGGCTCGCGTCGCCGTCACTGGCCGTGCCGTGCGCCAGGAAGCTCGCATCGTCATAGGTCCACAGCGCAAGATCAAGGGATTCGACCCGTTCCTGGCTCGACGCCTGCACAACGGCGCGCCAGCCTCGCTCGAGAGACTTCTCCAGCAAGGCCGGCAGGGCCTTCTCGATCGACCAGCCTTCCAGATGATAGAACCAGACGTCCACCATCGAGGGCCACGCCCTATCCTTCGTAGGAATCCGAAACGAGCCGGTCGAGCAGGCGCACGCCCCAGCCCGCCGCCCAGCTCTGGTTGATGTCGTCCTGCGGCGAGCCCATGCCGGTGCCGGCGATGTCGAGATGCGCCCACGGCACGTCATTGGCGAACCGCTGCAGGAACTGGGCCGCCGTGATGGAGCCTGCATGACGCCCGCCGGTATTCTTCATGTCGGCGAACTTGGAGTCGATCAGCTTGTCGTAGGTCGGGCCGAGCGGCAGGCGCCATACCTTCTCGCCAGTCTCCTTTCCGGCCGTCGCCAGCTTTTCGGCCAGGGCGTCGTTGTTCGAGAAAAGGCCCGCATGTTCATGGGCCAGGGCCACCAGGATGGCACCTGTGAGGGTCGCGAGGTCGACCATGAACTCCGGCTGAAAGCGGCTCTGCACGTACCAGAGGAGATCGGCCAGCACGAGCCGGCCCTCGGCGTCGGTATTGATGATCTCGATGGTCTGCCCCGACATCGACGTGACGATGTCGCCCGGGCGCTGCGCATTGCCGTCGGGCATGTTCTCGACGAGGCCGATGATCCCGATCGCATTGACCTTCGCCTTGCGGGCCGCGAGGGCATGCATCAGACCGACCACGCAGGCGGCGCCCGCCATGTCGCCCTTCATGTCCTCCATGCCGGCCGCCGGCTTGATCGAGATCCCGCCGGTGTCGAAGCACACGCCTTTCCCCACGAAGGCCAGCGGCTTACCTTCCGCACCGGCCCAGCGCATGATCACGACCCGGGACTCGCGGGCAGACCCCTGCCCCACAGCCAGGAGCGCCCGCATGCCGATCTTCTCGGCCTCGGCCACATCGAGGACCTCGACCTCGACCCCGAGCGACTTCAACTCGGCGGCCCGGCGGGCGAACTCCACCGGATAGAGAATGTTGGGCGGCTCGTTGACCAGGGTCCGGGCCAGATGGACACCCCCGGCAACGGCATCGCTCGCGCGCGCCCGCTTTCTGGCCTCGGCGACATCCGGCACCGCGATCGTGACCCGGGCCGGGGCGCCCTTGTCCGGGTCCTCCTTCTTGGTCTTGTACTGATCGAACCGGTAAGAGCGCAGCTGCATCCCAAGGGACAGCTCGGCCGCCAGGCCGGCTATCGGAACGGACACCGGCTCGCCCGGCAGGTCGAACATCACGGTCGCGACGCTCCCTTCGCTGATGCGGCCCATGACGTAGCCGCCGAGCAGCACGAAATTGCTGGACGTAGCATCCGTCTCGGGTCCCACAACGATGAGCCGATCGAATCCCAGGTCGGCCGGCGTGAGGATCTCGAACGCGGTTCGCGGCTTGCCCTTGAACTTGGCGACGGCTGCTGCCCTCGCAATAAGCTGGACGGATTCGCCGAGCACGGCCGCCACGGCCGGCGTCGGCTTGAGGTCCTCGCCGACGAACACGACCAGGGACGTGGCCTTATCCCCCTGTCCCTTATGGGCCGCGGTTGTCGGCTTCACGTCTTTCAGGGATGCAAAATCGATTTTGACGAACTCGGTCATTGTCATCCTTGTCGGGGTCGGGGTCCGTCTCGCGCCTGCCCCGAAGGGCGCCGCATGGGGGTCGGAATTGCGCGGCCTGAGGCCGCAAAGGGTTGGACTATCATATCTTGTCGGGCGCCATGGCAATCCAAAGCCCCGGAGCGTGATCTTTTTTCTGCCGCGAAACCGCCCCCCGGCCATAGTTGAACGTATCCCAACCGCAACGGAATCTCAGGAAATCGCGCGAACCGGAGGACCTTCTCCGACCAGACTTGCGGGCTGCGCTCCGAGTCTTTACCGAGGTCGATGGGCGCTCGTCGGCTCGAGGACTGTGTGCGATGCGGCTGAACAGGCAGGGTGCGTGAGGCTGAATGAAGCTGGCTGAGAATTACGTGTTCCGAACCGCCCGCGGGGCCTTTCTGGCCAGCCTCGTCGCGCTTACGGCCGTAATCTGGGTCACCCAGGCGCTGAAGGAATTCGATCTGCTGACCACGAAGGGCCAGAGCCTCCTGACGTTCCTGGACCTGACGGCGCTGCTCATCCCATCTCTCGTGGCCATCATCGCTCCGGTCGCGCTCTTCATCGCGGTGCTCTACTCGCTGAACAAGCTGAACAGCGACAGCGAACTGATCGTGATGAGCGCCGCGGGGCTCTCGCCGATTCGGCTGTTGCGACCCTTCGCCGTCCTTACCTTCATGACCGTGCTGCTCGTATCGGCGATGTCGATTTCCGTCATGCCGTGGAGCTTTCGGGAAATTCGCGCCTTGATCGTCAAGGTAAGGGCCGACTTTCTCACCCATGTGGTGCGCGAGGGCACGTTCACGACCCTCGATGATGGCTTCGTGTTCCACTACAGGGATCGGGGTCCCGACGGCTCCCTGCGCGGGATATTGATGGAAGATCGACGCGATCCGGAGCACATCACCACCTACGTGGCCGAGGACGGCCAAACCTTTCAGGCCGACGACAACAATTACCTCGTACTGACCAGGGGAAGCGTTCAGCGCCATCAACCCGATACCCGGGACGCCGCAATGGTGGTGTTCGATCGCTACGCGATCGATCTCGCCCAGTTCGGCAGCGAAACTGACAACGCACCTCTCAAGCCTCGCGAGCGGTCGACCTCCGACCTGCTCTCGGCGAACCCCGCCGACCCTTACGTGAAGTCGCAGGAGGGACGGTTCCGGGCCGAGCTGCACGACCGATTCGTGGGTCCGCTTTATGCGCTGAGCTTTGCCATGATCGCCTTTGCGGCTCTCGGACAGGCCCGGACGACCCGCCAGGGGCGCGGAACCGCGATCCTGGTCGCGGTCATAGCTGCCCTCGTGGTCCGTGTGGCCGGATTCGGCGCCTCGACCCTGGTGGTCAAATCTTCGGCCTATACTGTGCTCGATTATCTTGTACCGCTGCTCGGACTCGCTGGCGGCGCCTTCTACGCCTTCGGCCGCCGGTTTTCGCTGCCGCGGCCAAGGCCGCTCGTCCTCCCAGTCGTGAAACCGGCCTGAGGTTCGGCATGGTCGGCTTCACCCTCGCCCGATATCTCTCGATCAGCTTCGCCCGGACCATCGTGGCCGTGTTCGTGTCGATGTTCCTGCTGATCTACCTGATCGATTTCGTCGAACTTCTGCGCCGCTCCAGCGACGCGAAGGGTGCGAGCACGCCGATTGTCGCCTGGCTGTCGCTCCTGCGGGTGCCTTCCATCGCCGAGCAGCTGTTTCCGTTCTCGGTCCTGTTCGGCGCGATGTTCGCCTTTCTCAGTCTGACCCGGAAGCTTGAACTGGTCGTGGCCCGGGCCGCAGGCGTTTCGGTGTGGCAGTTCCTGCTGCCGCCGGTTGTCGTCGCGCTTGTGCTCGGGGTTTTCGCGACGGCGGTTTACAATCCCGTCTCGGCAGTTTCCAAGCAGATGGCCGCCAGCGTCGAAACGCGGCTTTTCGGGCGGACCGGGAGCGAAGCGACCGACACGGCATTCTGGATGCAACAGGATGGTGTGGATGGACAGACGGTGTTTCGTGCCGACCGCGCCAGCGATGGCGGCACCGTGCTGTCGGGGGTTACGGCGTATGTGTATGACCGAGACGGCAGCTTCATCGAGCGCGTGGAAGCCAGCCATGCCCAATTGCGTCCTGGGTTCTGGACCCTGGACGATGCGCGCGTGATTGCTCCGGGCGAGGAGCCGCGGGACATCAAGACGCAGCTCATCGCCACGAATCTGACGGCCGAGCAGGTGATGCAGAAATTCGTTGCGCCCGATGCGGTGCCGTTCTGGAGCTTGCCCGAGGTGCGCGATCAGACCGCACGGGCGGGATTGAACGCGACGGGCTACAGCCTGCAGTATCAGGCCCTGATGGCCCGGCCCCTCCTGTTCATGGCCATGATCCTGGTGGCGGCGTCCTTTTCCTTAAGATTTTTTCGGTTTGGTGGCGTGGCCCGCATGGTGGCGGGTGGAGTGTCGACTGGCTTCGTGCTCTACGTAGCCACGAAGCTCGTCGCCGACCTCGGTGGCGCCGGGCTCCTGAGTGCTCCCGTCGCGGCATGGACGCCGGCGGTGGTGGGATGCATGTTGGGCTCTCTCGCGTTGTTGTACCAGGAGGATGGCTGATGGGGCGGCGTTCTGGCCCCGATGCAAATGCGATCCAGACGAGCCGCCTCTGGCGAAGCTCAGTGCTGTGGATCGCGTGCATCGCGTTCGCTTGGAGCTTAGCTCAAGCATCTTCGGCCGCAGCACAGACGTTGCCGGCGCCTGCACAACAGGATTCGGCGGAACCCGCAGGGAAGCCGCAGGATCGTCTGTTGGTCGAGGCCAAGCAACTCGTCTACAATCGCGACACGAACGTCGTTTCGGCCGAAGGCAACGTCCAGCTCTACTACCAGGGCCGGGTGCTCGAAGCCGACAAGGTCATTTATGACCGCGGTGCCAATCGGGTCTACGCCCAGGGCAACGCGAAGATGACCGAGGCCGACGGCACGGTCACGTACAGCGAAAAGTTCGACCTGACGGATGATTTCAAAAGCGGCTTCATCAACAGCCTGAGCACCATCACCAAGGACAAGACCTACCTGACCGCTCCGCGCGCCGAGCGCAGCGAAGGTGAGACTACTGCACTCGAGAAGGCCACCTACACGGCTTGCGCCCCTTGCGAGGCGCATCCGGAGCGGCCGCCTTTGTGGCAGATCAGGGCCATGAAGATCATTCACAAGGCTGACGAGCAGATGCTCTATTTCGAGGACGCCACCCTCGAACTTTACGGGCTGCCGATCGCCTACCTGCCGTATTTCTCGACTCCCGATCCCACCGTGACCCGGAAGACGGGTTTCCTGACGCCGCGCTTCCTTTCCGAATCGCGCATCGGTTACGGCATAGCCCAGCCGTTCTTTTGGAACCTGGCGCCCAACTATGACGTGATGCTCACGCCGACGGCCCTGACCCGGCAGGGCTTCCTGGGCGAGGTCGAGTGGCGGCACAGGCTCGAGACGGGCAGCTATTCGATTTCGGCTGCGGGCATCTACCAGGCAGATCCGTCGGCCTATGCGGTGGCGCCTTACGGCACCGGCAACCGCAGCTTTCGCGGTTCACTCGAAACCACTGGCCAGTTCTTCATCAACCAGAACTGGAAATACGGCTGGAACATCGCGCTGTTCAGCGACAAGTATTTCTCCCAGGATTACAGTATCCGGAGCAGTAGTCTTGGTACCGACTACATCAAGGAATCGATCTCGACCGCCTATCTGACCGGGCAAGGGGACCGCAGCTATTTCGACCTGCGGGGCTATCGCATCGAGGGACTGTCCCAGTTCGACTACAACAACCAGCAACCGCTCGTCGCGCCGGTGGTGGACTACAACCGCACCATAGCGGTCGCTCCCTCCTCCAGCTATGGCATCGGTGGCGAAGTCACCATCGACGCCAATCTGACCAGCTTGTCCCGCACCACGGCGGCCTATCAGTCGACGGGTACGCGCCTGCTCGATTCGGCGTTCTCGCTCTACGACGTGTGTCCTCCGTCGGCGGCCCCGAATCCCGCGCTGCCCAACTTCAAGCCGCCGTCCTGCTTCATGCGTGGCGTCGCGGGCGACTACACGCGCGCGTCCGCTCAGGTCTCCTGGCAACGGAAATTCATCGATCCGATCGGTGAAGTCTGGACGCCCTTCGCTTTCGCCCGGCTCGACGGTTCGTGGCTGGCCTTGAACACGACCGATTCGGTGACGTTCACCAGCGTGAGCGGTTCCTCCACCATCGCCAATGCCGATCAGACCAATTTCTTCGGTTCCAACAACCAGGAGATCAACGGCAAGGTCCTCCCAGGCATCGGCCTGGAATGGCGCTATCCGTTCATCGCCAACACGGGTTGGGCGAGCCATGTCGTCGAGCCGATTGCCCAGGTCATTGCGCGGCCAAACGTATCTCAAGGAACGCTGCCGAACGAGGACGCCCAGAGCCTCGTGTTCGACGACACGACCTTGTTCTCCTGGAACAAGTTCTCCGGCTATGACCGGGTCGAGGGCGGCCTGCGCGCCAATGCTGGCGTGCAATACACGATGAACCTGAACTCGGGCGGGTCGTTCAACACGCTGTTCGGCCAGTCCTACCAACTCGCCGGTACGAACCCCTACAACCTCTATGACATTTCCAACGTCGGAATGAATTCCGGACTTGAGACCAACAGTTCGGACTATGTCGCCCGTGCGGTTCTCTCTCCCACCAGTGACTTCAACCTGATCACGAAGGGGCGGTTCAATAGTACCGATTTCACGCCGGAAGCCATCGACGTGATCGGGACCTACAGCTTCCATGGTCTATCGGGCGGGGTCCAATATTCCCGTTACGCGCCGCAACCGCTGATCGGCTATCCGTATCGGCGCGAAGGCGTGCTCCTCACGGCTCGCTACAACTTCTTCGATCATTATTTCGTCAATGGCTCGGCCACGCTGGATCTCGATCCGTACCAGTACGATCTCACGACGAAGCTTTATGACCTGAAGCTCGGACATCCGTCAGTAGCAGTTCTGGGCGCCGGCGTCGGCTATCAGGACGATTGCACGACCGTCAGCGTCAACTATACGCAGAGCTATACCGACTCCATCGGCACGCAAAACCTCAACCAGACCGTTCTGTTTCAACTGACATTGCGCACCTTGGCAGACATCAAGCTGAACCAGTCGCTTGGCGCCACGTCGACGGTCCAGGACGGCGTGTTCAAATAATTGCCGTGCTTCCGGGACAGAGTGGCGCGAAAATCGGCACGGCCGGTTTCGGCGGATCGTCGAATTCGGTCGTGCTCAACGTGAAGAGCCTCTCCATGCACCTGCAGCTAAAATTCCGCGCAATGCGCGTGTTCGGCACCGCTCTGCTGATCGGCGGTCTCGGCCTGCCGCTTGAGCTGACATGTGCCAACGCGCAATCCATCGTGACCGCGGCCAACGGCGATCCGATCACGACCTTCGATGTCGACGAGCACGCGAAGATATTGAGATTGTCGCATAAGCCTTCGACCCGGGCCGATGCCATCGAGGACGTGGTGGCAGACCGTTTGAAATACGACGAGGCCCGCAAATGGGGCGTCGACGCTGCCGATTCCGATATAAGCACCGTACTCAACCGCGTCGCTGCACAACTGAACATGCAGCCCCAGGCCTGGGTTCAGGCGGTCCAGAAGGCCCACGTGGACCCGGACGTGATGCGCTCCCATCTCCGTGCTCTGGCGGCCTGGGACGTCTATGTGCGGGCCCGAAACAAGACGCTCGGCGTCAGCGAAGAAGAGATCACGGCCCAGCTTGCCAAGCAGGGTGGCGCAAAGGTCACGGACTACTCGCTTCGGCAGGTTGTGTTCGTGATACCGGTCGGCGCCAGTCCGGCCGTGGCGGAGTCACGGACCAAGGAGGCCTTGGCCCTGCGCAACCGGTTTACCGATTGCGACACCGGCCTCCAATTGGCGCGAGCCCTGCCCGACGTCGCCATCAGGGAGCCCATGACGAGGGCCTCGAATATCCTCTCGCCCGCCGTCCGCAACCTCCTGGCCGATACGCCGAAAGGGCGGCTGACCCCGCCGGAGCGGAGCCCAACCGGGGTCGAGATGATCGCCGTCTGCAACAAGAGCGACGAGAACGACCAGACATCGCTTCGCGATAGGGTCCAGAACGAGCTCGTAACGAACAAGCTCATGGCCGTATCGGCAACCATGTACAAGGAGCTGCGCGCGACCGCCGTGATCAGCAAGAACTGACGCGCGCGCCGGGCCTGCGACCTCGGACTTGGCAAGCTGGCGAAGCCAGTGTGAGCCAGCCTTTTGAATGCACCACGCTTTGCTTGACGATGGACTGCCACCGCTCCGCGAGGTCGTACGGGCCCACGGCATCGAACCCGCGAAGGCACTCGGCCAGAACTTCCTGTTTGACCTGAACCTCACAGGCCGGATCGCCCGAGCTGCTGGTCCGCTCACGGATGTCAATGTCTTGGAGATCGGCCCAGGGCCCGGCGGGTTGACCCGCGCCCTCCTGGCCGAGGGGGCCCGGGTTACGGCTGTCGAACGCGACCGCCGTTGCCTCGCGGCGCTAGCCGAAATCGCGGACCGTTATCCGGGCCGGTTGACGGTGATCGAAGGCGATGCCCTGAAACTGCCGCCGGGACGACCGCCACGAGAATCGACGGACGCACCTTGGCGCATCGTGGCGAACCTTCCCTACAACGTTGCGACCTTACTGCTGACCCGTTGGGTGGAAGCCGAGCCTTGGCCGCCCTGGTATGACCGCATGGTCCTCATGTTCCAGCGCGAGGTGGCCGAGCGCATCGTCGCGACCCCGGCCGAGCGGGCCGATTATGGCAGGCTCGCGGTGCTTTGCGGCTGGAGGACACAGGCGCGAATCCTGTTCGACATATCCCCTTCCGCCTTTGTGCCGCCGCCCAAGGTAGTCTCCTCCGTGGTGGAACTCGTTCCCCGCGCCACTCCCCTGGCCTGTTCAGGTTCGGCCCTGGCCGAGGTGGCAGCTGCCGCCTTTGGGCAAAGACGCAAGATGCTGCGGCAGTCGCTTCGCTCGCTACACCGGATGGACCGCCCAGTCGAGGTCGCCAGGCTGCTGGAGCAGGCCCATGTCGACGGCACGCATCGCGCCGAGACGCTCGACATCCCTGCGTTCGTGGAACTCTCTCGAGCGCTCGAACGGTGCGGGCCTCGGCCCCCCTCAGTTCTCGGCCGCTAAACGGTCCACAAAGGCCGCCACGGCCGCCTCGGTGCGGTCGCGGCGCAAACGCTCGGCGGCCAGGATCGCCAGGACATCGCCGAACGTCGTTTGAAGATCGTCGTTTACCAGGACGTAGTCGTAGATCTTCCACCGCGTGATTTCGTTGCGCGCAGCTTCGAGCCTGCGCGCGATGACCTCGGCGCTGTCTTCCGCACGCCGTTCGAGGCGGGCGCGCAATTCTCGCATCGAGGGCGGAAGAATGAAGACCGTCGCGACATCGTCCCGGGCCTTTGAGACAATCTGCTGGGTGCCCTGGTAATCGATGTCGAAGAGGACGTCTCGACCGCGCCGTAGGAGGTCTTCGACCGGAAGCCTGGGCGTTCCATAGCGGTTGCCGTGAACGTCCGCGCACTCCAGCAATTCGCCGCGCTCGCGCATGTCGACGAAGCGCTCGTTCGTGATGAAATGGTAATGCAGGCCATCCACCTCGCTCGAGCGGCGTCCCCGGGTCGTGACCGAAACCGAAAGGGTGAGATCGACATCCTTGTTCTGCAGCAGCATGCGGGTCAGCGTGGTCTTGCCTGCTCCTGAAGGCGAGGACAGGATCAGCATGAGACCGCGTCGCCGCGGAACCTCGATGGATGCGCCCTCCTGGACCATGATGCAGCTCATTTCGAATCTCTGGAATCCCAAGCGCCGACAATTGTCATGCACGCGGGTCGATCTCAATGCAAAGGCCCGCTAGGACTCCGCGCAAGTTCCTGCCGATCGGTATGGGTCGCATCGGAGAAGAATGGACTGCAAAAGGCACGATGCCGAAGCGGCCGTGTGGGCCGTCAGGAGGCATCAGGCCCGATTTTCGATAGCAACTGGCGAACGACCTCGATCGATCCGGGCCAAGCGCATCGGGATCTAGGGCTTGAAACTGGGTATGTTCTTCGCGGAGTTGAGGTCATAGGTCTTGTCGAGCAGAGGATCAAGGCGCGTCCCCTCGGACGCATCCAGGATCCGCCCCCTCCCCGGGCTCGCCTTGGCGCCTAGCAGGGCCGCAGCTCCCGGATCGGTGCTGATGAGTTCGGATTGCGGAGGGAACTTGTCCGAGCCAGGCACGAGCCCGAAGTGAGCCGCCTGGGCTTTTTCATCGGCGCGGCGCGACGGGGACACCGGGAAGCTCGTTCCAGTTCCCTCCGGCTCAGGCCGCGCAAGCTCAGCTTCTTCGGCGGACAGCGCCTCGGGCGCCTCTCCATTCATGTCGCCGATCCCACCCGCCGGATCGGCTTGACCGGAAGACGGAACCTCCGACATCAGCGGCTGAAGCTGGCTCAGCACGCGACCTGAATCGAGGAGCGTCAACGGATAGTTGGAGGGATTCATCAACTGCGCGGTCTGCGGGCCGTTGCCGTTAGATGCAAAATGCCGCGTCAGCGCCCCGTAGACTGGAAACTGCGAATTCATCTCGCCGCGCTGGTTCTGCTTTGTCGTGACGCCCCCCGTCGGTGGCGACTGGAGCATCTTGTCGGCATCGGGAGCGGCCTTGTCCTTGGCGTCCTTTTCGATCTGCCGCCAGCGCTGGACGTTCTGCTTGTGCTGGTCCAGCGTCTCGGCAAAGGCATGGCCGCCCGTCCCGTCTGCCACGAAATAGACCTCCTTGGTGCGGGACGGATTGGCGACGGCTTCCATTGCGGCCCGCCCCGGGTTGCAGATCGGCCCCGGCGGGAGTCCGGTCACCATGTAGGTGTTGTAGGGGGTGCGCTGATCGAGCTCGCTTCGCAGGATGCCGCGCCCCAGCGTGCCCTTGCCGCCCACCAGCCCGTATACGATCGTCGGGTCCGACTGCAGGGGCATGTTCCGGATCAGCCGATTGACGAACACACCGGCCACGCGGGGCCTCTCGTCGGCACGGCCGGTTTCCTTCTCGACGATCGACGCCAAGGTCAGCATTTCGAACGGCGACTTGATCGGAGTGTCCTGTGCGCGATGCGCCCACACCTCCGCCATGATCCGCTTCTGTTCCGCCTGCATGGTGCGGATCAGGGTCTCGCGGCTGGTCCCCCTCGCGAATTTGAAGGTGTCCGGCATCAGCGACCCTTCGGGCGGCGGGGCGTTGACGCTGCCTACAAGAATGTCGTTGTCCTGGAGCCGCTGCACGATCTGCTCGCTGGTCAGCCCTTCCGGGATCGTGATCCCATGCAGAACCTGCTTGCCGGAGATCAGAATGTCGACGACGTCGCCCAGACTGGCATTCTGCTTGAACAGATACTCGCCGGCCTTGATGGGTTTGTGTTCGCGCTTGAGATAAAGCGCCGCGGTCATCAAGGGCCAGCTGTCGATGACACCTTCCCGCTCCAGCTGGTCCACGATGGAAGTCGAGTCGGTGCCCGATTCGATATAGACCACCTTGTCGGCCTGCAGTGGTCCGGGCGCGTGGATGCGTTGCAGGCCCAGCGAAAATAGCGCGATCGCGGCAATGGCTGCGACGCCGAGGAAGGAGAGGACGCCGCTGGCGGTGGCTACGATGGGCCGGCGTTTGCGGGGTGACGAGGGCGGCGGGGGCGGCGGGGCCTCAGGCTGCAGCGCGTCGCCCGGGCTTTGCAATGAACGCCGCAGTCCGAAAAAGCCTGCCCGGGCGGGTCTTGCGTCGCCCACGGGCCCGGACGGAATGTCGTTGTTCTTCGGACCGTCCACCATAACGCTGCTCGTGTCTGCTTGCCCGAATACGCTCCACGAACTTAACCTATTCGCCCCCCCGACACCACGGCGCCGACATGGTATCTCGCCGGGTCACTGCTCGACCTTGCGGAACACTAGCGATGCGTTGGTGCCGCCGAAGCCGAAGGAGTTGGACAAGGCGACATCGACCGGGCGTTGGCGGGCCACATGCGGCACGAGGTCCACGGCCGCCTGGACGGAGGGATTGTCGAGGTTGAGGGTGGGCGGCACGATGCTGTCGCGCATGGCCAGCACGCAGAAGATCGCCTCCACCGAACCGGCCGCACCCAAGAGATGCCCGATGGCCGATTTGGTCGAGGACATCGAGATCCGACCTGCAGCATTGCCCAGCAACCGCTGTACCGCTCCAAGCTCGATTTCGTCGCCGAGGGGTGTCGAGGTGCCGTGAGCGTTGATGTAGTCGATTTCGGCCGGGCTGATTCCGGCACGCTTGATCGCAGCAGACATGCAGCGGAACGCACCGTCGCCGTCCTCCGCCGGTGCCGTGATGTGATAGGCGTCGCCGGACATGCCGTAGCCGATCACTTCGGCGTAGATCCTGGCGCCGCGCGCCTTGGCATGCTCGTAGTTTTCCAGCACCACGCAGCCGGCGCCCTCGCCGATGACAAAGCCGTCCCGATCGCGGTCGTAGGGGCGCGACGCCGCCTGGGGACGATCGTTGAAACCCGTCGACAATGCCCGGCAGGCGCAGAAGCCCGCCACCCCGAGCCTGTTGACCGCCGACTCGGTGCCGCCCGCCACCATGACCTCGGCATCACCGTATTGGATTATGCGGGCCGCATCCCCGATCGCGTGCGCACCCGTCGAGCAGGCCGTGACGACGGCGTGATTCGGACCTTTCAGGCCATGCTTGATCGATACATAGCCGCCCGCGAGATTGATCAGGCGACCCGGTATGAAGAACGGCGAGAGACGACGCGGTCCCTTTTCCGCCATCAGCAAGGCACCGTCGTTGATCCCACCGAGGCCGCCGATGCCGGACCCAATCATCACGCCGGTCGAGATCTGCTCTTCGTAGGTCTTCGGTGCCCAACCGGCGTCGGCAAGAGCCTGAGACGCTGCCCCGACCGCGAAGATGATGAAGTCATCGACCTTGCGCTGCTCCTTGGGCTCCATCCAGTCGTCGGGGTCGAACTTGCCGTCCGCTGCCGGACCGCGTGGCACCTGCGCAGCGATCCTGCAGGGCAGGTCGGATGACTTCGAACCTTTGGATTGGCCCGACCCCGCTCTCGCCCGCAATCAGCCGCCGCCAAGTCGTCCCGACGTCACCGCCCAGCGGAGTAACAAGACCCAGGCCGGTGATGACGACTCGTTTCGCTCCACTCACTCTGCCGTACCCCGATCGTCATAATTGCCGCACAGGAATACGCTCGGTCTTGTTTGCCTGTTTCCGGCGCATCGCCCGATATGCATTCGTGCCGGATTGCTCCAGGTTCAGCCCGACGCTTTCAGCGTCACGCCTTCTTGTTCTTTTCCAGGAACCGCACGGCGTCGCCCACGGTGACGATCGTCTCAGCGGCGTCGTCGGGGATCTCCACGCCAAACTCTTCTTCGAACGCCATCACCAGTTCGACCGTGTCCAAGGAGTCGGCGCCCAGATCATCGATGAAGTTCGCGTTGTCGACGACCTTGTCAGGCTCGACTCCGAGATGTTCGACGACGATTTTCTTTACGCGCTCGGCGACATCGCTCATCTGATCAATTCCTCATTCGCAGTTGGAAAACATTGCGCCCGCATCGGCAGTTTCGCACGTACGAGGCCAGGCCTGAGAAGTCCAGCGACTCCCGATGCCTTGAAACGAACTCAGGGTTTCCGAGTCAAACTCAAATCACAACGAAAGGTCCGGCCTCGGACATTCCTGCCGAAGCCGAACGATTGCGCCTGTTAACACACTTCAATGGTGATTGCGAGCGCCCGCGCGAGCATCGGCCGGTTCTGGAGAAGTTACGCAAGTCATTCAAATCATTGCCATCCCGCCGTTGACGTGCAAGGTCTGGCCGGTCAGATAAGCGGCCTCCTCGCTGGCCAGGTAGACCACTGCCGCCGCGATGTCCGCGCCGGTGCCGAGCCTGCCAGCCGGGACCGACGCCAGAATGCCGGCTTTCTGCTTTTCGTTCAGCACGTCCGTCATGGGGCTCTCGATGAAGCCGGGCGCCACGCAATTCACGGTGATGTTGCGGCTGGCGACTTCCGCGGCCAGCGATTTCGACATCCCGATCAGGCCGGCCTTGGTGGCCGCGTAATTGCTCTGCCCCGCATTGCCCGTGACACCGACCACCGACGTAATCCCGATGATTCGACCGTGACGCTTGCGCATCATGCCCTTCAGGGCGGCGCGAGCCAGGATGAAGGCAGCTGTGAGATTCACGGCCAGGACCTTGTCCCAGTCCTCATCCTTCATGCGGACCGCCAGTCCGTCGCGCGTCACGCCGGCGTTATTGACCAGGATGTCCACCGCGCCGAGGGTCGCTTCGGCTTGGGGAACGAGTTCGGCAACCTGAGCCCTGTCGGCGAGATCGCAGGGCAAGACGTGGGCGCGCTCGCCGAGCTCCGTCGTCAGACCCTCGAGCACGTCGCGGCGGGTTCCCGAAATCCCGACATTCGCCCCTCTCTGGTGAAGCGCACGGGCGATCGCAGCCCCGATGCCGCCGGTCGCGCCGGTAACCAGAGCCGTCCTGCCGGTCAGATCGAACATGGTTCCTCTCAGGATGCGGCGGGGCTGGCCGCGAATCGGGCCACATCGTCAGGCGAGCCGATGGGAAGCGTCGACCCACCGGGGACGATTCGCTTGATGAGCCCGGACAGGACCTTGCCGGAACCGACTTCGATGAAGCGGGTCACGCCAGCACCGGCCAGCCACTCGCAGCTCTCGCGCCACCGGACGGTCCCGCAAACCTGCGCTACAAGGCCGCGCTTGATCTCTTCGGGATCGGTGAGCGGACGTGCGAGCACGTTGGTGACGACCGGCACGGCCGGAACCTTGAACTCCACCTTAGCAAAAGCCTCGCGCATGGCCTCGGCGGCGGGTTGCATAAGGGCGCAGTGGAACGGCGCAGACACCTGCAGCATCACGGCGCGCTTGACGCCCTTGGCCTTGGCGATGTCCACCGCCCGCACGACGGCGCTCGCCGTGCCGGAGAGCACGACCTGTCCCCCGCCATTGTCGTTGGCAACCTGACACACGTCCGCGCCAGCCGCCTCCTCGGCGATGGCGCCGGCAAGCTCAGGCTCGACGCCGATCAGCGCCGCCATTGCACCGACGCCGGGGGGGACCGCGTCCTGCATGGCCTCCCCGCGCAGCCGCAGCAGCCGCGCCGCCTCGGTCAGGGTGAACGCACCCGCTGCCGCCAAGGCCGAATATTCGCCCAGGGAATGGCCAGCCACATAGGAGGCATCGCGATCCAGCTGCACGCCGGCCTCGCCTTCGAGGGCCCGAAGCGCTGCGAGGCTGACCGCCATCAAGGCTGGCTGCGCATTGGCCGTGAGGGTCAACACATCCTCCGGCCCGTCGAACATCAGGCGAGACAGATGCTGGCCCAAAGCAGCATCCACTTCGCCGAAAACGGCGCGCGCCTCCGGGAAGTGCTCGGCCAAGGCCTTGCCCATGCCGACGCTTTGCGAGCCCTGCCCCGGAAAGACGAATGCGCTTTTCATGAACCCGTGAGATCATCGATGGATCGAGGCTGCCGAGTGACATCCGCGCCTCGGCCGTGTCAAGCGTGGCATGACCGGCGAAGTGCCCTGAGGGCTCGGCCATCGGGCCGGAATACGTGCCGGTCCCGGCTCGCATTTTGCACTTGCTCCCGGTGCAATCCGCTCTATAAGAGCCGCTTGGCAGTTTCCTGGCCGGGAGCTGAACGGAAATCCGTATGCATTTTGCATGCGGAAGAGGGTGTCCTCGTTTCCCGTGTTCCCGCCTTCGGTGACCAGTCGAGCCTTTCCAACGGGCTCGAAGGGCTTAGCGCCGGACGCTGCCTCAACAAGGAAAGGCAAACTCCATGGCTCTTTACGAGCATGTGTTTCTTGCTCGCCAGGACGTGACCGCACAACAGGTCGACGCCCTTACCGAGCAGATGAAAAGCGTAATCCAGGCCGGAGGCGGCTCTGTCGCCAAGGTCGAATATTGGGGCATCAAGTCGCTCGCCTATCGGGTGAAGAAGAATCGTCGCGCCCACTTCACGCTGATGAATATCGATGCTCCCCCGGCCGCCGTCACCGAAATGGAACGGCAGATGCGGATCAACGAAGACGTGATCCGGCTTCTGACGGTCCGGGTCGAGAAGCTCGAAGAGGCGCCATCCGCCATGCTGCGCAAGCGTGAAGACGGCGATCGCGACGACAAGGGTGAGCGGGGCGACCGGCGTGGTGGTCCCGGGCGCTTCGATCGCGGCGATCGTCCCGACCGGGGTAGCCGTTTCCCGAGCAGGCCGCCGGCCGGCGCTCCGGCCGCAGGAGAAGCATGATGTCGACAGCTCCTCGCCGTCCGTTCTTTCGCCGCCGCAAGACTTGCCCGTTTTCCGGCCCGAACGCCCCCAAGATCGACTTCAAGGATACGCGGCTGCTGTCGCGGTACATTTCGGAGCGCGGCAAGATCGTGCCGTCCCGGATCACGGCGGTTTCGGCCAAGAAGCAGCGCGAACTCGCCCAGGCGATCAAGCGCGCTCGGTTCCTTGGGTTGCTGCCCTACGTGATCCGCTAAGGGTCGAGACTATCATCAACCGGTGGATTTCGTACCCACCGGTCTGATTGCGTCGGCCGCGCGGGATATCGACTCCGGGCGGCTTGGTTGGGACGGCTTCGATCCGTCCCTAACCGCTCCAGACGAGGCGGGACAGCTCGGCGATGGTAAAGATCTATGGCGTTGCGCTAGGGGCCGGAGTGGCGTCCGCGCTTCTCTTCATCGTTTCGGCGACCGCGTCTCTCGCGGGCGTTGTTTTGGCCTATCTGACGCCGCTGCCCATCATGATCGCGGCGCTCGGCTTCGGCCATATGAGCGGCGGGCTTGCGGCATTCGTCGGTGCCGCGGCCGTGGCATTGGCGCTCGGCCCGATCCCCGGTCTCACGTTCATCGCAGTCCTAGGCTTGCCGGCCTGGTGGCTCGCCTATCTGGCGCTGCTGGCGCGACCCGTGCCCGGCACTCAGGACAGCACCGTCGAATGGTATCCTGTCGGCAAGATCCTCGTCTGGGTTGCGGCCCTGTCGGCTCTTCCGGTCCTGCTCATCGGCGGCGCCTTGATGCTGCGCTACGGCGGCTACGATCATGCCATTTCGGTCATGTCCGCAAGGTTGAGCACGGTGTTTTCCGGGTCCAAGCTCCCGGGAGGCCTGTCCTATAACGACCTCGTTCAGGTGATCCCGCTCGCCATGGCGGCCTCAACCTTCCTCATGCTGGCCTTCAATCTTTGGCTTAGCGGACGGGTCGTATTGGTCTCGCAGAAGCTGGTCCGGCCCTGGCCCGATCTGGCCGATGGCATCCGGCTGCCGCGGCGCCTCGTCGTGGCTTTCGCGCTGCTGCTCGGCTGTCTCTTCCTGCCAGATCCGTTCGGTCTGGCGGCGGGCGTCATCGCAGCCGCGATGGCGATGGCCTTCGTGTTCGAGGGCCTCGCCGCCGCCCATGTCGTGACGCGGGGCCTGCTGGCGCGACGCTTGATCCTGTTCGCCATCTACGGCGTCGTCGTCTTTTTGATGCCTTGGCCGCTTCTGGCCCTCGCCGTGCTCGGTTGCCTGGACTGCCTGTTCTCCGTGCGCGGCCGCCCTTCCTCTCACCCTCCACACTCACCTTTCAGGAGCTGAAAACCATGGATGTCATTCTTCTCGAACGCGTCGCCAAACTTGGCCAGATGGGAGAGCGCGTGCGCGTGCGCGACGGCTTCGCCCGCAACTTCCTGCTCCCGCAGGGCAAGGCTCTTCGAGCCACGGAGGCCAACGCACAGCGCTTCGAGACGCAGCGTTCGCAGCTCGAAGCGCGCAACCTCGAGCTGAAGAGCGAGGCGTCGCAGGTCGCCGAAAAGCTCGACGGCCAGAGCTTCACCATGATCCGGCAGGCCGGCGAGACCGGCCAGCTCTACGGCTCGGTATCGACCCGGGACGTAGCCGAGGCGATCACGGCAGGCGGCTTCTCGGCCAACCGCAATCAGATCGTCCTGACGACGCCGATCAAGACGCTGGGCCTGCACGCAGTTCCGGTGCAACTCCACCCGGAAGTCGAAGCCAAGGTGACCATCAACGTCGCCCGCTCGCACGAAGAGGCCGAGCGCCAGGCCAAGGGTGAAGAGGTGCTCGCGCGCGAAGAAACCTCGCTCGACGAACTCGGATTGGAAGTCGGCGCGGCCTTGGCCGAAAACGAGGGCAGCCTCGGAGATCGCTGACCGGCGAATCCAACCGGAGGCGTCCCGGGCGCCTCCGGTTTCCTGGCCGACTCGCGCAGACCGGCGCCGTGCAGGCAGATCGCGTCTGAGAACGGCGCCCAGCCTCCGGTCAGCTGAAGCGGTATTCCGAGCGCTGCTGATATTGTTCGCCCGGGCGCAACACGCTCGAGGGAAAATGCCGGTGGTTGGGCGCGTCGGGAAAATTCTGGGCTTCGAGGCACAGGCCGGCATGCGCGCCGTAATGGGCGCCGCCCAGCCCCGGGACGGCGCAGTTCACTTTTGCCGCATCGTAGAATTGCACGCCCGGCTGATTGGTGTGGAGTTCGAGCGTCAGGCCGTTCTTCGGCGATCGCACGGTCGCCGCATGGGCCAGGCCTGACCGCGGGTCGGGCATGGGAGCGATGACGAAGTTCGTGTCGTAGGTGGTGCCCGAGGGATTGCGAACCGGGCGCGCGGTCCGGAAATCATAGGGCGTTCCGGCGACGCTCAGGATCTGGCCGGTAGGTATCAGGTCCGGGTCGGTCTCGGTCAGGAAGCCGGCCGCAAGGGTCACCTCGTGGTCGAGGATGTCGGGGCTTCCATCGAGGTTGAAATAGGAGTGGTGGGCCAGATTGACGATGGTCGGCGCGTCACAGGTGGCGGTCAATTCCACCAGCAATGTCGCGGGTTCCAGAAGCGCGTAGACACAGGTGGCGCGCAGCGCGCCGGGAAATCCCGCATCTCCATCGGGCGAATCGAGAACCAGGGTCACCGAATTCCGCTCGGCCGCTGCGACGCGCCAGGGCCGCTTGCCGAAACCGTTCGGGCCGCCGTGCAGGGTGTTCTTGTTCTTCTCGTTGATCGCGAGCTGGTACTCCTTGCCGTCGAGAGTGAACCTGCCCCCGGCGATGCGATTGGCGAAGCGGCCTGGGGTCGCACCGAAATGCGGCGAGTATTTTCGATATTCGTCCAGGCGTGTTGAGCCCGAGCACGACGCGCTGCGGCCCGCGGGAGCTTGGAACTACGAGGTCGCGCAAGACGGCGCCCCAGGAAATCACCGAGGCGGTCGCCCCAGCCTCCGACCGCAGCGTCGCTTGGACAACTTCAGTGCCGTCCACCTCGCCGAACCGTTCCACCTGCATGCCGCGCCTCTCCTGGTCTTGATCGATCAACGGGAACCCATGGAGCCCACCATGTCGTCCGCCCGCAAGCGGCGCGCCAGCCCATCGAGGACCGCATTGGTCATTCCGACTTCATCGCCGCCGAAGAACGCCGCGGCCACATCCGTATATTCCTTGATCGTGACCCGGGCCGGTACGTCCCTGCGATTCTTCAGCTCATAGGCGCCGGCCCGCAAAATGGCGCGCAGCACGGCCTCGACCCGGCGCAGGGGCCAGCCTTGCTGCAGCGCATTATCGATCAAACGGTCCAGTTCCGCCTGCTGGCCGAGAACCCCTTCGAGCGTGTCGCGAAAAAACGCGATCTCGGCAGGGTTGTACTGGTCGCCTTCGACCTCCTGGCCGATCCAATGCGATTCGAATTCGGCCAGGATCTCGTGGATGCCGGTCTTGGCCACATCCATCTGGTAAAGGGCCTGGACGGCCGCCAGACGGGCAGCGGCGCGCTGTTCGCCGCGAGTCATTGATCCGCCCCTGAGTCCTGCTTCAGCCGCCAGAGCACCATTGCGGCGTGCGCCGCTTCGCCACCCTTGTTGCCCTGGGCGGGGTCGGCACGCAGCGTGGCCTGACCCATATCCTCCACTGTCAGAATCCCATTGCCGATAGGAAAGGCCTGCCCTGCTGCAATCTGCATCAGTCCGCGGGCGCTCTCGTTGGCGACGATCTCGAAATGGTAGGTTTCCCCCCGAACGATGCAGCCGAGTGCGACGGCCCCGCCGTAAGGGCGGCCACGCTTCTCTGCAGCCTCGCAGCAGATTGCGACAGCGGCGGGAATTTCCAGAGCACCCGGGACGCGGACTACGTCGAACGTCGCTCCCGCGGCCGCCAGGGCCGCGCCGGCTCCGGACAACAACATCGTCGCGAGCTCCGGATAGTACGGAGCTTCGACGACAAGGAAATGCGCCGGAGCATCGATCGTCTCGACTTCGCCCCCGCGAGCTTTCTGAACCATGGAACCTGCTTCTCCGATCGCGGGACGCCAGCGACCCCGGGGTCATTAGGACTGTCGGGATTCGGGTGCAAGGGGGCGAGCCCCGACCCGTCCGATCACAGGGTGACGTTCGACACCGGCGACAGGTTTCCGACGCTTGAATCGCGGCCTCGCCAATCCGCCAGGCGGGCCGCGTAGCGGGCCATCATGTCGATCTCGATGTTCAGGCTGTCGCCCGACTGGACCGCGTTCCAGGTGGTCACCTCGAGCGTATGCGGGATCAGCAGCACCGAGAACGTCCTGCCATCGACGCTGTTGACCGTGAGCGATGTGCCATCCAGCGCGACCGAGCCTTTTTCCGCGATGAAACCGGCCAGTGCGGCGGGGGCTTCGATGTCGAACCGGGATGTTTCTCCGAGATCGGTCCGGGCCATCACCGTCGCCAGACCATCGACATGACCGGAAACGAGGTGGCCACCCAACTCGTCGCCGACCTTCAACGAGCGCTCGAGATTGATACGCTTGCCTATGGTCCATGCCCCGAGGGTGGTGCGTGCCAGCGTTTCCGCACCGGCGTCGATCTCGAACCAGGTTTTGTTGCCGGCCCGGCCGGTCGCCACCGCGGTCAGGCAGGGTCCGGAACAGGCGATCGATGCGCCGATCGCGATGCTTTCCAGCGGATAATCGCAGGCAATGCGGAGCCGCTTCGTCGTGCCCCGCACGTCTTCGGCGACAACTTGGCCGATGCCGCTGACCAGACCCGTGAACATCGCTAAAATCCGCCGCCCGGAGCTTCGGCGCCGGAACGAAGCGCCGCCACGCGCGGGCTCATGCTGTTGCGAGTCAATATATCGGGAACCGGCGCGTCAGCTCGGCAACCTTGTTCTTGACGCCAGCCTCGACTAGGGCGTTGCCTTCGTCGCCATTGCGGGACAGACCTTCGAGGGTCTCGGCCACCAAGGCGCCGACCTGTTCGAATTCGGCAGCCCCGAAGCCGCGCGAGGTCGCCGCAGGCGTTCCGACCCGAATGCCCGAGGTTACCATCGGCTTTTCCGGGTCGAACGGAATGCCGTTCTTGTTGACCGTTATGTGGGCGCGTCCGAGGGCGGCCTCGGCAGCCTTGCCGGTGACCTTCTTGGCCCGAAGATCGACCAGCATCAGGTGGTTGTCGGTACCGCCGGACACGATCGGGAACCCTGCCCCGGCCAGGCTGGACGCCAGCGCCTTGGCGTTGTCCGCGACCTGCTTGGCGTAGCGCTTGAACTCCGGCGTGAGAGCTTCGCCGAACGCCACCGCCTTGGCGGCGATCACATGCATCAAGGGGCCGCCCTGCAGCCCGGGGAAGATCGCCGAATTGATTTTCTTGGCGATGTCCTCCGCGTCGCTGAGGATGAGGCCACCGCGCGGACCCCGCAAGGTCTTGTGGGTCGTCGAGGTCACCACATGGGCATGCGGGAACGGGGACGGATGAACCCCGCCCGCCACGAGCCCCGCAAAATGCGCCATGTCGACCATGAAATAGGCCCCGACTGCGTCGGCGATCTGCCGAAACCGGGCGAAATCCCAGAAGCGGGAATAGGCGGACCCGCCCGCAATGATGATCTTGGGCTTGGAGGCCTGCGCCTTGCGCTCCACCTCGTCCATATCGATCACGTGGGTCTGCGGGTCGACCCCGTAGGACACGGTCTTGAACCAGCGGCCCGACATGTTCACGGGCGAACCGTGCGTCAGGTGCCCGCCGGCCGCGAGGTCGAGTCCCATGAAGGTTTCGCCGGGCTGCATCAGGGCCAGGAAAACTGCCTGGTTGGCCTGGCTGCCGGAATTAGCCTGAACGTTGGCGTAGTTGCAGCCGAACAATTGCTTCGCCCGGTCGATTGCGAGCGTCTCGGCAATGTCGACGAACTGGCAGCCACCGTAATACCGCCGACCCGGGTAGCCTTCGGCATATTTGTTGGTCATGACCGAGCCCTGCGCCTCGAGGACGGCGCGGGACACGATGTTTTCCGAGGCGATCAGTTCGATCTCGTCCCGCTGGCGGCCGAGTTCGAGGTCGATTGCGCGCGCAATCTCCGGATCCGCGACCGACAGTTGCGCTCCGAAGAAGCTGTTGGACAACGGCGCGCCGCTCATGGTCTTGGTGGCGGAAGGCGAGATCATTTCGGTCATGGCGCGGCTCGGAATTCGACGTTGCGCGGCCGAGAAGAGCCGCTTCAGATGCCTGCCGTCGCGATCGAGACCGCGCGCCGGGCATGCTGGGACGAATCCATACAGAGTCGCGGCGGCGGCGTCATCCTCTACGCGAAGCTCGATGGAGCGTTGCCGACAACCCGGACAGGCTTGAGGCAGAAAAGCACCGCAGGCCGCGCGACCTCCGGTCCGCCCCGGCTCAGTCCTGCTGCAACGGGGGCTCGACCGCGTCGTTCTCGTCGCCGGCGGGGGCCGCAGAAGCGACAGCCGCGGAACCGCCCAGTCCGTCGCGATTGTAGATGTCCTCCCGGAACTGAACGACGCCCTCCGGCGTGGCCCAAGCCGTGATATAGACCCAGTACACCGGAACGGGCTGAGCCAGCTTGACGTCGATGCGGTCGCCCGACCGGATCGCCGCGTCGATGTGCTCACGATCCCAGCCGGGGGTGTCCTTCAGCAGCCACGCAACATAGTCGCGCACATTCTGGACCCGGATACAGCCGGACGAGACGAAGCGGAAATCGTCGCCGAAAATCCCCTTGGTTGGCGTGTCATGCATATACACGCCGTACGGGTTGGCGATGTTGATGCGCACCACGCCGAGCGAGTTGTTTTCGCCCGGATCCTCCCGGAACTTGTAGTTGATGGCATCCATCGAGTTCCAGTTGATCGACCTCGGCGAAACTTCCTGGTTGTCCTTGTTGAAGGTGCGGATGTGGTTGTCGGTCAGGTAGTTGGCATCCGCCTGCATCTTGGGGATGAGGTCCTTGCGGATGATCGATGCCGGCACCGTCCAATAGGGATTGAAGTTGATGTCGATGGCTTTGGTCTGCATCACCGGCGATTGCCGATCGATTTTGCCCACGCCCGCCGCATGATGGCTGACCACCATGCCGTTTTCGACCGTCTCGACCGATGCGGCCGGGATATTGGCCATCACGAAGCGGTCGCCGAGGTTGCTCGAGAAGGACCGTAGGCGCACCAAATTGGTTTCGAGTTCGCGCAGCCGCAGTTCGGCCGGCACGTTCATCTCGACCAAGGTCTGGCTCGAGACGATCCCGGTCTGGCCAAGTCCGTGCCGGGCCTGAAAGCGCTTTACGCCGGCCTCCACATAGGCGTCGAAAACGGGAGACACGCCAGCCGCCTGGTCGAGGTCACCCGTGACCATGAGGCGGTGACGGAGCGCCACCACGGCCTGCCCCTTCGAACCGACGTGAAGGTTCACGCCCTGCGGAACAGTGCCCCAGCCACCCTGGCTGACGATGCCTTGGTAGGTCTGCACGGCTTGTTCGGTGGCAGCCACCGTCTGGGGCGAAAGCGTCGGCGTCGTGCTGCGCTGCACCTGCAGGCGCGAATCGGAATCGTATTTCTGCGCCCATTCAGCCTGCCCCGCCGATCCCGAATCGGGATCGGACTGCGCCATCGCAGGTGCGCAGCCGAGCGCGACCACGAGCGGCAAAGCGAAGCGTAGCGCCTGTCCCGGGATCATCGTCGTTGACTTAAGCCCATGTCGGGAAACATCAATTCTCACAGTGCGCGCTCCAATACGGGCTCACCACCGAAGTTCACCCGCCACTGGCCTGCCCCCAGACAGCAGCACATCAAACTTTGATGATGGTCTTAGCGACCGACGCTCAAGCAACAACCCGATCCAGGATCCCGAAGATTGGGGTCGCTCCGCGTGTTGGCGCTACAAACGCCTTCCCAGTTCGGCCTTTTTATGGCGTCCGATGCTGGGGGCTTCTACTCCGCGTATTACCTGCGAGATAGTAAATTATCGTGACATTTGCGCCACGTTCGGGTTCTATATTGCGCGGGTCGTGACGCGAATGTCCGGATGCCCCGCGGCGGAGAAGGATGAAGGCAGCGCTCAAGCTCATTGGAACCGGCGCCCTTGGCTTGTGCGTCGCGTTCGCCCTGGTGCCCTGGAAGCTCAGGGGAGCGACCAAATATGCTGAGATCGCCAAGCACATCAGCGAAGCCACGGGGCTTTCGGCACGGATCGGAGGCGACATCACGCTAAAGCTTCTGCCACGACCGCGTGTGCAGATATCCGGCGTTTCGGTCCGCGACAGCAACGATGCCGTGCTGGCCGATGCCCCGACCCTCTATGGCGACCTCGATATACCTTCGTTGCTCAAGGGAAAATGGCAGTTGATTTCGGCCACCTTGGCCGACCCCACCGTGACGGTGGACATCGACAAGCTTCCGGGTCCCGCGAGCCCGGGGGACGGAGTCACCGAAGGGGGCGTGGACCCCTTCGACGCGTTCAAGCTGTCATTCCGATCCGGGGTGATTCGCGTGCGCTCCCAGCACTCGGCGTTCGACACGTTGATCACGGATGTCGACGCGACCGCTCAACTCAGCCCCTCGGCCGACGGAAGTCTGGCCCTCTCGGGACGTGCAGTCTGGCACTCTGCTCCTGGACAGTTCACAGGACGCCTGGCTCGCCCTCGCGCCGTGCTCAACGGGGGCACGTCTCCAGCGTCATTGCAGGCCACATCGGCGATCGGATCCTTCTCGGCTGCTGGAGATCTCAGCGGAGGCGCGCAACGGCAGTTTGCCGGCCGGGTCACGATCTCGTCGAATGCCGTGCCGCGGCTCTTTGCGGCGTTCGGCCTCCCGGCGCCGTGGATCGACGTGCAAAGAGCCATGTTGAGCGGGGACGCCATGGCCAAGCTCGGCGACGTGTCGCTCTCGAGCAGCACCTTGCGGCTGGACGACACCACGCTCGAAGGCACGCTAGGCTTCCACGCCGACGGCAAGCGGGGACTAATCGAGGGGACCCTCGCTACCGACTTCCTCGATTTGGGCCGGTTCGCGGGGCACAACGCGCGCCCATCTTCCAGAGCCAGCCTCTTTGAGACGCCCGTCGCCACAGACCTGCTTCCCATGAACATCGACCTCAGAGTTTCTGCTTCCGTGGTCCGCTGGGGGCAGATCGAAGTCCAGGACTCCGCATTGTCGGCCTTTTCTCACGATGGCCGCGTCGAGGTGACGCTTGATGAAGCGAGCGCCTTCAACGGCATTGTCAAAGCCCATGCGACGGCCAGCGTGGGCACGGCCGGCATCGAGGCACATGCGGATCTTTCCGTCGCGAAGGTCGACCTCGGTCCGCTCACGGCGGCGCTCGCCGGCGAGGAACGCGCAACCGGCGCCCTGACCGGCAAAGTCGCGGTGGAAGGGCGCGGGCGAAGTCTCAGCGACATGGTCCACGGTCTCTCCGGAACCGGCCAGGCCAATGTCGATGGGGGCAACTTCATGGGCCTCTCGGTCACGCAAGCGCTGAAGCGTTTCGCCCGCAAGCTCCCGCTCGGCGAGGGCCAGGCCGCGCAGATCACGTCGTTCGAACTCGGCTTCGGCGGGCATAAGGGTCGAGAACGGCGTGGTGAACGTGGTCGACGGCCGCGTGACCGGCCCCGGCATTCAGCTGTCCTTCGGGGGTCATACGGACCTACCGCAAGGCAAAGTCGACATTGTCGCGGTAGCGACGCAAACCGACGCGGCCGGCTCCCTGGTGCCGAACGGGGCCCGCCTGCCCTTCGAGATGCGGGGCGTCTGGGGAGAGCCCTTCACTTTGGTGGATCACAGCCGGGCGCTGACGTTTCCCGGCTTACCGATGATCGAGAGCGGCCGCGTATTTCCCTGAGCCTGGCGGCATCGTGACCTCGGGTGCGCGCCAGCCGACGTCGCGGCCCTAGGGCGAGCAACCCGGCCGCCCTGTCGCAGGACCGGTCTCAGAGCTTCGTCCAGAGACGTTGCCCGGGTCGACCAGCCGGCCTTCCGAGAGGGTCACGACATCGTCGGTCAGCCGCAGGATCTCGTCTTCCGCGTGGCTGACGTAGATCAACGGGATTTGGGCTTCGTCCCGCACACGGGCGATCAACGGCAAGATCTCGAGGCGACGCTCCCGGTCGAGCCCGGCCAGCGGTTCGTCCATCAGTAAGAGGCGAGGCGCCGCGAACAAGGCCCTGCCGAGCGCCACCCTCTGCTGTTCGCCGCCCGACAAGCCGACGGCACGCCGATGCAGGAGGTGGCCGATCCCGAGAAGCTCGATGATGCGCTGCGCCCCGACCGGCGGCGTTCGGTCGCGAGAGAACCAACGTCCGTAATGCAGATTCTGCTGCACGGTCAGGTGCGGAAACAGCCGTCCGTCCTGGAACACGTAGCCGACGTCGCGCCGATGAGGCGGCACCATGATGTTCCGCTTGGAATCCGCAAACACCCGCCCATCGATCCTGACGTGTCCCCGCCCCGGCCGCAGCGTGCCGGCGACGAGGTTCAGCAGCGTCGTCTTTCCCGAACCCGAAGGTCCGGTCAGGCCGATCGTCCGGGCATTGCTTCCGAAGCAAACCGTGAGGTGGAAGTCCCCCTGGGTGAGAGCGACATCGACGTCGATATTCATTTGCTGACCAGCCGGCGATGCACGATGGCGGCGAGCGCCTCGGAGGCAGCAAGAGCCCCCATGGCGAGCACGATCGCTACCAGCGTCAAGCGCAAAGCGCCGGCGTCGCCGCCCGGTACTTGCGTGAACGAATAGATCGCCGAGGCGAGGGTTTGTGTTTCACCGGGGATGTTGGAGACGAACGTGATGGTGGCGCCGAACTCGCCCAGGGCCTTGGCAAAGCACAAGAGCGCCCCGGCGATGATGCCGGGCAGGCCGAGCGGGAGCGTCACCGTGAGGAACACCCAGAACGGAGAGGCACCAAGCGTCGATGCAGCCCCTTCCAGCCGAACGTCGACGCTCTCGAACCCGAGTCGGATGGCCCGAACGAGAAGCGGAAAGCCCATGATGGCGGCCGCCAGCACGGCACCGGTCCAGCGGAACGAAAGCACGATGCCGCAGCATCGGTCGAGCCAGATGCCGGCGGGGCCATGCCGCCCGAAGCCCAAGAGCAGCAGATAGCCTGTGACGACGGGTGGCAGCACCAGGGGCAGGTGGACAAGGCTGTTCACCAGGAATTTGCCCCGAAACGTGCGCTTAGCGAGCAGAAACCCCATGCCGATGCCGGGCACCAAACTCGCCAGGGTCGCGACGGAGGCTACTTTCAGGCTGAGCGAAATGGCCGTCCATTCTGCATCGGACAGCACCATGTTCATTGCAGGATGCTGAAGCCTTGCGCTTCGAACAATTGCTTGGCCTCGGCACTGCGAAGAAACTCGAGATAGCTCTGCGCGACGGGGCTCTTCGACCCAGCCGTTATTGCAACCGGATAGATGATCGGAGCATGCGAGTTCTCCGGGAAGGTGCCGACCACGCGCACGCCTTTGTCGGAGGCCGCGTCGGTGGCGTAGACCACGCCGAGCGGCGCCTCTCCCCGCGACACATAGGCCAAGGCCGCGCGCACGTTTTCTGCCGGTGCGAGCTTGCCTTCGACGGCCGGCCAAATGCCGAGACTGGTCAAGGCCGCCTTGCCGTATTTTCCGGCCGGAACGGTGTCGACATCGGGAATGGCCAACCGACCGTCGCCCAGTGCCGCCCCGATCGGCATTCCCGGAACGACATCGAGGGTCATGGCGCGATTTGCCTGCGTGACGAGGACGAGCTGGTTGCCGAGCAGGTTGGTTCGCGTCCCTTCACGAAGCCCATTGTGCTTGTCGACATCGTCCATCCAGTCAACGTCGGCCGAGATGAAGACATCGGCCGGCGCGCCTTCTTCGATCTGCTTGGCGAGCGCGGACGAGGCCGCGTAGGACGCAGCGACGGTTTTGGACTGGGCCTTGGTGAAGGCCGCATCGACGGCATCGAGCGCGGTCTTCATGCTGGCCGCCGCGAAAACCGTCAGGTCGGCGGCCTGCACGGCCTGGGGGCCGGCGCAACAAAGGCCGATGAGCAAAGCCCCAAGACAGGAACGCCACGATGCCATGCCAGCCCCTCGATGAGCGGGCTTTGTATGCGCTAGGCCAAGGGGAAACAAGGTGAGGACGCAGGCGGCGGGATCATGTCGAGCCCGACCATCGCTAGGATCCAACCTGCGTGACCGTGACCGGCAAATCGGCAACGCTTGCGTGGGCGGATCTGAAATCGATCTCGACCTGCCAATGCACCGTAAAGTAGGCTGCATTCTCGGCCAGATATCCCAGACGGTCCCTCGTCGTATATTTGTAGTCACACACCCGGCCCCGCTGGCACTTTGGAATCATTGCCACCAGGCCGGTCATGGCTCACGTTAGAGCCCGAGAGTCCGGCCTTGACGCATTTGGTCTCCTCGGCCTCGGTTTTTTCCTTGCAGTAGGCGAGCGCGCGCTCGATCGGATTAGCGGGCTTGTCCGAAGGCACCACATAGGGCGGAATGCGGTCCGTCAGGACGCCTACGCCGAAATCGCCACACGCGCTCAGGCCGATCAGCGCCGGCAGTCCCGCAGCCATCGCCAGCCAAACGGTCCGCAGGCGATCACTGCCCCGGATCGCGGCAATGCGGGCGGGCGCCTTAAGAGACGTTGGCAAGCCCATCCAGATCGCTCTTTCGCTCATAAGGTTCGGTGCGGACTTCCTGGATGAACAATGTTTCGGCGACGCGATCGACGGCCACGATGAAGCGCTGGTTGGCATGATCCACGTCGTCAAACTTGCCTTTCGCTTCGATTGGATACCGCTGCTCGCTGGCCAGAGCGGGAAAATAGCCCGCCGCCAGGACACGGTGCACGATCTCCGCCGGCGGAAGACTGAGTGGGTCCTCGTGGTGCAACTCGGCCGCGAGAAACTCGCGACCCTGAGCATTGATGTAGCCGTAATAATAGGCCGAGGCTGGCAACGTGGTCGGGCTCTCCGATTCACCCCTCATGAATCGGATCAGGAAGCCGACGGTGTCCCATACTCGCTGCGTCGTGGACACTGTTGATGCTCTCCGTTTCGTGCAGCTTCACCTCGTGTCAGGCGAGTGTCGCGGCCCTTGGGCCGGTGTCGGCCATGGCCCGCGTTGCCCACGGCAAGCCGCGCTCTTTCGCGGATGAGGGCCGCGCGGGCTTATACTGAACGCCTTGGAGGGACGGCAAGTCTCAACAGCACGCAAAGATCCTTCGTAAGCGGATCGACCATCGCCGGCCCCGGTTATTTGGCCTTCAGGATCGTTATCTTGCCGCTGGGTTCCAGCGTGATCAGCTTCGTGTCGGAGATATGCTCGACGCCCTCCTGCCTGAGCGCCTCCTCGAGATCCGCCTGGCTGATCGCATGCGCGGTCATGCTCGATTTCCTGATCTCGCCGCTTTTGCCGAGTTCGATCATCCTGCCCTCGACGACCTTGGCCAGCCACGGCGACCGCGCGGCCGCATGCGACAAGAGCCAGTGCAGCACCATGACGAGCGCGGTCGCAGCAAGCGTGCCGAACAGCTCTGCTCCACCCGTAAGGGCGCGGCTGAGATTGGAGCCGATCACGATCGAGACGATGATGTCGATGGCACCCCATTTCCCGAACACCCTGCGTCCCGCCATCCGGACAAGCGCAAGACCGTAAAAGAAGACCACGATCGCGCGGTCGCATTCCTGCCACCACGTCAGATGACCTGTCGACCCGAACAGGCTTTCCATCATCGGGTTATCCGCCTGAACCTATAGCATGAAACGGCGGTCCCGGCCGGCAGAGGGGGTAAGGCAAGCAGCCCAACGGGTGCTAATGTGTTTCGGCCTTGTCGACCTGCGGCGCACGGGCTCCGACCACGGCCATGAACGCAAGGCTCAAACCGGCCACGACCACCGCGAAAACCTGCGGGGAAAAGCTGGCGGCTACATAGGCAGATGTCGGCATGGAAGCGTCCTCCTCGCCTGACCTTCGCGCACATCAGTAAAATTTTTCCCAATGCGAGGGGAGCGGTTGCCACTGATCTGGGGACCAGGCCCTTCACGCCGCGCCCGCTTTCGCGGTAGCAATGCGCTGCGCGGTCCGCCTGCCGATGACGACATTCAGGAGCCTCCAATGCGACGGCTGGTCCTTACCTTCGTGGTTCTGGCGACCTCGCTGGGGATCGCGACCGCACCAGCCGCGCTGGCCGCCCCGGCGGCGCAGAGCGGGGCAACCACTCCGGCCAAGAGCTTCAGCCGGAGCGATCTCGAAAGCGAGGCCGTGCGGACCAGGGCGGCGGTGCGCAAGGGCTCGCTCGACCAGGTCAAGGGCCACACGGCGGACCAGCTTTTTGCAGCGGGGCGTGAAGGACGCCGCCTCCGATCCCCAGGCTGCGGTCGAGGATTTTGGGGGCGCGATAGCGGCCGGCCGGGACGACAGTGCGGTCTGGCTCAAGCTCGCCTCCGTCGCGCTGGCCGCTGCTGACGCGGTCAAGGACGACGACAACAGGAAAACCCAGCTCACCACCTGGGCTCCCGCGGCCGCCTACATCGCGTATCAGGTTGCGGGCAGCCGACGCGACGAAGCGACGGCCCTGGCCGCGCTCGGCTCTATCTATGCCAAGCAGGAGAACTGGCGCCCTGCTCTCGACAGCTATCTGGCAAGCCTGAAGGCTGTGGACAACGCATCGGTACGCAAAACCTATGATGCGCTGCGCGAGGAGCACGGATTCCGCATCACCGACTACAAGATCGACAGCGACGCTATTTCGGCCCGGGTCTGTTTCCAGTTTTCCGAAGCCCTGGCCAAGGGGCGAACCGATTTCTCCAGCTACGTCGCAGTCGGCGGGTCGGCCAACGCCGCGGTCTCCACCGAAGATCAGCAGCTCTGCGTCGAGGGCCTGAACCACGGCGAGCGTTACAGCGTGACGGTGCGCCAAGGCCTGCCCTCGTCGGTCGAGGAAAACCTGCTCAAATCGGCCGACTACGACATCTATGTGCGGGACCGCTCTCCCCAGGTGCGCTTCGCCGGAAAGAGCTACGTCCTGCCCCGGATCGGGCCGGAGGGCATCCCGGTCATCTCGGTCAACACGTCCAAGGTCGAGGTGCAGATCCTGCGGATTGGCGACCGGAATCTCGCGCCGACACTCGGGTCGGACGACTTCCTCAACCAGCTCTACCCCTACAAGCTCGACACGATCGCCAGCAGCACAGGCGCCAAGGTCTGGTCCGGTTCGCTCGATGTCGAACAGCGGCTCAACGAGGATGTCACCACTGCATTTCCGGTCCTCGAAGCTGTCGGCAAGATGGAGCCCGGCGTCTACGTGATGCAGGCCGCACCGCACTCGGACATCGACACGGACGAGCATTCCGGACCGAAACCGACCCAATGGTTCGTGGTGTCCGACCTCGGGCTGACGGCGTTCTCCGGCGAGAACGGCGTCACCGCGCTCGTTCGATCCCTGGCGAGCGCCGAACCCAAGGGCGGCGTCGAATTGCGATTGGTCGCCAAAAACAACGAGATCCTTGCGACCAAGACGACCGATGCTGGCGGCACGGTTCGCTTCGACCCCGGACTGGCGCGCGGCAAGGGCGGCAACGTGCCGGCCGCGCTGATCGCTACCACGGCGGACGGCGATTACAATTTCCTCGACCTGTCGCAGTCGCCTTTCGACCTCACCGATCGCGGCGTGAAGGGCCGGCCATCGCCGAAAGCCCTCGATGCGTTCCTGTATTGCGAGCGGGGCGTCTATCGATCCGGCGAAACGGTCAATATCACCGGCCTGCTGCGCGACGGGGGCGGATTGGCCGCAACCGGGACGCCATTGACGCTGGTCGTCAAACGACCGGACGGGGTCGAGTACAAGCGCGTCACCGTTCCGGACGGCGGCATGGGCGGCCACGCCCTGGTGCTTCCGCTTGCGCCCAGCGCTGGCACCGGCACCTGGAGGGTGGAAGCCTTTACGGATCAGAAAGGCGAAGCGGTCGGTGAGACGAGCTTCCTGGTCGAAGACTACCTGCCTGAGAGGCTGAGCTTCGAGCTGGCCAGCGATGCGAAGCGCCTGACCCCTGGCACGCCGGCTCTGATTGCGACCACGACCCGCTTCCTCTATGGCGCGCCCGGCAAGGCTCTAGAGATCACCGGGGAGACGACCCTCCAGGCAGCCGACAAGCCAGTTTGGCCTTCACTGGCCGGCTTCCAGGCAGGATTGACGGACGAAAGCTTCGACAGCGTGACAACCCCGCTGTCCAGCCCGTTCGTGACGGACGCAGCCGGCCTCGCGACCGTTTCGGCTCCGGTTCCCAACGTCGCGGCCACCCGGCCCCTTCAGGCGAAGATCGTGCTGCGCGTCGGCGAGCCCGGAGGGCGCGCTGTCGAACGCGCCCTCACGCTTCCCGTCACACCGCAGAGCGCGCTGATCGGCGTGAAGAAGACCTTTGGAAACCTCGGCGAAGGCGGCACGGCCACGTTCGACATCGTCGCGGTCGGACCGGATGGCGAGCGGATCGCCAAATCCGGGCTGCGCTGGTCGCTGTACCGGCTCGACAACGATTATCAATGGTACAGCGAGGGCGGTCACTGGAACTACGAGCGAGTAAAATCCTCGAAACGCATCGCGGACGGCCGGCTTGACGCGGCCACCGACGCGCCTGCGCACATCGAGGCGCCAGTGAAGCTCGGCCAGCACCGACTCGAACTGACCTCGAGCGACCCCGCCATTCCGCCGACCAGCATCACGTTCGATGTCGGCTGGTCCGGCGATGCCTCCGCCCAGACCCCTGACCTGCTCGACGTCACTCTCGACAAGCAGGACTACGCTCCCGGCGAGATCCTGCACGCGCGCGTCCATTCGCGCTTCGCCGGGAAGGCCACGCTGACGGTGGCCAACGGCGCGGTGCGGGCGATGCAATCGGCCGACCTCAAGGTCGGCGACAACTCGATCGACATTCCGGTCGGCGAAGATTGGGGCACGGGAGCCTATGCGGTCGTGCTGGCACATCGGCCGCTTGACGCCGCAGCGCGCCGCATGCCCGGCCGAGCGCTCGGGGTGAGCTGGTTCTCGGTCGATGCGTCGGACCGGGGCCTCAACGTCGCGCTTGCGGTGCCGGAAAAGATTGCGCCGCGCTCGACCATGATCGTCCCGGTGAAGCTGGCAGGTCTGCAGCCCGGCGAAGAGGCGGAACTGACGGTTTCGGCCGTGGATGTCGGCATTTTGAACCTGACCCGCTACGAGACCCCCAAGCCCGGCGACTTCTTCTTTGGCCAACGCGCGCTCGGCACGGATGTCCGCGACCTTTATGGTTTCCTGATCGACGGGCTGGGCCTGACCAAGGGCGCGATCCGGTCCGGTGGCGACAGCGGCGGCGAACTCAGCAGTGAGAAACCGACGCAAGCGCCGCTGGCGCGCTACTCCGGGATAGTGAGGGTCGGCGAGGATGGTACCGCGACGGTGAAATTCGACATTCCGGCGTTTCAACGGAACCGTGCGGGTGGCAGCAGTCGCGTGGTCGAGGACACGGACCGGAAGCGCCGAGGCCGATGTGCTGGTGCGCGATCCCGTCGTGGTCGCCGGCTCTCTGCCACGATTCCTCAACCTCGGTGATCGTGCCCGAGCGCATTTCGAACTCGACAATGTAGAAGGCGCGGTCGGAAACTATCGGTTGCGGCTCGAACCGACCGGGCCCTGGTTCTTCGCGGCCGATACGCTGGACCAGAACGTGCGGCTTGATCAGGGGGCGCGGGCTGGATTAGACGTCGCGATGACGGCTTCGGGTGTCGGCAGTGCCTCGCTCGACGCGCGCCTGACCGGCCCGGGCTTCGATTACGATCAGACCTTCGGACTCAAGATCGAACCTGGCTCCTCGCAGATCTATCGGCGGGATATTCGCACCCTCGAGCCGGGCGCCAGCCTGGCGGTATCGGACAATCTCCTGGCCGACTTCGTGCCCGGCTCCGGTTCGGTTTCGGTCGCAGTCTCGCCGACCGGGACCATCGATGTACCGGCCCTGCTCGCGGCCCTCGATCGATACCCGGTCGGTTGCTCGGAACAGATCGTCAGCCGTGCCTTGCCGTTGCTCTATGTCGCAAACCTGGGGCCGCCTCAGGACCTCGGGCTCGATCCCGAAATCCCCGGCCGGATCAACGGCGCCATTGCGCTTCTCCTGTCGCGTCAGGGAGCAGCCGGCAGCTTCGGCTTGTGGTCGGTCGACAACGAGGGCGCTGACATCTGGCTCGACAGCTACGTGATGGATTTTCTGACCCGGGCGCGTGAGGCCGGCTACACGGTTCCGGCCAAGCCGTTCGACAGCGGGCTCGACCGCCTGAGAAACTTCACGGCGAACAATGCGGAAGCCAAGGACCAGGAGGCGTTATCGCTCGCCTACGCGATCTATGTCCTGGCGCGCAACGGCCGTCCGGTGCTGGGCGATTTGCATTATGTTGCGGCCACCCGGCTTGGCGAGATTCCGACACCCCTGGCCAAAGCCCAGATCGGGGCGGCCCTGGCCATGCTGGGTGATCGGGCCCGCGCCGCGCAGGTCTTCGACGTGGCCTTCGGGGCATTGCAGGACGTGAAGGATACTCGAGCCTATCGGGCCGATTACGGCTCGCGCCTGCGGGACGCGGCAGCCGTCCTGGCCCTGGTGGCCGAATCGGGTATCGACGCACAGGTCGGGCGGGCTGGTCTGGCGCTCGAAGACGCCCAGAAGGAGCCCTACCCGACCAGCACCCAGGAGGATGCGTGGCTGGTGCTCGCGGCACAAGCCCTCGAAGCGCGGGCCAAGGACATGGCCCTCGCCGTGGGGGGTGAAAGCCATGAGGGGGCACTCTACCGCAGTTGGACCGCCCGAACGCTCGGCGCCAAGCCGATCGCGATCCAGAACACGGGCAAGGCGGCAGTCCGGATCGTGTTGACCTCGTCGGGGCAATTGCCCGCCGCAGAACCCGCGGCGGCGCACGGCTATGCCATCGAGCGGCACTATTACCGGTTCGACGGCACCAGCGTCGATCCCGCGACCGTGAAACAGAACGAGCGGTTCGTAGCGGTGCTCAAGGTCACGGAGGACGAAGCCACGCAGGCGCGCCTGCTTCTGACAGACCCTTTGCCGGCCGGGTTCGAAATCGACAATCCCGATCTGGCGAGCGGCGGCTCGGTAGCGAACCTGCCGTTCCTGTCCGATGACGTCACGCCGGCCCACACCGAATTCCGCGACGACCGTTTCGTGGCGGCGTTCGACCGAACCACCGAGCAGCCAGCCTTCTTTACGGTCGCCTATGTGGTCCGGGCGGTCACGCCGGGACGCTTCGTCCATCCTGCGGCCTCGATCGAGGACATGTACCGGCCTGAGCGCTTCGGGCGCACCGATTCCGGCATGGTCGAGGTGCGCAAGGCCGAGTGAACCGGAAAGGTAAGCGGACCGATCCCGTCGATCGGCACGTGCGGAAAGGCGTGCCGGCAGGGGGTAGTTGAAACCGGCCTCTTCGAGTGCGGCGTTCGGTTCTGCTGTCGCTTGGCAGGCACCCACGTTTCCGCATGCATCCGTTTTCAAGGCCTTACGCTTCTGAGGCCGCAGCCAAAAGAGGCGCCGCGGCATTTGGTCGAGCAACGGGCCGCGGCCGAGACCTCGAAAAAGCGCCCGATCAGCATCAAGTGTCTGCTTCACCACGCCCGCTCGACCAACCTTACGGTTCACGATGTCTGATCCCGAACAGAACCGCTTTTCCGCCCGCGCAACCCGCTATGCGCGCGTGGGCGCCAATATCGGGGGTGTCGCGGCCCGCATGGCCGGCTCGCGGCTGCGCGGCGCGGACGATGGGGCCGGCAATGCGGCGGCGCTCACCCGCGCGCTCGGCGGCCTCAAGGGGCCGCTCATGAAGGTGGCGCAACTGCTCTCCACCATCCCGGATGCGCTGCCGGCCGACTACGCGGAAGCGCTGCAGCAATTGCAAAGCCAGGCGCCGGCCATGGGCGCCGCTTTTGTGGGGCGCCGCATGCGGGCCGAACTCGGACCGGACTGGCAGAGCCGTTTCGGCAGCTTCGACCTGCGGCCCGCGGCGGCCGCCTCGCTCGGACAGGTACACCGGGCGACGACGCACGCCGGAGATCCCCTGGCCTGCAAGCTGCAATATCCCGACATGAGCTCGGCGGTCGAGGCGGACCTCGCTCAGCTCAAGGTGCTGTTCGCCATTCACCGGCGCATGAGCCCGGCCATCGACGCCGGGGACGCCATCAGCGAGATCGGCGCCCGGATCCGCGAGGAGCTGGATTACCGGCGCGAGGCCCGCCACGCAGCACTTTACCGGCTGATGCTGGCCGAGATCGACGAAGTCCGGGTTCCGGATGTTCACCTCGACCTCTCGACCGATCGCCTGCTGACCATGGGCTGGCTCGAGGGAGACAAGCTACTGTCCTTCAAGGACGCACCCCTTGACGTTCGCAACCGGATCGCGACCGCCATGTTCAAGGCCTGGTGGCATCCGTTCAGCCATTTCGGCGTGATCCACGGAGACCCGCATCTCGGCAATTATTCGATTCGCTCCACGGACAACGGCAGCGGTGCGGAGGTTCGCGGCATCAACCTTCTCGACTATGGCTGCGTACGCATCTTTCCGCCGAAATTCGTCGGCGGTGTCGTCGATCTTTATCACGGGCTGCGTACGGAGGACCGCGCACGGGTGGTGCACGCCTACGAGACCTGGGGGTTCAGGAAGCTCGACAATCCGCTGATCGACACCTTGAACATCTGGGCCCGCTTCATCTACGGCCCGATCCTCGACGACCGCGTCCGCACCGTCGCGGACGGCATCGAGCCAGGCAAATACGGACGCAAGGAAGCCTTTCGGGTCCACAAAGCCTTGAAGGAAATGGGACCCGTGAAAGTGCCACGCGAGTTCGTGTTCATGGATCGCGCGGCGGTCGGGCTCGGCGCGGTGTTTCTTCACTTGCGCGCCGAACTCAACTATTTCGCGTCTGTTCAACGAAGCGATCGCGGGATTTGAGGAAGCGGCCCTGGCCGCCCGGCAGGCGCAAGCTCTGCAGGCAGTCGGACTTAAGCCGCAAGCGCCCGAACGGACCAGATAATCGGCCGTTCATATCCCGAATGCTAGTCTGACGGGAGCGATCGAGGGCCGCCGAGATCGCGGGAGACGTCGTGTGCCGAGTCTGGTTAAATTCCTTGTCGTGGTCGCAGTGCTCGCGGGCGTTGCATACGGGGCCATGGAGGCCCTTGTGACGTTCGTTCAGGTCACGCCCCGTCCGATGGAGCAGACCATTCCGACCGCGAAGCTTGAGAAATGACGCGCGGCGGCTTCGAGCGAGTACATCCGCAGCGGCCGCAGGATTGCGGACCGCGCCTGAAAGATTGCTGGACCTGTTTCTCGACATGATCGCCGCCGAGCGCGGCGCGGCCAAGAACACGCTCGAAGCCTACCGTCGCGACATCGCCGACTACCTCGGCTTTCTGTCCGACGCCGGGGACCATCCTTTGCTGGCCGGCACGGAGCGGGTGCGCACCTATCTGGCACGTCTTCACGGCCAGGGGTTGAAGCCGTCCTCGAGCGCGCGGCGTCTGTCCGCACTGCGGCAGTTCCATAAGTTCCTGTTTGCGGAAGGCCATCGCAGCGACGATCCCACGGTGGTGCTGGAGGGTCCGCGCCGTGGTCGACCGCTGCCCAAGATCATGAGCGTCGAGGATGTCGACCGGCTGCTGGCGGTTGCGAGCGAGGGGCTCGGGGACGCAACGCGCCCGGCCGGAGAGCGCACCAGGGCGGCACGGCTCTATTGCCTGCTCGAGCTACTTTACGCGACCGGGATGCGGGTCTCCGAACTCGTCTCGTTGCCGGCCAGCGCGGCGCGCGCGGCGTCGGGCCGGGTCGATGTCCTGACCATCCGGGGCAAGGGCGGCCGCGAGCGGCTGGTGCCGCTTGTCAGAGCCCGCCAAGAAAGCGATCGGGTGCTACCGTGCAGCTTTCACCGACGGTTCGCGCGGCAAGACGGCAGCCCAGGGACCCTGGCTGTTTCCCGCCGACAGCGAAACCGGCCACCTCACGCGCCAAGCCTTCGCGCGCGATCTGAAATGGATGGCCGGGGCGGCAGGCCTGAACGCCAGCCGAGTCAGTCCGCATGTCCTGCGGCATGCCTTCGCCAGCCACCTGCTGCAGAACGGCGCCGATCTGCGCATCGTCCAGGAGCTTCTTGGGCACGCGGACATCTCGACCACGCAGATCTATACCCATGTGCTCGACGAGCGCATGAAAGCCATGGTGCGCGATCTGCACCCGCTCAACGAGGCGTGACGAGCCGACCCGCCAGCCAACGCCCGCTGGCCCTGCCTACGAGGCCCAGTTCTTCTGGAAGTCGCCGTACAGCGTGATCCCGCCGCAGGCATAGATCGTCTGGCCCGTGATGTACCTGGCCTCTTCCGAGGCCAGGAAGGCGAACACGGTGGCGATCTCCTCGGCGTCGGCGGCCCGGCCCATGGGGATGTGGCTCTCCACCGCGGCACGGGCCTGAGGATCGTCGATCCAGGCCGCGTTCATGTCGGTCGTCACGGCACCGGGTCCCACGGCATTGACCCTGATGCCCCGGTCGGCGAACTCGAGCGCCAAGGTCCGGGTGAGATTGCCGAGCCCGCCCTTGGCGACCGAATAGGCCGCATAGCCGGGCTTCGGGATCAGTTCGTGCACGCTGGTCGTGTTGATGATCACGCCGCCGCCTGGTCGCGACGTGAAGTGCTTTAGGGCCATTCGGGAACACAGGGCCGGCCCGATGAGATCGACCCCGATCACGCGCAAAAACTCTGAATCGTCGAAATCCTCCGCCGGCGTTGGCACCTGGAAGCCGGCGTTGTTGACCAGGATGTGGAACCTGCCGAACCGCTGGCCTATCTCGTCGAACATCCGAGCCACAGCCTTGGCGTCGGACACATCCGCTTCGACCGCGCCATGGTGGACCGAGGCATGGCCCTCGCCCCGGCTGGCCGATTCGAGGAGGGCGAGGGTCTCGGCAGCGGCCGCGTCGTCATCAAAGTGATTGATAATCACGTTCGCCCCTTCGCGGGCGAACAGGACGGAGACGGCCCGGCCTATGCCGCGCGAGGCGCCGGTGACGATCGCCACTTTGCCGACCAGCCGATGCGCGTTTCTCATCCGAGCTCCTCCTGAAAAGGCCGCTATGTCATTCGTCGGCGATCCTGGCAATGCGTACCCCGCCATCCTGCGGCTGACGTGCCCATACGCGCCCGATGGACAACCCGCGCGCGTTCGGCCATTCATCCCGTGAAGGGGAACCACATGGACCGGCTGAAAATCATCCAAGGCACCGGGCAGCCGCTCGACGTCGCGGCGATGATGCGTGATTTGGGGACAGCGGCCCGAAAGGCGCAGCATGTCCTTTTGAACGCTTCGGCGGCTCGCAAGAACGCGGCGTTGCTGCGCGCGGCTGGCGCAGTCCGCACCGCCCGTCCAGCGATTCTGGACGCCAATTCCCGCGATATGTCCGATGCAAAAAAGCTCGATTTGTCGGCTGCTTCCCTGGATCGGCTCAAGCTGGATGAGAGCCGGGTAGACGCGATCGCGCGGGGGCTCGAGGACATTGCGGCTTTGCCGGATCCGGTTGGCCGGGTGCTGGCCCGGATCGAGCGGCCGAATGGCCTCGTCATCGAGCGAGTCTCGACCCCGCTCGGCGTTGTGGGGGTCATCTACGAGAGCCGTCCCAATGTCACGGTGGATGCTGGCGCACTCTGCCTCAAGGCCGGCAACGCGGCCCTGCTGCGCGGAGGCTCCGAGAGTTTCTTTTCCTCGGCGGCTTTGCACGACTGCCTTGTCGAAGGGCTCACGTCCGCCGGCTTGCCAGCGGCCGCCATCAGCCGAGTGCCAACGCGCGACCGCGCCGCCGTGGGAGCCATGCTGGCGGGCCTCGACGGGAACATCGATGTGCTGGTTCCCCGCGGCGGCAAGACCCTGGTCGCCCGCGTGCAGGCCGAAGCCCGCGTGCCGGTCTTCGCACATCTCGAGGGTATCGTGCACGTCTACGTGAATCGCGCGGCCGACATCGATCGTGCCGAGGCGATATTGTTGAATTCCAAGCTACGCCGGACGGGCGTCTGCGGCGCCGCGGAAACCCTGCTGGTCGATGCGGAGGTTGCGTCGAGCCACCTGCCCCGCCTGGTGCGGGGCGCTTATCGACGCGGGCTGCGCGGTGCGGGGCGATGCGGCGACATGCGCCGTCGATCCCCGCGTTTCAGCGGCCAGGGAGGAGGATTGGCGGACCGAATATCTCGACAGCATCATCAGTTGCCGGGTCGTCGCGGGCCTCGATGCCGCCATGGAGCACATCGCAACCTATGGCTCGCACCACACGGACTGCATCATCACCGAGGACCAGCATGCGGCCGACAAATTCCTGGCCGAGGTCGATTCCGCCATCGTGCTGCACAACGCCTCGACCCAATTCGCCGACGGCGGCGAATTCGGCTTCGGGGCCGAGATCGGCATTGCGACGGGCCGCATGCATGCGCGGGGACCGGTCGGGCTCGAACAATTGACCTCGTTCAAATACCGGGTTCGCGGAACCGGCCAATTGCGCCCGTGACGGAGAGCGTTGGGGAACCACCCAGGCGGGCGCTTCCGCCCTGGGTGCCGGGCATGAGGATCGGCCTTTTCGGCGGTAGCTTCAATCCGCCGCACGAGGGACACCGGCTGGCGAGCCTGACCGCCCTGCGGCGGCTCGGGCTCGATCGCGTCTGGTGGATCGTGACGCCTGGCAACCCTTTGAAGGACACTGGCCACCTGGCTGACCTGCGAGCCCGCATGGAAGCCGCGCGCCGCGTCGCCCAGCACCCGCGCATCGCGATCACGGGGATCGAGGCTGCCATCGGGACGTGCTACACGGTCGACACCGTGGCCTATCTGATGCGCCATTGTCCGGGCGTGCGGTTCGTCTGGATCATGGGAGCCGACAATCTCCTGCAATTGCCGCGCTGGCGACGCTGGCGCGAACTCGTCGAACTCGTCCCGATCGCGGTGGTGGACCGGCCAGGCAGCACGTGGCCGGCGCTCGGCGGACGGGTCGGTGCGATATTGAGCCGTCGCCGCCTTCGGGAAAGCGAAGCGCGGATGCTGGTCGACGCGCCTGCGCCGGCCTTCGTGTACCTGCACGGGCCCCGTTCGCCCGCCTCCTCGACGGCCCTGCGCAACGCCGGTCGGGGGTTGCCGGGCTAGCGACAGAGGACCGGTTCGGGAAAGGTCGCCGCGACCAGGACGCGGTAGCGCCACCCCTGCAACCCGCCACGGGCTGCCAGGAACCCCAGAAGCGCCACCCACAGCCCGGCATTTCCCCAGGGCTTTAGCGCAACGAACAGGCCGAGATAGATCGCCAGCGATGCCAGCATGAGGTTGCGCATATCGCGCGTCCAGGTCGCGCCGATGAATACGCCGTCGAACTCGAACGCGAGCGCACCCACAAGGGGAGTGAGTGCCGCGTAGGGCAGATATTCGCGTGCGAAGTGGCGCACGCCGTCGCGGGTGCTGACAATGTCGATGAAGGCCCCTCCGCCGACGAGGGCCAGCAGTGAAACCGCCGTCGAAAATGCAAGGCACCAGAAGGTGGTGAGTGTTACGGCCTTGCGGAAGCCGGCGGGGTCGCGCGCACCAATAGACTGACCGCACATCTGTTCTGCGGCTGTCGCGAAGCCATCGAGGAAATAAGCCGAGACAAGGAACAGGTTCATCAGAACCGCATTGGCGGCCAGCGCGATATCGCCGCCTCGGGCCCCTTGGGCCGTGAAGAACGCGAAGGCAAAGATCAGCGCCGCCGAGCGGATCATGATGTCGCGATTGATGCCGACCATACGCTTGAGTTCGGCTCGATCGCGCAACAGGCGCCATGGCACATGCAGGTCGGGCCCGTGCATCCGGGCCAGCACGCCGAGCCCGACGAGAGCGCCCAGAAATTCGGCGCCGAGCGTACCTAGGGCAGATCCGCGGACCCCCAGCCCGACTCCGACCACCAAGGCCACGTTGAACACGATGTTGGTCAGGTTGATCAGCACCTGCAAGAAAAGGCCGATGTCGGTGCGCCCGTGGCCGATCACCGCGCCGAGCACGACATAATTGACCAGGGCGAACGGCGCCGACCAAATCCGGATGTCGAAATAGGCGCGGGCGGCCTCGGTCACGGCCGGCGAAGCATCAAGCGCCGCGAAAGCGATCCAGGCGATGGGGCCTTGCAGCGCGATCACCGCGAGGCCGAGTGCCAATGCCAGGATGAGAGCGCGGACCACCGTGGCCCGCTCTTCCGCGACCTCGCCCGAGCCGACCGCCTGGGCCGTGAGCCCCGCAGTGCCGAGCCGCAGGAAGCCAAGGCCCCAGAACACGAAATCGAAGATGACGGCGCAGGCCGCTATGGCCCCAAGAAGATGGGGCTGGCCGAGCCGGCCGATGACCGTAGCATCGGCGAAGCCCAGCAACGGCGTCGACATATGGGCCAGGGTCATCGGCAGGGCGAGCCGGATGACGCTCCCGTGGGTGACTTCGACCGGCTTCGGAGCAGACCTGGTTGCTGTTACTGCCACCCCGCGCTCTGCCAGATCCTCCGTGTTCTCAGGCGAACGGCGGGCCACGAGTTTCGAAATCCTTTCCGTTCATTCACCCGTAAGCGGGAATCCAGGAACAGTCGTCAGGCAGCGCGCGAACTGCACCGATACGGGAGCTCCGACATAAAACGTCCGCTGGATTCCCGCTTACGCGGGAATGAGCGGGCGATCTCGAACGCACGGGCGAAGAAAAGCCCGGGAAGCAGCTCAGGCGGCGCTTTCCTTGGCGCGTTCGGCGCGCTTGCGCTCGTTGGGGTCGAGCTTGGTCTTGCGGAGGCGGATCGACTTCGGTGTCACTTCGACGAGTTCGTCGTCCTCGATATAGGCCAGTGCCTTTTCCAGGGTCATCCGGATCGGCGGGGTCAGGCGCACCGCCTCGTCCTTGCCGGCGGCGCGGATGTTGGTGAGCTTCTTGCCCTTGAGCACGTTGACTTCGAGATCGTTGTCGCGCGTGTGCTCGCCGATGATCATGCCCTGGTAGACCTTGATGCCGGGGTCGATCATCATCGGCCCGCGATCCTCGAGGTTCCACATCGCATAGGCGACGGACTCGCCGGCATCGGTCGAGAGCAGCACGCCGTTGCGGCGTCCGGGGATCTCGCCCTTCCACGGCGCATAGCTGTGGAACAGGCGATTCATGATGGCCGTGCCCTTGGTGTCGGTCATCAGTTCGCCCTGATAGCCGATGAGGCCGCGGGTCGGCGCATGGAACACGAGCCGCAGGCGATGGCCGCCCGACGGCCGCATCTCCTGCATGTCGGCCTTGCGCTCCGACATCTTCTGCACGACCACGCCCGAATGCTCCTCGTCGACGTCGATCACGACCTCTTCGATCGGCTCGAGCCGTTCGCCGGTCTCCTCGTCGGTGCGGAACACGACCTTCGGGCGCGACACGCCGAGTTCGAAGCCTTCGCGGCGCATGGTCTCGATCAGGATCGCGAGCTGCAGTTCGCCGCGTCCCTCGACCACATAGGAATCCGTCTGCGGCGAGTCCGAGATCCGCAGCGCGACGTTGCCCTCGGCCTCCTTGTAGAGACGATCGCGAATGACGCGGCTGGTGACCTTGTCGCCTTCGGTGCCGGCCAAGGGGCTGTCGTTGACCAGGAACGTCATGGACAGCGTGGGCGGGTCGATCGGCTGAGCCTGCAGGGCCTCGGTGACTTCCGGCACGCAAAGCGTGTCGGCGACGTTGAATTTGGACAGGCCCGCGATGGCCACGATGTCGCCCGCCTCGGCGAGGTCGATCGGCGTCCGCTCGATGCCCCGGAACGCCAGGATCTTCGAAACGCGGCCCGTCTCGATCACGGCGCCCTTGTTGTCGAGCACCTTGACCGACTGGTTCGGCTTGATCGAGCCCGATTGGACCCGGCCCGTGATGAGCCGGCCGAGATAGGGATTGGCCTCGAGCAAAGTGCCAAGCATGCGGAACGGGCCCTCGTCGACGGCCGGGGCCGGCACATGCTTCAGCACCAGTTCGAACAGGGGCGTCATGCCCTCGTGGGCAGCATCGGGAGAATTGGCCATCCAGCCCTGCTTGCCCGAGCCGTAGAGGATCGGGAAGTCGAGCTGCTCGTCCGTGGCATCGAGCGCGGCGAAAAGGTCGAATACGTCGTTGACGACCTCGGTCACCCGCGCGTCGGGGCGATCCACCTTGTTGATGGCGACGATCGGCCGGAGGCCGAGCTTCAATGCCTTGCCGACCACGAATTTGGTCTGCGGCATCGGCCCCTCGGCCGCGTCGACCAGCACGATCACGCCATCCACCATGCTGAGGATGCGCTCGACCTCGCCGCCGAAATCGGCGTGGCCCGGCGTATCCACGATGTTGATCCGGGTGTCGTGCCAAAGCACGGATGTCGCCTTGGCCAGGATCGTTATGCCACGCTCCTTTTCCAGGTCGTTGGAATCCATCACGCGCTCGGCAACACGCTGGTTCTCGCGGAACGCGCCCGACTGCTGGAGGAGCTTGTCAACGAGCGTGGTCTTGCCGTGGTCGACGTGGGCGATGATGGCGATGTTGCGGAGGTTCATGGGGCTCGTTGAATTCGTGCGTGCGTGCGGCGCCGAAGGCGGCGGCCGAGACACATATAGGATCGGTTTGACGCTGATGCGACCAGGCTGCCTGGGCCCGGTCTTGCGCGGGAGCCCTACAGTAACAATCGCGTTTTGTGAACCCGTCCTTTTCGCCTGTGACGAGCCTCGGAGCCGTTTCGCTCTGCAGATGCTGCCGGACAGCGGCAGATTTATTCTGCTGCGGCGCTTGCCGTCGAATAGATGCTGTCGTTGGCGGCCAGCAAGGCGCCTCCGGCCAAGCTTCGGCGCCGGTCGCGGATCGCGGCCCTGATCTGGTCGAGGACCAGCCCGAACACGGTGAGACGCGCCTCGTCGCCACCCGAGGTGCTGGAGAGAGCCGAAGCCAGGATGCCATCGGCTTCGCCTTGCAGATCGTCGAGGGCAGCGATCGTGGGTGCCGAACGCACGAGAGCCAGCATTTCGATCAACCGACCGACCGAGGCATCGACCACGGCCGCTTTTTGGCTGTTGAGCCGGCTCAGCATGGCAGTCGCGCCCGACGCGAGCACGCCAAGCACCATGGCGCCCATGTAGATCATGTCGCTGTACTTGTCGAAGAAGGTCTCCTCCGAGTCATCGATATAGGCTGCGGCGCCGGCGTGTACGGGAAGCGCTGCGTCCTTGTCGGTCGAGGGCGCCTCGATGCGCCGCGCAAGCGGGGACGCCGCGGCGAGAGCCGATCGTTCCGTGAGCAGGAACCGGGTCAGATCGGCGATGGGACCCTGACTGATCATCCCGTTGGCGACCAGGCGGTGGGTCACGCTCAGCGTATCGAATTCCTCCGCGGGGCGTGGGGGCGATCCCCCGAAAGCGCCCTTTACGATCTCGGTGGAATCATAGGCTGGAGAACGTTGCGCGATGGCCGGAGCCTCCGCGACGGGAATGAAGACGGGTGCCCCCTGGCCGCCCGAGACGACGGCCTTCACCAGATCACGCATGAGCGGCCCCGATACGACGTCGACGGCCATAACGGCATCGATCCGCTTGCTGCGGATCGCTTCGGCCACCTCTTCGGGCTGCAGCGGCACCACGGTCAGCGCATCGGCCGCGATGTCGTATTGAGCGAGCGCCGTTTCCAGCAGGCGGGTGTTACCCGCACCATTGTGCACGATGCCAAGCCGGTGGCCCTTCAGATCGGCTATCTCTTTTATCTCGCCCGAGCCAGGCGCCAGGAGGATCGCCGCGTCGCGATGCAGGATGACGACCGTCTGCCCCTTGTCCGGCATGGCAATGTCGCTGCGGACGACCGCAAGGTCAGCCTTGCCGTCATCGATTGCCGCAGACGCCGCATTGGCGTTCTCGACCGGGATCAGGCGCAGCCGAACAGGCTCGCGGCCATGCTTCAGCTGCGTGGCCGCCACCGTGATCAGGTCGTGATCCTGCTCATCGGTACTGGACACGGCAACGGTGAGAACGGTCGGCCGCTCGTACCAAAGCGCCATTCCGCCGACCAGCAGAAGCACCGCGGCAAGTCCACCGACAGCCAGAACGATCAATGGCCGACCCATCATCACCCCCGTCGAAAAGCACGCGGTTCAAGCGCCCGTACTGGTCGGACCGCAACCAGACGATTGTGTGGCGCGGGTCCGCCTTCGACAAGACCTCCCGGCCACAGTCCCGGGAGTGGTAAACGGCCGATGGCTCTAGGGTGCGAAGCGGAAATGTAGGACGTCGCCGTCGAGCACCGTATAGTCCTTGCCCTCGAGCCGAAACTTGCCGGTGTCCCTGGCCCCGGCCTCCCCCTTGTTGGCCACGTAATCCGCGTAGGCGATAGTCTCCGAGCGGATGAAGCCCTTCTCGAAATCGCTATGGATCACGCCGGCGGCCTGGGGCGCCTTCGTGCCTTGCGGAATCGTCCAAGCGCGGGCTTCCTTGGGTCCCACGGTGAAGAACGTCACCAGATGCAGCAGGGTATAGCCGGCCCGGATCACGCGATTGAGGCCGGGCTCCGCAAGCCCGATGGCATCGAGATAATCCTTCTGATCGTCCGCGGGCAGGACCGCGATCTCGCTCTCGATCTTGGCCGAGACGACGACGCTGACCGCGCCCTCCTGGGCGGCGCGGGCCGCAACGGCGTCCGAAAGCGCATTGCCCTTGTCGGCCGAAGCCTCCTCGACATTGCAGACGTAGAGCACCGGTTTCGACGACAACAGGCCGAGCCCCGCAAAGGCCTTGCGTTTTTCGGCATCTACGGAGGCCAGCCTGGCCGGCCTGCCCTCGCGCAGCAGCGCCAGACAGCTGTTGACCAACTCGACCGCCTCCTTGGCCTCCTTGTCGGCGCCCTTGGCCTTTTTTTCGAGCGTCGGCAGGCGTTTTTCGAGACTGTCGAGATCGGCAAGCATCAGTTCCGTCTCGACCGTCTCAATGTCGCTCATCGGGTCGATACGGCCCTCGACATGGGTGACGTCCCCGTCCTCGAAACAGCGCACCACATGCGCCACGGCATCGCATTCGCGGATGTTGGCCAAGAACTGGTTGCCGAGCCCCTCGCCTCGCGACGCGCCGCGGACGAGCCCGGCGATGTCGACGAAGGTCAGGCGCGTCGGGATGATCTCCTTCGAGCCCGCGATCTCGGCGAGCGTCGCGAGGCGCGGATCCGGCACGGCAACGTCACCCACGTTGGGCTCGATGGTGCAGAAGGGATAGTTCGCGGCCTGAGCGGCCGCCGTCTGGGTCAGCGCATTGAAAAGCGTCGACTTGCCGACGTTGGGCAAGCCCACGATGCCGCATTTGAAACCCATGAACGGGAACCTCGAAGGATTAGGAACGGCGATGCGCCGGGGTTCCGAGCGGGATCACCCGCCCGGATATTTCGGCTCTTGTGCCGCAGCGGAGCCTCGGTGGCAATGATCCCGTCCGGCAACTGAGGCGCGGGTGCCGTTACGCTCGAGGCACGGATCCGAGCGAGACACGGCGATCTCGAGCCGGCCAGGGTGCTTCAGGAGCGGTCGCCGCGGATCAGGCCTTCTGCCGCAAGCGCGGTGGCCAGCAGGTGATCGTCGCGGCCGGGCGCGCCGGAGAGCAAAAAGCCTGTCGGCAGGCCGGCGGCATCGAAGCCGTTCGGAATCGACACGCCGCACCAATCGAGGAAGTTGCCGAGCAGCGTGTTGCGAAGCGTTTTTGCATTGACCGCGCCGAACAGTTCGTCATCGGCCTCGAGAGCTGCGATCGAAGGCGCCGTGTGGGGCACCGTCGGGAAGGCGACCAGGCAGTGCCCTTCCATGGCGGCACGCGTTTGCGCCACGAGGCGACCTCGGGCGGTCCGGATCGCATCTTCGTCGGCTGGCGTGATCGAGGCGCCGATCAAAAGCCGCTTGACCACACGCCGGTCCATTCGCCCGGTGACGGAATCATCGAGGCGATGCTTGTGCAGGCCATAGGCCTCGATGTTGACGAGGGCACCATGCCGAGTGCTCAGGGCCAGGATTTCGTCGAAGGCCGGCAGAGATACGCGCTCGATGGCAGCGCCGCCCCGCTGCAGCCGGGCGATGGCCGCGTCGAAGTTCTCCTGAACGGCGGCATCGAGGCCATCGAAGACCACGTTGGTCGGTACGAGCAGCCGCAGGCCGTCGAGCGTGCCGCGGCGCAGATCCGGCGCCGCCAGGGCGCGGGCCGCCGCATCCACCACCACCGCGTCGACCACGGAGCGGCAGAACACGCCCAGCGTGTCGAGTGAGGGGGCGAGGGGAAACACGCCGCCCATCGGCCATCGTCCGCCTGACGTTTTGTAGCCCACGATGCCGTTGAACGCGGCCGGGATCCGGACCGATCCCCCCGTATCGGAGCCGATCCCGACGGGCACCAATCCGGCCGCAACCGCGACCGCAGACCCAGACGAGGAGCCGCCGGGAATGCGCGGCTCGTCCCGGCTCCACGGATTGACCGGCGTGCCGAAATGCGGATTGAGGCCGATACCCGAGAAGGCCATCTCGGTCATGTTGACCCGGCCCACGGTGACGGCCCCTGCCCCGGCGAGCCGCGACACCACCTCGGCATCGGCTAGCCGCTACACCTTCGTCGAGAACCCGCGACCCGGCGCTGGTCACCAGGCCCGACAAGTCGAACAGATCCTTCCAGGCGACCGCGACGCCATCGAGCAGACCGGCCGGGCGTCCCTCGCGCTGCCGCTTCGCTGAAGCCGTGGCTTCCCGCTTGGCACGTTCGGGGGTGACCCGCGTGAAAATCGCCTTGTCGGGGAAGAGCTCGATGCCCTGCAGCACGCGCTCGGTTTCCCTGACGGGATCGGACTGGCCGCTGGCGTAGAGTGCGGCGGTCTGGATGAGCGAGCGGCCCGCTTGGGCCGGGTCCGGGCGGGGCGAGGCTTGCTGAATCATGCTGGGTCGGTGCTGCTTTCTTGGGTCGTCCTCAGGACCGAGCCCGGCCAGATCAGCCGAAGCTGGTCGACCTCAGGAACTCGGCCAACCGTTTGGACTTGGGCGCGTTGAACACGTCCTTGGGCGGCCCTTCCTCGGCGACGAGGCCCGCATCCATGAACACGATCCGGTCCGCGACGTCGTAGGCGAAGCGCATCTCGTGCGTGACCAGCAGCATGGTCATGCCGTCGTTGGCCAGATCCTTGATGGTCAGCAGGACCTCGCCGACAAGTTCCGGATCGAGCGAGGAGGTGACCTCGTCGAACAGCATCAGCTTGGGGGCCATGGCGATGGCGCGGGCGATGGCGACGCGCTGCTGCTGGCCGCCGGACAATTGGCTCGGGTAATGGTCGCGGCGATGCAGCATGCCGACCCGGTCGAGCCAGCGCTCCGCGATGCCGACCGCCTCGTCCCGGGGGAGCCGCTTGGCCTTGATCAGGCCGAGCGTGACGTTCTGCAGCGCGGTCATGTGCGGGAACAGGTTGAACTGCTGGAACGCCATGCCGGTGAGGGCGCGCTGTTTGGCGATCTCGGCCGCCTTGAATCGCACGCGGCGGCCGTCCTTCTCGGCATAGCCGATCGGCTGGCCGTCAATGCGGACGCTGCCCTGCTGGAAGTCCTCGAGCATGTTCAGGCAGCGAAGCAGGGTGGTCTTGCCAGACCCGCTCGACCCGATGATGCACACGACATCACCCTTGGCCATATCGAGGTCGATGCCCTTGAGGATCTCCACGTCGCCGAAGCTTTTGTGCAGGTTTCTCACTTCCAGGATGGGCAAGGCGGACATCGTCGTTCCGAAGGTCAGGCCGGCACGGTGAAGCGGCGTTCGAGATAGCGCCCGAACCGCTCGATGCCGAAGTTGATGAGAAAATACAGCAAGCCCGCGAAGAAGTAGAACTGCAGGCTCATGAAATTGCGCGAGATGACCTCCTGCGTGGCAAGCAGCAGTTCCACCACGCCGATGACTGACAGCAGCGTGGAAGCCTTCACCATCTCGGCCGCCGTATTGACCCAGGTGGGCAGGATCTGGCGGACGGCTTGCGGCAGCAGCACATAGGCCAGCACTTGGCGGAACGTCAGGCCTATGGTCAGGCCGGCTTCCGTCTGGCCCTTGCCGATCGATTGCAGCGCGCCACGCAGGATCTCCCCGACGTGCGAACTGCAGAACACTGTGAGGGCGAACACGCCCGCCTCGAAGGCGGTCAGATGGATGCCGACGACGCCGAGCACATAGAAGGAGGCCAGGATCAGCACCAGCACGGGCGTGCCGCGGATGAAATCCGTATAGCCTCGGGTTACGGCCCGAACCGGCCAACTGCCGTAGGTGAGCAGCAGGCCCACCCCGATGCCAAGCAGCGTGCCGAGGACGATCGAGGTCGCCGCGATGGCCAGCGTCACCAGCAGGCCGTCGCCGATGGCCCAGCGGGCGCCCCAGAGCTGCGGGAGAAATCCTGCGAAATCCATCGGATCACCGGGCCGGTATGCGCAAGCGGCGCTCAAGCAGGCGCAGCAGGGCGGCGATCAGCGTGCAGGCCACGACATAGATCAGGCTCGTCACGGTCCAGGTCTCGATGACCCGGAAACTTTCGACGTTGATCTTGCGGGCATAATAGGTGAGCTCGGGCACCGAGATCGCAGCCGCGAGCGACGTGTCCTTGAACAACGAAATGAAATTGTTGCCCAGCGAGGGCAGGATGTTGCGCAGCATGATCGGCAGCACGATCGACTGCCGGATCTGGAACTCCGTCAAGCCGATGGCGAGCCCGGCTTCGCGCAGCCCAGGATGCACGGCGACCAAGCCGGCCCGGAAAACCTCGGTGAGATAGGCCCCGGCGTAGATCGACAGCGTGGTGATGAAGGCCGGGATCTTGCCGACCCGGAAGCCCAGTTGCGGCAGCGCGAAATAGGTGAACAGCACCAGCACCAGAATCGGCGTGTTGCGAATGATCGACACATAGACCGTCGCCAGTCGTCGCAGCACGCTTACCCGGGACAGCATGGCGAAGGCCGCCAACAGCCCGATCCCGCAGCCGATCAGGATCGAGACGAGAGCCATGGCGAGACCCAGCTCCAGCCCCGAAAGGAGCAGGCCGAAGTCTCGCCAGACCGGCGCGAAATGAAGCGTGTAGCCCATGGGCGCCGGCCGGCTGTCGCGGTTTACTTATATTCGACCGGAAAGCCGATGGCCGGGGGCGGCAGGTCGACGCCGAACCACTTCTTGAAGGACGCCTTGTAGCTGTCGAATTCCACGCCGGTCATGGCCTCGTGGAAGACCGTGTTGACGAAATTGACCCATTGCTGGTCGCCGCGCGGCATGGCGCAGGCATAGGTCTGCGGGTTCCAGCCATAGCCGGCATCCCTGTACATCCCGGGGCTCTTGAGGATCAGCCACTTGGCCGAGGACTGGTCGGTCGCGGCGCTGTCGGCCTGTCCCGAATTGAGCGCCTGATACATCAGGTCGGGGCTGTCGTATTGGTCGACCTTGGCGTCTGGCAGAGCGGCATGCACCATGGATTCGGCATAGACGTTCTGCAGCACCGCCACCGTCACCTTGCTGCCGGCCGCCTTCACGGCCGCATAATCGGCGAAGGGGCTCTTGTCCTTCAGGAGCAGCGCGACGCCTTCCCGGTAATAGGGGATCGAGAACGCGACCTGCTGGGCCCGGGCGGCAGTCACGGTCATGAACTGGCAGGTGATGTCGACCTTGCCCGTGGTCAGGTTCGGGATGCGCGCATCCGACGATTGCTGGACGAACTCGACCTTGTTCGGATCGTCGAAGAGGCCCTTGGCGATCAGGCGGGCCATGTCGATGTCGAAGCCGACCAGAGCGCCGCTTTCGTCCTTGAAGTGCCAGGGCGCATTCGTGGATCCGGTGCCGACCACCAGATGACCCCGCGCCAGCACTTCGTCGAGCTTGCTCTGCGGTTGCGCATCCGCTGCCAGCGCAGGCGACGCGCCGCACAGCGCCGCCGTCACGACCAGGCCCGAGACCCTGCCGAACATGCCCATTGGACCCTCCAGTTTTTTGTTTCCGAGACGGCAGACGTTGTGTCCGGCGTCGAACGAGGCTGTATCGCTCGCAAACAAAGGGTGTCAACACGCTGTGTCGGGCGCATGAGCCCTCCGGAGCATGAGCCGGTTCGTCAGGCGCCGAGTGCCGCCTTGATGGTTTCCGGCCGGATCGGAATGTCCCGCATCCTGGCGCCCGTGGCGTCGGAGATCGCATTGGCGATGGCGGCCGCGGTCGGTCCCTGGGCGGCTTCCCCGGTACCGAGAAATGGCGCGCCAGGCCGGTCGACGATGTGGACCGCTATGCTCTCGGGTGCATCGCCGAAGCGCAGGATCGGATAGGTGCTCCAGTCGCGGCTGGTGACCTTGGTGCGGCTGAACGTGACGGCTTCGAACAGCGTCCAGCTGCAGGACTGCACGATGCCGCCCTCGATCTGGTTACGGATGCCGTCGGGATTGACCACCTGCCCGCTGTCGACCGCGGCCACGATGCGTTTGATTCCGACAGCGCCCGTGTTCGGGTCGACCTCGACTTCGGCCGCGATCGCTGCGAAAGCCCCGAGGTTCTTGTAGCGGGCGAACGCGAAGCCACGGCCCCGGCTTTGCGGCAACGGCGCGCTGTTGTGCCAGCCGAACCTGTCGGCCGCCGCCGCGATCACGTCCCGGGCGCGCCCGTCCACCATGTGGTTCAGTCGGAACTGGACGGGATCGATCTTCGCCATCCGGGCGAGTTCGTCCATGAAGCTCTCGATGGCGAAGACGTTGAGGTAAGCTCCGAGACCGCGCAGCGCCGACACGCGAAGCGGCATCTCGGGAACGAAGCGATGAACCAGATTCACGTTGGGCAGGGCGTAGAGCGGGACGATGTTGCGATCTCCACCGCCTTCCGGCTGCGGCAGCGGTTTTGGAGCCGCGGGCCGGAAGGGAGCCGCCAGATGCCAGGCCGGCATCAATTGCCCGGCCCCGGGCGGGCGTGTCGAATGGGTGTTGCTGCGCACCTCATAGCGCCAGTCGACGATCTTCCCTTGCGCGTCGAGGGAGGCTGACGCCTTCGCAATCATCGCAGGCCCATAGGGCTCCCAGCTCTGCTCCTGCTCGCGCATCCATTGTACCCGCACCGGGCGACCCGGGAAGGCTCGCGCCAGCAACGCAGCGTCGGCGGCCGCATCGTCGGCCCCGTTGTGACCGTAGCAGCCGGCCCCTTCCACGTGGATGCAATGCACCGTGTCGGGCGGCATGGAAAGCATCTCGGCAAGGGCGTCGCGCAGCGGAAACATGCCCTGGGCATGGCTCCAGACGGTCAGCTTGCCACCTTCGAGCTGCGCGACCGCGCAGGACGGACCGATCGACCCATGCGATTGATAATGCCGCCGGTAAGTGGCCTCGGCGCTGCGCACCGCGGGCGAGGCAGCCCCGGTCTTGGCTAGGATGACGTGCTCTTCCGCAGGCAGCGCTTCGAGTGCTCCGAACACGTCATTCTGGTCCGGCAAGGCCGCGACTTCGTCCCACTTGGCGGCGGCGGCCAACAAGCGCGCCGGCCACCACGGCCTGGAACTCTCGCTGCGCCAGGACTGCGAGATAGTTGCCGTCCCGGACGATCTTGAGCACGCCCGGCAGCCGCTCGACCGCGGCAGTGTCCACGCTGCGGAGCCGCGCGCCATAACTGGGTGGGCGTACGACGCGGCCGTGCACCATGCCGGGAAGCCGCAGATCCTGGACGTAGGCGGGCCCGCCGGTCACCTTGGCCGGAATGTCGATGCGGCGGACAGGCTGGCCCATGACCTTGAAGGAGCCGGGGTCCTTGAGCGGCGACGTCGGCGCAGCCCGCACATGGAGCGCTTCCGTCGAAACGATGGCGCCGAACCCGATTGTCTGCCCGTCCGGCGCTACTACAGCGCCAGCCTCGGTTCGCAATTGATCGGCCGGCACGCCGAGGCGCTCGGCCGCGAGACCGACCAGGATGGCCCGCACCTGGGCGGCGGCGTGAAGCACGGCCGTGCCGCTGTCCTGCAAGGAGTGACTTCCGGCCGTAAAGCCTTCATCCGCGGTGCGCGCCGTATCTGCCGTGACCACCTGGACGTTCTCCGCCGCGACGTCGAGCTGTTCGGCCGCGATCTGCGCCAAAGCGGTCTTGATGCCCTGGCCCAGCTCCGCCTTGCCGGTGAATACAGTGACGCCGCCCTCCGGATCGACCCTGATCCAGCTGTCGAGCATCGGAGCCTTCTTGAGGCTGCCGGGCAGCTCCGGAGCCGCTACCGGCTTCTGGCCGCCGCCCTGGTCCTCGCCGCTGCCCTGCGCGAGCACTGAACCGGCGCCGGCCAGGGAAAATGCCAAGACCAGGCCGCCCCCGGTGAGAAAGGCACGCCGCGACAGCGGCTCCCCCAAGGGCGTGCTCATGGTACGATTCCGGGGGCGCCATTCGGCCTGGCCACGAGTTCGTTGGCGGCCCGCCGCACCGCGGCAAGGATGCGCATGTGGGTTCCGCAGCGACAGAGGTTGGAGCTCATGTGCACTCTGAGGGAATGCTCGCTCGGCATCGGATTGCCGAGCAGCAGTGCGTGCGCCCGCATGATCATGCCGGCGATGCAATAGCCGCATTGGGCAGCCTGCTCGTCTATGAAGGCGCGCTGCAGCGGTCCGGGCGCCTCGGGCGTGCCGAGCCCCTCGATCGTGACGATCGCGCGGCTGCCGAGCACCGAAAGGGGAACGAGACAGGACAAAACCGCCTTGCCGTCCACCACCACCGTGCAAGCCCCGCATTGGCCGAGCCCACAGCCGAACTTGGCTCCGTTCATGGCGAGGTGGTCGCGCAACACGTAGAGCAACGGCGTACTCGGGTCCGCATCGACACTGCGATTCTGCCCGTTCACGTTGAGGATCACCATCGGACCGTTCTCCCCGGGTCGGGCCAGGCTTGAACCTTCGACACGGCTAATCGTCCGCCCTGGCGCGGCGGATCAACTGTTCCACATTGGTCCAGGCGGGATCGTCGCTGAACCTCGCCCTCACATAGCGGACAAGGTCGGCGATTTGTTGATCCGTCAGAGTGCTGCCGAATGCGGGCATGAAGCCGCCCACGTGCCCTGCCGGGGGATGAATGCCGCCCACCACGGCGTTGATGACGTTGCGGGGGTCCGGCGCCAGTACGGCGGAATGGAGCGCCAGCGACCGCAACGTGAACGGAACCTCGCCGCCGCTCTCGTGGCAGACCGCGCAGGCTCCAGCGTAGATGTCGCCTCCCGCCGCCACATGCGGGTCGTTGCCGTCGATCTTGCTTGACCGTGCCGCGATAGCCTCAGTGCGGGCACTTCGATCGGGTGGCGGCTCTCCCATCAAGGACATCACATAGATCGACATGGCCCGGACGTCCTTCCTGGAAACCTGGGCCAGGCTGGCCACCACGGGCCCCATGGGACCCGCGGCGCCGCCATGGTCGACGTCCCACGAGCGCAAGTAGGCAGCGAGACGATCGACCGACCACGGTAGCGGGGCCACGGTATGGACGTTCAAGGCCGGCGCCCACCAGCCTTCGGCCTCGCCTCCGTCATAGGCCCGGTCGGCCTTCTCGGCGCCCAGCAGGTTGCGCGGCGTATGACACGCGCCGCAATGCGACAGCGCTTCCGAGAGGTAGGCCCCCCGGTTCCATTCCGGGCTTCTCGCCGGGTCCTCTTCAAAGGAACCCCGATGCAGGAAAAGAAGCTTCCAGGCTGCCACGAGCGGTCGGATATTGAACGGAAACCGTAGTGCATTCGGCTTGGATTCGGCGTGCACGGCTTGGCGCGTGATCATGAACGCGTAGAGAGCCTCGAGATCCTGGTCCGTCAGCCTGGTGTAGTGGGTGTATGGAAATGCTGGATAGAGTTCGCCTCCGGTCCGGTCCACGCCCTCCCGCATGGCGCGGCTGAAGGCGGCCTGCGACCATGTTCCAATCCCGGTTTCGGGGTCCGGCGTGATGTTCGTGCCGTAGATGGTTCCGAACGGGGTCTGCAGCGCCCGGCCGCCGGCAAAATCCTGTCCTGTCTCCGCTGTGTGACAGGACGAACAGAAGCCCAGCAGCGCGAGTTGCTGGCCTTGCTTGATCAGCGAGTCCGCGAAGGTCGACCGTGCGGGTGGGACGCCGGCCGGGAGTTCCGGATGTCGCACCAGGATGGCCGTGCACGCCAGCCCGACGACCAGCAACGCGCCGAAGCCAAGCCCGTAGCGTCGAATCATGGCATTCCCATCCGGCATCCTGGCCAGCGTACCTGAAGCCAGCACCCCGTCCTTTAGGAATCGAGTTGGTGCGTGGCAGGTTCCGAGTGCCCCAAGTCGCCGCCGCATTTAGGTACAGGGCCCATCCGGCGGGCATCCTGCCCAATAATGTCGCTTCCGGACCGCCAGACCGCCCAACGCGCAGGCAGCCAACAAGCCTGACCGGAACCAATCCGCCCCCGCACGGTTCCTATGGCACGATCCATTTCGTTGAGGAGAATAGAATGCGTTCCCTGCTCCCGTTCATCGTCATAGGCGCTTTGATCACGGGCCCGGCTTTGGCCGCAGAAAATCCTCCCGCCTCCCAGGGCACCGGAAGCGCGACAGGTTCGTCCAACGATGCTGTCAACCCGAACGGCAACGCCGCTTCCAAAGTCAACGCGTCCGGCACCGTCAACTTCGTGGATCCCGCTGCCCTCGAAAAGGGTGCCAACAGCTTCACCGAAGGACAGGCTAAATCGCGGATCGAGGGGGCCGGCCTCAGCAACGTGAGCGGGCTCGCGAAGGACGACCAGGGCATCTGGCGCGGCAAGGCCGCACGCGACGGCAAGAACGTCGACGTCGGCTTCGACTACAAGGGCAACATCGCGGTCAAGTGAACTGCGCGGCGTCGAAGGACGCTCGCCCGCAGGTCCGCGCGAACACCGAATCAGGAGATCACCATGGCAACCAGAACCGTCACAGCGCTTTTCGACACCTACGAATTGGCGGCCGACGCCGTACGCAAGCTCGAAGCCCAGGGCGTCAGTCACAGCGACATCAGCATCGTTTCTAACGATGCCGGGCATAGCCAATATTACGACTCAACCGGCACCGGCGATGGCGACCATGTCAGCGGCACCGGCACAGGCGCTTCGCTCGGAACGCTGCTCGGCGGCGGCGCCGGCCTTTTGGCCGGGCTCGGTATGCTGGCCATTCCGGGTCTCGGCCCCGTCGTGGCCGCCGGCTGGCTTGCCTCGACGCTGGTCGGCGCGGGAGTTGGTGCCGCGGCGGGCGGTCTCGTGGGGTCTCTGACCGACGCCGGTGTCAGTCACGAGGATGCACATGTCTACGCCGAGGGTGTCCGCCGCGGCGGAACGCTCGTCACCGTACGGGCGGACGACAGCATGGTCGACCGGGTGACCAATGTGCTCGACGCGGACGGAACCGTCGACCTTGACGAGCGCGAGTCGAATTGGCGCGCGGAAGGTTGGAACGGCGAATATGTACCCACCAGCACGTCCAGCGCACCCCGTGCCGGTACGCCGAGCTACACGTCGAACGCGACATCGAACGCGGGCTACGCCGCGGAATTCGGGGGTGGGCGCGACGCCTGCAACCGCCCGGGGTGGCGTGACCGGGGCGTTCGCTCGCGCGGCCGAGACCGTCAAGGACGATGCACGCCTGGTCGGCGACAAATTGGCCGGAGCGGCCGACCGGACTCTCGGTTCGGGTTCCAGAGCGTCTGGAAGCGCCATGCCGGTGACGGACTATGCTTCCACCCCGCGTGAGGGCGAGGCCGACCGGCTCGTCGGCCGCAATCGCGTACGCATCTATCCCGAAGCACTCTGACGCACCACTGCACGGCGATGTGTTTGTGGACCTCGGGAACCAACACCGCCTGAGAAGCGTTGGTTGTTTGGGCGTAAGAATACAGGAGTAACATCTTGGCAAACTTACTGAGGGGTGCTCTCGTCGGCGCGATAGCGTTGGGCGGAGTGGCAATGGCTTCCGACGAAGCCTCGGCGATGTCGGTGGGCAATCTCGCCCCATCGGTCAGCTCTGAATCGGCTCAGCCGCTGGTTCAGCACGTCTACTGGCGCTACGGCTGGAGGCGTCCCGGCTGGGGCTACGGTTATGGCTGGCGGCGGCCCTGGGGCTACGGTTATGGCTGGCGGCGGCCGTTCGGCTGGCGTGTGTACCATCCTTGGGGGTGGGGCTATCGTCGGTATGGCTGGCGCCGCTGGTAATCTCAGCTGCTGAAGTAGGATACAAACCCAGTTCCTCGCGGAACTGGGTTTTTCTTTTGCCGATTTTTGGACAGGATGTTTTCAGCATCGCGCTGGCTCCCTTGAGGTAGTCACCATTTCTCGGCAGGTCTTGTTCATGGTCCCGGAGGTAGGATCCTCGAACGGCCCGAAGCGCCGCGCTGTTGAGCTGCTGAACATGAACTTGGTCGAGTCGTCCCAAACAACCCCGCCCGACGGCATCGTAAGCCCGGTCATTGCAAGCGACAGGGTCCTGCTTAGGACGGCCCGTTGGCCGCCTGCTTCCCATGGTGGGCGACCCGCCGAGCCTCTCGGGACGGTTCTGATCTGCGCCGGCCGCAGCGAGTTCATCGAGAAATACTTCGAGGTCGTCGAGGAGTTGCGGCAGCGCGGCTTCCAGGTGGTGATTCTGGACTGGCGCGGTCAGGGACTTTCGGGGCGCCTGTTGCGCAACCCCCGCAAAGGGCACGTCCGCGGATTTCGCCGACTACGAGCTGGATCTCGCGGCTGTCGTGCAGCAGGTTCTCGAGCCCTTCTGCCCTCGCCCCTGGTTTGGTCTCGCCCACTCGATGGGAGGATCGATCGCGCTGCATTTCGCGGCCAATCGCCCCGAGGTGTTCCAGCGACTCGTGCTGTCGGCGCCGATGATCGAGATCGCCGGCCTGCCGTCACCCGACCTGGTGCGGACCTTGGCAAGAGCCCTGCGCTGGTTCGGCCTCGGCGGAAGCTTCGTCCCGGTAGGGCGCCGGCGCTCGCTGTTCCTCGGCACCTTCGAAGGCAACGTGCTCACATCCGACCCGGCGCGGTTCGAGCGCACGGCAGCGTTGCTCAGAGCGGAGCCGCGCCTGCTGGTCGGAACCCCGACGGTCGGCTGGCTGAATGCGGCCTTCGAGGCAATGGCGGCTCTCAACGAAGACGAGTTCGGCCGTCGTTTCCGCACGCCCACGCTCGTCGTCATGCCGGGCGCAGATCGTGTCGTGGACGCGCGCGCCGCCGAACGGCTGGTCGCGCGGCTTCGTGCCAGCTCCCTGGTCGTGGTGCCTCACGCGCGGCACGAAATCCTGATGGAGCGGGACAGCTTGCGTCAACAATTCTGGGCTGCATTCGATGCCTTCGTGCCGGGTTCCCTCGTGGCTGGAACGCAAGCAGGCCGCGACGCTTTGCCGTCGCGAAGAATGGTGCCCGTTTGAACCGAAGATGCCGGTGCGAGGTTTGCGTCGGATAGCTTTTCGGCGGAACACACGTCATGCTCGATCGTACGGCGGCAAGTCCCGCGCCCGGCACCGAGAACTCCCGGGCGGCTGGCCGTGAAGGGTCCGACCCGGAGGACCAGAAGCGTGACATCGTAGACCTGCGGTCCCCGTCCTCGCCGAAGGCCCGAGCCCCAGGAGAGCAGCGCACCGACGAAGGCGCTTCCAGCGGGCGCCGCGAAGACTACAAGGATGAGCCCGCAGAAGGCGGCGGGGGCATCAAGGGGGCTTTGCGCAAGCATCCTTACGCGATCGGCATCGCGGCCGAAATTCTCGTTGCTGCCGTCGTGCTCGGCATCCTTTATTGGCTTCATGCGAGGCACTACGAGAGCACGGACGATGCGTTCATCGACGCGCGTCCTGTTTCCGTCAGTCCGGAAGTGAGCGGCAACATCGTTGCAGTGCCGGTCAACGACAATCAGGTCGTTAAGGCTGGTGACCTGCTGGCGAAGATCGACGACGGGGATTACCAGGCTGCGGTAGACCAGGCCGCCGCCCAGATCGAACAGGCGAACGCCAATGTCGAGAGTTTCTCGTCCCAGGTGAAGGCCCAGCAAGCGCAGAGCGAGCAGGTCGCCCAGCAGGTCGAGCAGGCCCAGGCGGCGTTGAAATTCGCGCAGCAGGAAAACACGCGTTACCAGGAGCTCGTGAGGTCGGGGGCCGGCACCGTGCAGCGTGCCCAGCAGGCGACCTCCGACCTGCAATCCAAGCAGGCCGCTCTCGACGCCGCGATGGCGGCCCAGACAGGTGCCGAGCGCCAGATCAAGGTACTCAAGGCTGGTAGGCGCAGCGCGGAGGCCCAGCTTGCCCAGGCCCAGGCCCAGAAGGCGACCGCAGACGCAAATCTCTCGCGCACGCAGCTGCACGCCACCGTGGAAGGACGCGTGACGCGCCTGACTGCCGCCGTGGGACAGGCAGCGGCCCCGTCTCAGGCGCTTGATGGTGCTGGTTCCCCTCGATGTATGGGTCACGGCGAACTTCAAGGAAACGCAACTCGCCGATATGCGCGTCGGGCAACCTGTGGACATCGAGATCGACGCACTCGGCAGATCGTTTCCGGGACACATCGACAGTCTACAGGCGGGCAGCGGCACGGCGTTCAGCCTCCTGCCGGCCGAAAACGCCACCGGGAATTACGTCAAGGTTGTGCAGCGCGTGCCGGTGAAGATCACCTTCGACAAGCGCCCGGACGTCGAGCTCGGGCCCGGCATGTCGGTCGTGCCGAGCGTCACGGTGCGCTGACAGCCCTCGATCAGACTGAGCCCGTGCCGCCCGAACCCCGTAGGGCGCCGGTTCGCAGGATACCGACATTGGCCAGCGCCACGAAGCCTGCCGAGATCAGCGCGCTCCAGCCCGCGAGGGATAGGCCAAGCACCGTCAGTGCCGCCTGGTCGCAGCGCACGACGGCGACGTGGTTCAACTGCTTGAGGAAATCGGCGACGTCGGGCGGGGCCGTTACGGCGCCGGAGCATTCGGATGGCCCCGGCCAGAAGTGCCATTCGACCCCCGCGTGATAGAGCCCCAGAGCCGTGCCGGCCGCGAACGTGAGCAGGAGCACCGCGAATCCTGCCAGCGCGATGCCATGCCGGCCACGGCGGGCCGCTAGGGCGGTGACCAGCGCGACCGGCACGCCGATATAGTAGGGGATCCGCTCGCGGAGGCAGAGCTCGCAGGGCGCATAGCCGAAGCTCTCGAGCAGCAAGGCGCTTCCGACCACGACGGCCGCGGCGACCGCCAAAAGCAGGGCCAGCGCCCAGGGCTGTGACAGGTAGCCGGTCGGGAGCCTTCGCCTCAAAGCGTTCATGTTGCTTCAGAGCACACGGGCGGCGAGCCAGAATCCGAGCACGATGATCACCGCCAAACTCCCGATGAACATTGCGAAGTGCCGCTCCATGCCGGCCCTGATCGGCGCGCCGAAGCGGTTGAGCAGTCCGGCCAGGATAAAGAACCGCGCTCCGCGAGTGATCAAGGACAGAAGCACGAAGAGCAGGAAATTGTAGCCGAGCAAGCCGCTGAAGATCGTCACCAGCTTGAAGGGAATCGGCGTGAAACCCTTGAGCAGGATCACCAGCGCACCCCAATGCGCGTAGGCGTCCCGCAGGGTCTCGAGCTTGCCGCCATAGCCATAGACCGAGATCAGCCATTGGCCGACCGTCTCGTAGAGCAAGGCCCCGATGCCGTAGCCCAGGATGCCGCCCAGCACCGAACCTATCGTGGCGATGGCGGCGAAGGTCCAGGCCCGGCGCGGTTGCGCCAGCGACATCGGCACGAGGATCAGGTCGGGCGGTAGCGGAAATACCGAGCTTTCGGCAAAGGCGATGAGACCGAGCGCGAGCGGCGCTCGGGGACTATCGGCCAGTGCCATGGTTCGGCGATAAAGGCTGTTCAACATGGCTGGTGCTTAATCGACGGCGAATTCCATGTCCATGCGGGGTCCGATGCAGCGCGAAGCTGCCGCGGCCCCGCGCGCCGACGGGGCGCAGTTTGCGCAGAGCCGCAGCTTGTCTAATCTCGGCACCGACGGCCCGCGCTCCCGATAAAAGGTTCCTCATGTACCGCGTCCTGCTTGGGCTCCTGGCCATCTCCGCACCGAGTTTGGCCTGCGCGGCCTCACCGCCTCCGGTCGGCGCCGACCACGCCATGGTGGTCTCGGCGCAGCGGCTCGCCTCGGAAGTCGGCGTCCAGATCATGAAGCAGGGCGGGAATGTGGTCGATGCCGCGGTTGGGGTCGGCTATGCGCTCGCCGTCGTCTGGCCGGCGGCCGGCAACCTCGGCGGTGGCGGCTTCATGTCGATCCGCTTGGCGGACGGCCGCTCGACCTTTCTGGATTTTCGCGAAAAAGCCCCCTCGGGTGCAACCGAAACCATGTTCCAGGACGCAGCCGGCCACGTGGTTCCCGGACGATCGACGGAGGGTTGGCTGGCGGTCGGCGTGCCCGGGTCGGTTGCAGGGCTTGATTGGGCCCTGAGCCATTACGGTACCCTGCCCCGCTCGACCGTGATGGCGCCCGCGATCAAGCTGGCGCGCGACGGATTTGAGCTTGGGCCAGCCGACGTGACCCTGCTTGATGCGGCGGCATCCGATTTCGCCAAAGACCCGGACACTGCGGCGATCTTTCTGCACCAGGGCAAGCCCTTCGAGGCGGGCGAGACATTGCGCCAGCCGGCGCTAGCGGCGACGCTCGACGCCATCAGCCTGAACGGCGCCTCCGCGTTCTACGGGGGCGCCATCGGCAAGGCGATCGCCGAGGCGAGCCGGGCCGGCGGCGGGCTGCTGCAAGAGCAGGACCTTGCAGCCTATAAGCCACGTGAACTGGCCCCCGTGCGCTGCTCCTACAGGGGCTACGATATCCAGTCGGCGCCGCCTCCGAGTGCGGGCGGAACGGCACTGTGCGAGATCCTAGGCATTCTCGAAGGCTACGACCTTCGGGCGGCCGGATTCCATTCCGCCAGATCGATCCATCTGACCGTGGAGGCCATGCGGCGGGCGTTCCACGATCGGCAGAACCTCGGCGACCCTGATTTCGTCGGTAATTCCACCTCTCACCTGCTCGATAAGGATTATGCCGCAAAACTCCGGGGTGGCATCGCACCGGACAAGGCCACGCCCTCGGCCAGCCTCGAAGCCGGTCCGGCGAGCCCGGAGGGGCAGCAGACCACGCATTTCTCGATCGCCGATGCGGCCGGCAATGCCGTCTCGGTGACCACGACGTTGAACGGCTGGTTCGGCATTCGCCGGGTGGCCGGCACAACGGGCATATTGATGAACAACGAAATGGACGATTTCGCTTCGGCGCCGGCGGCCCCGAACATGTTCGGCCTGGCGGGGAGCCGCGCCAACGCGGTCGCGCCGGGCAAGACACCTCTCAGCTCGATGAGCCCGACCATCGTGACCCGGGACGGCAAGCTTGTGCTCGTGATCGGCAGCCCCGGCGGATCGCGCATCATCTCGACGACCTTGCAGGTGATCCTCAACGTCGTCGACTACGGCATGAGCCTGGGGGAGGCCATCGATGCCCCGCGTGTCCATGAGCAATGGACCCCGGAACCCGTCGAGATCGAGCCCTATGCTCTGTCGCCAGACACGCGCCATATCCTCGAGATCGACGGCTACACGTTCAGGGAGAAAGCCCCCTGGGGGCAGGCCGAAGGCATCCTGACAGGTGCCCCCGATCTGGCCGGCACCGGGTCGGACTTGTCCTACCTCGACCGCCCGTCGCAGCCGCATCCCCTCTACGGAGCGAGCGACGATCGAGGCGCGGCGGGCGCGGCGGTCGGCTATTGAGCCCAGAGATAGCGGCGATGAGGCAGGGAAAGGCACGTGACGCGTACCGATGACATGCCGTCCGGAAGTGCCGGTCAGAGCGGCTCGTCGCCCGCAATAGGCAGCATCCCGGTGTTGCCGGTCTATTTCAAGCTGCGCGGTCGAAAAGCCTTGTTGGCCGGCGGATCTCTCCCGGCGGTCTGGAAGGCGCAGCTTCTCGTCGCGGCTGGCGCGGCCGTTGTTGTTTGCGATCCGGCCCCCTGCCCCGAGATGGTCGCCCTTCGCGCAGAACCAGGGGGATGCACTGACGATTGTCGGCCGGAACTGGACCTCTGCGGACTTCGACAATTGCGCGCTCGCCATCGGCGCGCTCGAGGGCGAGGAGGCCACGCGGTTTCAGGACGCCGCCCGCGGCTCCGGCGTGCCGGTCAACGTCATCGACGTTCCCGCCCTGTGCGACTTCCAGTTCGGCACGATCATCGAGCGCTCGCCGCTGCTGATCGGCATATCCACCGATGGAGCGGCCCCGGTGCTGGGCCAAGCCTTGCGGACCCGCATCGAAGCGCTGCTTCCGCTCAACCTTCGGAAATGGGCCCAGGCAGCGAAGGATTGGCGACGCGATGTGCAGGGTCGCCATCTGGGCTTCGCGGCTCGCCGTCGTTACTGGGAAACCTTCGCATCAATGGCGCTCGACGACGCGGGGCGCGACCCGAGCCAAGCCGACCGGGCCGCGTGCCTCAGCGCGGCACTCGGAGAAGAAACCGCACTCTACGGCGTCCTGACCTTGGTCGGCATCGGTCCGGGCGAACCGGACCTGATCACCTTGGGGGCTATCCGTGCCCTGCAATCCGCGGACCTCATTATCCACGATCAGGGCGTCTCGCCAGAGATCCTCAACCTTGGTCGTAGAGAGGCAGTCCGCCGTCTCGCCACACGGGACGAAGTAGCCGCCGCAGTTATCGCGGAGCAACTCGGACAGGGACGCCGGATCGCGTGGGCAGGGCTGGGCGATCCGGCCACCTCCGAGCGATGGTGGAGCCGTCGCGGGCTCCTGACGCATCGTGGGACCCCGTTCCAGATCGCCCGAGGCCTCCCCGATACGGCGGGCCTTGGCCCGGGCAATCCCCTCTGAACCTCAGTGGTCGGCCTTGAGGGTCCGCGTGCCACCGTGTGATGCGTGGCCGCCCTTGCGACCCGCCTGCGCCGCGAGACGATGATTTTGGGAGAAGCTGCGCTTTTCGGGGTCGACGCTCTGCCCCCCCTTGCGCCCGGCCTGAGAAGCAAGTTCGGGATTTTGTGAAAAGCTACGCTTCTCGTTCGGAACGCTTTCCCCGCCCTTGCGCGCGATAGCCCGGCGCTTTTCCAGATCCATGGAAGCAAAGCCGCGCGTTGACCTTGGGATGAAATGAGTTTCCTCGGTCATAATTCTCTCGCTGAATGTCGATGAGCCTTTGGCGTGACAACGCAAGCCAGACACGCGGGTTCCTTTCCGTATCGCCTGTGACGTTATTGCCGTCCGCAAGCACGAGGATTGCTGCCCCGAGAATCGCTCAAGGCGGCGGGATCACGGAACCCGCCTGGATGCCACTGAATTTTCCCGTAAGGGCGCACCAACCAACAAGGAAGTGTCGTGAAAATCTCAACCATCGCACTCGTCAGCCTCGCATTGAGCCTTCAGGCAGCGCCAGGATTCGCGCAGAGCCAGGGCACGGGCGGCGCGTCCAACGGGGCCGGGCAAGCCGGCGGCGGGGCCTCAAATTCATCTAGCCAGGGCGGAGCCTCGGGCACCAAATCCGGCGCGGGGTCCAATGACCAGGAGGTTCTCCCCTCCGGAGGTCAAAAACAGACCACCGGCCAGCAATCCAAGCCGGGCACAGGCGGGCGGTCCACACAGGGCGAAGCCGAGCCAAAAAAACCCGCCGGAACGCAAGGCGAAAAGACCAAGCCCGGCGAGCAGCCTGCGGGTGAAAAGGCGGGTGAAACCAAGCAGGGCGAACCGCGCAAAAGCCAATCCGAGTCGGGCAATGCGAAATCCGGTGAAACCCGCAAGGACAAGCCTGGAACAGGCGAAAACCGGCAGGGTGAGACCGGGAAGGGTGAGACCGGGAAGGGTGAGACCCGGAAAGGTGAAGCCGGCAAGGGCGAGGCTGGCAAGGGCGAGCTCCGGCAGGGTGAGGCCGGGAAAGGTGAGGTCCGGAAGGGTGAGGCCCGGCAGGGACGTGAACGGCCCGTCATCAGGGCGGAACAGCAGACACGCATCCGCGACACGTTCAAGAGCCTGAACGTCCGCGCCGTGTCTAACCTAAGCGTCAGGATCGCCGTTGGCGTCGCGATTCCGCATACCGTCGAGTTGCGGCCTTTGCCTCCAGCCATCATCGAGATCGTGCCTGATCTGCGTGACTATCGGTACGTTTTCGTTCCGGGACGCGTCCTCATAGTCGATCCGGCAAGCTTCGAGATCGTCGAGATCATCGAGGTCTGAGCTCGAAGATCGAGCGAGAGGTCGGGCAGGTCAGACGAAGGCCTGTCGCTTCTTCTTTTTCGGCTTGGCTCCCGCGTCGGGCGCCATTCCGTCAGGGCCGCCTTTGCGGGCGGGCTCGCTCTTTCGGCCCCGCGCGGCGTTGCCGCTTGCTTCGGACCGCGGCTGGGACATCGCCTCGACCCGGCCGTCCGGTCCATCGCGGCCCTCTGTGGCGCGCGCGAACTTGACTGCCGCAGCACCTTTGACCTCGAACTTCGTTTCGCGATCGAAGATCCGTATGGCGCCAAGATCCTGCTTGGTTATGCCGCCCCGGCGGCACAGCATCGGCACCAGCCAGCGCGGGTCAGCGCTATGTTTCCGGCCGCGATCAAGGCGGAACCAGGTGCCTGGCCCCGACGCGTCCGGTTCGGACGATGCGGATTTGCCGTAGGGGCGCTCGCCCGCGCCGCGGCGTTCCTGCGGCCCGGTGCCAGGCCGCGGCTTTCGCAGATCCTGCTGAAAGCCCGGATCGATGACGTCCTCGGGGGCGGGCAGGCGCGAGCGGTAGACCCTGACCAGGGCCGCCGCGATATCCTCGGCCGAGCGCTCGGCCAACACGGCTCGCGCCATGACCAGATCGTCCTCAGTCGTTTCTTCGGCCAGCAACGGGTCGGACAACAAGCGCTGCTGGTCGAGCGTGCGGATCTCATCGGGGGTCGGCGGACCGCTCCACACCGGCTGGGCTCCCGCGCCGACCAGCATGCCTTCGGCGCGGCGCCGGCGCGATTGCGGCACCAGAAGCACGCTCACGCCCTTGCGCCCGGCCCGTCCGGTGCGGCCGCTGCGATGCTGCAGGGTCTCGGCGTCGTGCGGCAGGTCGGCATGGATGACGAGGCTGAGGGTCGGCAGGTCGATTCCGCGCGCCGCCACATCGGTTGCGACGCAGACGCGTGCCCGCCCGTCTCGCAGCGCTTGCAGGGCATGGTTGCGCTCGTTCTGGCTGAGCTCGCCCGACAGGGAGACGGCCGCGAAGCCCCGCTCCAGCAGAACTGCCTGGAGATGCCGAACGGTCTCGCGGGTATTGCAGAATACCAGCGCGCTCGGCGCCTCGAAAAACCGCAGCAGATTGACGACCGCGTGCTCGACCTCCTTGGGGAGCACCCGGACGGCGCGATACTCGATATCGGCGTGGCCGCGCTCCCCGCCCGTGACCTCGATGCGAAGCGCGTTGCGCTGGTAGCGCTGAGCCAGGCTGGCGATCGCTTTCGGCATGGTGGCCGAAAACATCAGGGTTTGCCGCTCGGCCGGCGTGGCTTGCAGGATGAATTCGAGATCTTCCCGGAAGCCGAGATCGAGCATCTCGTCGGCTTCGTCGAGCACCACGGCCTTGATCTGGTCGATGACCAGACTGCGCCGCTCGAGGTGGTCGCGCAAGCGGCCCGGTGTCCCGACCACGATGTGGACGCCGGCCGCCAGGGCCCGCTGCTCCCGCCGCGGGTCCATGCCGCCCACGCAGGCGACGACGCGGGCTTGGGCCGGTCCGTAGAGCCAGGCCAATTCGCGATGCACCTGCAGCGCGAGTTCCCGGGTGGGAGCCACGACCAGGGCGAGCGGCGCGCCCGGCGGGGGCATGGCCTCGGCCTCGCCCAGCAGCATGGGGCCGATCGCAAGCCCATAGGCGACGGTCTTGCCGGAACCGGTCTGGGCAGAAACCAACAGATCGCGATTGGCCGACTCAGGTTGGAGTACCGCTTCCTGAACCGGCGTCGCGTCGGTGTAGTTGCGTTCGGCAAGGGCGCGAGCGAGAGCCGGTACGGCGGGAGGAAAAGCCACGTTGTTGATCGAACCTTGAGTGTAGCGGCGGTCGGCAGTACCGGACGAAATGGAGCGCGGAAGACCTGCCAAGCAAAAGCGTCGGGCACCCTCTTCGGCGTCCCGGCGCGCCGCACTCTAGTGGAAAACGATCCCGCGCTCCAGCCGAGCTTTCGGGTTGCTTGGTCCTGCGAAGGCTTGCCTGTCGCCAGCCCTGAGGTAAACAGGTCGGGTGCCGGGCCGGAACTGAAACGCGCGCAAGGGAGCGAACAAATGGCGGACACGACCATAACGATCCGAAAAAACGGACCCTATGCTGTGACGGGGACTTTCGAGCTGAAGGACGCCGACGGCAACGTGTATCCGGCCAAAACCACCATGATGCTGTGCCGCTGCGGCGCCTCGACCAACAAGCCATTTTGCGACGGCACGCATTCGAAGATCGGGTTCGAGGCCGCCCAACGCGCCGTCCCCGGTTCGGCCGAGACGTAGAGCCGTGCCCCGGCTCGGCGCGCCGCGTTGGTACCCGCCGAAATTGCGCGCCATCGTCTGGCTTGCGGTTACGGCGGCGCTCGTTTCGGGCTGCCTGCCGACCCATTCACCTGCAGGCTTAAGTTCCAGGCGCAACTGCCTGAACGACAACGCGAAGTTTTCCGACGCCTGGGCCTGCATCAAGGCCCAGCTTACGGCACGGCAGCAAGGCGACGGCGACTCCAAACGCGATGGCTTGATCGAAGAAGGCGACCTTTTGGCCGAGCAGGTGCGGGCCGGCAAGGTGTCGGACGCCGATGCAAGGCGCAGGCTATCGGCCGGCATGGCCCACGAGATCGGGCAATGACTCGGAGGCGCCTTTGCTGATCGATGGCCTGCAATTCTGCCGCTGGTCGCGACCCATCTTCGAGCAGATGCACGAGGCCGGCATGGCGGCCGTCCATGTCACGGTCGCCTACCACGAGAACTTCCGCAAGACAGTCGAGCATCTGGCCGACTGGAACGGTCGGTTCCGGGACCACGCCGACCTGATCCTGCGTGGCCGCGATATCCGCGACGTCGACTTGGCCAAGGCTTCCGGCCGGACCGCGATCTTCTTCGGCCTGCAGAATCCCATGCCGATCGAGGACGACCTTGGCCTTGTCGAGGTGCTGCACGATCTCGGCATCCGTTTCATGCAGCTGACCTACAACAACCAGTCCCTGCTCGGATGCGGCTGGATGGAACAGGAGGATAGCGGCATCACGCGGATGGGCCGCGAGGTCATCCGCGAGATGAACCGGCTCGGCATGGTGATCGACATGTCGCATGCGGGCGAGCGCACCGACCCTCGAAGCGATCGCGTTCTCCGGGCGCCCCGTCGCGATTACGCACGCCAACCCGATCTGGTGGCGCGACACCAAGCGCAATGTGTCGAAAACCGTGCTCGAAGCTCTGGCCCAGAGCGGCGGCATGCTCGGACTGTCGCTCTATCCCCATCATCTGGCCGATGGTCCGAACACCACGCTCGAAAGCTTCTGCGCCATGGCGGCCGAGGTGGCAGGAATCATGGGCGTGGAGAATCTCGGCATCGGATCGGATCTCTGCCAGGACCAGCCCGACGAGATGGTGCGGTGGATGCGGGAAGGCCGCTGGATGCGTCCCGACCCTGCCCCGGTCAACTTCCCGCCGCAGCCCGCCTGGTTTCGCGACAACCGGGATTTCCCCCGGCTGGCCGAGGGCTTGCGGAGCGCCGGCTTCGCCGAGGCCGAAACGGCCGCCGTGCTGGGCCGCAACTGGTATCGCTTCATGGGCGAGGCCTTTGGACCGGAGCCGCCACGGTGAGCACAGGCAGAGTCTCGATTCCGCGGTACCGCTGCGCAGCCCTGAAACCGTGATGCGGCTGGCGCGCCTCGGCGCCGCGCATCCGTCGCGGCTCAGCTTCGCCCGCGTGCTGCTGCGCCGTGCGCAAGCCGAGGCATGGCGGATCACCCGACCGATCTGGGCGATGGACCCGAACGGTTTCGGCCACGCGGTCTATCGGCGTGCGATACGCCGGTCCGAAGCTACAGCCTCGTCGCCTTCTCGCGCATGCTGGAGCCGGAGCGCCGCACCGACCGGGTGATCGCGGAAGCCTGGGACACGAGCTACGTGCTGTTCGACGGCATGCCCGATGCAGCCGCCATCGCGCGGCTCGAACGCGAGGTGCCGCTGCAGGAAGCCGGACGGTTCACCGAATCCGAGCTGATCCTGTCGCGCGCCAACAAGAGCGTCCGGCTGTTCGACAGCCTCGCGCGGTGCCTCGCCTCCGGATCGCAGCCCGACGAGCGCGTGCTCGACGAGGTCGGCTACCTGATGCGCACCACCGCGGTCTACGGCAACGGCAAGTTCGGCATCGCGGACCGCGACGTGCTGGTGGGCCGCCCGGAGCTCGCCGGCCCGTTCCAGGCCGAGATGCTGACCGTGTGGCTGATCCGGACCTTTACGGTCGACCTCCTCGACCATTGCGCCGCGGCGCTCGACCCCGCCCACGCGGTTCGCCTGGCGCCGGAGTTGCGGCGAAGGCTCGGGGTCGGCAATTCGACGGGGCTCGGCATGGCGCCCTTCCTGGTGCGCCACCCTATCCTGCTGCACCGCTGGATCACGGCGCGCGAAACAGCGCTGGCCCGTGTCCGCTCCTTGATCCGGGTCGACAAACCCGCAAGGACCGCGATCGCCCGCCTGCTGGACGAGGCCCGCCAGGGTCTCCCGGGATGGCGCACGGAAGATGAGATCCAGGCAGCCCGGATCGCAGCGCTTCGGGCGGACCTCGATGCACTCATCGAGCATTTCGGAGCCATGCCGGATGCGGAACGGCGGCCCTGGGATGCGCTCTACACCTGGGCCGAGGCCAACCTCGGGGTCGAGGCCCAGGAGTTGCTCGTGTCGCTGCTGATCGAGCCCCACGGTCCCCTGGTGGACGATCTCGCCCGGGAAGATGAGCGCCGATGAACGCGACGGTCATGCGATCGACGGCAGGATGAGATTGCGGCGAGTTCCGCGGCCTGATCGAGCGCGATTACGGCTGGGCGCTCGACGCTCGATTTCGAGCGCGAGGCCGCGCAGGCGCGATTCTGGTACGTGTCGGCCGAGAAGCTGGAGCCGCGTCTCGGCGAGCGGCACGCAGAGCCGGGCGGCGACCTCGAGCAGCCTTTGGCGTTCGGCCGCGAGGTGGCGCGGCTGCATTCTGCGCTCGCTGAAGGTCCCGGATGCACAATCCGTGGCGGACCTCCTGGCCTCCGACCCGGGACAACGACACGTGGTGCGGCGTGTGCAGGTCGCGGCCCGCTATCCCTATGCCGAGATCCGCGACAATCTGATCGATGCGGCCATGCGGCCGATCGATATGCTGCGCTGCAAGCTCGCCTTTTTTGGCGCGACGCGGTTCGACCCCCGGTCGGACCGCTGGCTGCGCATCAGCCTGTTCCAGGGCGCGCCGTTTCCCGAGGAGCTTGGCGCGAGCGAGAGCCTGGACACCGCCGCCTGATGGACCAGGCCACGATCGTCTTGTCGCTGAACGAAGCCGAAACCTTGGCCACCAAGGCGGCGCGCGGCGCCGGCCTGAGCTGGGGCGAGGCGGAGGATCTGGGGCGCGGCGCGCGCTGGCTTGCGGCACGCGGGCTCGACTGGGCCGGTCCCCTGCTTGGCCTTCTGAACAGCCCGGCGGAACGCGCCTGCCTCACGCGGCTGTTGAGGGTGGCCGACCGGATTGCCGCACCTTTTCCCGACCGCCAGATCTCGATCGAAGCCTGCCGGCCCGTCTGGGTTCTGGCGATCCTGGCCAGCATGGCGCGGAGCAAGACCAGCCTCGACTTGCGCGGCCCGAATTTCTGGTTCCGGGTCTCGCCAGAAGAGGTCGCGAGTAGCGACCGGGAGAGCCTGGACATCGGCGACACGCCCGCGACCGGAATCGCGGTCGAAGCCTCGGCCGATGCGCTGCCGCTTGCCCGCGTGCTGGAGCCGAATATGCGCCGGAGCACCGTCTCCGCGAAACGCATGGACGAACTCGGCGGTTTGGCGGCCCGGACCTATGTGCCGGCCTCGGCCGCCTCCCGCAGACTGGGCGCGGGCGGCAGCCGGATCGACGACGCCTAAGCCGCCTCCGGCTGGCCAAGCTTGAGAACCTGCTCGTGCAGTGCGGCGTCGACCGCCACCGTTCCGGCCTGTCGGGCACGCGCCCGGGCCGCCGCCTTTTTGGCGCCGGGCAGCCGCGCCCCAGGCTGCTGCGGCGAACGCCTCGCACAGGCGCGTAACCCGGTCCGCGAAGGCGCCGCCCGAGCTGGCCTGCGCGTCGAGCGCCAGAAAGAACTGTCCCGTGCGCGGCGGCCCGCCCGCCGGCCCTGAAAATGGGCTGGCGTCGATGCCGAGCGTGGCCCCGGCTGCCGCGGCCGCCATGAGTTCCACGAACAGCCCGATCCCGACCCCCTTGTGGCCGCCCGAGGGCGCCATCGTGCCCTTCAGCCCAACCGCGGGATCGGTGGTGGGCCGTCCCTCGGGGTCGAGTGCCCAGCCCTCCGGAATGGGCCGTCCCTCGCGGGCCCGCTTCATCACCTCGCTCTTGGCGATGACGCTGGCGCTCTGGTCGATCGACAGGGCAAGCCCGCCGCTGCCGTCCGGGACCGACACCGCAAACGGATTGGTGCCGACCACCGGGCCGCGTGCCGCCGACGGGGGCGATCGAGGCTGGCGCATTGGTGAAGCCGATGCCGATCAGCCCGGCCCGGGCCAGCGCGTCGGTGTGATAGCCGAGCAGCCCGCAATTATAGGAATTGCGCACCGCAAGGGCCGCGATCCCCATCTCCCGCGCCAGCGGAACCAGCTGCTCGAACCCGGCCGCGATGGCCGGATGGGCGAAACCGGTCGCGGCATCGGCAACGAGCAGCGCCGGCTTGGGCTGCGTCGACGCGCGGCACCGCCCGTCCGTCGACCTTGCCGACCCGGACATGCTCGCAATAGATCGGCACGTACAACAGCCCATGCGACGCCATGCCGGCCAGTTCGGCCGCGGCCGTCGCCTGCGCGAGCGGGCGCGCATTTTGCGGCGACGTCGCCGCTCGCCACCAGCGCGCGCTCGGCGAGGTCGACGATTTCGGCCTCGGTCAGCGAGACACGCGCTGCGTGGTCGTTCATGCGGCTGCTCAGGCCGTCTTGGTGATCGTCATGAAGCAATGGACGTAGTCCATGCCATGGCCTTCGGGCGCCTGCGCCGACATCCGCCTCGTAGGCCGCGTAGAATCGATCCACCAGGGCCTGCCGCTCGGCTGACGGGCGGCCGGGATCGAGCGCGCTGAAGAAGGTGCTTTCGGTCCAGGAGCGGAGCGTCGGGATATAGGCCTTGGCGAAGGCGGCCGCGTCGCGCTCCTCCCGGAAGCGTGCCGCGAAGGGACATTCCGTGACGCGGGTCGAGACATGATCCAGCACGAGCCCGGCACGCCGGACCGGCGAGTCCGCGTCCCGGAACGGGGCCGTGAACTCGTCGACGGTCTTGTAGAACTGCTGCAGGGTTCCGGCCCGGTATTCGGCCTCGGTGATCGCGCCCGCGTCGCGCAGGTTCCGCCAGTGCTTGGCGAAGGTGTCGAACATGTCGACCCCGCCGGTTCCGCCGAGGTAGCGGCCCTGCTCGTCCTCGCAGAAATTGGCCAGCACCAGCTTGCCGCCGGGCACGAGCTCGTGCGCGCGGGCAAGCAGTATCCGCTCCCAATCCCGCATGGCCTGCTGGCGGAAGAGGTCGCGCTCCGCCGCCGTGGCCCCGACCGCCTGGACGTGATCCGCGATCGTGCCGGGTCGCGCGCTGAGCCAGTGCATGGCGGTCGCCGAGAAGCCGAGCGACAGCGTGTTGTCCGGAAAGATCTGGTCGTAGAAGCTGGTGCCGCTCGCGAAGGTGAAGACATGCGGGGCCCGGGCCAGCGGCGGCACGCCGGGCGGGCCGATCAGGCCGTGCAGCCTGCGGAACAGCACGGAAAAATCGTTGTGCGGCAGATCCGTGTAGGTGATCGTGATGGGTCTCTCGTGGGCGGCGGCCCGCACGGTGCCGACGATGCGGCGCATCAGGTCGAGCGACGTGCCCCCGTCGGCGGCGCCGAGATCGGCCACCGCGAAGGGCTGATCGGAGCCGGCAAGCTTCATCGTGGCCAGGGCGTCCGCCACGAGCTCGCCTGCCGCGTCGATCACGGTCTTGGCCCCGATCGTGTTGTCGCTGTAATAGCCGGCGCCGCGCATGGCGATGACGGGTGTCGTGTCGGTCGCTATGCCGGCCATCGGGGCTCCTCGTATGCTTTCAGCTGGGTGCGCCGGCATTCTGCCCCCCGCTGAGACGCGTTGGCAACACCTGGATCGGCACGGCGCTGCGTGCCTCACGATCACGGTGGTGAAGCAATTTCGGGGGTAAAACCCGCTCATTCCCGCGCAAGCGGGAATCCAGCTGAGTGGACGTGGCCGGAGGGCGAGCCGTCCAGGTCGCGTGACCCGAGAACTTTTCTGGATTCCCGCGTTCGCGGGAATGAGCGGCAGACCCATCCTGGAGCGAGCGGAGCGCCGCAGACGCGTAGCGAAGCCATCCAGCACACGCCCACGGCAGACTGGATCGCTTCGCTGTGCTCGCGATGAGCGGGGACGACTGGTCGGGCAATTTTGCTCCTCCACCGGCCGTGCTAGCGTCCGCCCAACAACAACTTCAGGGAGGCCGGCCATGGCCGATGCGCTCGGCTTCGAGCCGGATGCCGCGATCCGCTGCCGCGATTACCGCATCGGCTGCATCGGCGCCGGCTTCATCATGGCCGATGTGCAGCTCGCCGCCTATGCCGAGGCGGGCTTTCCCGTGGTGGCCATCGCGTCGCGAACCCGCACCAAGGCCGCCGAGGTTGCGAAACGCTGGTCCATTCCAACCGTACACGACACGCCCGAAGCGTTGATCGAGGATTCCAGCGTCGAGATTCTCGACATCGCCTTTCCGCCCGATCTCCAGCCCGCTCTCATTCGCCGCGCGCTGGGTCAGCCGCACATCAAGGCCGTCCTGGCCCAGAAGCCGCTCGCGCTGGATTTTGCCGAGGCCCAGGCCCTTGCCACCGAGGCGGAGCGCGCCGGCAAGCCTCTCTCGGTCAACCAGAACATGCGCTTCGACCAGTCGATGCGGGTGCTCAAGCAGATACTTCAGCGGGGCGAGCTTGGCACGCCGGTGATCGGCACCATAGAAATGCGCGCCGTGCCGCACTGGCAGCCTTTCCTCAAGGACTACGACCGGCTGACGCTGGCCGCCATGTCGATCCATCACCTCGACGTCCTGCGCTTTCTGTTCGGCGAGCCGCTCGACATTTTCACGGCCGCCCGGCCCGACCCTCGTACCCCGTTCCCACATCGCGACGGCATCACGGTCTCGACACTGCGGTTCCGGTCCGGAGTCTTGGCCGTCTCCCTGGAGGACGTGTGGGCCGGCCCACGTGAGGAGAACTTCCAGTCCGACCACTACATCAAATGGCGGGTCGAGGGCACGGAGGGCTTGGCGCAGGGCACGATCGGCTGGCCCGATTACCCGCACGGCTCGCCCTCGACGCTGCGCTATGCGTCCAGGACCGCAACCGGCGGCACCTGGGTCGAGCCGCGCTGGAACACCCGCTGGTTCCCGCAGGCCTTTCGCGGGCGTGATGGAGCAGCTGCAATGGGCCGTGAAGACCGGCACCACGCCCGAACTCAACGCCGCCGACAACGTCAACACCATGGCGCTGGTCGAAGCCGCCTATCGGTCGCTCGACCAGAACCGCGCCATTGCGCTGGCCGAATTCGGCGTATGACCCCTTCGACGAGCGTGAGAACAGAGCCATGATGCAGGTCGGCATCTTCACCGCCTATTTCCCCTACACGCTGCAGGAGACGGCCCGCAAAATCCGCGCGCTCGGTTTCAACACCGTGCAACTCGACATGCACTTCAAGGACATCGATGTCTCGCCCGGACAGATCACCCGCGACAAATGCGTGCGCATCCGCGAGACCTTCCGGGACCAGGACCTGCCGGTCTCGTGCATCTCCGGCTACACCAACATCATCCACCCCGATCGGGCCGAGCGCGAAAGGCGTGTCGGCTACCTCAAGGAGATTCTCCGGCACGCGCAATATCTCGGCAGCCCCTACGTGATCTCCGAGACCGGCACCTACAATACCGAGAGCGACTGGGTGGCCCACCCTCGGAACAAGACCCCCGAAGGCTTCGAGGAGTGCCGGGCCGTCGTCGCCGACCTGGCCCAGACCGCCTACGATCATGGCGCGGTTTTCCTGCTCGAGACCTACGTCAACAATGTGGTCGGCTCGGTCGAGGAAACCATGAAGATGTTCGCGGCCGTCGACCATCCCGGACTGGGACTACTCATGGACCCGACCAACTATTTCGAAGCCCACAACATCGACCGCATGGACGCGGTACTCGACCAGGTGTTCGACACGCTGTCGGACAAGGTTCGCATCGCCCATGCCAAGGACGTGATGCGGGCCGGCCAGGACAAGACCGAGAAGCACGCCGACATCGGCGATCCCGATGCGCACGAGGGACACACGTTCCGCGGCGTCGGCGAGATCGTGCTGCCCGCGCCGGGGCTCGGCGCCCTCAATTACGACCTTTACCTGAAGCGGCTGGCCAGGAAACACCCCAACATCCCGATCATCATCGAGCATCTCGACGAAAGCGACGTGCCCCGGGCCAAGCGGTTCCTGGACGGCAAGCTGCGCGCGCTGGGGCTGTAGGGCGACGTAGGATGGTCTCTGCCGCTCATTCCCGCGCAAGCGGGAATCCAGAACAGCTCCTAGGTTGCGCGACCGGAACAGGCATGGACCCTCGCGCATCTTGCGCTGGATCCCCGCTTGCGCGGGGATGAGCGGAACTCAACAGGGGCGGAGACACCCAGGCCCTACGCGCCCGTTCCGCCGTCCAACAGCTCGGCCAGGGTCAGAGCGATCACCTCCGTGGCCTTGCGCAGATCGGCCAGCGGCAGGCGCTCGTCGGCGCGATGCGCATTGGCCTCCTGGATGGTGTGCGGCCCGGCGCCGTAGAGCACGGTGGGCACCCCCGCAGCCGCGTAATGGCGCGCGTCGGTATAGAGCGGCACGCCCTTGGCCGAGACCGTCTCGCCCATCACCTGCGTGGCGTGGCGGCACAGGATCTCGGTGAGGGGCTGGCCGCCAGGGAGCGGCACCAGCGGCTCGGCCAGGAGGATGCGGCGAATTTCCACCCGGGCTTCTGGAACCGCGCCGACCGCGGCCTCGATCACGCTGCGCAACTCGCGTTCCACCTCGGCCGGGTTTTCTTCCGGGATCATGCGGCGGTCGAGCCGGAAGGTCACGCGGTCGGGCACCACATTGGTGTTGATGCCGCCCTTGATCAGCCCGACGGTCAATTGCGGGCTGCCGATCCCGATCGTGGCGGACACGCGCTTCGCCAAGCCCTTTGCGCCAGTCGTAAAGGGCAGAGAGGATCGCGGTCGCGGCCTCCAGCGCGTCGACCCCGGTGAACGGCATGGCCGCATGGGCCGAGCGGCCGTTGACCTCGACCTCGAGGTGCAGGCAGCCGTTGTGGGCATTGACGACCGCGTAGGAGAAGCCCGCCCCGATGCAAAGGTCGGGCTTGGACAGGCCGGCCGCCATGATCAGGCCGGGGCCGATCTCGCCTCCGGCCTCCTCGTCATAGGTGAAGTGAAGCTCGATGGTCCCCCTGAGTGGAGCGCCGGATTGTTCCAAGGCGAGCAGCGCGAACGCATAGGTGGCGATGTCGGACTTCGAAACCGCGACGCCGCGGCCGTACATCCAGCCGTCCACGACCTCGGCCCCATAGGGATCGTGGGTCCAGCCCTCGCCGGGCGGAACGACATCGCCATGGGCGTTCAGCGCGATCACCGGGCCCTCGCCGAAGCGGCGGCGCACGATGAGGTTGGTGGCGCTCACCATCCCGTGGCGGACCGCAAGCGCGCTCGGCACCGGGTGCCGTTCCACCGTGAAGCCGAGCTGTTCCAGGAGCCCGGCCGTCCGTTCCGCATGGGGTGCGCAATCGCCCGCCGGATTGTCGGACGGCATCTTCACGAGTTCCACCAGGAACGCGACCTGTGCGTCCCGCTGCTCGTCCAGGGTTGCCCGGATTGCATCCGCCGGCTTGGATCGGCTGTCGTTGTTGATGTCGGACATGAACCCTCGCGTCACTGGCCGGCCTTGGCCGGGCTGAAATGCTGCAGAAAATCGATGAGGACGCGCGCCGCCACATCCGCATCGGCCGGAAGAATCGACTCCGCCGGGTTGTGGCTGATGCCGCGCTCACAACGCACGAACAGCATGCCGATCGGGCACAAGCTGCGCATCGCGAGACCATCGTGGCCCGCGCCGCTGGCCAGCCGCGGCGCCGATATGCCGAGCCGCGTCGCCGCAGCTTCGAGCCCTTCCATGACCCAGGGCGCGCAAGTGGCGGCCTGCTCCTCGTAGAAGGAACTTACCGAGAGTGCGACGCCCCGCCGGTTCGCGATGGTCTCACTGGCGTGGCGGATGTCGGCGAGGCCTTCGGCACGCACCGCATCGCGGGGGCTCCGGATGTCCAGCGTAAAGGCGACCTGGCCCGGGATCACGTTGACGGCCCCCGGCGAAACGCGGAACTGCCCGACCGTAGCCACGAGGTCCGGCGTAGCGGCGGCGATCCGCTCGACTTCCAGCACCATCTCGGCCGCCGCCGCTAGGGCGTCGTGGCGCAGCCGCATAGGCACCGTGCCTGCATGTCCTGCCTGACCGACGACCTCGAGCGTGCAGCGGCTGGCGCCGCTGATTGCCGTGACGACGCCGACCGGCACGCCCTCGGCTTCCAGTACCGGTCCCTGCTCGATATGGACCTCGACATAGCCGAGCACGCGGTTCCTGGGCCGTGCCAGGACCGGCAGCGCCGACGGATCACAACCGAAAGCCGTCAGCGCGTCGCGTAAACTCGTGCCGTCCTGATCCTTGGAGTCAAGCCAGGCGAGATCGAAGGTGCCGCTCAACGCCCGCGACCCCGTCAGGGTGACCGGGAAGCGGACCCCTTCCTCGTCGCCGAAGGCCAGGACCTCGATCCCGAAGGGCAGCCGCACGCCGCGCCGGGAGAGGTCGGCCACGGCCTCGATGCCGAGCACGACACCCAGCATGCCGTCGAACCGTCCCGCATTGCGGACCGTGTCGATATGGGAGCCGATCAGCAGCACCGGCGCATCCGGCACGTCGCCCGGGTAGCGGCCCACCACGGTGCCGGCTGCGTCGATCTCCACGCTCATGCCGGCCTGCCCCATCCATTCGGCCACGAGAGCCGTCGCGCCCTTGTGCTCGGGCGTGAGATAAAGCCGCGTCAAGCCGTCGGCATCACTGGACAGCCGCGCGAGCTCGTCCAGCCGCCGCATGATGGCCGGACCGAACCGGAGAGCCGCCTGGGCAGTGAGGGGCTGGGGTGCGGCCACGTTCATCGACCTGCGACGGGGTGGTTGGCCATCAGCTCGAGGGCGCGCACCATGGCGGAATGGTCCCAGGCCGCGCCGCCGTTTGCCACGCAGGCATTGAACAATTGCTGGCAGGTCGCCGTATTGGGCAGGCTGACGCCCAGCGTCCTGGCGTTCTGGAGCGCGAGGTTCAGGTCCTTCTGGTGCAGCTCGATGCGGAACCCCGGATCGAAGGTGCGCTTGATCATGCGCTCCCCATGCACCTCGAGGATTCGCGAGGTGGCGAGCCCGCCCATCAGGGCCTGGCGGACTTTTGCGGGATCGGCCCCGGCCTTCGAGGCAAACAGCAGCCCCTCCGCCACGGCCTCGATGGTCAAAGCCACGATGATCTGGTTCGCCACCTTTGTGGTCTGCCCGTCGCCGACCGCGGCCGACCAGGGTGACGTTCTTGCCCATCAGCTCGAGCAGCGGCTTGACCTTTTCGAAGGCCTGCTCGCTCCCGCCCACCATAATTGTCAGGCTTGCGGCCTTGGCGCCGACCTCGCCACCCGACACGGGCGCATCGAGATAATCGCAGCCGAGGGCCTCGATCCGCTGGGCGAAGTGCTTGGTGGCAGCCGGGGAGATCGAACTCATGTCGACCACAGTTTTGCCGGGCGCCATGCCTTCGGCGATGCCCTCCGGCCCGAACAGGACCCGCTCGACGTCGGGCGTGTCCGGCACCATGGTGATGATGACATCGGCTTTTTCGGCGACCTCACGCCCGTTCGAGCACGCCACCATGCCGGCGCCGGTGAGCGCCTCCGGCACCCCGGATCGGCTATGGACGTAGAGTTCGTGTCCGCCCGCGAGAAGGTGTCCGGCCATGGGCCTGCCCATGATGCCGAGACCGATGAACCCGATCTTCATGGCCGTCGCTCTCCCTTGAATCTGTCGGCTTCCGGCTCCGTTCCACGGGGCCCTTGTGGATGGCTTCAGGCGGCTTCGGGCAGAAGCGCACGCAGCCGCAAGAGAGCGATGCGCTCGATCTGCTGCAGGGCTTCGTGCCGCTCGGTCCCGGCATCATGGGCCAGCCGCTGCTCGAACGCGGCCAGGATGTCGTCTTTGCTAAGCCCGCGCACGGCTATGATGAACGGGAAGCCGAACCGGGTCCGATAGGCGTTGTTCAGGGCGGTGAATCGCTCAAGTTCGGCAGCGGTCAAGCGGTCGAGCCCTGCCGAGCCCTGCTCGCGCGCCGATGCCGCGGTGAGTTGGCCGGCCAGGGCCAGGCGCCCGGCGAGATCGGGATGAGCCTTGATGAGCGCGTCCTGGGCCTCAACCGGCAGGGCTCGCATGGCCGCGACCAAAGCGGCGTGCAGCCCCTCCGCTTTGTCCTGCGCAGGGCCGAGCCCGGCCGCAAAAGCCTGTTCGGCGATGGCCGGCGTATGCTCGAACACGTTGCCGAAAACCTCGACGAAGAGCGCGCGCCCCATTCGGCTCGGCCGATAGCCGCCCTCCGGCGGATGGGCGTGAACCCAATGGCGCGCGATGTCGAGCCGGGTCGCCACCCAGGCGTCCTGGTGCGTTCCGACGTAATCGAGGAAGCGCTCCAGCGCCGCGGCGCGTCCAGGCCGGCCGACAAGCCGGCAGTGCAGGCCGACCGACATCATGCCGGGCCGGCCCTCGCCGCCCTCCCGGTACAAGATGTCGAAACTGTCCTTGAGGTAGCTGAAGAACTGGTCGCCGCTGTTGAACCCTTGCGGGGTCGCAAACCGCATGTCGTTTGCGTCGAGCGTATAGGGCACGATCAGCTGAGTGCGGCCGGCGATCTCCTGCCAATAGGGCAGCTCGTCCGCATAGGTGTCGGCCAGATACAAAAAGCCGCCCTCCTCGGCGCCGATGCGCAGCGTGTTGACCGAGGTCCGCCCCTGGTAGAGGCCGAGAGGCCGCGATCCTGCCAGCCTCTCGTGGATGCGGATCGCCTCCTCGATATCGGCCCGCTCTGCCGCGGGAGCGTGATCGCGGTAGTCGATCCATTTGAGCCCGTGGGTCGCGATTTCCCACCTCGCCTCGTTCATGGCCGCGACCGCATCGGGGTGGCGCGCCATGGCGGATGCTACTCCGAACACCGTCACGGGCATGTTGCGCGACGTGAACATGCGCCACAGCCGCCAGAAGCCGACCCGCGATCCGTATTCGTAGATCGATTCCATGTTGACGTGGCGCTGCCCGGGCCACGGCTGGGCCCCCACGATCTCGGACAGGAAGGCCTCCGACGCGGCGTCCCCGTGCAGGACGTTGTTTTCGCCGCCCTCCTCGTAATTGACCACGAACTGCACCGCCACGCGGGCGCCCTTCGGCCAACTCGCCTGCGGCCGAGCCCGGCCGTAGCCCACCATGTCGCGCGGATAGGGCTGGTCCAGAACGAACATGGGTCAGCTCCCCCGATAGGTGGAATAGCTCCAGGGCGAGACCAGGAGCGGGACGTGGTAGTGACCTTGCGGATCCGCGATGCCGAAGCGCAACGGCACGATGTCGATGAAAGGCGGCTCGGGCAGGCTCACGGCTTGCTGGCGGAAATAATCGCCGACGCGAAATTCGAGCTCGTAGCGTCCAATCTGGAATGCGGCGTCCACCATCAGGGGCGCGTCGGTGCGTCCGTCGTGGTTCGTCCTGGTCTCCACGACCTTGGTCCGCTTGCCATCGGCTTCTAGCCGCCACAGGACGAGCGCGACGCCGGCGGCCGGGCGGCCGCTTGCGGTATCGAGCACGTGCGTGGACAAACGAGGCATCGGCGCTTCCTTCCCGAACTTTGAGCCTGCGCTTTCGGGCCGGGCGCAGGGTTCCCCAAAGCGGGGAACTTCGCAATGGTCCGTTCGCGCTTGATTTTCGTGCCCGGCTTGAAACTGTTCCTGAGCACCATCCTGCCCTCGACGCCACTTTCCCGGGTAAAGTGCATCCAACACGACAAGACAGCTGCGGACAACGCAGGTCCTCGGATCCGGGAGGTTAGCCATGACAATGTCCGCCAGGATTGCAGGCAACGGGAGTTCCGTCCCGGCCGGCGACGCCCTGCCGCCCGCCAAGCTGCTGGCGCTCGGTCTGCAGCATGTACTCGTCATGTATGCGGGCGCGGTCGCGGTGCCGCTCATCATCGGACGCGCGCTCAAGCTCTCGCCCGAGCAGGTGGCCGGACTTGTCTCGGCGGACCTCTTCGCCTGCGGGGTCGCGACCCTTGTGCAATCCTATGGGCTGCCCGGGATCGGCATTCGCATGCCCGTGATGATGGGCGTGACCTTCGCGTCGGTCTCCCCGATGCTGGCCATGGCCTCCAATCCCTCTATCGGTCTCCTCGGCATATACGGGGCTGTTATCGCGGCCGGTATCTTCGGCCTGCTGGTTGCCCCCTTCGTCGGCCGGCTGCTTCCGCTGTTTCCGCCGGTGGTCACCGGCACGATCATCGTGGTGATCGGGGTGTCGCTCATGCGGGTCGGCATCAATTGGGCGGGCGGCGCCATTCCGACCCTGCGCCGCATGGTCGACGGGCAGGCCGGCGAATTCGCCAATCCGGACTACGGCGATCCGGCCAATCTCGCGCTTGCGGCCTTCGTGCTGATCGTCGTCCTGCTGCTGACGCGCTACGGACGCGGCTTCCTGTCGAATGTCGCCGTGCTGACCGGGATCGTGATCGGCTCGATCTGCGCTGCAATGATCGGCAAGATGGGTGTCGCCAAGGTGTCGGCCGCGCCCTGGTTCGAAGTGGTTGTCCCGTTCCAGTTCGGCATGCCGACCTTCAACCTCGTGGCCTGTACCACGATGTGCATCGTCATGATCGTGGTGATGATCGAGTCGACCGGCATGTTCCTGGCTTTGGGAGAAATCACCGGCACCCCGGTAACCGAGCGGGATCTCACGCGGGGCTTGCGGGCCGATGGTCTCGGCACGCTGATCGGCGGCGTCTTCAACACCTTCCCGTACACTTCGTTCTCGCAGAACATCGGCCTCGTCGGGGTCACGGGCGTGCGCTCGCGCTGGGTGACCGTGACCGGTGGAGCGATCCTGATCGCCCTGGGTTTCGTACCCAAGCTGGGCGCCCTGGTCGAGGCCGTGCCGTTGCCCGTGCTTGGCGGGGCCGGCATCGTGATGTTCGGCATGGTGGCGGCAACCGGCATCCGCATCCTGGCCGGCGTCGATTACGCGACGAACCGCAACAATCTCTTCGTGGTCGCGATCGCGGTCGGATTCGGGATGATCCCGCTGGCCTCGAGCGGCCTGTTCTTCAAGAAGCTCCCTGGCGCTCTGCAGCCTCTGCTCGATTCGAGCATTCTCCTGGCGTCGATCGCGGCCGTGGCACTCAACCTCTTCTTCAACGGGTACCGGAGCGCGGCCGAGTCGCGCCGGGCCGCTGCCGCGGCGAGCCACGCTGCCGAGGCGTGAAGCCCGCCGCTACGGGGCCGGCGATTTCTGGACAGCGAGGGCCCGTTGCAGGCAGCCTCGCATGTCCTCGACGAGCGCATCGACGAACGCTTTGCTGACCGGTGAGGCGCGCCGCGTCGGATAAAGGGCGGCGAGCGTCACGGGATTGGGTGGAAAATCGGGCAGAACAGGAACCAGCCTGCCGGCGCTTAGGTGGTCCGCCACTTCGAACAGCGGCTTGAGCGCGATGCCCTCTCCATCGAGAGCCCAGTCGGTCAGGACATCGCCATCGTCGGCGTCGAGCGGCCCGGAGACCGGAAAGGTCGCCGGCTCCCCGTCGACCTGCAGGGTCCAACGAAACTGTTGGGCACCGGGATAGCGCAACAGCAGGCACCGATGCTTGAACAGTTCGTCGGGACTTTCGGGCGTTCCCTGGGCTTCGAGGTAGGCCGGGGCGGCGCACAGCACCCGCTCCACATCGGCGATCTTGCGGATCGTAAAGGATGAATTGTCGAACCGCGCCAACCGCAGCGCGACGTCGATGGATTCGCCGACGAGGTCCAGCAAATGGTCGGACAGCCTCAGTCGCAGCTCCACCTTGGGATGGGCCGACCGGAACGCGCGCGCCAGCGGCGCCACCACACGGCGCCCAAGCCCAAGGGGGGCGGTGACGCGCAACGGCCCGCGCAATCCGCCGGCCATCTCGGCGACGCTCGCTTCCGCGCGCTCGACCGCCTCCACCACATCGAGACAGCGCTCGTAGAACAGCTTGCCCCGTTCGGTGGGGTTCATGCGTCGCGTCGTCCGCACCAGCAGCTGGCAGCCGAGATCCGCCTCTAGGGCCTGAATCCTGTAGCTGACCACCGCAGAGGACATCCGCATTGCCCGTCCTGCAGCCGAAAAGCTGCCGAGTTCGACCGAGCGCATGAAGATTCGCATGTTCTCGAGCGAGGTCATGACGGCCGCATTCTCAAAACTGTTTTGAAGGTCAAGGGCGACCTCACGCCAGAGACAGCCAGGGTGATCCTGCTATGATCGGCGCAGCGAATGGAGGACGATGTGCTGGCCGCTTATATCATGGAATGGGGCAGCCTGCTCCTGCGCTGGCTGCACGTGATCACGGCGATCGCCTGGATCGGCTCTTCGTTCTTCTTCATGCACCTCGATGCCACGCTGCGCGCCACCCCGGGCATCGCGCCCGGCAAGGGCGGTGCCGCGTGGCAGGTGCATGGCGGCGGCTTCTACGAGATGCGCAAGTACATGGTGGCGCCCGCCGAGATGCCGGAGGAGCTGACCTGGCACAAGTGGCAGTCCTACTGGACCTGGATCTCGGGCTTCTTCCTGCTGGTATGGGTCTATTATGGGCAGTCGCAGCTCTACCTGATCGATCCGGCGGTCCGGCAGCTCGCACCCTGGCAGGCTGCCGCGTTCGGGATCGGGGCGCTGGCGCTCGGCTGGATCGTCTACGACACTGCCTGCAGGCTCCTCGTCGGACGCCGCGACACCTTGCTGGCCGCCCTGGTGTTCGGCTTCGTGGTGCTGATGAGCTGGGTGTTCGCCCACTTGTTCTCGGGACGCGGCGCGCTGATCCACACCGGCGCCCTGATGGCCACGATGATGACCGGCAACGTGTTCCTGAACATCATCCCGAACCAGAAGAAGGTAGTGGCCGACCTCGTGGCCGGCCGCACGCCCGATCCGGCCTTCGGCAAGCAGGCCAAGCAGCGCTCGACCCACAACAACTATTTCACGCTGCCCGTCCTCTTCATGATGCTGTCGAATCACTACCCCACCACCTACGCTAACGCGGACACGATCCCGGCCATCGTGGTCCTGGTGATCGTGGCGGGCGCGGTGATCCGGCATTTCTACAACGTGCGGCATGCCGACCATGCCGCCTCGCCCTGGTGGGCCTGGGCCGCGGCGGCGCTGGCGCTGTGGAGCGCGTTCTATGTCGCGATGGCGTCATCGCCGAGCGGGCGCGAGCGGCTTGGTCTGTCGCCAATCAAGCAGGCCGAGGCTGCGCAGGCGCAAGTGCCGCCGAGCGCGCCGGCACCGGCCGCGGTGGTCCAGGTGGTGTCCAGCCGTTGCGTGATGTGCCATTCGGCCGAGCCGGTCTGGGACGGCGTTCAGATCGCGCCGAAAAACGTCCGGTTCGATACGGCCGAGGAGATCGCGCGCGAAGCGAACGCGATCAAGCTTCAGGCCGTGCTCACGCACGCCATGCCGCCCAACAACGTTACCGAGATTTCCGCGGCGGAACGCGAGGTTCTGGCCCACTGGCTTTCGCAGCAGCACTGACCACAGACCGGTGGAACGGCTCGAGAAAATCGCGGGCGACAGCTACGGCGTTCCGGAAGCCGAGTATCGGCGCCACTTGGGCCCGATGCGACGAGAGCCGTCGCTCACTGCAGCTTGAAGTCTTGCACTGAGGTGGCGATTAAACGCTGGTCTCAAGGGGCGTTTGAAGAAACGATGTTCGACTGGGCGGCAGGGCGGCGGCCGTGGCGAGCCTTCCGGCCACATAGGTGGCCGTGACGGACCGGTCGTCCCCCATGGTGAGCAGAGCAAACAGCTCTTCGACGAGGTTGTCCCGGATGGCCGCGACCCTATGGGCCATCGCCGGCGTGGCGGCGCTGTCAAGCACGACGAGGTCGGCCTCGTAACCGGGCTTCAGCGAGCCGATCCGATCGCCCAGGCTTAGCGCCTCGGCGTTGCCGCGGGTAAGCGTGTAGAAGGCGTGCAGCGCGGGCCAGTTCTGCCGGCCGAGCTGCAACACCTTGTAGGCTTCCGCGGCGGTGCGCAGCATCGAATAGCTGGTGCCCCCGCCGACATCGGTGGCCAGCGCCACCCGGACGTCGGCCTGCCGCAGCCGGGCCATGTCGAAGAGCCCCGAGCCGAGAAACAGGTTCGAGGTCGGGCAGAACACCGCGACCGAACGGCTGTCCGCCATCATTGCGACCTCGTCGTCCTCGAGGTGGATGCAATGGCCGAACAGCGAGCGCGGACCGAGGAGCCCGAAATGCCGATAGATTCCGGTGTAGCTCGAGGCCCAGGGAAACAGCGCCTTGGTGACCGCGATTTCGTCGTGGTTCTCCGACAAGTGGGTCTGCACGTAGGCCGAAGGATAGGCCCGCGCCAGCGCTCCGGCAGCTTCGAGCTGGGCGTCCGTGGAGGTCAGGGCGAAGCGCGGCGTCACCGCATAGAGCTGCCTGCCCCGCCCGTGCCAGCGGCGCAGCAGCGCTTCGCTTTCAAGGTAGCCCTGCTCGGCGGTATCGACCAGGCCCGGAGGGGCATTGCGGTCCATCATCACCTTGCCGGCGATCATGCGGGTGCCGCGCCGCTCGCTCTCAAGAAAGAAGGCTTCGACCGAAGCCGGGTGGACCGTGCAATAGACCGCAGCCGTGGTGGTGCCGTTGCGCAGCAGCTCGTCGAGGAAAAACCGTGCGGTGTCGGCCGCATAGGCGGGATCGCGCAGCCGCTCCTCGGTCGGAAACGTGTAGGTCTGCAGCCATTCCAGAAGCTGGGCCCCGTAGGACCCGATCACCCTGGTCTGCGGATAATGGACATGGGTGTCGATGAAGCCCGGCATAATCAGGTGCTCGGGATAGTGGTCCACCTCGGTGCCGGCCGGAAGCGTCGGAAGCAGCGCCGAGGCGGCACCCGCGGCCTCGATGATGCCGTCGCGGATGACCACCACGCCGTCATGCTCGTAGACATAGGATTGCGCGGCGCCGGCAAGGGCTGGATCGCCCTCGAACGTGAGAATTCGGCCGCGCACCGCGGTCGTCGTGTTGGTACCCATGTCCTGGACCGCTCGACCAAACCCAAAGGGAGGATCGTGCCGTCTCCGGGCTGGTCTTGCAACGCCTGAAAGGTTTGAATGACTTTCGGAAAAAGTCATAGAGTGGCGGATGCAGGGCTTTTCGGGACGCCGGTGACCGCGTGTCGTTTCTGGAGAACATCAGAACATTCGTGCGAGTGGTCGATCTCGGCGGAATGTCCTTGGCGGCGCGGCAGCTGCGATTGTCTCCGGCGGTTATCAGCCATCGGTTGCAGCAACTGGAAAACCATCTCGGGGTAAGGCTGCTGAACCGGACCACCCGGTCGCTGCAGCTCACCGAGCCTGGGACTGCGTTCTACGAGGCTTCGCAAGGCGTGCTCCGGGCGGTCGAGACGGCGGAAAGCGTCGCCCTCGACGCCGGAGGAATACCGGCCGGCAGCATAAGGCTCAGCGCGCCGCTCGGCCTCGGGCGGCAGGTGATCTCCCCTCTCCTGCCTCGGTTTTGCGACGCGCATGACCGGCTCTCGGTTCGGCTGCGCCTCTCCGATCACCTGCTCGACCTCGTACGCGAAGCCGTGGATCTGTCGGTCCGCCTGGCGGTGCTCCAGGATTCGAACCTCGTGGCCCGCAAGATCGCCGACTGTCCGAGGGTCCTGTGCGCCTCGCCCGCCTATCTCGAACGGCGCGGCACGCCCCGCATCATCGATGATCTGTTCCTCCATGAATGTCTGTTGCTGCGCTTCCCGGGTTCGCAGCAATATCGCTGGACCTTGCGGGCACCCTCGGGGCTGGTGACCTTGCACCTGCGCGGCCGGCTCGACGCCGACGATGGCGACGTCCTCACCGCCTGGGCGCTCGACGGTCTCGGGATCGTGCTCAAGCCGGTCTTCGAGGTCGCGGCCCACCTCCGGTCCGGTGCGCTGAGGCCTGTACTGCTCGATGTGCCCCCGCCTGTCGCAACGCTCGCCGTGGTCTATCCGCACCGGCAATTGCTGCCCGCCAAGGTGCGGCTCCTTGCGGACTTCCTGGTCGCGGAACTCGGTCCGCTGGTGCAGACGCGCGCCGAGAAGCTCGACCTTCGGGAACTGGCCGGCGCAGAGTGACCTGCTGGTTCTGTATTCTTCGGGAACGTTGTAAAATCATTTCACCATTAAATGCTTCGGCGGAACGTCGAGACGTGATCCGATCCGGTTCGGGTTGGAAACCAAACGGGAGCGGGCCTGGAATGCCGTCGCCGAACCACAATGGATCTTCCGGGCGAGAACCGGATGGCAGGGCTGCCGCCTCCGGGCCGGCACCTCGCATTTCGATCCGCTTTCTGCTCGGCGAAGCACTCCACGAACTCAGCGACTTCGACCCCGCGCTGACCGTGCTCGATTGGCTGCGGGGTGACGCGCACCGCATCGGCACCAAGGAGGGCTGCAACGAGGGCGATTGCGGGGCCTGCACCGTGGTGGTGGTTCGGCCCGAAGGCGGGACGCTGACCTACAAGGCCGTGAACTCGTGCATCCAGTTCATGGGCACGCTCGACGGCTGCCAACTCCTCACCGTCGAAGATCTCAAGGGACCCGACGGGGTCCTGCACGCCGTCCAGCAGGCCATGGTGGATTGCCACGGCTCGCAATGCGGCTTCTGCACCCCGGGTTTCGTGATGTCGATGTTCGCCATGATGAAGACCCATCGCGAACTTCCCTCGGACGATCAGCTGAACGATCTGCTGGCCGGCAATCTGTGCCGCTGCACCGGATATGCCCCCATCGTGCGGGCCGCCAAGCGGGCCTATGAACTCGGGGTGGCGGATCGTTTCGCTGCATCCGAGCAGAAGACAGCGGCCCTGTTGCAGGCGCTTCAGGACGGCCGGGATGTCGAGACAGAAGGCCGCAACGGCAGCTTCCAGGCGCCGGCCAGCCTCGACGAACTCGCGGCCACCCTGCTGCGCCATCCGGAGGCCACCATCGTGGCGGGGTCCACCGACGTCGGGCTCTGGGCCACGAAGCAGTTCCGCCGCATGGATCGGCTGGTGTGGATCGGCCGCGTTCATGAACTCGCCCGGATCGACGAGACGGAAACATCGCTCGAGATCGGGGCCGGCGTCACCTATGCAGCCGCGGCCGAGCGCTTGGCGGCGCTCTACCCGGATTTCGGCGAATTGCTGCGCCGGCTCGGTTCGCTGCAGGTCCGCAACATGGGCACGATCGGCGGCAATGTGGCCAATGGCTCGCCAATCGGCGATAGCTCGCCTGCGCTGATCGCGCTTGGTGCGACGCTGCACCTGAGGCGCGGCGCCGAAACGCGCTCGCTGCCGATCGAGCGGTTTTTCCTCGCCTATGGGCGCCAGGACCGGAACCCAGGCGAGTTCGTGGAACGCGTCTCGGTCCCCAAGCCGCAGGCGGGGACGCGGTTCCGCGCCTACAAGGTGAGCAAGCGCTTCGACCAGGATATTTCGGCCGTGTTGGGCGCGTTTTCCGCTCCGCTGCGAGAACGGCGTAATTGCCGAAGCGCGGCTCGCCTATGGCGGCATGGCCGCGACCCCGAAACGCGCCGAAGCCGCGGAAGCGGTCTCTGCTGGATCAGCCGTGGAATGAATCCACATTGCGAGCCGCCAAGGCGGCGCTGACCGAGGATTTCCAGCCGCTGAGCGACATGCGGGCCAGCGCGGACTACCGGATGAAGGTGGCCCAGAATTTGCTCGAGCGGCTGCTCATTGAAACCACCTCGCAACATGTGGAGACGCGTTTGGTCGGAGACAGGAGCCTTGCCCATGCTTGACCGGAGCACCGCAGCCCCTCTCGATCCCCAGGCTCCCGCGCCCTACGCCAACGACCGGCACGAGGCGGCCATCAAGCTGCCGATGCGCCACGACAGCGCGGGCAAGCATGTGTCGGGCGAGGCGCTCTACATCGACGACCTGCCCGAGCCGGCCGGCATGCTGCACGTCTACGTCGGACTGAGCGAGCGCGCCCATGCGCGTGTGCTGTCGCTGGATCTCGACGCGGTGCGGTCTTCGCCCGGCGTGGTGCTGGTGCTCACGGGCCACGACGTGCCCGGCACGAACCAGATCAGCCCGACCAACAAGCACGACGAGCCGCTGCTGACGACGGATCTCGTCGAATATCTGGGCCAACCCATTTTCGCGGTCGCGGCCAGGACGCGCCATGCGCGCCCGTGCGGCCGCGCGCCGGGCCGTGGTGGCCTATGAGGACCTGCCGGCGGTGCTCGACGTCGACGCCGCCCTCCCCGAGGGACGGCTCGTAACGGAGCCGCTCACCTTGCGGCGCGGCGATGCCACGCGGGCCATCGCCGAAGCACCCCGAAAACTCTCGGGCCGCATGCGCATCGGCGGGCAGGATCATTTCTACCTTGAGGGCCAGATCGCCCTGGCCGAACCGGGCGAGGATGGCGACGTCAAGGTCTGGTCCTCGACCCAGCATCCGAGCGAAACCCAGCACATCGTCTCGCACGTGCTGGGCGTCCCCAACCACACGGTGCTGGTCGAAGTGCGTCGCATGGGCGGGGCCTTCGGGGGCAAGGAAACCCAGGCCAACATGTTCGCCTGCCTGGCCGCCATCGTGGCGCACAAGACCGGGCGCGCCGCCAAGCTGCGGCTCGACCGCGACGACGACATGATCGTCACCGGCAAGCGCCATGATTTCGTGATCGACTACGAGGTGGGCTTCGACCCCGAGGGGCGCATTCGCGGCGTCGAGATGACGGCGGCCGCGCGCTGCGGCTATTCGGCCGACCTGTCCGGGCCGGTGACGGACCGGGCCCTGTTCCACGCCGACAATTGCTATTTCTACCCGGATGTCCGCCTCAGCTCGCTGCCGCTCAAGACCAACACGGTGTCGAACACCGCCTTCCGGGGCTTTGGGGGCCCGCAGGGCATGGTCGGCGCGGAGCGGATCATCGAGGAGATCGCCTATGCGACGGGCCTCGATCCGCTCGAGGTGCGCAAGCGCAATTTCTACGGCACCGACACTCGCAACCTCACCCCCTACCACCAGACCGTCGAGGACAACATCATCGCCGATCTCGTGGCCAGGCTGGAGGCGACGAGCGATTATGCGGCGCGGCGCGAAGCCCTCCGCGGTCGCCAATCGGCAGAGCCCGGTGATCAAGCGCGGCATCGCCCTGACCCCGGTGAAGTTCGGCATCTCGTTCACGGCGACGCATTACAATCAGGCCGGCGCGCTGGTCCACATCTACAACGACGGCAGCGTGCACCTGAACCACGGCGGCACCGAGATGGGCCAAGGCCTGTTCGCCAAGGTGGCGCGCGTCGTGGCCGAGGAACTGCAGCTCGATCTCGACCGCATCAAGGTGCTGGCGACCAGCACCGGCAAGGTGCCCAACACTTCGGCGACGGCGGCCTCTTCGGGCGCCGACCTCAACGGCAAGGCCGCCCAGATGGCGGTCCGGACCTTGAAGTCGCGGCTCGTCGCCTTCGCGGCCGAACATTGGTCGGTGCCCGAGGACCAGGTCGAATTCCTGCCCAACCGGGTGCGGGTCGGCAACCAGGAGGTCTCGTTCCGGACGCTGATCAAGCAGGCCTATATGGGCCGCGTCTCGCTGTCGGCGACGGGCTTCTACAAGACTCCCAAGATCCACTGGGACCGCGACACAGGTCAGGGCCGGCCGTTCTTCTATTACGCCTATGGAGCGGCCTGCTCGGAAGTGGCGGTCGACCGGCTCACCGGCGAGTACCGGATCGAGCGCGTCGACATCCTGCACGACGTCGGCACGTCGCTGCACCCGGAGATCGACATCGGCCAGATCGAGGGCGGCTTCGTGCAGGGCGCCGGCTGGCTCACCACCGAAGAGCTGGTGTGGGACGCACAGGGCCGCCTGCGCACGCACGCGCCGAGCACCTACAAGATCCCGGCCTGCGGCGACCGGCCCCGCGTCTTCAACGTCCATCTGCTGGAGGGCGCCCCCAATCGCGAGGACACGATCTTCCGCTCGAAAGCCGTCGGCGAACCCCCGCTCATGCTCGGCATTTCGGTGCTGCACGCCCTGTCCGATGCGGTGGCCAGCGTGGCGGATTACCGGCTTTGTCCGCGCCTCGACGCCCCGGCGACACCCGAGCAGGTCCTGACCACGATCGAGCGCTTGCAGCGCGAGGCGGCACTCCATGGCTAGCGGCCTCGCGCCCCGGCTCCGGCGATGGCTGGCGGCAGGAACGCCGGTGGCCCGCGTGATCGTCGCGCGGGCGCTCGGCTCGACACCGCGCGAAGCCGGGGCCGCGATGCTGGTCACGGCCCAGGAAATCTGCGGCACGGTCGGCGGCGGCCGGCTCGAACTCGACGCCGTCGCGGCAGCCCGCACGATGCTCCTTCAGGGAGAAGCCTCGCGCCGTTGGAGCGTGCCGCTCGGCCCGGCCATCGGCCAGTGCTGCGGCGGCCGCGTCTGGCTGCGGGCGGAACGCGCGGACGCGCGGCTGCTCGAAGAGATAGAAACGGCGGAGCAGGCAGAATTGCCCCTCGTGCTGCTGTTCGGGGCCGGTCACGTGGGTCGCGCCCTGGCCCGGGCGCTGGCGCCCCTGCCGTTCCGGCTGCGCTGGATCGACGAACGGGCGGAGGAATTCGACACCACGCTCGCCGCGGAGGGCGTCGAGATCGTGGTCTCGACCGCCTGGGCGCAGCAGATCGACGCGGCGCCTCCCGGCTCCGCCTGCATCGTGCTGACCCATAGCCATGCGCTCGACAGCCTGATCGTGGCGGCCGCGCTCGAGCGTGGCGATTTCGCCTATGTGGGCCTGATCGGGTCCCGGACGAAGCGCCGCCGGTTCGAGCGGGCGTTCCGGGATATCGGATTGTCCGATGCGGCGATCCGGCCGCTGGTCTGCCCGATCGGAGACCGCGGCATAAGGGACAAGCGTCCCGAGATCATCGCCGCGCTGACCGCGGCCGAAATTATCGAGATCTTCGCGGACCGCGCCGTAAGAGCGCAGCCGCAGCACGAGGAGACGGTGCATGAGCGCAGGACACGCGGACGGATCAGGCAATCGGCTTGAACTGCGCGGAATAACCAAGCGGTTCCCTGGTGTTGTAGCCAATTCTGGCGTCGGTCTCGCGGTCAAGCCGGGCGAGATCCACGCGCTGCTCGGCGAGAACGGCGCCGGCAAGTCCACCCTCGTCAAGATGATCTACGGCATCCTGCAGCCCGACGAGGGCGAGATGCGGTGGAACGGGGCCAGCATGTCGGTCCCCAATCCCCATGCCGCGCGGGCGCTCGGCATCGGCATGGTGTTCCAGCATTTCTCGCTCTTCGAAGCCATGACGGTCCTCGAGAACGTGTCGATCGGCCTCGACAATCCCGAGCGCCCTGCCCGGCTGGCCGAACGGATCCGGACCGTGAGCGCCTCCTACGGCCTGCCGCTCGATCCCAGCCGCGACGTGCATACGCTTTCGGTCGGCGAGCGGCAGCGGATCGAGATCGTACGCTGCCTGCTGCTGTCGCCCAAACTGCTGATCATGGACGAGCCGACCTCGGTCCTGACTCCGCAGGAAGCCGAAAAGCTGTTCGAAACCCTGCGCAAGCTGGCCCATGAAGGCTGTTCGATCCTGTACATCAGCCACAAGCTGGCCGAGATCAAAGCCTTGTGCGATTGCGCAACCGTGCTGCGCGGCGGCGTGGTGGTCGGGACCTGCGATCCCAAGCGCGAGACGGCGGCCAGCATGGCCCAGATGATGATCGGGGCGCAGATCCGCACCCTGGCGCATCGCCCCGCGGCAACGGCCGGGCGCACTCGGCTTGCGGTGAACGGCCTCGACCTGCCGGCCGACTCGCCGCACGGAATCAGCCTGAAGGGCGTCTCGTTCGAGGTCGGCGCGGGTGAGATCTTCGGCATCGCCGGCGTCGCGGGCAACGGCCAGAACGAGCTCCTGCTCGGGCTCAGCGGCGAGCGGCCCGCCGCCCGGAGCAATGCGGTGGTTCTCGACGGCGTCGCGGCTGGCGCGCTCGGCGCCGCCCGGCGGCGCGCCCTGGGCCTTTGCGCGGTGCCCGAGGAGCGCAACGGGCACGCGGCCGTGCCGGAATTCAGCCTCACCGACAATGCGGTCCTGAGCGCCCATGGTCGGCTCGGCTTGAGCGCGGGTGGATTCCTGCGACGGGCGCGTGCCCTCGCATTCGCCTCCAAGATCATCACGACCTTCGATGTCCGCACGCCAGGGCCGCAGGCCGCCGCCTCGAGCCTCTCGGGCGGCAATCTGCAAAAGTTCATCGTCGGCCGCGAGATCCTGCAGGAGCCCGGCATCCTGGTCGTGTCGCAGCCGACCTGGGGCGTGGATGCGGGCGCCGCCGCCTCGATCCACGCTGCCTTGCTCAGCCTCGCCGCGGCGGGTTCCGCCGTGGTCGTGATCTCGCAAGACCTCGACGAGTTGCTCGCCATTTCGGACCGCCTCGCGGTGATCAATGTCGGCGTGCTGTCGCAGGCCATGCCGACCGCCGGCGTGTCGCTCGAACAATTGGGCCTGTTGATGGGCGGCATGCACGGCGCCGAGAACGCCGCGGGCGCCCACCCAGAAGCCCGGGAGGTTGCCTATGCGCATTAAGATCGAGCCGCGACGGCAGATATCGCGAACCCTGCAATATCTCACCCCGCCCCTGTCGATGATCGGCACGGTGGCGGCCGCGGCGCTGCTCTTCGCCGGCATGGGGTATGACCCCGGGCGGGCGCTCTATGACCTTTTCGTCGGGCCGCTGCTGACCGTGCAGGGCCTGTCCGAACTCGCCCTCAAGGCCTCGCCGCTGGTGATGATCGCGGTCGGGCTTGCGGCAGGATTCCGGGCCAATGTTTGGAACATCGGCGCCGAGGGCCAGCTCATCATGGGCGCCCTCGCGGGCGGCGGGGTCGCGCTGGCCTTCTATGGCCAGGACGGGGTCTGGATCCTGCCGCTGATGTGCCGTTGCCGGCATCCTGGGCGGCCTCGTCTGGGGCGCCATCCCGGCCTTCCTCAAGACCCGCTTCGACGTCAGCGAGATCCTGGTCAGCCTGATGCTGACCTATGTGGCGGAGCTGCTGTTGAGCATGCTGGTGCTGGGCCCATGGAAGGACCCGGAGGGCATGAATTTCCCGCAGTCCCGCATGTTCTCGGATTCGGCGATGCTGCCCATGCTGATCGAAGGCACGCGCATGCACGCCGGCATCCTGGTCTCGCTCGCCGTGGCCGTGGTCGGATGGCTGATCATGTCGCGCTCGATCCTCGGCTTCGAGATCCGCACCGTGGGCTCCGCGCCGGCGGCGGCGCGCTATGCCGGGTTCAGCCGCGACAAGGTCGTCTGGCTCACCATGCTGGCCGGCGCGGGGCTTGCGGGCCTTGCCGGGGTGTTCGAAGTCGCCGGCCCGATCGGGCAGATCATCCCCAAGATCAGCCCCGGCTATGGCTTCACGGCGATCATCGTGGCCTTCCTGGGCCGGCTTCATCCGCTCGGCATCCTCGCCGCCGGCATCGTCATGGCGCTCTCCTACATCGGGGCCGACAATGCGCAGGTCGACATGGGGCTGCCCAATGCGGCGACGGGCCTGGTCCAGGCCATGCTGCTGTTCTTTCTGCTCGCCTCGGATTTCCTGGTTCGCTACCGGGTTCGTCTCGTCCGGCGTCCGCTCGTCCGCCACGAAGGGGTGCCGGCATGACCTTCTCGCTGCTTGTTCCCCTGCTGGTCTCCATCATTACGGCCGCCACGCCCTTGCTGCTCGCGGCGCTCGGGCGAGATCGTGGTCGAGCGCGCCGGCGTGCTGAACCTCGGCCTCGAAGGCATGATGCTGGTCGGCGCCATCTGCGCCTTCGCCACGATGTCGCTCACCGGCAACCCGGTTCTTGCGCTGCTGGCGGGCGCCGGGGCCGGGGCGGCCCTGTCGGCGCTGTTCGGAGTTCTGGTGCTCACCCTCGCCAGCAACCAGGTGGCGACCGGGCTCGCCCTGACCTTGTTCGGCACTGGCCTCAGCGCCCTGATGGGGGCGAGCTTCGTCGGCCATCCGATTCCGGTCCTGCCCAAGCTGGACATCCCGGGCCTCTCGGGCCTGCCCGTCGTCGGCCCCTTGCTGTTCAGCCACGACGCGCTTGTGTACTTTTCCGTGGCGGCCACGGCGGCGGTCGCCTGGTTCCTCAAGCGCAGCCGGGCCGGGCTGATCCTGCGCGGGGTCGGCGAATCCGACGGCTCGGCCCATTCGATCGGCTACGACGTGATCCGGATCCGCTATCTGGCGGTGCTGTTCGGCGGCGCCATGGCGGGCCTCGGCGGTTCCTACCTGTCCCTGGCCTATACGCCCATGTGGGTCGAAGGCATGACGGCCGGACGCGGCTGGATCGCGCTCGCCCTCGTGGTGTTCGCGGCGTGGCGGCCGTGGCGGGCCCTCGCCGGGGCCTATCTGTTCGGCGGGGTCGCGGTGCTGCAGCTTTACGCGCAGGGCAGCGGGCTCGTGGTCGTGCCCACGCAAGTGCTGGCCATGCTGCCATATCTTGCTACGATCCTGGTTCTCACGCTGATATCGTCCGGCTCGATGCGCAGCCGCCTCAACGCTCCGGCCTGCCTCGGCAAGCCGTTCCGTCCGGTCGGCTGACCCGAGATCGCCCGGCTCCCGTTCCTCTGCCACCCAGGAGATCGCTCATGACCATTCTGATACCCCGACGCCAGTTTCTGGCCGGGACCGCCGCCCTGGCGGCCGGCAGCACCTTCGGCGGATTGGCCCGCGCGGCAGACCCGCTCAAGGCGGCCTTCGTCTATGTCGGGCCGGTCGGCGATTTCGGCTTCTCGTACCAGCACGACCAGTCCCGCAAGGCCATGGAAGCGGCCCTGAACGGGGCGGTGAAAACCTCCTTCGTCGAGAAGGTGGCGGAAGGTCCGGACGCCGAACGGGTGATCCGCCAGCTCGCCAGCGGCGGCAACGACATGATCTTCACCACCTCGTTCGGCTTCATGAACCCGGCCGAGCGGGTCGCCAAGCAGTTCCCGAAGGTCAAGTTCGAGCAGTGCACCGGCTACAAGACGCTGCCCAACATGGCCGAATACAACGAGCGCTTCTACGAGGGCCGTGCGATCGCAGGCACGATCGCAGGCCATGTGTCGAAAGCCGGCGTGGCGGGCTATGTCGGCTCGGTGCAGATCCCGGAAGTCGTCATGGGCATCAACGCCTTCACGCTCGCGGCCCAGAAGGTGAATCCCAACTTCAAGACCAAGGTGATCTGGGTCAACAGCTGGTTCGATCCGGGCAAGGAAGCCGACGCCGCCAAATCGCTGATCGACCAGGGCGCCGACATCATCTGCCAGCACACCGACAGCCCTGCCCCGATGCAGACCGCCGAAGCGCGCGGCATCCTCGCCGTCGGCCAGTCGTCCAACATGCAGAACTTCGGCCCCAAGGCCCAGCTGACCTCGATCATGGACAATTGGACGCCCTATTACATCCAGCGCGCCAAGGAGGCGATTGCCGGCACCTGGAAGACCGGCAGCGTCTGGCTCGGCCTGAAGGACGGCATCGTCGAGATGGCGCCCTATGGGCCCGGCGTGACCGACGTGGCCCGCGAAGCCGCCGACAAGGTCAAGGCCGGCATCATCGCCGGAACGCTGCACCCCTTCACGGGCCCGATCAAGAACCAGAAGGGCGAGGAGAAGGTGGCGGCCGGCGCCACCATCCCGGACGCCGAACTGCTGAAGATGGACTGGTACGTCGAAGGCGTGCAGGCCTGAGCCGAGCGCTCCTGAACCCGAGGGCCGCGCGATCGCGCGGTCCTCACCTGAATGGCTCGCCTCGCGCGTGGACTGCCGAGCAGAGGCATGCCGATTGGCACCTCTTTACCGAACTGGCCGGGTCTAGCCTTCGCGAAGCTGCTTTGCCCTAGTACTGAGTTCATCCGGCGAATGCACTGCGGCTTGACATGGCTTCGGAGATCGTATATTTTATACAATCCGGTTCGAGGTGGCGGGGCGAGCTAAAGCCGGGGCCGCTACCGACCCCTCTTGGCCAGACGGAGATTGCGCGATGTGGACCGGTGTTCTTCCTGCCGTGACGACCAAGTTCACCGAGGACGGATCGCTCGACCACGCGGAAATGACACGCTGCTACGGCCTGCAGATCGACGCCGGCTGCGACGGCCTGGTGGTGTGCGGCTCCCTTGGCGAAGGCCCGATGCTGTCGCAGGACGAGCGCCTCGAAGTGCTGCGCACGGCGCAATCGGTGGCGAGAGGCAAGCCCGTCCTCATGACGGTGTCCGAAGCCGGTACCCGCGAAGCCTGTGCGCTCGCCAAAAAGGCCGCCAAGGCCGGTGCCTCCGGCCTGATGGTGGTGCCTAGCCCGATCTATCACACCGAGCCGCGCGAGACCGTCGCGACGCTCCGGGCGGTGGCGGAGGCCGGCGACCTGCCCGGTCATGATCTACTCGAATCGCGTGGCCTACCGGGTCGACGTGACCCCGGACATCATGGAGGATCTCGCCTCCGACAAGCGCTTCGTCGCCATCAAGGAATCGTCGGACGACATCCGGCGCACGACCGAGATCATCAACCGCTTCGGCGACCGCTACGCGGTGCTGACCGGGGTCGACAACCTCGCCTTCGAAGCCCTGGCGGTCGGCGCGGTCGGCTGGGTCGCGGGCCTGGTTTGCGCCTTCCCGCAGGAAACCGTCGCCATCTACCGGTCCATGCGGGCCGGTCGCTACGACGAGGCACTGGCCCTCTACCGCTGGTTCCGGCCCCTGCTGGACCTCGATGTCAGCACCTATCTGGTCCAGAACATCAAGCTCGCCGAAGCTCTTGCGATCCGCTCCAACGAGCATGTGCGCATGCCCCGCATGCCGCTAGCCGGCGAGCAGCGCAAGCGGGTCGAGAGCATCGTGCGCGACTGCCTGAGCCGCCGCCCCGCCCCGGCCAAGGCCGCCTGAGCGGCACGCGTTCCTGTCCGGAGAAGGTCCGCGGAACGGGGACGATGAGGTCCCCGTTGTTGGTCAATCCTCATCCGGTCCTTCTGCGCGGCTTCGGCGCGACGACCACCTTCTCCCGCAATGGGAGAAGGAAAATTCTTTGCGAGCACCTGCATGTCCCGCCACACCTTCCTGTGCATCGATGGCCACACCTGCGGTAATCCCGTGCGGCTGGTCGCGGGCGGCGGTCCCCAGCTCGACGGCGCGACCATGCTGGAGAGGCGCGCGCATTTCCTCGCCGAATACGACTGGATCCGCACCGGCCTGATGTTCGAGCCGCGTGGCCACGACATGATGTCGGGCTCGATCCTGTATCCGCCGACGCGCCAGGATTGCGACATCGCCATCCTGTTCATCGAGACCTCGGGCTGCCTGCCGATGTGCGGACACGGCACGATCGGGACCGTGACGATGGCCATCGAGAACGGCCTCGTCACGCCCAAGACCCCCGGCACCTTGCGGCTCGACACCCCGGCCGGGCTGGTGGTCGCCGAATACCGGCAGGAGGGCCAGTTCGTCGAAGAGGTGCGGATCACCAACGTGCCCGCCTTCCTGCATTCGCGGGGCCTCGAAGTGGACTGCCCGGGCCTCGGTCCCTTGACGTGGACGTCGCCTATGGGGGCAACTTCTACGCCATCGTGGGCCCCCAGCCCGCCTTTCGCGACATGGCCGATGTCACGGCCGGCGACCTGTTGCGCTGGAGCCCCGTGCTGCGGCGCAAGCTCAACGAGGCCTACGAGTTCGTCCATCCGGAGAAGCCCGATATCCGGGGCCTCAGCCACATCCTGTGGACGGGCGCGCCCCGGCACCCTGAAGCCCATGCCCGCAATGCCGTGTTCTACGGCGAGAAGGCGATCGACCGCTCGCCCTGCGGCACCGGGACCTCGGCCCGCATGGCCCACGAAGCGCGGCCTTGGGCGGCTGCAGGTCGGCGACGACTTCGTCCACGAGAGCATCATCGGCTCGCTGTTCCGCGGCCGCGTCGAAGCCGCCGCCAAGGTCGGCAACTACGACGCGATCATTCCCTCGGTGGGCGGATGGGCCCGCCAGACCGGGATCAACACCATCTTCATCGACGATCGCGACCCCTTCGCGCACGGCTTCCAGGTGATCTGAAGCCCTGCCCACCATCCCGGAGAGCCGTTTTGAAGATTACCGCCATCAAGGCCTGGCAGGTCGACCTGCCCCTCAAGGAAGGCCGCTACAGCTGGTCCAACGGCAATTTCGTCGAGGTGTTCGATTCCACCGTGGTCGCGGTCGAGACCGATGCCGGCATCACGGGCTATGCCGAATGCTGCCCGCTGGGCTCCGCCTATCTTCCGGCCTATGCGCGCGGCGTGCGGGCCGGCCTGCAGGAGATCGGCCCGGCGCTGATCGGGCTCGATCCGACCGATCTCGGCGTCCTCAACCGGCGCATGGACGAGGCGCTGCGCGGGCACCCTTACGTCAAGGCGCCGATCGACATCGCCTGCTGGGACATCCTGGGCAAGGCCGCCGGCATGCCGGTCTATAAGCTCCTCGGCGGCGCCGCAGCAGGACTTGATCGACCTCTACCGGGCGATATCGCAGATCCCGCCCGCCGAGATGGCGGCAAACGTGAAGGACTACCGCGACCAGGGCTATACCAAGTTCCAGCTCAAGGTGGGCGGCGATGCGGATGCCGATATCGAGCGCATCAAGGCCTGCCGGGCCGTGCTGCAGCCGGGCGACGTGCTGGTGGCCGACGCCAATACGGGCTGGACCAAGCCCGAGGCGGCCCGCATCGTCGCGGCGGTCGCCGATGTCGACGTCTATATCGAACAGCCCTGCCCCTCCTACGAGGAATGCCTGTCGATCCGCCGCCGCACGGCGCGGCCCTTCGTGCTCGACGAAGTCGTGACCGGCACCGACATGCTGATCCGCGCCATCGCCGAGGACGCGATGGACATCATCAACCTGAAGATCTCGCAAGGTCGGCGGCCTGACCAAGGCGCGGCTGATGCGCGACATCTGCGTCGACGCCGGCATCCCGATGACGATCGAGGACACCTGGGGCGGCGACATCGTCACGGCCACCATCGCCCATCTGGCGAGATCGACGCCCAAGGACTTCTGCTTCACGGCGACCGACTTCAACAGCTACGGCACGGTGTCGATCGCCGAGGGCGCGCCCGAGCGGGTCGAGGGCCGCATGACGGCGCCGGATCGCCCGGGCCTCGGCATCACGCCGCGGTTCGAGGTGCTGGGCAACCCCGTGTTGGTCATCGGGGCCTGAGGGAAACCGGCGATGCGCACGTCCAAGCTCCTCCATGTCGTCGGCTGCCACGCCGAAGGCGAGGTCGGCGATGTCATCGTCGGCGGCGTAGCGCCCCCTCCGGGCGAAACGCTCTGGGCGCAATCGCGCTTCATCGCCGCAGGACGAGACGCTGCGGAACTTCGTGCTGAACGAGCCGCGCGGCGGCGTCTTCCGCCACGTCAACCTGCTGGTGCCGCCCAAGAACCCGCAGGCCCAGATGGGCTGGATCATCATGGAGCCGGCCGACACGCCGCCAATGTCCGGCTCGAACTCGATCTGCGTCGCGACCGTGCTGCTCGACACCGGCATCCTGCCGATGACGGAGCCTGAGACCCGCCTGACGCTCGAGGCGCCGGGCGGCCTCATCGAGGTCCGGGCCACCTGCCGGGACGGCAAGGCCGAACGGATCACGGTCCGCAACCTGCCCTCCTTCGCGGACAAGCTCGACGCTACGCTCGAAGTGCCGGGCGTCGGGACCCTGACGGTCGACACCGCCTATGGCGGCGACAGCTTCGTCATCGTGGACGGCAGGGCGCTCGGCTTCTCGATCACGCCCGACGAGGCCAAGGACATCGCCGACATCGGCCAGGCCATCACCCGCGCCGCCAATGAGCAGCTCGGCTTCAGCCACCCGGACAATCCCGACTGGAACCACATCTCGTTCTGCCAGGTCACGGCGCCGCTCGTTGACGAGGCTGGCGTTCTCCTCGGGCGCACAATGCGGTGTCGATCCGCCCCGGCAAGATCGATCGCTCGCCCTGCGGCACCGGTTGCTCGGCCCGCATGGCCGTGCTGCATGCGCGCGGCATCCTCAAGACCGGCGATCGCTTCATCGGCCGCTCCATCATCGGCTCGCGGTTCGATTGCCGGCATCGAGGCGGAGGCCAGCGTCGGCGGGCGGCCCGGCGATCGTACCCTCGATCACGGGACGGGCCTGGATCACCGGGACCAAGCAGCTGATGCTCGACCCGGCCGATCCCTGGCCGGAGGGCTACCGGCTCTCCGACACCTGGAACGGCTGGCGAGGCCCTCTGCCGGGCGAGCCGCCAGCATGGCTGAAGCGACCGCGCCCACGCCGATCGGCAAGGGGCTCCGGCACAAGACCATGTCGGCCGCCGCCGCGGACGAGTTGCGGCGGCGCATCCTCGACGGAGAGTTCCCGGCCGGCTTCCAGTTGCGGCAGGACGTGCTGGCCGAGGAATTCGGCGTCAGCCGCATTCCGCTCCGCGAGGCGCTGGTGCAGCTCGAGGCCGAGGGCCTCGTCAAGATCGTGCCGCACCGGGGCGCCGTGGTGTCCGAGCTTTCGCTCGCCGAGATCGAGGAATTGTTCGAGCTGCGCGCCCTCATCGAACCAAGGCTCCTCAGGCGTTCGGCGGCCCGCCTCACCCCGGCGGACTTCGAGCAGCTGGGGCAGATCCTCGACCAATACAGCGCGGAGCTGAGAGCCGAGCACGTCAGCCGCTGGGGCGAGATGAACACCCAGCTTCACATGTTGCTCTACCGGCACGCCGAGCAGCCCCGCTCGATCGGTCTCGTGGCCAATCTCTTGCAGGAATGCGACCGCCACACCCGGCTCCAGCTCTCGCTTACGGACGGCATGGAGCGGGCCGAACGCGAACACGCCGAAATCGTCCGCCTTTGCGCCGACGGCCGCATCGAGGAGGCCTGCGGATTGCTGCAGGCCCACATCGAGAATGTCGGCCGCTCGCTGCTGACCTTCCTGGGCGCCCGCCTCGCGCTCGATCCGCACGAGGGCGCAACGCGAAAGCGTGCTAAGGCAACCAGCTGCTAGAGCCGATGCAAGTCGTCGGCAACGGTCCTCCGACGACGTCGCCTCTATGTCGCGGAATCGATCGCGTTGGCGCAACGCGGTCCAGGAATGGAATGCTGCGATGATGATCAAGGTCGAGGGAGCGGATGGCCGGCCGACGTGGATCAACGCTGCCCAGGTGACATCGGTCAGGGCCGTTGAAGACGGCCACCGAGCTGACGATGACCAATGGGGACCATATCGCGGTCAAGGATGTGCCGGAGCGCTCTGATCGAACGGCTCCGCAAGGAGCTCACAGGCTATTGAGAGAGAAGCGGCAGCCTGGCCGCGAAACAAAAAGGCCAGGGCAAAACCCCGGCCTTCCGATTAAGACGATGATGCCACCCCGCAGCGCCAGTACATCCGTGGTCGCCGGAGGTGGCGGGCGCCTTAAGCTACTTGCAGCTGCTCGGCCGAGGACTTGCCGGTCCGGCTGTCAGCCGTGACTTCGAAGCTGAGCTTCTGGCCCTCGTTGAGGCCGTAAAGGCCCGCGCGCTCGACCGCGCTGATGTGGACGAAAACGTCCTTGCTGCCGTCATCCGGCTGAATGAAGCCGAAGCCCTTTTGGGCATTGAACCATTTAACTGTGCCGGTGCTCATGATGAACTCCTTTTGCATGTGAGATGACCGCATAGCGCGAAGAGCGACATGCGGCGTGGATCGAAATTTTGGAAGGAGGTCATCAGCATGCGCACCACACAATTCGTGTTTTCGGTGCGCGGGGGCTTGAACGTACAGCCTATAGATCGATGACGCTAAGATGAGGTCTCGGGGCGCGGAAGTCAATGACCAAGTTGAATCGCAGCAAATCGCCCCGCCGACGAGCGGAGCAACAGGGCGCGGCGCAATTCCTCTCGCCGCTTGCTGTCTCGCATTGCCGGGCGCTAGCGCTCCACACACACCGTGATCTTCTGATTGAAGAAACACAGCTTGTCGTCGCTGGAGGATCTGACGACCACGCCAAACGACGTCAGCCCGGATCGCCTGGAGCCCCGCAGGCGCGGCAGCCCTGGCCCGGGAAACTCGCCCTCAGGACCGACCCTCGCACGACAATTCTACCCGCCGTCCCCTGATCGATGGCAAGCAGGTTGCCATGATCGCGGATCGTGCAGGGCTCGTCGTCCAAGATCTTCGCCCCTTGGACGGTGACATTGCAGGTGCCGGCCGCAGCCGTTTCCAATGCGACCCGGACAACGAAAGTGCCAGAGCGCACCGCAGGATCGTTCGCATCCCTCCCCTTTTCCTAAGAACGGCAGACCGATAGCCCGGCCCGGCCATTTGCGCCAATCTCGTGGACCGTGCTGGACGCACGCGCAAGGCCAAAGCGATACGTCGGCGCTGCCCGGCTAACCCGCGGTGCGCCGCCCGAATTCGAACCTGTGCGCCTCGACAGCATCGAGTGCGTGGCCGATCGCGTCGAACCAACCCGCCCTGCACAAGGAAACCTCGCCCGCATTCGTTGAGGCCGCCCTCCGTTTCGTGGTGCTCGGGGCGCAGAGGCTCGCCGTCGCGAGCAGAGCCGAGCGCCAGTTCTGCAAGGCCGCTGAACGTCGATCCGACGTAAAGGGCCGCGGCATCGGACGCGAGCCCGCGGGAGCGCAACCAATCGGCCATCTCGTTCTGCATCGCATAGAAGGACGACATCATGGCACTGGCATGAGCGATCGCGGCCAGGTCGGCTTCTCGGTCCGGCACGATGAGGTCGCCCAAGGGCGCCAGCAAGGCGTCCACCAGGGGATCGGCCGGAAACATCGCAATTGGTCCCTTCCGGAAGCGGACCGGCGGTAGCGGGACCGCGCGGCAGATCCGGGAGGCCGGTGCAACCCGGCCCGCGATGACCGCCAATTCGGTGCCGGCCACGAAGCTCACCACGATCTGCTCGCGACGGAAATACAGTCCATCCAGAGCGTCGATCTGCTGCGGACGCATCGCCAGGACCACGATGTCGCTGACATCGAGGACAGCCTGGTTGCTGCCCAGCCGGCAAACGTTTTCGTATCGGGCCGCGAGCGCGCGCGAGATCGCCTCGGAGCGCGGGGACACAGCGATGCTGTAGCGAACTCCGGGCTGGTCTGCAATCCGGTGATCACCGCTTCGGTGAGGGTACCTGTCCCTATGAAACCGAGGCGCTGCATGGCATCCGGTCGATCAAGATGGGCGACGTCGGCGGGCGGGCGCGTCCGGCCAAAATGGATCGGCCTTCCGCTCGCCGTCTGAGGCGGAGGTCAATTCAGGGACAAACAAGGAACAAGATAGGACGACATCAGGAACGCGCTTGAACTTAACACGTCCAATCGGGTCAACGCCAGAGCGAGCCAGCCCGATTTCGGTGAAAAAATGCAGTCCGGGCGCCGCGGCGCCCGGGCCGAGCCCTGGATCAAGGCATCGCCTTGCGGCGAGAAGCCCTGACCGAGGGCCGCATGTTACTTCAAGTGGGCCGACAGGAGCTTGTTCATCTCGAACATGCTCGCCTTGTCCTGGCCGAAGACGGCCTTGAGCTTGTCGTCAGCGAGGATCTCGCGCTTGTTGGCCGGGTTCTGCAGATTGTGCTTGCGGATATATTCCCAAACCTTGCTAACCACTTCGGTCCGTGGAAGTTGTTCCTTGCCCACGATGGCGCCAAGCTCCTTCGACGGGGTCAATGGCTTCATCAATGCGGCATTCGGCTTTCTGGCCGGAGCAGCTGCTTTTTCTTTGCCGGCGCCGGCCTTGCTGCCTTCGGCCTTGGTGGTTTCAGCTTTTTTGGTTGCCACGTTTGTTTCTCCTATCCTTCCAGTTCACCCTGGCAGACAGCCGTCGGTGAACTCAACCGGCCGGCCTTCAAGATCGTCCTCATGGCCCACGAGGTGCTTCGATCCATCGAGGAGGTCGCGCCCGAGATGTTCGGACGCCAGGATCCCCGTGTTTCCACAACGAAAAGGCCGTTGCGACCCTTCTTGAACGCTTGCTCCCCACGAGGCCAGCGGAGGTAATCGCCGTGCCAGGCCCTGACAAGTCGCTTGTGACCCGAACCGCCAAAGCGGCGTGTCCCAAACCCGTTGCGGGCCCCGCAAGACGGCAGCACTTCCCCTAGTCCCGTCCGTCAGCAAACTTCAAATCCGGTAGGACGCCAGATACAATCATGCATTCGGGCATCGAAAGGCACTCTTCGGGGGAAAACTAGCGCGCGACAGACGGAAGTCGCCTCTGAAGGCCGTTTTTGGGCCGCAGAGAGGAGCAGATTCGTCAGGAGGCCGGGCAGGCTGTGCGGAAAGGCGTTCCAACCGAGGACTGGGTTTCGCATGGAGGTCCAGAACCCTCACCCCGAAAGCGAGCATTGCTGTCCTAGCAACGGAGCCTGTGCCTCGCCCTGCGAGCACGGAGACTTACCCCGGACCGCACGAGCCGATCACAGTTGAGAAGGTCGCACCAAGGAGGATCTTATTCTTGGCGCCCCCTGCGATGCAAAGAGGCTTTGTTGTTCACCCTCCTTGGGCGTTTCCTCACCAGACAGGGCCAGCTTGCGCTGAACTCTTTTGTCAAGGCGCATAAGTTTCAGCACAGATAGTTTGGCGATGCAAGCTCCTTGGGCGAGATTACGCAGGGATTGCTGGAGTAAATCCCATTTGTCCGGACATCTGCTCGATCTCTGATCAGATGCTCTACGTTATACTTGAGAGCGCGACGCCTGGGCGCGAAACCCGCTGAGTCGCCGGCCCTGGCCGGTCCCCCGTGTCGGGAGCGGTCAACTCACCGCGTCCAAATCCGTAGTTTGGATGCATGCCTGCCGCAGCAAGGAGAGAGTTGATGAGTCCTGGCCTGCCGAACGAGGCCGTCCCGTGTCGAACAGATCGGGTCGGCCAAGCTCAATTCCTGAATGCTATGCCTTATCGTTCTTGGCGCACTTGCGCCCGCACCGCACAACCGATGCGGAGCGCTGCATGATCTCCGATCACGAAACCAAGGTGCTGGGCCATTCCCGGATTCTGGAATTCCACAAGTTCTATTCCGAATTCCAGTTCTGGCTCCAGGCGGGCGCGGAACGGTTCAGGATGAAGCTGCGCATCTATGAAACCAGCGACGGTCGCTTCTGTTTCGTGCAAAGCCATTACATCCAGCCGTCAAGCGCAGACGCCTCGTTTCATGCCACGCATCTTACCCATGCGACCCCGCACCTGGCGCTTTCGAGCGCAATCGACACGATCACAACGTTTTACGATGAGGCCACCGACGCGGGAGGCGAGCCGAGTCTCGATTGGTTCGTTCCGAACGAACTCTTTTGATTGATACCAGGGAATGAGCACGGGCGCAGTGAGGCATGAGTGCCCAGACCGCAGCCCACGATGATTGAACGTTATCGATTCCAGTGACATAGACCATGGATCTTCCGTGCCAGGGTCGGCATCCTGGTCTGCGGATGCGTTTTGTGCCGATCCCGATGGGTCGGCCTTTGAAGGAGTAAGCGCAGTGGCTGCCACTCAACCCTATAGAGGTGTCCTGCCGGTTGCTCCGACACCCTTCACGGATTCCGGCGACCTCGATCTCGACGGCCAGCGCCGCGTGATGGACTGCATGATCGACCAGGGCGTCGACGGCATCTGCATCCTGGCCAATTATTCCGAGCAGTTCCTTCTCACCGATGCCGAGCGCGACACGCTGATCGACCTCTGTCTCGACCAGGTCGCCGGACGCGTGCCGGTGATCGTGACCTGCAGCCATTTCTCGCACCCGTATCGCGGCCGAGCGCGCCCGCAAGGCCGCGGCGGCCGGCGCCAAGATGCTGATGCTGATGCCGCCTTATCACGGGTCGGGCCTGCGCGCCGACGAGAACCGGCATGGTCGAACATTTCGCGCGCGTGGCGGAGGCGGCCGGCATCCCGATCATGGTGCAGGACGCGCCTCTGAGCGGCGTGCCGCTCAGCGTGCCCTTCCTGGTGCGGCTCGCCCGCGAGGTGCCGCTGGTGCGCTATTTCAAGATCGAGGTCGCCCAGGCCGCAGCGAAGCTTCGAGCGCTGATCGCCAGCGGCGGAGCCGCCATCGAGGGGCCGTTCGACGGCGAGGAGGCCATCACGCTTGATGGCCGACCTCGACGCGGGCGCGACCGGCACCATGACGAGCGCGCTGTTGCCGGACCTCGTCAAGCCAGTGGTCGAGCACCACCGCGCCGGCGACCGCAAGGCCGCGGCCGCGCACTATGCCCGCATCCTGCCGCTGATCAATTACGAGAACCGCCAGTGCGGTCTGCGGGCCGCCAAGACCGTGATGATGGAAGGCGGCGTGATCAAGAGCGACGTGGTGCGCCATCCGCTGGAGCCGCTGCATCCGGCAACTCGCGCCGGCCTCCTGGAACTCGCGGCGGAAGTTCAGCCTCTTGCCCTGCAATGGGGCAAGTAGACGCAACGGCTCGACGAGCGCGGCGAGCCACTCGGCCCGCCGGGCGAGCGCCAGCCCCGCCACGAAGGTGGCGATGTCGTCCGTGACGAAATCGACGAAGGACTCGGCGGCTTCCCCCGCTTCCCACGGCTCGCGATGGTCCGTGCCGGTGGCGGCGGGCACGACAAGCACGGTCAACATGCCGCGCTCGTGCGGCACGATGAGGTTGCGGGCGATGTCCTCGAACATGGCGGCCCGCTTCGGGTCGACCCCGTGCCGGTCGAAAAACCGGTCATAGGTCGCCGGGTCGGGCTTGGGTACGAGGTCGGCAGTCGACGATGTCGAACACGGCCTCGAAGGTATCGCACGAAGCCGAGCTGTTCGGTGGTCCGCGGCGCGTGGTGGCTCGAGCCGTTGGTCAGGATCAGCTTGCGTCCGGGCAGGGCCGTGATCGCCTCGACCAGTGCCGGATGCGGGGCCAGCGAGCTGCGGTCGATGTCATGAACGAAGCCGAGGAACTGCTCGTGGCTGATCTTGTGGTCCGCGATCAGCCCAGCCAGCGTCGTCCCATAGCGTTGGTAGTAGAATTTCTGCAATCCCCGGGCCGACAGGCCGTCGATGCCGAACAGTTCCGCGAGGTAGCGCGTGATACGTTCGTCGATCTTCGGCCAGATCGAGCTTCCGGCCGGATAAAGGGTGTTGTCGAGGTCGAATACCCAGGTGTCGACATGCGCGAATCGCGCCGCCGCGGTCTCGATGTCGCGGCGCGCAAAAGGGCCGACGGCGGTCGCCGTCCCTCGCGAGCGATGATTCCGAACCATCGTCCACGGGCTATCGGTCTCCAGCTCTCGAGGGCGTCAACGGGTGATCAACGTGCCGGCGCCATGGTCGGTCAGGAGTTCCAGCAGAACGGCGTGCGGCACCTTGCCGTCGAGGATCACCACGCCCTCGACGCCCTGCTCCAGCGCGTAGATGCATGTCTCGACCTTGGGGATCATGCCGCCGGTGATCGTGCCGTCGGCGATGAGTTCGCGGACGCCGTCGACGCTCAGTTCCTTGATGAGCACCTTGTTCTTGTCGAGCACGCCCGGAACGTCCGTCAGCAGCAACAACCTCTTGGCCTTGCAGGGCGCCCGCGATCGCACCCGCAAACGTATCGGCGTTGACGTTGTAGGTTTCCCCGTCATCGCCTTGCGCAACCGGGGCCAGCACGGGAATGAGCTCGCGGCCGAGCGTCTGGTCGAGCACGGTGGTGTCGACGCGCGAGGGCTCGCCCACGAAGCCGAGGTCGATCTGCTCGTCGCCGTTCGGGTCGTCCACGTTGCCGGTGCGGTCTAGCTTGATGGCCGAAACCATGTTGCCGTCCTTGCCGCAAAGGCCGATCGCCCTGCCGCCCTCGGCATTGATGAAGCCGACGATCTGCTTGTTGATCGAGCCGCACAGCACCATTTCCACGATCTCGATCGTGGCCCGGTCGGTGATCCGCAAGCCGTTCGAGAACTGCGACTCGATGCCGAGCTTCTTGAGCATGGCGCCGATCTGCGGCCCGCCGCCGTGCACCACCACGGGGTTGACGCCCGATTGTTCCAGCAGAACCATGTCGCGCGCGAAGCTCCGCGCCGACATGTTCGTTGCCCATGGCGTGGCCGCCGTATTTCACGACCACCACCGCGTCGTCGTAGCGCAGCATGTGCGGCAGGGCCTGCATGAGCACCTCCGCCTGTTCCTCGGGAGCTGCCCTTTTGGGCTTCCATCATGGTTCGTTCCGCTGTCTCGCGAGATGATGTCGGGCTAGGCAGGCCGGCGCGGAGGCGCGGAGGCGCCGGTCGCCCGCTCCGCAAGGAGCCGTGCGATGCTGCCGCGCAGTTCCGGAATGCCGGCGCCGGTCTCGGCCGACGTCAGGATCACATTCGGAAAGGCGGCCGGGTGCTTGAGCAATCCGGCCGTGACCTCCTCGACCAGCGCCTCGCGATCGCGTGCCTGCACCGCGTCCCCTTTGGTCAGCACCACCGCATAGGAGGTCGCGGCCTTGTCGAACGCGGTCATCTGTTCGTGGTCCACCGCCTTCAGCCCGTGGCGTCCATCGATCAGCAGGTACACGCGCAACAGGGAGGCGCGCCCCTGGAGAAACTGTCCGACCAGCAGGGACCATTCGGCGATCTTGGATTTGCTGACCGCCGCATAGCCATAGCCCGGCATGTCGACGAGGCCCAGCTGGTCGCCGAGGGTGAAAAAATTCAGCTGCTGGGTACGACCCGGCGTATGCGAAACGCGCGCCAGCGTCTTGCGGCCCGTCAGGGCATTGACCAAGGAGGATTTGCCGACATTCGAGCGGCCCGCGAAGGCGATCTCCGGCAAGGACATCGGCGGAAGCGCCTCGGCCGTCGGGGCACCGGCCACGAACACGCAGGGCCGGGCGAACAACAGACGCCCGGCTTCCATATCGTCCGCCTCGGCCGCTGCGAGGCTCATTCGACGCCCGTCATGTCTTGCGGAACATGCCGGCGAGATTGTCCCAAAGCTCGACCTTGGCGCCGGCCCGCCGGGCAATGAGATATTGCTGGAGTACCGACAAAGTGTTGTTCCAGGTCCAATAGATCACCAGGCCGGACGGGAACGAGCCGAGCATGAAGGTGAAGATCACCGGCATCCAGGTGAACATCGTCTTCTGCACCGGATCCGGCGGCTCCGGATTCATCTTCATCTGCAGGAACATCGAGAAGCCCATGATGATGGGCCAGATGCCGATCATCAAAAAGGCCGGCGGCGTGAACGGCAGGTGCGGGAACAGAGCGAAGATCGACGTCGGGTCCGGGGCCGAAAGATCCCTGATCCAGCCGAAGAACGGCGCATGCCGCATTTCGATGGTGATGAAGATGACCTTGTAGAGGGCGAAGAACACCGGCACCTGGATCAGCATGGGAAGGCAGCCCGCCACGGGATTCACCTTCTCGCGCTTGTACAGCTCCATCGTGGCTTCTTGCTGCTTCTGCTTGTCGTCGGCGAAGCGCTCCCGGATGGCGGCCATCTGCGGCTGCAGCCGCTTCATCTTCGCCATGGACTCGTACGACTTGTTGGCCAACGGGAAGAACAAGCCCTTGATCAGCACGGTGACGATCAGGATCGCCACCCCGAAGTTGCCGGTCAGCTTGTAGAACCAGTCGAGCACCCGGAACAGCGGCTTGGTGATAAAGTAGAACCATCCCCAATCGATCAGCAGGTCGAAGTTCTTGATGCCGTACTGGGCCTGGTACTTGTCGAGGGTGTCGGTTTCCTTGGCGCCGGCAAACACATGGGTCAGGACGTCGACGGTCTGGCCGGGGGCGACCTCGCGCTGGTTCTCGAGCACGTCCGTCTGATAATTCTTGGGCTGTGCGGCTCCCGACACCGAGAACCGGCCCTGATAGGGTTGGTCCTGCTCGGGCGCGATCGCCGCAGCCCAATACTTGTCCGTGATGCCGAGCCAGCCGCCGGTGCCGCTGAGCGTACGGGTGCCGTTGGTCTCCTTCTCGGTGGCATCATAAGTGAGCTGCTGGACGCGGCTGTCGCCGATCACACCGACCAGACCCTCGTGCAGAACCGAATAGTTCGACGTATGCGGCTTGCCGTGACGCGACACCAAAGCATAGGGGAACAGGGTGATGGGTGCCGTGCCCTTGTTCTCGACGCTGTCCTTGATCGAGAACATGTAATGATCGTCCACCGAAATCGTACGGTGGAAGATCAGGCCCTGGCCGTTGTCCCAGGTGAGGTTGACGGGCTTTTCGGACGTCAGCCGGTCGCTATCCGCTGTCCAGACCGTGTCGTGGCCGGGCAGCGACAGATTGGCGCCCGGCTGCGGGATGAAGCCGGCCTCGGCGTAGTAGGGCTCCGGCGCGCCCGACGGAGAGAGCAACTGGATGATCGGGCTCTGCGGGTCGGTCGTCTGGTGATAGGTCTTGAGCGAAACGTCGTCGATCCGCGCGCCCTTCAGATTGATCGACCCCGCCAAGCTCTTGGTGTCGAGAGTGATGCGCGGGCTGGCCGCAAGCGCCGCCTCGCGGGTCTGTACGGCCTCAGGAGCCGCCCCGGGCACCGCCCCTGCCGGAACCGTGCCGCCACCGCTGGGGCTAGCCTCGGGGGCCGTCGCCGGACTCGTGCCGGGCTGCGGCGCGGCGGCGGTCTGGGTCTGCGACTGGGCCTGTTGCTGGGCCTGGCGAGCCTTCTCCATCTGCGGCCAGCCGTAGAAGAAGTTCCAGCCGATGATCACCAGAATCGACAACGCGATCGCGAAATAAACGTTCTTGTTGTCGCTGGTCATAATCCGTCACGCTGCCGTATAAGTTCGATCACCGGAGTGGGTCCGGTTCCTCGACATAGTCAATGAGGCGAGTTCGGGCCCGTTGCGTTCTGCACTCCGCCCGACTTCTTCCGGCCATCCCGGCCGGTGCGAACCGGGCTGCGGGACTGTCGCAACGTTCTGCCAATTTCGTCGACCAATCGGGAAAATGGAGCCGTCAGAGCATCCCGCCGTGCGACGATCACGTAATCATGGCCGGCGTCCGGCGCCAGAGCCTCGGACTTCAGGGCTTCCCGCAACCGACGCCGAATCCGGTTCCGCACGACGGCGCTGCCGACCTTCTTGGTCACGGTCAGACCGAACCGCGCCCCCAGATCATCGGTGCACGGCTCGGGACGTCTGAAACTCTGCAATGTGAGCGAGCGGCTGTGAGTTCGCTGTCCGCGTGCCACGCCCAGAAACTCGGCCCGCCGCTTCAGCCGTGCGAAACGTACCCCGCCTCCGCGCGAAATCGCCTGCGCGCGTGACTCGCCCGAAGCATCATGGTCAGGCTCGCCCGGTAGAGTGTCGCGCGAACCTTGCATCATCGCTCAGGCGGAGAGCCGCTTGCGGCCCCGCGCGCGTCGCGCTGCGATGACCTTGCGGCCACCGACCGTTGCCATGCGCGCCCGATAGCCATGCCGGCGCTTACGCACGAGCTTGCTGGGTTGATAGGTCCGTTTCACTGCTTCTGCTCCACATCATCGACCCGGGACACCTGCGTTCGACACAGCGCGCAACCGGGGACCCGCACGCCATGTCGACACCTTTATGCTGTTCTGTACGGTCCCGCCTCGTTAAAACGACAAGGACGGCCCGTGACAGCACGTCGCTGACAGGCTCGGAAAACGTCGCGCTTATACGGGGAAGCCGCGGCTGAAGTCAATCTCTCGACCGGTGTTCGCCGCTGGACGTCCGCGTGAACCAGGGCCCCGCGGCAATGCTGCCCCGTCTCAACTCGCCAGGAAGATCACTGCCTGTTGGGCCCGCTCGAGCACGGCATCGGCGGTCTTGCCGAACAACACGGTCTCGCTCGGGCGCGCGCTCACGCCCATGACAATCAATGTGTGCGCCGCGCGGCTGGCCTGCCGCAGAATCGCATCCTCGGCGGCTCCGGAAATCCGCACGGTGGTGCGGATGCGCAGGTCTTGCTGGGCCGCAATCGCTTCGACGTCACCGAAGATGCTGGCCTGCAGCTTCCTGGAGAGGTCCGACCTGTTCAGTCGGGCTCCCGTCTCGCCGTTCCCGGCAGAGCGAGGAGGCGCCACATAAAGGACAGTCACGGTCGCGCCGGTCGGCCGGGCCAGCGCGAAGGCGAGTTGGGCCGCGTGTCGTGAGACTTGGGACCCATTCACCGGAACAAGGATTCGCAGTTCGCCCCTGAGCGGATCACGGCCCAGGAGACCCCGCGCTACTACGACAGCCCGGGCACCCTCGAGGTTCGCCACCACGGCGGCGACCTGGGGTGCGAAACCGCCCTCCTGGGCCTGCACCGGTTCCATCCCGACCACAGTCAAGTCGTAGCCTTTCGCGGCCTCTTCGGCGATCGCCTTCGGGTCCCCGGCCGAGGACAGTTCGCGGGCTGTCACGTCCACCGGGGCGGCTGGGCCATCCTCGCCCTTGCCCTGGATAGCTCGGGCGCTCGCGGCGCTTGCTTCGACCTCGCTCGCGGCATGTTCGACCGTGGCGGTCGAGGGATCGGTTCCGAGCCGAACCACCGTGGTGGGCAACCCTCGGCGTCCGCCCAGGATGCCGGCCAGACGGGCCGCGAGGCGGCCCGAAGGCGTGCCATCTGTCGCAACCAGCAGACGCTCGAGGCCGGCCACGAAATCGGTTTTCTCGGCCTCCTCGCGCTCCAGCCGTTCCGCCTCGTCCGGGGCCATCGGCACACGGGCCAGCGCCCACCGGAGCGTCGGCGGCATGATCATGGTGGTCACCACCGCCATGGTCACGATCATTGTGAAGAGATGCCCGTTCAAAGCGCCGATCGAGAGGCCGATCGTTGCGACGATCACCTCGGTCGAGCCCCGGGCGTTCATGCCGAGTGCCAGGGCGAAACATTCCTGGCGCGACAGCCCGCCGATGGCGCCCCCCAGGAACGCGCCGCCGAACTTGCCCAGGCTGGCGATGAGGATCAGACCGGCCGTGGCGGCCAGAAGTTGTGGGTCCTTGAGTATCGCGATGTCGGTCCCGAGCCCGGCCAAGGCGAAGAAGACCGGCATGAACAACGCCACGACAAGGCCGCGCAGCTGCTGCTCGATGTGCCGGGTCAGGATCGGCGATTCGCCGACCAGCACCCCGGCCACGAAGGCCCCGAGCACCGTGTGAACCCCGATTCCATCGGTGATCAGCGCCATGATCCCCATCGCCACCAGGATCGCGGTGATGACCGGGAATTCGCTCTTGAGATTGTCGTTGGCCCAGCGGATCAGGGTCGACACGATGCGCCGGCCGACCGTGTAGCTGAGGCCGATGAACAGCAGCGTCCCGCCGACCGAGATGCCCAGGGACCGGGCATCGAGGCCGCCCGGCCGCGCCAGCCCGAAGGTGATGGCCACGATGATCCAGCCGATCGTGTCGTCGATGATCGCGGAGGCGACGATGACCTGGCCGAGGTTGCGGCGCATGAAGTTCATCTCGCGCACCACCATGGCCACGATCTTGATCGAGGAGATCGAGAGAGCCGTGCCGAGGAACAATGCGGTGATCATGCGGCGTTCGGGAGCCGGCAGCATGCTGTCGGGCAGCACGAACATGCCGAGCGCGAACCCGCACACGAACGGCACCGCGATGCCGGTCACCGAGACGCTGAGCGACGCGCGACCGGTGCGGCGCACCAGGGCCACATCGGTTTCCATCCCGGTCAGCAGCAGGAGCAACAGGACGCCGATCTGGGCGACGCCATCGATCATGGCTTTCTGGGCGTGATCGCTCGGGAAGACCATGCCGTACAGCGACGGCAGGAGGGCGCCGAAGACCGACGGCCCGAGCACGATGCCGGCCAGCAATTGCCCGACCACGGCCGGCTGGCCCAGGCGCTGCATGGCCTCGCCGAACAGCCGCCCCACCAGCAGGAGCAGCACCAATTGTGCCACGAACACCGCTTCGGACGGGCCCTTGGCGGGCACCTCGGCCGCAACGGCGATACCGCAGGTTGCCAGAACCAGGAGCCCGGAAACCGGAACCCGGCGACACAGTTTTAGCACGACCCACCGCCCCGCATTCTTGCCCGCGCGGGACATCACCCCGGCCACCCTGCTTTCCACAACACGCCCGATCAAGCGGAGTTCAAGGAAGCGCCTTGCGGTACTGCACGAAGCCCGAGCGCTCGGCTACCCGGTCGTAGAGCAGCATGGCGTCGGTGTTGGTGTCGTGAGTCAGCCAATAGACCCGGGGACATGCGGCCTCGCGGGCCTTTGCGTAGACGTGTTCGATGAGCTTGCGGCCCGTGCCGGCGCCTCGCTGGTCCGGCGTAACGAAGAGATCCTGCAGGTAGCAGTAGGGGCCGACCGTCCAGGTCGAACGGTGGAAAACCCAGTGCACCAGGCCGACTGCCCTGCCCTCCTGCTCGGCCAGGGCCGCCCACATCGGCTCGCCGGGATCGAGAAAGCGAGTCCAGGTGACGCGGGTCGCTTCCTCGGGGATGTCGGCGCGATAGAAGTCCTGGTATCCGCGCCACAGCGGCAGCCAGGCATCGAAGTCGGCGTCGTTTATGGCCCTGATCTCGATCATGCGGCAAAAGCCACGTCGCGCTCGAGGCGACGGATTTCCACGCAACGGCCTCCCCGTGCCACGAGGACGCAGCCTTGCGGCACTTCGCGCCACTGCGCGCGATCCCCGTCGAGCGGCTCGGAAACCACTACGATGCTGCTGGCGCCCTGGCGCCAGTACAGGGTCGGCGCATGGCTGTCCGACGCCCAGCGAAAGGCATAAAGGTCGTTGCCGTCGGTGAGCGCGGCCGTGAACCGCAAAGGCTCGCGCACCCCTGCCTTGTTCATCAAGGTCTCGCAGGCTGCGAGCGTCGCCGAGAAGGCCTGCACCGGGTGCTGATCGAGCCCGTGCGCGAAGGCCGCCAGAAACATGGCTTCGGAATCGGTCGTTCCCGTCCGGAAGGGATAGAGTTCGTCGGGGATCATGGCCTCGATACGCCGCTTGATCGCGCAATATCCGCCGACCTGACCGTTGTGCATGAACATGTACCGCCCGACCGAAAACGGATGGCAGTTGGCACGGGCGGTGGCCGGGCCCGTCGAGGCGCGGACATGGGCGAAGAACAGGCCCGAGCGCACCTGGTGGCATAGGGAGCTGAGATTTTCGTCCGACCAGGCCGGGCGCACCTCGCGGTAGATGCCGGGCGTCTCCCGCTCGCCGTACCAGCCGATCCCGAAGCCATCGCCATTGGTCGAGACCTTGGCTTCCGCGGCGCAGACCGATTGCGCGATCAGCGAATGAGCCGGCTCGGCCACGAGCGCGTCAAGAAAGATGGGCTCACCCTGATAAGCGATCCAACGGCACATTGGGGGCACCTCGGCCACGCGCTTCGCAATGCAATAAAGTCGCGCCGCGTTGATTAACAGGTTCTTAAGCCGCGTTAATTTTTCTTCGCAATTCAGCCCTGCGCAAGAACGTGGAAGAAGCTGCCCGTGACATTTCCGCGACGGCTGCCGGCCTGGGCCGGAGACCCGCCGTAAGCGTCGGTCACCTCGGCAAAGGGAGCGTCGGAACCCTCCTCCACGATCGTTGCATAATGGAACTCGTGACCGCGCAGACGGGTGCCGGCCGGGCCGAAGCATGAGTCGGACAGAAGTCGCGCGTCCCGGTAGCCGAGGTGAAGCTTGCGCTTCGCGAAGCTCGTCTCGACGGACAGCAGCCCGGCCATCGGGTGGACGCGGCCACCGGCATCAGCCAAGCTCTGGCCCAGCACCATGTAGCCGCCGCATTCGCCGTGCACCGGCCGTGTTTCAGCGAAAGCGCGCAGCCCGGTCATGAAGGTCAGCGACTGTGCGAGCCGCTCCCCATGCAGTTCGGGATAGCCGCCGGGCAGCCAGCAGCTGTCGCAGCCCTGCGGGGGCGCCTCGTCGGCCAGGGGTGAAAAGAAATGCAGCGCCGCACCGGCCTGCCGCCAGCCCTCCAGCATGTGCGGGTAGAGAAACGAGAAGGCGGCGTCGCGCGCCACCGCGATATTCTGGCCGATCGGCCGCAGGCGGGCCTGCTGGACGCGATGTGGATCGAGCGCCGGGCCGACGCCGGCCGACGCCGCCGCGCGGACGGCATCGAGATCTATGTTCTTGGCCACGAGATCCGCAAAGGCATCGATGCGCGCATCGAGGTTGCGTGTTTCGCCCGCCTGCACCAGGCCGAGGTGCCGCTCGGGAAGGCTCAGGCCCTCGGACCGCGGAATACTGCCGAACACCGTGAGGCCGACCGTTTCCACGGCTTGCTCGACGAGGCGGCGGTGTCGTTCGCTGCCGATCCGGTTGAGGATGACGCCGGCGATTCTGAGCCGCGGATCATAGGTCGCGCAGCCCTGCAGCAGGGCGGCTGCGGATTGCGCCTGGCCAGCTGCAATCATGCACGATCAGCACCGGCAAGCCGAGCAGCGCCGCCATGTCGGCCGAGGAGCCGCTGCGCCCGAGCGGGGCCGGCACGCCGTCGAACAACCCCATGGATCCTTCGCAAAGCAGGAATTCGCCATCCTGGGCGGCCCTTGCAGCCAAAGCGAGGCCCAGCTCCGGGGGCATGGCCCAGGTATCGATGTTGCGGCTTGGCCGGCCGGTCGCCGCTTCGTGGAATGCCGGATCGATATAGTCCGGCCCGTTCTTGAGGCCCGCCACGCGCAGGCCTTGCCGGCTCAGGGCCCGCATCAGGCCGAGCGTCACCACGGTCTTGCCGCTACCCGAGCGTGCCGCCGCGATCAGAAGCCCGGGCGAACTCACGGGGTCAGACCCGAGGGCGCCAGCCCGGGCGCCAGCAAGTCGTGCAGTGCCGCGATGGCTCCGACGGCCACGATGGCGGGTGCCTTGAATCCACCCTGGTCGGCATCGTGCTTGGCCCGGGCCAGACTGGTGACCAGCACCCGCTGGCGCGGCGTGGTCGCATCGGCCACGATCCCGACCGGAGTTTCGGGCGCGAGGCCGCCTTCGATCAGGGCGGCCGCGATCTGCTCGAGATGAGTAATACCCATGTAGAGAATGATCGGCAGCCCGGTGCGGGCCAGGGCGGCCCAGTCACAACTGCTGTCCCCGCTCGCGAAGTGGCCCGTTGCAAGGATCACCGCATGGTTGGTGTCGCGGGTGGTTGCCGGGATTGCGGCATAGGCCAAGCCGCCGAGCCCGGCCGTGATCCCAGGCACGATGCGGAACGGCACGCCGGCCCGCACCAGGGCCAAGGCCTCCTCGCCACCCCGGCCGAACACGAAGGGGTCGCCGCCCTTGAGGCGCAGCACCCGTTTGCCCTCGCGCGCAAGTTCGACGAGGCGTTCGGAAATGTCGCGCTGGCTCGGCGACGGCATGCCGCCCCGCTTACCGGCGAACTCGCGCGTCGCGTCCGGATTGGCAAAGCCCATCACCTCGTCGCCGACCAGCGCGTCGTAGACGATACAGTCGGCCTCACGCAGAGCGTGCAGCGCGTGCAACGTCAATAGCCCGGGGTCGCCCGGACCGGCGCCGACCAGCCACACGGTGCCGGCCGCGAACACAGGCAGGCGGCCGGCCTGGGCGAGCTCCTGCAGCGGATCGGTCACCATGGTGTCTCCGCGCAGACGGGATGATCCGCTCGCGCCCTCAATTGTCTTTGCACGCTCGCCGCGACCCCATAGATGATCCGCTGATGGATCACGATGCCCCCGCCACACTGCCCCTGCGCCGCGGCTGGACCACGGGTGCCTGCGCGACAGCGGCCGTGCGCGCAGCGTTCGAGGCCCTGCATACCGGCGCGTTTCCTGATCCGGTCACCATCGCGCTGCCAGGTGGCGCCCGGCCGGCCTTCAGCTTGGCGACGAGCGAACTCGGACCAGGCTTCGCCCGGGCCGGCATCGTCAAGGATGCCGGCGACGACCCGGATGTCACGCATGGCGCGCTCGTGCTGGCGACGGTGCGCCGCCCGACGAGCGGCGCGGGCATCCTGTTTCGGGCCGGCGAAGGCGTCGGAACGGTGACGCGTCCCGGCCTGCCGATTCCGCCCGGAGAGCCGGCCATCAACCCCGTTCCCCGCGCCATGATGCATGCCGCCGTTGCGGAAGCCGCCACCGTTCTCGGGGTGGCCCCGGATGCCGAACTCGAGATCGCCGTCCCGGGAGGCGAAAAGCTGGCCGAGCGGACGCTCAACGGCCGGCTCGGCATCGTGGGCGGGTTGTCGATCCTCGGCACGACCGGCATCGTCGTTCCCTATAGCTGTGCGGCCTGGATCGACACGATCCACCGCGGCGTGGACGTGGCCCGGGCCATGGGGCTCGCCCATGTGGCGGGCGCGACCGGCTCCACCTCCGAGGCTGCCGTGCAGGCCCTCTACGGGCTCAGCGACCCGGCGCTCATCGACATGGGCGATTTCGTCGGCGGCATGCTGAAATACCTGCGGCGCCATCCGGTGCCGCGGGTGACGGTTGCGGGTGGCGTCGCCAAGATGACCAAACTGGCGCAAGGGCTGCTGGACCTTCATTCCAAGCGCGGCGACATCGACCTTGCCTGGCTGGCGGACAGAGCCGGCGAGGCCGGTGCATCCCCGGCCCTGCATCAGGCCGTGCTGGGCTGCAACACGGCCGCTCAGGCCTTCGATCTGGCCCGGGAGGAGGGCGTGGACCTTGGCGGCATCGTGGCGGAGGCGGCTCGCCGTACGGCAGCCGCGAGTCTCGGGCGCAGCGAGGGGCTCGAAATCGTGCTTTTCGATCGCACCGGTACCCTGGTGGCGCGCGCGGGCTAGGTCGAGATCAGCGGTCATCGCGCAGCTCCGGCGCACCGCGGAACCGACGATGATATTCGGCATCATAGAGGGCGCTTTCGCGGAAGTTCCGGGCGGCCAGCACGGGGCCGACCAGGATCAGGGCAGCGCGCTCGATCGGCGCGGCCCGCACCTCGTCGGCGATGGTGGCCAGCGTGCCGCGAATAACCCGTTCCTGCGGCCATGATGCACGATAGACGACCGCAGCCGGACATTCGGCTCCGTAATGGGGCACGAGTTCGCCCACGACCGCGTCCAGCACATGGATGGACAAGTGTATGGCCAGGGTCGCGCCCGTCGCCGCAAAGCCGCTCAAGGTTTCTCGCGACGGCATCGCGGAGGCCCGCCCGCTGGTGCGGGTAAGCACCAGCGACTGCGCAACCTCCGGCAAGGTCAGCTCCGTGCGGAGCGCTGCCGCCGCCGCCGCAAAGGCCGGCACGCCGGGCGTGATCGTGTAAGCGATGCCGAGCGCATCGAGCCGCCGCAACTGCTCGCCGAGCGCGCTCCAAATCGACAGGTCCCCCGAATGGAGCCGCGCCACGTCCTGCCCCGCAACCTCCGCGGCCTGGAACTCCGCCACTATGCTGTCGAGCGTCATCGGCGCGGTATCGACGATACGGGCGCCCGGCGGGCAGTGCGCGAGGAGCGCCCGGGACACGAGCGAGCCCGCGTATAGGCACACCGGGCAGCGGGCGATAAGATCGCGGCCCCGCAGCGTGATGAGATCGGGGGCGCCAGGCCCCGCGCCGATGAAGTGGACCGTCATGGCCGGCTCCCTGCCCCGACCGCCACCGCGCAGGTCGCGTCGGCTACCGAGATCCGCGGCACGACCAGGCGCGAACCCGGCCCGGCTGCCGCCAGAGCCGCAGCTTCGGCCACCGATGGGATTCCCAGGCACGCCTTGGCGGTGTCCGACACGAGCGTGATCCGATCGTCGGTGGCGGCGAGCGCCTGCTTGGGCAGCACGACGACCTCCAGGCCAAGTTCGGCGGCGGCTCCGTGCAGTACGGGCCGGTCCTTCTCGGCGATGGTGGCCAGCACGGCGGTGTGCCCCGCCAGGCCGATGTCCTCTGCCTGCGCGAGCGCCTGCGCCTGGCGCACCAGAGCCACGATGGTCTCGCGGGCGCAGGCCTTGCGAAACCCGACCCCTATCGCGACGGTGCCGGTCACGGCTTCACCCAGGTCCATTGCGTCACCGGCATTGCGGCGCGCCAGCCGTGGAAGCCGCCGACCGGATCGGCCTGCGCGGTCTGAATGGTGTTCAGCGAGCCTCCATGGCGCGTGAAACGCTCGATCAAGATGCTCTGCGTCTCGATGGTGACCGCGTTGATCACGAGGCGGCCGCCTCGGTGCAGGGCCTCGCAGCAGAGGTCGATCACACCCGACGTGCCGGCGCCGCCGCCGATGAATACGGCATCGGGCCGCTCGAGCCCGGCACAAGCGTCGGGTGCCGAGCCCTGCACGATGCGCAGTCCGGGCACGCCGAGCGCCGCGGCGTTGCGGCGGCTACGCGCCACGCGGGCCGGATCGCGTTCGATGCCGACTGCGCGGTTCGCCGGATGGGCCAGCATCCATTCGATCCCAACCGAACCGGAGCCCGCCCCGATATCCCACAGCAGCGCGCCCCGTCGAGGCGCGAGCTTGGCCAGGGTGACGGCGCGGATCTCGGACTTGGTGATCTGGCCGTCGTGCTCGAACAGGGCTTCGGGCCGACCGGGCACCAGCGCCAGAACCCGAGCCCCGGGGCCCGCCACCACGTCGATGGCGATGGTGTTCAACGGGTCGACATCGGAATCGACGAAGCTCTCAGCCGTTGTCGCGCGCAGGCGCTCCCGCGGTCCGCCCATTGCTTCGCACAGCGTGAGCCGGGAGGGACCGAAGCCGCTCTCGCGCAGCAGGCCAGCCACCTTGGCGGGCGTCGTCTGGTCGGCGCTCAGCACCAGCAGCCGGGCGCCGGACTGCAGGGCCGGCAGCAGGGTTTCGAGCGGCCGTCCGCACAGGGACACGAGCGCACAATCCTGCTGCGCCCAGCCGAGGCGCGCCGCCGCGAGGCTGAAGGCCGAAGGCTGGGGAAAGCAGGCCATCTCGCCGATCGGGACATGCCGGGCCAGCACGGAGCCGATTCCGAAGCAGAACGGATCGCCGCTGGCGAGAACGCAGGTCGGCGCCGGCCGTCGCGCCAGAATGAGCGGGATCGTGTCCTCGATCGGCGAGACCCAGGCAAGCGTTTCGGCGGACGTTCGGCCGACCAGCCCGAGGTGCCGGCGTCCGCCCACCAGCAATTCGGCTTGCGCAACGGCCCGCCGAGCCGCATGAGACAAGCCGTCGAGCCCGTCCTCGCCGAGACCGACGATGGTCAGCCACGCGCGCGGCGCCGTCGCGCTCAACGGCACTGCTTCGGCGGATTCCAGCCCGCCGCTCAATGACTTGATCCGGAATTCTGATGCGACTTCTCATTCTCGGCGGCAGCACGGAAGGCAGCGCGTTGGCCACGGCCCTGGCGGGGCGCTCGGACCTGCGGCCTGTTCTGTCGCTGGCCGGCCGCACCGCACAGCCGTCCGTTCCGCCAATTCCCTACCGGGTCGGCGGGTTTGGCGGCGTCGAAGGTCTCGTGGCCTATATCGAAGGCGAGCGGATCGAGGCCTTGATCGACGCGACCCACCCTTTTGCGGCCCGGATCTCGGCCAATGCGATCACGGCCTGCGCGCGAACCCGGGTTCCGCTGGCCCGCTTCACGCGTCCGCCCTGGACCCCGCAGGCCGGCGACCGCTGGCAGGTCGTGCCCGACCTCGACGCGGCGGCCGAGGCGCTCGGGTCCGAAAGCCGCCGCGTGTTCCTCACCACCGGCCGGCTGGAGCTCGCGCCCTTCCGGCAGGCCGCGCAGCACCATTATGTGGTCAGGACCATCGATCCGCCGCCCGACGCGAAGCTGCCGGCCACATTGCGAACTCGTGCTGGCCAAGGGGCCGTTCAGCCGGGCGGACGAGGAGGCGCTCATGCGCCGGCATCGCGTCGAGGTCCTGGTCAGCAAGAACAGCGGCGGAACGGGCGCGGCCAAGCTCGACGCGGCGCGCGCGCTTGGCCTGCCGGTCGTGATGGTGGACCGGCCCTTTCAGGACCGAGGAGGCGAGGCATTCACGACCCTCGCAGCCGTTCTCGCCTGGATCGAGGCTCACCGGGCGGCCTCCTCGACGCGCGACGCCCCGTAGGAGCGCGGTGTCAGCATCCAGCGCCGACCATCCTGGCCCGGCACAAGCCTCGTCTCGCTCGAGCCGATGATCACCAGCGTCGCCATGTCGGCCAGGCTCGCATCCGCTTCGGCCAGCGTCGTCAGGATGATGCGTTCGTCGGGCCGGCCGACCGCACGGGCCAGGGCCACCGGGGTAGACCCGGCCTTGCGGGCCCGAAGATGCGCGAAGGCCCCACCGAGTTGATCGGGGCGGGCGCGCGATGCCGGATTATAGAGCGAGATCACGAAATCGCCGTCGGCCGCGGCACTCAATCGCCGCAGCACCACGTCCCAGGGCTTGAGATTGTCGGACAGCGATATGGCGCAGAAGTCATGGCCGAGCGGCGCCCCGAGCCGGGCCGCGGCCGCCTGCATGGCCGTGATGCCGGGCAGCACCCGCACGGGAACCTCGCGCAACGCGGCATCGGCGTCGAGCGCCTCGAACACCGCTGCCGCCATGGCGAAGACGCCGGGATCGCCGCCCGAGACCACGGCCACGTTACGGCCTTGCCCTGCCAACGCGAAAGCGTGGCGGGCCCTGTCGAGCTCGACCCGGTTGTCGCTCGGGTGCCGGGTCAGATCGGGACGTTCCGGCACGCGGGCCACATAGGGTCCGTAGCCGATGACATCGGTCGCGACTGCGAGCGCGTCTTCGGCTTCGGGGGTCAGCCAGGCGGCAGGCCCCGGGCCCAGGCCCACGACGGTCAGGCAGCCGATGCCACTCATGGCCGACGCCCGTTGCCGGGCACCAGCACCACGGCGAAATAGGGCGCCTCGTCATCGGTCTTCTGGGCGAGGGGCATCACGACCTGGTCCGCCATGGTGCCGCGTTCGACGTAGATGGCGCGCTCGAGCAGACCTGAGGCGGCGATCGCAGCCCGCACCTTGGCGAGGTTCTGGCCGAGCTTCATGATCACGACGGCATCGGCCCCAGCCAGGCGGTCGCGCAACGTTCCGGTGTCCAGGGTGCCGGGCAGCACGGTCAGAATATCGTCGCCCCAGGTCATCGGGGCGCCGGCCGCGGTCCAGCAGCCCGACATGCCGGTCACGCCCGGAACGACGGTCACATCGAAGCGGTCGCGCAGGCGGATGTAGAGGTGCATGAACGAGCCGTAGAACAGCGGGTCACCCTCGCACAGCAGCGCCACGTCTCTGCCCGCCGACAGATGCGCGGCCAGGAGGTCCGCGGCCTCCGCATAGAAGGCGCCGAGGCGCTCGGCGTAATCGGGATGGTCGAAGCGGATCTCGGTGGTCACCGGGTAGAACAGCGGCAGATCGAGGCGCTGCTTCGGCAGCCAGCGCTCCGCGATGGTGCGCGCCACCCCGCAGCGACCTTCCTTGGCGAAATAGCTCACGACGCTGGCCTGTTCGAGCAGCCGCACGGCCTTGACGGTCAACAGATCCGGATCGCCTGGCCCGAGGCCTATGCCGTGCAACCGGCCTTTCGGTGTGCTCACCTTATTCCTCGTCGCTGGCCAGGGCGTTGACAGCTGCGGCCGCCATCGCGCTGCCGCCCTTGCGGCCGCGCACGATCAGGGCAGGGACGCGACCGTCCGCCAACAGGGCCTCCTTGGATTCCGCGGCCCCCACGAAGCCCACCGGCATGCCGATGATGGCCGCGGGGCGGGGTCCGCCTCGATCGATCAGTTCCAGCAGATGGAACAGGGCCGTCGGCGCATTGCCGATAGCCACCACGGCACCGGCCAGGCGGTCGCGCCAGAGTTCGACAGCCGCCGCGGTGCGGGTCGTGCCGAGCTTCTGGGCGAGGTCCGGCACGCCCGGATCGTTCAGGGTACAGATCACCGCGTTGTCGGCCGGCAGGCGCTTGCGGGTGATTCCATCGGCCACCATGCGGGCGTCGCACAGGATCGGCGCACCGGCGGCGAGCGCCGCCTTGGCGGACGAGACCGCACCCGGCGAGAACACGATGTCGGCCGCGGCCTCGACCATGCCGCAGGCGTGGATGATCCGCACCGCGACCCGCTCCTCGCCAGGCCCGAACCGGCCGAGTTCGGCTTCGGCCCGGATGATGGCGAAGGACTTGCGATAGATCGCGGCGCCATCGCGGATGTAGTCATAGGCGGTCACAATCGCGGCTCCATGCGCGCCGAGGCCTTCACGCACGCCTGGGCTTCCTCGAAACCCAAACCATGGAGGATCGGGGTATCGGACGCGGTTCCGTCAACGACGATGTTGTAGGCTCCATTGTCGGCCACCAGGACCAGCGGCCCCTTGCCTGCGTGCGCGCAACCTTTGCTGCAGCCCGACACATGGAGCAGGATCCCGGCATCGGGGCCGCCGGGACCGAGTTTCGTCGCCAGCTTGGCGGCGTGATCGAGGACGGCCGTGGTCGCACGGTGACAGCCGGGCGCGCCCGTGCAGGCGGCGACGCGCAGCCTCGGGTCGCTTGGATCCACGATGAAGCCGGCCGCCTCGCAGCTCTGGAGCAGGGCCGGCCCTGCCGCGCGGTCGAGGCCCGGGATCAGGATCGAGCGCCAGGGTGTCAGCCTGAGTTCGGCGGCGCCGCTTTCACCGGCCGCACGAGCCAGAAAATCGAGCGCATCCGCGGAGAGCCGCCCGAAGGGCGCCGCCACGCCGAGCAGGATCCGGGCCGCCGTCTGGTCGCCCGGTGGGGTGAGCGCGCCCTGCTCCACTAGCCCGACGATGTCGCGAAGCGCCGTCCGCGCGCCCCTGGGAGTGGCCGGACCACGCGCGAGATCGGCTTCGCGCAACACCGCGACAACTCCGAGTTCTGCCACGAGGTGGCTCATGCGACGAAGTTCGCGGTCGCGGGCGCGCTCGCCGAAGAAAGACGCCGATCAGGGCGGCCGCCGCATCGGCGACACGCTCGGGCGCGCAAAGCCCCGCCACCTCGTCCTCGCCGCCGCCGAGCCGCACCGCAAAGCCCGGCCCCGCGTCGGCCCCGAACGCCTCGAACCTGATGTCGGCGCTGACGTCGGACAGCGGAAACCCGCCGCCGTCATCGACCAGAAAGCTGAACTTGGCCGGCAAGGAATGAAACGCCGCGTCCCCGGCAAGCCGGGCTTCGAGCGCCTCGACGGTCGGTCGGATGTCCAGCACCGCCCTTGTATCGAGGCCAGCCAGGGGACTGGACACGACATTGCGGGCCGCCTCGCTGGCGACATCGGCGTCGAGCAAGCCCGCATGGTCGAGGATCGCGGTCGCGGTGCCGAGCCCCGCTTCGTCGAGCCCGCGGATCTGAACATTGGCCCGCGTGGTGAGGTCCAGCGCGCCATTGCCGTAGAGCCGCGACGCGCGCGCGATGGCTTGCGCCTGCGGCGACGAGAGCCGACCGCCGCGCGGCTTCACGCGCACGATCAAGCCATCGCCGGATGCCATGGGGGCCAGCGCGCCGGGACACCAGCCGACCCGGGCGGGGGCGAGCGCGCTCAAGGCCCTGTTTCCAGTGCGGACAGGATCGCGGTGGTCGAATTGCGCCGCGACACCCAGAAGCCGCGTGCAGCGGCCTCGTTGAACTTTTCCGCGATGGCCCGGGCGGCGGCGGGATTGTGTTCTGTCAGGAAGGTTCGAACGGCTTCGTCGCCGAGCGTGGCATCGAACATGAGGTCGAAGTGCCGGCTCGGCACGGCATCGCTGGTGGCCGCGAAGGCGAACAAACTGTCGACTGTTTCGGCGATCTCGGCGGCCCCGCGATAGCCGTGTCGCATCTGCCCGGCGATCCATCGCGGATTGGTGGCGCGCGCCCGAAGCACGCGCGCGATCTCCTCGGGCAGGGTGCGGATGCGCAGGGCATCGGGCCGGGTCGCGTCGCCATGATACAGCGCCGGCGTGCTGTCGAGCGCCGCCGCGGCGGCCGCGAATCCCCCCTGGTGTTCGGCGAAGGTGTCCGATGCAAGAATGTCGGTTTCGGGCAGGTCGGCCATGTGCAGATAGGCGTCGGCACTGCCTACCCGGGCCCGGAACGCCGCGCCGGCCTCAATGGGTTCGGCGACCGCACCCGCATAGGCGTGCGACGATCCGGCCAGGTAAGCCTCGCCGAGTTCGCTCCGCTCGCGCCATTGTCCCGAAGCGACGGTGCTGGCGATACCGAGACCGTACTGGTTCGGTGCGGCGCCGAACACGCGCGACAGGGACACTCCAGAACCCTCGGCGCGGCGGGCCGCCGCTAGGACATTGTCCTCGTCGGTCTCGTCGAGCGCCGCGACGGCCCGCACGGCCGCATCGAAAAGCGCGATCTGGTCCGGAAACACGTCGCGGAACAGGCCCGAGATCCGCAACGTGACGTCGACCCGCGGCCAGTCGAGCTTGGCCTGGGGCAGGATCTCGAACCCGACAACGCGAGTCGAGCCGTCGTCCCAGCGAGGCCGGACCCCGAGGAGCGCGAAGGCCTGGGCGAGGTCGTCGCCGCCGGTCCGCATCGTGGCGCTGCCCCAAAGATCGAGCACGATGCGGCGCGGCCACTCCCCGTGATCCTGGGCGTAGCGGGTCATCACCTCGCCCGCTGCCCGCCGGCCAATCTCGTAGGCGGTCCGGGTGGGGACCGCCCGCGGATCGACCGAGAACAGGTTGCGCCCCGTCGGCAGAACGTCCCGCCGGCCGCGCGTCGGGGAGCCCGCCGGGCCCGGGGGCACGAAGCGTCCGTCGAGCGCGGCCAGCAGGCCGGCTAGTTCCGCCGGGCCGCAGGCCGCGAATGTTTCCCCGTCTCCCTTTGCGGGAGATCTCGAGGCAGCAGCGTGGGCCCCTTCCCCTTCTCCCCTCGCGCGAGAGGGTGGCGCCGCGCCAGCGGCGTCGGATGAGGGGTGACGGGCCGCGACGGGCGCGACTAAGTACCCCTCATCCGCCCTGTCGGGCACCTTCTCCCGCAGGGGGAGAAGGGGCTCCCCACCAAAAACGTGCAGGCCGTCGCCGATGCGCGCTTCCTTGAGATCGCATAGCCAGGCGTCGAGCCTGAGCAGCGCCGTCGCCGGGTCCTCGTCAGGGTTCACCCCGATGTCGGCCGTAAGGCCGGTCTGCTGCGCCTTGTCCAGAATGGCGGAGGCCAGAAGGCGCGCGCGCTTGCGGTCCAGCCCCTCCGCCTCGGCATATTCGTCGAACAGGGCTTCGAGTTCGGCCGCCGCACCGTGGCTGCCGGCCTCGATCATCGGCGGGGTCAGGTGACCCACCGTGACCGCAGCAATCCGTCGCTTGGCCTGGGCGGCCTCGCCCGGGTTGTTGACGATGAACGGATAGATCACGGGCACCGGACCCAGAACGGCTTCCGGGGCGCAGCCTTGGCTGAGCGCCACGGCCTTGCCGGGCAGCCATTCCAACGTGCCGTGCGTACCGAGATGGATCATGGCGTCGATTCGCTCGACCGCTCGCAGCCAGAGATAGAAGGCGAGGTAGGCGTGGCGCGGCGGCAGCGCAGCATCGTGGTAGTCGGCCCGGCGGTCGGCCGTGCGGCCTCGATCTGGCTGGACGGCGACGATCAGCTTTCCGCTGCGCAGGACGCGGAACGCGAAGGCACCCTCGTGAACGGCAGGGTCGTCGGCCGGGTCTCCCCAGGCCTGCCGGACCTCACGGATGAACTCCGGTGGCAGTCCAACCAAGGCGCGCTCGTAATCCGCCAGCGCCATCACGGACCGGGGCTCACCCTCGGTCAGATGCGCCATGGTGGCGCCTGCCTCCGGAAGCTCCCCAACATCAAAACCCTGGCGCCGCAGATGGTCCGCGATGCCGATCAGGCTGCGCGGCGTATCGAGCCCGACCGCGTAGCCGGCCCGGCCGCCCTTGCCCGGATAATCGGACAGCACGCAGGCAAGTTGTCGCTCGGCCCGGGGCTTCCGCCGCAGCCGCGCCCAGCTGCAGGCGAGATCGGCGACGTGATCGATCCGGGACGGGTCGGGTCGGTGCGAAACCGGCGAGAATTCGAACGCCTCGTGCCTGGCGCCTTCTCCCTTGAAGGATATGGCGCCGGCCAGGATGCGCCCATCGACCTCGGGAAGAACGACATGCATGGCGAGATCGGCCGCCCCGAGCCCGCGCGTGGAACTCGACCAGGTCTCGTGCGATAAGCCCGACTGCACAACCTGCAGCACCGGGACATTGGCCGCGTCGAGCACCGTGCCGCGACCATCGCGCTGCGCCGAAAATGCCGTGGTGTTCAGGATCGCATCGGGCGGATCCGTGGCCAGCAGGGCGCCGAGACGATCGGCGGCGGCCTCATCCTTGAGACTGGTGACGTAGAAAGCCGACACCCGCATGGCTCGCGCCCGCAACGCATCGGCCAGGGCGAGAACCGGCGCCGTGTCGCCGGCCAGGAGAGCCGAGCGGTAGAACACGATCAGCGCATGCGCGGCTTCGGCCGTGTGTGGCCGGCAAAAGGGTGAATGCAGCCCCGCTGCCGGCACGGCGCGGGGCTCGGACCAGGGCAGGTCACGGCCTAGCCGCGAGCCGACGAAGCGCAGCATGTGCGCGAGATTGTCGGGCCCGCCTTCCCGGAACCAGGCCCACAGACGGCGCAGGTCGGCTCCCGGCAGAGTGGAGGCGGCATCGAGCCGCCTATCCTCACGCTCGCAACCCGGGATGACTGCGAGTTCGAACCCGTGCCGGCGCGCAGCCGCCGCCACTTCCTCGATGCCGTAACGCCAATAGTCGAGCCCGCCGAGCAGCCGGACCAGCACGAAACGGGCCTTGGCCGCAACCTTCTCGACATAAAGATCGACCGAGAACGGGTGTTTCAGCTTGCTGAGATTGGCCAGCCGCAGCGTCGGCAGCCCCTGCCCGGTGCAGTGCGCGGCCGCCACGGCGGCAAGATCGCCGTCCGAAAACGACAGCACGACGAGTTCGGCCGGCGACTGCTCGAGATCGAGCGCCGTGGCTTCATCGTCGAGCGAGCGATTGTCGCTGGGCAGGAGATGCACGTCACACCCCGATGGCGGCCGCCACCGCGCCGCGATCGACGCCCTTTTCGCCGATCACGACGAGGCGTCCGCGCCGTTCCTCGCCGGCTCCCCAGGGCCGGTCGAACTGCTGTCGGAACCGCCCGCCGACACCCTGGACCAGCAGCCGCATCGGCTTGTTGCGCACGGCCAGAAAGCCCTTCATGCGCAGCACGCCATGGCGGCCCGCGACACCGGCCAAATGGTCGACGAAGCTCGCCGGATCTTCGAAGGCCGGCACGTCGAGCACGAAACTGTCGAAATCGTCGTGGTCGTGGCCTTCCTCGTTGTCGTGATGGGACGGTCGGGCCGCGAGGTCGTCCTCGGCCGCTGCACCGATGCCGAGCAGCACCGCGGGGTCGATGCGGCCTTCGGTGGTGCTGACGATCTTAACGACTCGGGGAATCGTAGCCTCGATCTCGGCCTTCACTTGGCGCAGCTGTTCGACCCCGAGAAGGTCCGTCTTGTTGAGCACGACCATGTCGGCGCATAGCAGCTGATCCTCGTAGACCTCCTCGAGCGGGTTGTCGTGATCGATCGAACCGTCGGCCTGCCGCTGCGCCGCGAGCTTGGCCGGATCGTCGGCAAAGCGGCCCTCGGCCACGGCCGCGGCATCCACGACCGCCACGACGCCATCGACCGTCACCTTGGCCCGGATGGCCGGCCAGTCGAAGGCCTTGACGAGCGGCTTCGGCAAGGCGAGGCCCGAGGTTTCGACGATGATGTGGTCAGGCCGCGGCGTGCGGGCCAGCAGCGCCTCGATAGCGGGGACGAAATCGTCCGCCACGGTGCAGCACAGGCAGCCATTGGCCAGTTCGACGATGTTCTCCTCCGGACAGGACTCGATCCCGCAGGAGCGCAGCACGTCGCCGTCTACCCCGACGTCGCCGAACTCGTTGATCACGAGCGCCAGCCGCCGCCCATGCGCCTGTCCGAGCAGGTGGCGGATCATCGTGGTCTTGCCCGCCCCCAAAAAGCCGGTGACCACGGTGACGGGAACCTTGTTCAGCTGGCTCATGCGGCTTGTCCTTCGGGAAGGGATAATGCGGGGGCGGGCGGCACACGGGCCACCACCCCTTTCTTGATGGCGTCGGACCGCTGTTTCCAGGGAATCAGGCCGTCGGAGGTGGCGCCGTAGAGACGAGCGGCCGCCACCAACGTCGGGGCCCCGGTTTCCGGCGACAGATCGCCATAGACATAGGTCCACTTTCCGGGCGACGCGAAGGACACCGTGCAGGGCCGCTTGCAAACGCTGAGACACTCGACCGGCACGACCTGCAGGCTCGGGTCGCCTGCCGCTTCGGTGGCCAGGACGCCATAGAGCCGCCGGCCTGCCCTGCCCTCGAGCGGCAGTGCCGGCTCGCCCTCGGCCCGGCATGTCACGCACACATAGATGGTGGTTGCGCTTGGGAGCTTTGCATCGCTGATCGCCTAGGTTCACCCGGTCTCTCCTCGTGCGCGACGGGCGCACGTGCGGCGGGTGCTTGCGCCCTGCCGGCTGAAGCCCGCAAGGGAGACCGGTTCGGCCTTTGGCCAAGATCCGGACAGCGACCGAGGCACCCCGCCCGGCGCGCGCAACGCGTGGTGCATGGCAGGTCTCCTGACTCGCGGATCGGTCACCTTGCGCCGCCTTCCCGGGGGAGCCTGACGGCCCGGCATTCCCAGTGGCTGAAGGCGCTCGGCTACCCGCTCACAGTTGCGGGGGCAGTTGCGGCGTACCGGGGCGAACCCCGCCGCATTCCCTTGCGAACCCCTTGCGGGGACCATGCAATACGATCATTAGGGTGGTGGCCCCCGCAGTGTCAACGTCGGCGCGCCCTGCAGGGTCGGGTTCGATCCAGGCAGGCCTCGCCATCTTCCGGACGGAATCGCACGTCATGCAAAATGATGCTGCAGACCTGCACCTTGCCGGGCCACAGGGACCGAGTAACGGCACCTCATGATTCCGCTGTTTCGCACCCGCTTGGTTTCACTGACCGTCCTGGGCCTCGTGGGAAGCAGTGCGTCGGTGCTGGCCGAGACACCGCAACCGCTGCACGACAGCGCGCCACCGATCGCCGGCACGGCGCCGAATGGGGTACCCGCGGCTCCGGTCCACGACGCGGCGCCCACAGCACCCAGAAGCGAGGCCATCGAGTCCGGGCACGGAATCATCCATCTCGCAGCCACGTTCACGGCAGAGCTTCCGCTGATCAAATCGGGCGTGAAGTGGCGCATATTCGCCCTCGATGCGGCGCCCGACGGCAGCCACAAGCTGGTGGCCGAATCGACAGACCCCCAGCCCACCCTGTCGCTGCCGGATGGTCCCTACATCGTTCATGCCACCTACGGGTTCGCCAGCACGATGAAGCGGGTGGACATCGCCGACAAGGTCTCGAGCGAACGGCTCAACCTGAATGCGGGCGCGATCGCGGTCGATGGTACGCTGGGCAATGCGGCGATCCCGCCCGACAGGCTTTCGCTTTCGATCTTCGTACCCGACCACGGCAACCCGGAGGCCAAGATCGTCGTGGCCGACGCCAAGCCGGGCCAGATCATCCGGCTGCCCGAAGGCACCTATCACGTCGTGTCCACCTATCTCGACACGCTGGGCGTCGGCTCGCTCACGCCGGTGAGCAACACCAATTCGGTCGTCAGCGCCGATCTTCGGGTGCAGGCCGGCAAGCTGGTGCGGGCGACCGTGAAGCACCGGGCCGCGATGCTGACGCTCAAGCTGGTCAATGCGCCCGGCGGCGAAGCGCTCGCGAACACGAGCTTCACCCTGCTGACCCCCGGTGGGGACGTCATTCGCGAACTGATCGGCGCCTTTCCGTCCCTGGTGCTGGCGGAGGGTGACTACGTCGCCATCGCCCGGCACAACGGAAAAACGTACCAAACCGAATTCAAGGTGCAATCGGCCCTCGACCGGGACGTGGAAGTCGTCGCAAAGTAGCGCGCCACGTAACCCGGGACCAAAGGATCGATGCAGACCTTTTTCGTCGAGATCAAGTGCGCGCTTGGCCGGACCTACGCGGTGGCGAGCGCCCTGGCCGAGGCGGAGATTGCCTCGGAAATCTATTCCATCGCAGGCAATTACGACATCCTGGCCAAGTTCTATGTGCCTGCGGAAACCGACGTCGGCCGCTTCGTGGGCGAAAAGGTGCAGATCATCGAGGGGATCGTCGACACCCGCACCATCATTGCATTCAAGGCTTTTTAGCCCGGATGAGCGGACTCGTCCGAACCTGGCACGGCCACAGGCGCCGACTTGGGCCCGGCACCGCGGTCGCACCTTCTGGCCCACATCGGAACGCCTCATGAAATCCGGTCTTTTTTCCGCGGTTCTGGTCCTGGGCTTGGTGGGCGCCGGTGCTTTTGCCAGGGCGGCGGAACCGGACACCTATCTGTTCGACGTACTCCGGCATTCGCAATATCGCTATGAACTGAACCGGGTGCTCAAGGGCAGGCCCGTTCCCGATTGGGTCGCGGCCTTTTTGCGGGAGGGCGACGGTGTCGTCATCCCGAGCAAGACGGTCGATCTCGGCGGCAAGAGCTACCGCCTGGATCACCTCTGCAAGGTGCATGATTGCGCCGGCAATGTGCTGGCTGTGCTATGGGCCCCGCGGGGGCTGCGCGCCTGGGCGGCGCTTAGCGAGCATGGCGGCGCGCCGGTGATGTTCGGCAATCCGGCGCCCGACCAGAGCCAGGCTCTCGAAGCGGCCGTGAAGGGGAACTGAGCCCCCACCTCTCGATTATCGGGCCGCCGCGACGCGCCGCAGATCCGGCGGCACCGCTTCGGCTGCGAGCGCTTCCAGGATCTCCTGGCTGGTCGCCGCGCTTTGGGCATTCGAACCGAGACGCCGCACCGAGACGGTCCGCTCGGCTGCTTCCTTGCGCCCGACTACGAGCAGAACCGGAACCTTGGCGAGCGAATGTTCGCGCACCTTGTAGGTGATCTTTTCGTTCCGCAGATCCCCTTCCACCCGGAGACCGAGCTTGCGGGCCGCGGCGATCAGCTCGAGCGCGTAATCGTCAGCGTCCTGGGTGATGGTGGCTACCACGGCCTGCAGCGGCGAAAGCCACAATGGCATATGGCCGGCATAGTGCTCGATCAGGATCCCAGTGAAGCGCTCGAGCGAGCCGAAGATCGCCCGGTGCAGCATGACGGGCGTCGTCTTCTCGCTGTTCTGTCCGATGTAGAACGCGCCGAAACGGCCCGGCATGTTGAAATCGACCTGCAAGGTGCCGCACTGCCAGTCGCGCCCGATAGCATCGCGCAGCACATATTCGAGCTTCGGCCCATAGAACGCGCCCTCGCCCGGATTGATCGAGGTTTCGATGCCGCGCGCCGCCACATCCTCGATCACCTTGCCGAGCGCCGCCTCGGCCTTGTCCCAGCCCTCGTCGGACCCGACGCGCTTTTCGGGCCGGGTGGAAAGCTTGATCCTGACGTCGTCGAAGCCGAAATCGGCATAGATGGACAGGATCAGGTCGTTGACCTTGGTGCTCTCGGCCAGGATCTGGTCTTCGGTGCAGAAGATGTGCGCGTCGTCCTGCGTGAAGGCGCGCACCCGCATGACGCCATGCAGCGCGCCCGACGGCTCATAACGATGCACGACGCCGAATTCGCCAATCTTCAAAGGTAGATCGCGGTAGCTCTTCAGGCCGTTCTTGAAGATCTGGACGTGGCCGGGACAATTCATCGGCTTCAGCGCGAAGACGCGCTCGTCCTCGGTCTGCGTGAAGAACATGTTTTCGCGATAGGTGTCCCAATGGCCGGAGGTCACCCACAACGCCTTGTCGAGCACCTGGGGCGTGTTCACCTCGATGTAGCCTACCGCATCCTGGCGGCGGCGCATGTAGCCGATCAGGGCCTGGAACAGGGTCCAGCCCTTGGGGTGCCAGAAGATGGTGCCGGGCCCCTCCTCCTGGAAATGGAACAGGTCCATCTCCCGGCCGAGGCGGCGGTGGTCGCGCTTGGCAGCCTCCTCGAGCTGCTTGAGATGGGCGTCGAGCTCGGCCTGGGTAGCGAAGGCGGTGCCGTAGATGCGCGAGAGCATGGGGTTGTTGCTGTCGCCGCGCCAATAGGCGCCCGCGACCTTCATCAGCTTGAACGCCGTGCCGATCTTGCCGGTCGAGGTCATGTGCGGACCGCGGCACAGATCGAGCCACTCGCCCTGCTTGTAGATGTTGAGGTCCTGGCCTTCGGGAATCGCGTCGACGAGTTCCACCTTGAAGGCTTCGCCGCGTTTCTCGAAGAAGGCACGCGCCTCATCGCGCCCCCACACCTCCTTGGTGAAGGGGCGATCGCGGGCGATGATCTCCCGCATCTTGGCTTCGATCGCGGCGAAATCCTCCGGCGTGAAGGGCTGCTCGCGGTAGAAGTCGTAGTAGAAGCCGTCCTCGATCACCGGCCCGATGGTCACCTGCGTGCCGGGATAGAGGCTCTGCACCGCCTCGGCCAGTACATGCGCCGCATCGTGGCGGATGAGGCCGAGCGCCCGCGGGTCGTCACGCATCAGGAATTCGATGCGACCGTCGGCCCGCAAGGGATCAGCAAGGTCGACCGTGACGCCGTCGATCGCCATCGCCACCACGCGCTTGGCCAGCGAAGGCGAAATGCTCTTGGCAACCTCCAGGCCGCTGGTTCCTGCGGGATAACCTCGTGCTGCACCGTCCGGGAACGTCAGCGTGACCATCGTCGAACCTCCTCCTGCTCACTCGCCGAAACGGAGCGGCGTAAGCGTCCCGCCTGCGACCGGCGTCGACGCATGAACGCGACCGAGACGCCGATGAGATAATCGGGGATTGAAGCCGGCATGATCGGCCCTGGGCGACCCTGCAGCGGCTGGACCTGGACGCGCTACAACAAAGACGGCGCCGCAGCAATCCCCGGGTATCGGCCGGCCCATGCCTTTGCCCGGGGCGCCGGCTCGCTTATGGTGCCCCGGTGACATCCCGGCTCCGCGTTCCATGAACGTCCTGCGCTACGTTCTTCTTGGTCTGGCAGCATGCGTGCTCGTCGTGCTCGGATTGCGCCTGACCAGCCTGCAAGCTCCCGTCGGCGCGTCGCGCCCAGAGGTCGCGCAAACCCGCGAAGACGGCCAGTTGGCCGCTGCCCGCAAGCTGGTCGAAGCCCGCATGGCAGAGGTGCCGCAGTTCGCAGCTTTCTATCACCAGTTGGACCAGGACTTTCCCCGCAATTACGCCCATGTGGTCGACGATTTCACCCGCAAGCTCGCGACCACCGGAACGCTTCCGTCCGCTGAGGCCATGATCCTGGAGAGCCTGCGGCAGTTGCAGCAATCGCAAGGCGTGCTGGCCGCGCGCGCCAGCGCCGCGCCGCTCAGCGCATTGTTCGAAGCCCGGCTTGCGTTCCTCGACGCCTTGGCCCCGATCGACCCCAAGCAATGCGCCGACTTCCTCTACGGCGATGCCGACCTGCCGCTTGCCGATTTCTCGACGAGCCACCGCGCCCTGGTGGCCGATCTGGCGTCCAAGCAGCTCGCGGCCATGAAGGACGGCCAGGATCGGCATGGGGCGCATGACACGCCGACTGCGACGGATTTCGACCTCATCGCCAAAGGCCTCGCGGCGAAAAAACTGACTGCGGACGAGATTTCGGTACTGCTCGACGGCAAGAACGTCGACCCGCCGATCCCCGATGGGAGGCTGTGCGAGATGGGGCGCAGCTATCTTGGCGTTCTGCACGATCTGCCGGAGGATGCCCGACAGCGGGTTTACGGCTTGGCGGCGGAACTGCTCGCGCGATCCTGAAGCCCGTTCGAGGACGGGCATACCGACCACCGACCGTAGAGCCACGGCCGCTGCCAGGCTCCATGGCCGCACGTCTCGGGCACGGGATCGAAGCCCGACCCACCCCAGGGGTGGCATCGGCAGACGCGCGCCAGAGCCATCCAGCTTCCGGGCCACACCCCGTGCTTGGTAATGGCTTGGTCGGCATAATCCGAGCACGACGGCAGGTAGCGGCAATGCCGGCCCACAAAGGCCGACAGGCTCAGCTGATAGGACCGAATCAGGAGGTGGGCCAGAAAGCGCGTCATGGGCCCCAAAGAGGCTGCAGGCGCTTCACGTCTTCGCTGGAGCGGTCTTAACGGGCGCCGCGCCTTCGTGAACGGCGGCCCGGCGCTCGATCTGGTCGATGGCGTCCACCACGGCATCGAAGGTCAGCAACGTGGATGCGTGCCGCGCCTTATAATCCCGCACGGGCTCGAGGACCGCGCAATCTGCCCAGGCGCCCCCGGGCGGCGGCCCATTGTCCTTCAGCATCCTGCGCATGGCCTCCCGCAGGTGTCGCAGATCCGCGGCGTTCGCGCCCACGACATTGCGGGCCATGATGGACGAGGAGGCTTGCCCCAAAGCGCAGGCCCGAACCTCATGCGCAAAGTCGGTGACCACGCCATCCTGCACGGCCAGGTCGACCGTCACGGTAGATCCGCAGAGCTTCGAATGGGCGGTCGCGCTTGCGTCCGGTTTGTCGAGACGTCCCAGGCGCGGCATGTTGCCGGCGAGCTCCAGGATTCGTTCATTGTAGATGTCGTTCAGCATGGATAAGAGCTTGGCTGAGAGCCGCGGCGGCCCGCGTCGGAACACCCTATATAGGGGCTCTTTTTAACCGCTGCGAGCGGGGGCGGCGCCCTGGGGCGGCAACCAGCGTCGGTAACCGTCGGTGCCGCTCGGCCCATTGGAGACACGGAAATGCGTAGCACGGCGCCTGGCGATCCCGTCGAGGAGGGTACCCGCTTTGCGCCACGTTTCGATGCCGCAGGGCTGATCGTCTGCGTCACCCGGGACGTGCACGGCCACTTCCTCATGGTGGCCTATATGAACCAGGAGGCGCTGGACCAGACGCTGCAGACCGGCACCGTCCATTACTGGTCTCGCTCGCGGAACATGCTTTGGCGCAAGGGAGATACGTCGGGCCAGACCCAAAGGCTGGTCGAGCTCAGGGTCGATTGCGACCAGGACGCGCTTCTGCTCACCGTGGAGGTCGGCGGCGATGGCAAGGCCTGCCATACGGGCCGCCGCTCGTGCTTCTATCGACGCCTCATCGGCACCGGCGAGGAATCCAGTCTCGCCATGATCGAGGACGAGGCCTGATCGTCTGCCGCTCAGGCGGTGCCGATATATTCGAGCATGGCTTGTCGCTCCTGCTCGATCTCGGCGATGCGATGCTTGACCACGTCGCCGATGGAGACCAGCCCGGTAAGCCTGCCGTTGTCCACGACCGGTATGTGCCGGAAGCGTCCCTGGGTCATGCGCTCCATGGCTTCGAGCACGCCCATTTCCTCGGTTGCCGTGATGACGCGCGCCGTCATGTGGCGCGAAATGGCGTCGTCCAGAACTTCGGTTCCCAGTTTGGCCAGCGCGTGAACGAGATCGCGTTCCGAGAAGATGCCGAGCACCTCGCCATCGGCCCCTGTCACAACGACGGCGCCGATACCTTTTTCGCTGAGCAGCCGCACGACCTCGCGCAGGGTACGATGGGGCGCAGTGGTCACCACATCGCGGCCCTTCCCGGAGAGAATACCCGAAAGGTTCATGGTCGCCTCCCTGTGTGGCCGAACGCTACGCAGAACGGCTTCGGCCCGTGGCCCGACAATGATCCCCTTCGGGACGCCTCGCAAGTTGTCAGTTAGGCGGGTCGCCCAGCACTGGGCCGGGTGATTCCGGACCGGGTGCTTCCGGCGCTGGGCTCGGGGCATCGAACAGCCGAAAGCCAAGTAGCCCGAGCAGGAATCCCCCGATATGGGCCTGCCAGGCGACGGCGCCCTCGGTCAGGCCGAGCGACACGGAGCCGATCCCGAACAGCAGGTTCGTGACGAACCAGGCGACGAAGAACGAGGCCGCGCGCCGGTCTCGCGCAAGCGTCAGCAGCGGTACGAGGGGCCGGCGAAAGGCCTCTTGGCGCGCCTGCTCGGGCAGTCCGATGATGGCCGATACGGGGACTTGCGGCTGGAACATGAAGCGTAGCGCGGCTCCCATGCATCCCGACACCGCGGCTGAGGCGCCGATGACGGGCTGCAGGTCCACGATATGGGTCGCATAATGGGCGGCCGCTCCTGCCACCGTCGTGGCCAAGAGGAAGACCAGAAACCGCGCAAGGCCGAGCCGACGCGCGACAGGCGCCCCGAATGCGAGAAGCCACACGGCGTTGAGCCCCAGGTGAGCCCAATCGGCATGCAGCAGGCCGTAGGTCACCACCGTCCAGGGTTCGAGGCCGCTGCTGAGCAGGATCGAGCGTCCGAGCTGGGCCTGGGCGAGACCCACGTCCCCTCCGGAGGCCTGCGCCATCACGGCCTGGGCGACGCGCGCGGGATCGAACGCGAAGGTCACCCGGCCGGGGATGAAGGACAGGTGGAGGACGATCTGGTCGTCCCAGTCAGGCGGAACGAGCAGACGCAGCACATGGATCGCAACAAGCGCGACGAGCACCAGCAGGATCGTTGACGGCACGTTGAAGATGGGTTCCCGGCGAGGCGGCAGGCCGGGCGCCCGGTAGGTAGGATCAAGCACCGGCAACGCCCATCAGCTTCATTCAGGTCAGGACACAACGCGGAGGGAGCTGCCTCTGCCTCCGGGCCCCGCGCGCGTGCGCAGGCCTGGAAACTGCCGCTCTTACGAAAGCGCCCGACAGGGGAGAACCTGCCGGGCGTCAACCTTACCGGCTCGTGCCGACCGGAAGCAACGGTGGGCATCGAGGCGGGTAGCAAGCGATCCGTAGAGCGTAGCTCATCATGCACGAGCCTCGGCGAAGCACAATCGAAAGGCCGGATTAGCCTTAACGCCGGTGGCACGTCGCGTGCTCCCACCAGCGCACCAGCGGCCACGATGGAAGCAAATGCGCCCATTCTCGACGTCGCTGGCCGAAACCGAGCGCCAAGGCATCAAAATGAAACATCCCGTGTCCCGCGAGCTTTTCGCATATTGGGACGAACTTCGTGGCGCCAGAGCCGCACCGGAACGTGCCGACATCGATCCGGCCGCCATCCGGTCAATCCTGGCCGACACATTCGTCCTCGAGGTGATGGACGGGACCGGAGGAGCGGATCGCGACTTCCCGGTGCGGCTTTCCGGAACCCGACTGAACGCCTTTTTCCTGAATGAACTGAAAGGCAAGTCCCTCCTGTCGCTCTGGCAGCCCGAATGCCGTGGCGCCATCGAAGATGTGCTAGCCTGCGTGCTGGACGACCGCGCCCCGATGGTGGCCGGCATCAAGGCGGCGCCGCGCGACACCCCCGCGGTCGACCTCGAAATGCTGTTGCTTCCGCTGCGTCATCATGGCCGGACCCACGCCCGCATCCTGGGTTCGCTTGCCCCGGCGCGCGTTCCGTCCTGGCTGGGATTGCTGCCGGTGGAACAACTGACACTGACGTCTTTTCGCAAGGTCGAGACGCCGTTCCAAAGGCATGCGGGCCTGGCGCCCCTGCCCCACGAACTCAGCCGTGCGCCCCTCCGCCACGGACGGTTCATGGTCTACGAAGGCGGGCGTTGAGGCCGACTCTCGATCATCCTCTTTAGGGCCCTTTAACCGGGCACCTCTAACTTGGCCAGGGACGCACATGTCCCTAGTCCTCTGGAAAGCCAGCAACCGTGAACGCCACAACGCTTCTGAAGGTCGAAGCGCGCCCGTTTGAAAGACGCCGCCATCAGCGGGTCAACGTGGCGGTGCTTGGCCGCTACATGCTGGCGAACCGGATGGAATACCCGTGTCAGACGCTCAATATGTCGCCCGGCGGCGTTGCCTTGTTCGTTCCCGTACAGGGCGAAGTCGGGGAACGGGTCATCTGCTATCTCGACCAGCTTGGGCGCATCGAAGGCGTGATCGCGAGACTGTTCGAGCATGGTTTCGCGCTACGGATCAGCGTCCCGCTGACCAAGCGTGAGAAATTCGCCGATCAACTGACCTGGCTCGCCAACCGCCAGACGCTCGGCATGCCCGAGGACAGGCGGCACGAGCGCGTAATCCCGCGCAACGCCCGCTCCACCCTGGTGCTGCCGGACCGACGGGAAGTCGCGGTCAAGCTGATCGACATTTCGCTGTCCGGAGCCGCGATGGTATCGGACATCCGGCCCCCGGTCGGCACGCCCGTCACCATCGGGCAAACCGCCGCCAACGTGGTGCGGGTCTTCGGCAACGGCATCGCGGTGGAATTCTCGCGCACCTTTCCACCCGAAGAGTTCAGCGACGATCTCGTGCTCTGAGGCAATTCGTCGCCCCGGGAGAGGGTCACACGTCTTCGAGGTCGAAATCCAGGATCGCCATCTGCAAAGTGAACGATTTTCCCTTCGGATCGTCGGCCGACACGACACCCAGGAAGTCGCTTCCGGAATTCAGCTCGACAGAATCGGTCTTCTTGGCGCGCGGAACGATCTTCAGCTTGGGATTGTCGAACAGCAGCCGAAGATAGGATTCGAGCGTCGGTCGCTCCACCGGGATCTTCATCTCCAGCGAGAATGAGCGATCACCGTCCTCGTCGTCGACGCTGATGGTCGCGATACGCCGCTCGCCCAGGGACACGACCGCGCGTTCCGCGTCGGTCGAGTCCGGCATGACCTTCAAGGTCGCGCTCTCGAACGTACGCCGCAGATAGGCCTGCAGCTTGTGTAACTCGCTCTTGTCCAAATCAGCACTCCGCAACCCGATTGCCGGACGGGGCCGCCCTGCCCGGTTCGGGGGCGGCTTCGTCCAACGGCCTGCCTTTACTAAAGGTCGACGGGAACGCGGTCGACGGCTTTCTTGGCGATGATCTGGTCCATCGATCGCGCCGGCTCCGCACAGCCCGCCTCCCCCACGATACGGCCCGGCACTCCGGCCACAGTCTTCTTGGGCGGTACGGGTGCCAGCACCACCGAACCCGCGGCGATGCGCGAGCAATGGCCGACCTCGATATTGCCGAGCACCTTGGCCCCAGCGCCGATCAGCACGCCCCGGCGAATTTTCGGATGACGGTCGCCGGTCTCCTTGCCGGTGCCGCCGAGCGTCACGTCCTGCAGCAGCGAGACGTCGTCGTCGATCACGGCGGTCGACCCAACCACCAGCCCGGTTGCATGATCGAGAAAGATGCCCTGGCCGAAGGAGGCCGTGGGATGGATGTCGGTCTGGAACACGCTGGAGGAGCGGCTCTGGAGATAGAGCGCAAGATCGCGGCGGCCGACCCGCCAGAGGGCATGCGCCATCCGGTGGGTCTGGATGGCGTGGAAGCCCTTGAAATACAGCAGGGGATCGATCAGGCGCGTGCAGGCCGGATCACGGTCGAACACCGCCAGGATGTCGGCCCGGAACGCGTCCGCAATGTGCCGTTCCCGTGCCACCACGTCCGAAAAAACCTGCTGGAGCAGCGTTGCTGGCACATCGGGATGATCGAGTCGGGAGGCGACCCGCTGCACGACGGCCGCCTCGAAGCTGACCTGGTTGATCACGGCCGTCAGGATGGTTTTCGACAACTCGGGTTCGCGGCGCAAAATCTCTTCGGCTTCCGCCCTGATCCGACTGAACAGGGGATCGGTGTCAGCCAGGCCAATTACCTTGGCCCCGAAACTATGCCCCATCGTGGTTCTCCTTCCGGCAGTTCTGCAAGCGTCTGATGCGGCGCCTCGCGGACCAGCAAACCCTCATATGCCTGCGACGCGTACGACCCGTGACGCCGACCAGATCCAACGATCATGGCGGCGGCACGATCTCTCGTCCGGAGCGGCCGCCGCGCCGCCGGATCAAGGCAATCTAAGGCCTGCCATCGAGAAAGGACAGTACCCCGGCCTTGAACACCTTGTCGCCTACGGCGGGATTGTGGTCGCGGCCGGGAATGTCGAGCGCCCGGCCGTGCGGCAACAGCGCGGCCAGCCGATGCGGATCCCCCGCGACCCCATCCTTGGTACCTACCGCCACGAGGACCGGGCAGTTGATCCGGGCAACCTCGGCCGGCGACAAGGTCTGGCGCGAGCCCCTGATGCAGGCCGCCAGGGCGGCAAGATCGTTTCCGCCCGCTTCGGCAAAGCGGCGGAACATCAGCTGGGTCGAATCGGTCAGGCTGGCGGCGCTCGGCGCTTCCATGGCGTCCGCGATGCTGGTCGGCAGGCCCGCCCCCTCGACGAGGTGAATACCCAGCCCACCCAGCACCAGGGACCGGGCGCGGTCGGGCGCCGCAAGCCCGAGCCAGGCCGCGACGCGCGCGCCCATCGAATAGCCCATGATGTCGGCTCGCTCGATGCCGAGATGGTCCAGCAGAGCGCGGGCGTCATCCGCCATGATCGCGGTCCGGTACGCTGCCGGGTCGTGCGGTTTGTCGCTCCGGCCGTGGCCGCGGTGATCGAACGCCACGACCCTGCGGCCCGCCTCGGTCAGCACCTTGACCCAGCCCGTGTCGACCCAATTGACCGTTGCCGAGGAGGCGAAGCCGTGTATCAGCAGGATCGGCTGCTCGCGATCCGTCCCGACCGGCAGGCGATCAATGAATGCGAGGCGCAGGCCGTCCGAGTGGAAAAACATCGAAACCTCATTCGCCGAACCGAAGCCACGGGATGCGAGCGGGCCGATCGCCATGCCGCCCAGCGTTATCGCAGCGCCCGGTCTACACGCTCCCGGCCGCCGCCACTATGCGCGTCCCCGCTCTCCCGGGCTGGCTCATCGGCGGCTTGAGTGCCGGGACCGGACGTGCGATCCAGCCGGCACGAGGAACCCCGCCCGGCGCCGGCGCAGCGCGAGAGGGTTCGGACAACGCGCGTCGCCGAGGCCCCGATGGCAAGCCATTTCCACACGCCGCATTTCCACAACGAACCCGGAGTGCCGACCATCCGGGTCGGGGTCAAGGAGTTCATGTGCACGGGTGCCCTGCCGCCGTTCGACCACCCGCACGTGTTCATCGACATGGGCGACAGCGACGACGCGGTCTGCCCCTATTGCTCCACCCGCTACCTGTTCGAAGGCTCGCTGGGCGCCGGCTGCGAACCTGCGGCCTGCGAATACAGGCCCGACACCGCGCCCTGAGGCTTGGAGCCGGCTGACTCATGCGCCACATCGCGGTCGCCGGTGCGGGAATCGGCGGATTGGCGGCCGCACTGGCCCTGGCCCAGGCAGGATGCCGGGTCACGATCTTCGAGCGTACGCCCGTCCTGGGCGAGGTCGGCGCAGGTCTGCAACTATCCCCCAACGCCACCAGGATTCTGCGGCAGTTCGGCATCCTGCAGGCCGTCGAGCGCGATGGCGTCGCATTGCAATCCCTGCGGATCGGGCGCGGCCGGGACGGAACGACCCTGGCGCGGCTGGCGCTGGGGGATGAGGCCGAGCGGCGTTTCGGTGCGCCGTTCCTGGTGACATTGCGGGCCGACCTTCACCGCGCCCTGCGGTCCGGCATAGACCAGCAGCCTCACGTCACGCTCCAAACCGGCCGGAGCCTGGCCAAGTGGAGCGTGCTCGAACGGCGCCTCAGGCTCGAGTTCGACGGCGCGGGCCCCGCGATCGAAGCCGATGCCCTGGTGGGCTGCGACGGCGTGCATTCGGTGGTTCGCGATCGCCTGGGGATCGGCGGCCCCTCTCCGCGTGCGTCGGTGCGCACGGCCTGGAGGGCCACGATCGACGCCGCGGCGGCCCCGGCGACCTTCCGCGAACCCAACTCCAATCTTTGGCTCGGGCCCAAGGCCCACCTCGTCCATTACCCGGTCGCGAACGGCCGCATGATCAACATCGTGGCGGCGATCGACGCCTCTCGCGCCGATCAACCCGGAACCGCCCTCTGGTCGACCCCCGGCGACCCGGCCGAGATCCGGCGCAAGTTGGCGGCCTGGGCGGATCCCATACGGCAGTTGGTGGCCGTGCCGCGCGCCTGGGGCACGTGGCCCCTCATCGACCGCCCGCCGCTGCGGCGCTGGTCGCAAGGCCTGGTCACGCTGCTCGGCGACGCAGCCCACCCGATGTTGCCCTTTTTGGCTCAGGGAGCCGCCCAGGCCATCGAGGATGCCGCAGCGCTCGGCAACGCCGTCCACGACCATCCTCTAGATCTGGCGGCGGCCTTCCAGGCCTATGAAACAGCACGCCGCCCCCGGGCGACACGGGTCCAGGCCGAATCGCGCCGCCAGGCGACGATCTATCATCTGTCCGGACCGCTCTCGGCCGCCCGCGACTTGGCGCTTCGCCTGACGCCGCCATCGAGACTGCTGGCCCGCTACGACTGGCTCTATGGAACCTGAGACCGGCCGCCCCGCACCCCGTGGTAGGAAGCCGCAGCGGCTTGGCTATTGCCGGTAAGGCAGGGCAGATAAGCAGGGGCGCGGGCGCGCAACTGATTCGGACCTATGGCGATCGATACCGAACGACCGGACCTGCGCTCAGCCCATGTGATCGTCGTCGCCAACGAAAAGGGCGGCACAGGCAAATCCACCGTCTCGATCAACATCGTTATCGGTCTTCTGAAGGCCGGCTATCGTGTGGCATCCATCGACCTCGATACGCGCCAGCGCACCCTGACCCGCTTTCTGGAGAACCGGCATTCATGGGCGGCCAGCACGGCGCAACCTATGGAATTGCCGTTCCACCACGCCCTCGACAGGGGCGGTTCGGCCAGCGTGGCCGACAACGAAACCCAGGAATTCGCGCGCTTTGCCGACGCCGTCGCGCAGATCGAGCATGATTACGAATTCCTCGTCATCGATACGCCGGCCAGCGACAGCTACCTGATGCGCCTTGCCCATTCACTGGCCGACACGCTCGTGTCGCCGCTCAACGACAGCTTCATCGACGTCGACGTCTTTTCCCGCGTGCACCACGACCGGGCGCAGCGCGGCTCCATCGCGCAATATGCGGAACTGGTGTTGGAGGCGCGACGACGGCGCCGACAGGTCGATGCGGGGCTGATCGACTGGGTGCTGCTGCGCAACCGCGTCGCGTCGATCCAGTCCAACAATTCCCGCCAGATCGCGTCCAGCCTGAGCCGGCTCGCGCCGGAATTGCAGTTCCGCACCGCGGAAGGTCTGCACGACCGGGTGATCTTCCGCGAGCTTTTCCCGATCGGGCTCACGGCGCTCGACCCGATCGAGGACGCCGCCAAGAACGGGGCCTTGACGAATTCGCAAGTGGCTGCCCGCAAGGAAATCGTAGCGCTGATCGAGACCCTGAAATTGCCGCTCAGGGAGGCGGCGCTGCCTCACCTCGACGCGCGCCACCTCTGGTTCGACCGAATGTCGCGCTTCTATCGAGACCTGAGCGCCGGGCGTCCGACCTCGCTCTGAGCCCCGGCGAGCCCATTGCCGGCCATGATGTTCGCTCTATGCTGCAACGCGGCATCGGTGCGGCGCGTTGCCGGTTTTGCGGCCGCGCTGCCGCAGGTTTTCCGGAAGCAGGATCGCCATGAAGCTGTTTGAATGCCGGTCATGCGGCCAGACGCTGTATTTCGAAAATACGCGATGCGAGCGCTGCGGACATCGCCTGGGCTATGTCGCCGAGGATGAACAGCTCTATGCGATCGAACAGCTCGCCCCGGACAGCGCGGAGTGGAGCATCGCAGGACGTTCCGACCGCTTGTTCCGGTTCTGCTGGAATGCCCGGCATGACGTCTGCAACTGGCTGATCTCGGCCGATCAGCAGGAGCAGTTTTGCCGGGCGTGTCGGCACAACCACGTAGTTCCCGACCTCACCAAGCCGAGCAACCTCGACCTTTGGCGCCTGATGGAAGCTGCCAAGCATCGCCTGTTCTATAGCCTGATCGCGCTTCGGCTTCCTCTGATCACGCGGACCGAAGACCCCGACGAGGGGCTGATGTTCGACTTCCTGGAAGATCCGCCGGGCGGCGAAAAGGTTTTGACCGGCCATGACCTCGGCAAGATCACCATCAGTATCGCGGAGGCGGACGATGCCGAGCGCGAGCGGCGCCGCAAGAGCATGCATGAGCCCTACAGAACCCTGCTCGGCCACTTCCGGCACGAGATCGCGCATTATTATTGGGACAGGCTGGTTCGCGATGGGCCGGCCCTCGACGGCTTCCGGCAGGTCTTCGGCGACGAGCGGGACGACTACAACGAAGCCCTGAAGCGGCACTACAAGGATGGGGCACCGCCGGACTGGCGTGAGCACTACGTCAGCGCCTACGCGACATCCCATCCATGGGAGGACTTCGCCGAGACCTTCGCCCACTATCTCCACATCGTCGACACCCTGGATACGGCAGAGGCTTTCGGGGTGGAAATCCACCCCAGGAACGTGTCCGAGGCGGACGCGCTCTCCGCCGAGGTTCACTTCGAGCCCTATCACACGCGCAGCATCGAGACCCTGGTGAATGCTTGGGTGCCGCTGACCTTCGCCTTGAACAGCCTGAACCGCTCGATGGGCCTGGGCGACCTTTACCCCTTCATCCTGTCCCGCGCGGTCATCGAGAAGCTGGGCTTCATCCACGATCTCGTGCACGGCAAGCAGGGCACGCCGAATTCCCTGCACGACACGGAAGAAGGCTTGGCGCCGGTTCCGGGGGGCGGCCCGCCCCTGCCCAGTCCGGTGATCGCAACCAACTGAGCGGCCGATTCCGCCCGAGCGACGCAGCCCTGCCCCGCGCGGACCGCTTGCCTCAGGCATGCACCTTGCAAGCCTGGGACGCAGCATGTTTGATCGTGCCGGCTTCTCGATCCGTCGGAGGTCACCCGGATTTCCTGCGAGGGTGAAATGCACGCCACCGTGACGCCTCTCCCCTCATCGCGCCGCGATCCCGCGAAGGACCGGCCGCTGATCGAGGACATCCGCTTTCTCGGCTCCATGCTGGGCGACGTCATCCGGGATCACGAAGGCGAAACCTGCTTTGCCCTGGTCGAGAATATCCGACGCCTCAGCGTGGCCTATCAGCGAGACCAGGACGCCTCGGCGGGCCATTCGCTCGAGCTGTTGCTGCGCGGGCTGACCCCGTCGCAGGCTGTTTCGGTGATCCGGGCCTTCGCGTATTTCTCGCATCTGGCCAATATCGCCGAGGACCGCCATCGGGTCAGACGCCGGGCCGCGCATGAGAGCGATCCGCATGAAGCCTCGACGCATCAAGAGGGAAGCCTCGCCAAGACATTCGAGCGCTTCGCCGAACGCGGGATCGGGCTCGACGACATCGCCGCAAGCCTCATAGGTGCGTGGGTGTCGCCTGTTCTCACTGCGCACCCGACAGAGGTGCAGCGCAAGAGCCTGCTCGACACGGAGCTTGCGATCGCCGAACTCCTGGCCCAACGGGACACGCTCGAGCATGGCCGCGAGCGTGAGCGGAACGAAGCGCTATTGCGCACCCGCATCACCCAGCTCTGGCAAACCCGCTTGTTGCGCAACCGAAAGTTGACGGTGCGCGATGAAATAGAGAACGCGCTCAGCTATTATCGAACCACTTTCCTGCGCGAAATTCCCCGGCTTTACGCCGAGCTCGAGCATTTTCTGGAACGTTCGAGTGCCTCGTTCTTCCGCATGGGCAGCTGGATTGGCGGGGATCGCGACGGCAATCCCAACGTCAATGCCGAGACGCTCGAGATCGCGCTTCGCCGGCAATGCGAGACCGTTCTCGATTATTATCTGACGGAACTGCATCACCTCGGCGCCGAACTCTCGGTATCGGAGATGCTGGTCGGGTGTTCCCCGGAGCTTCTGGAACTCGCCGCCGCCTCGCAGGACCCCAGTCCCCACCACGAGGACGAACCCTACCGTCGCGCCCTGCTGGGCATTTCGGCTCGGCTGTCCGCGACACGGCAGAAGCTTACGGGCGCGCCAGGCATGCACCATCCGCACAAGGCCCTGCCCGGCCTATGCCGGTTCCGGCGACTTGTTGCGCGACCTCGAGGTGATGAGCGCCTCGCTAGCGGTCTCACCACGGTGCCGCCCTTGTCCCGTTCCGTCTCGGCCCACTGATCCGCGCCGTCGAAGTGTTCGGCTTCCATCTTGCGACCGTGGACCTGCGGCAGAGCTCCGACCGGCACGAGGAAACGCTTGCCGAACTGATGGCGACCGCAGGCGTCGAATCCGATTACGCGGCGGTCCCGGAACCGGAAAAGCAGGCGCTCCTGCTTGCGGCTGCTCAACGAGGCGCGTCCGCTGCGCCTGCCGTTCGCGACCTATTCCGAGCGCACCCAAAGCGAATTTGACGTCTTCATCGCGGCCCGGCGCCTGCGCCAAAGCTTCGGCACCGAGGCGATCCGTCACTACATCATCAGCCACACCGAAACGGTCAGCGACCTTCTAGAGGTGCTGCTGCTGCAGAAGGAATTTGGCCTGCTGCATGGCGGGCTCGAGGCGACAGGAGTTGGCGCCGCCCGCGTCGACCTGATCGTTTCGCCGCTGTTCGAGACCATTGCCGACCTTCGTCACGCCGAGCCGATCATGCGGGAGTTCTATGCCCTGCCCGGGATCGAGGCGCTGGTCGCGCGGTCGGGCGCCGAGCAGGACGTGATGCTGGGCTATTCGGACAGCAACAAGGACGGCGGCTTCTTCACCTCGAGCTGGGAACTCTACCGATCGTCGACGGCGCTCGTCGCATTATTCGAGGAGAAGCCGAACATCACGCTGCGGCTGTTCCATGGGCGCGGCGGCACGGTCGGGCGCGGCGGTGGCCCGAGCTACCAGGCGATCCTGGCGCAACCCCCGGGCACGGTGAAAGGCCAGATCCGGCTCACCGAACAGGGCGAGATCATCTCCAGCAAATATTCGAACCCGGAGATCGGCCGGCGCAATCTCGAACTGCTGATGGCCGCCAGCCTCGAAGCGACATTGTTGTCGTCCGCCGCCGCGCCCTCGCCCGAGTTTCTCGAGACCGCTGCGGCGCTGTCACGCTTGAGCATGGCGGCCTACCGGGCGGTGGTCTACGACATGCCGGGTTTCACGGATTACTTCTTCGCCGCGTCGCCGATCTCGGAAATCGCGGAACTGAACATCGGCTCGCGGCCAGCCTCCCGGCGCTCGACCCGCAAGATCGAGGATCTGCGCGCGATACCCTGGAGCTTCTCCTGGGGCCAATCGCGGGTCAGCTTGCCGGGCTGGTTCGGCTTCGGATCGGCGGTGCAGGGCTTCATCGCGGAATCTGAAGGCGACGGGCTCGCCCTGCTGCGGCGCATGAACAAGGAATGGCCGTTCTTCCGCACCCTGCTGTCGAACCTCGACATGGTGCTCGCCAAGACGGATTTCGCCATCGCGCGGCGCTACGCCGAACTCGTGCCCGACCGGGTGCAGGCCGACGCGGTGTTCGCGGCGATCGAAGCCGAATGGCGCCTGACCACGGCGCATCTGAACGCCATCACCGGAACCACGGAACGCCTGGCCGACAATCCGACCCTGGCCCGCTCGATCGAGCACCGCTTTCCCTACATCACGCCGCTGAACCACCTGCAGATCGATCTGATCCGGCGCTGGCGGGCCGGCCAATCCGAAGAGAAGCTGCAGCGCGGCATCCTTATTTCGATCAACGGCATAGCGGCGGGACTTCGCAACACGGGTTAACCCCGCACTGGGCCGTCGGCCGCAGCTGTCGTGGGGGCTGGGGCCGCGCCGCGCAAGCGTCCGCGATTGCGCTGGCGGAACGACACGAGCTGCTGGTCTGCCAAGACCCCGATGAGGATGACGCCCCCCATCACGGCGAAATTCAGCGAGCTCGGGATGCCGAGCAGGTTGACGAGGTTCTGCAGGAGCTGCAGCAGAACCGAGCCGAGCACGATGCCCAGCACCGATCCCTCCCCGCCGCGGAGCGAGCAGCCGCCCAGCACCGCGGCCGCGATGCCGTAGAGCTCGTAGAAATTGCCGTGCACGGAAGGCGTGACCCCGTTCACGTACATGGTCATGAACACCGATGCGAGGCCCGTGAGGGCGCCGCAGATGATGTAGGCGGCGGCGATGACGCGGCGCGTGTTGATGCCCGAATAGCGTGCCGCCTCCTCGTTCTTTCCGACCGCGAAAAGGTAGCGGCCGAAGACCGTCCGGTGCAGAACGACTCCCATGATGATGGCCACGAGCACGAAGGCGATGAACGTATGCGGGACGATGCCGAAGGCCTTGCCCTTCGTCAGCCATTCGAGCCAGGGGTAGCTCTCACCGAACGCGAAGCCGGCGTTGCCGTCGCCGGTGATGTAGCGGGCGACCCCACGGTAGATCAGCAGGCCGCACAGCGTGACCACGAAGGGCTGCATGCGCATGCGGGTGACCAGGAAGCCGTGAACCGAGCCGAGCAGCATGCCGGCCCCGACCATCAGCAGGATCGCGACGGCCCAATGGACCTGGTAAGTCACCAGAAGATCGATGAACAGGACGCCGAGCAGCGCGAACTCCGATCCCACCGAGAGGTCGATGCCGCCGGTGATGATGACGAAGCCTTCGCCGATGGAAAACAGGCCGAACAGGCCGACCTGGTTGGCCGTGTTGGAAAGATTGATCTGCGACAGGAATCTCGGATTGAGGAACGCGACCACGGCGGCCACGATGACGATCAGGATAAACAGGCCGAGGTCCTTCTTGAGCATTGGCGCGGATCTCAATTGAGGGTGCTGCCCACCGCAAGTCGCAGGACGTTGTGTTCGCTGAAGTCGCTTCGCTCGAGGAAACCGCTGATCAGCCCCTCGTGCATCACGGCGATGCGGTCGCTGACGCCGATCACCTCTTCCATGTCGCTCGATATCATCAGGATCGCGACGCCCGCGTCTGCAAGCTCGCGCATGATCTCGTAGATTTCACTCTTTGAGCCGACATCGACCCCGCGGGTCGGCTCATCGAAGATGATGACACGGGGCCGCATCGAAAGCCATTTGCCGAGCACGACCTTTTGCTGGTTGCCGCCGGACAGCGCGTTCACGGGGTCGCCGACGTCCGGAACCTTGATCCGCAGCCGCCGCCGTTGCTGCTCGGCATTCTGCGTTTCGTCCCCGGGCCGCACCAGGAACGCGCGCGCATAGGATGCAAGATCCGGGAGCGAGATGTTCTGGGTGATCGAAACATCGAGCAGCAGCCCCGACCGCTTGCGATCCTCGGGGATCAGATAAATGCCGCGGCCGATGGCATCGTGCGGTGCGCCGATCGTGATCGGCTCGCCTTCGAGGCGAATGCCGCCGCCGAAAGGCGGGTCGATGCCGAACACCGCCCGCGCCAGTTCCGTACGGCCCGACCCCACGAGCCCGGCAAGACCGAGGATTTCACCCTTGCGAACGCTCAGGCTGACGGTCTGCTCTGGATAGGTCGCGGTGCGCATGTCGACGATGTCGAGCATGCTGGGGCCCGGCGGGCCCGCCGGCGGAAGATACAATGACTTGAGGTCCCGGCCGATCATCAGCCGGATCATGGCGTCGTGGTGGATCTGGTGGCGGTCGAGTGCGCCGACCGTATGGCCGTCGCGCAGCACTACGACCCGATCGGCACAATGCTCGATCTCGTTCAGCCGGTGCGAGATGAAGATTATGCTGACCCCGCTGGCCTTCAGGTCGGCCACGACCTTGAGCAGCCGGCTGGTCTCGGTGAGCGTGAGGCTCGAGGTCGGTTCGTCCATGATGACGAGGCGTGCATCGAGCGAAAGCGCCTTGGCAATTTCGAGGAGCTGCTGCTGCGCGATCGAAAGCTCAGCGACCGGCGTATCCGGACGAAAGTCGACGCTCAGCCGGTCGAGAAGCGGCTGGACCCTGCGGTGCATTGCCTTGCGATCGATGAGCCGCAACGGGCCGCCATAGAGTGGTTCGCGGCCGATGAACACATTGGCGGCAGCATCGAGATTGTCGAACAGGTTGAGTTCCTGGTGCACAAACGCGATGCCAGCCGCGATGGCGTCGTTGACCGTGAGCGCAGCCCGCTCCGTGCCGTCGATTCGGATCGTCCCCTTGGTGGGGGCCGCAACCCCGCCCAGTACCCGCATGAGGGTCGATTTGCCGGCGCCGTTCTCGCCAATCAGCCCGATCACCTCGCCGGGTGCAATCGCCAGGCTGACGTCATCGAGCGCCACCACGCCCGGATAGGTCTTGGTGATCGAGACAAGCTCCAGAAACGGGGCGGCGGTCGGCAATTAGGGACCCCTCGGTTTGCGGCTTGGTGAGAGGTGGAAGAGTGTCTCTTCAGCCCTTCGTCCCGCGCAAGCGGGAGCGAGCGGATCCGGAAGCGGGGTGAAAGGTGAGACCGGGAGCGGTTTCGAACCTGCTCCCGGTCCGTTTCGAGCCTATTTGGCGCCGGTACGCTGCTTCAGCTCGGTCCAGAACGCATCGACGTTCGCCTTGTCGATGATCTTGGTCGGAATGATGATCAGCGGGTTAGCGGGAACGACCGACTTGTCGCCGCCGACGTATTTGGCCATCAGCTTCATGCCCTGATAGCCCCATTCGTAGGGCTGCTGCACTACCGTGCCGACAATCGAGCCTTCCTTGACGCCGCCGAGCGTCACCGGGTCCTCATCGAAGCCGACGATCTTGATCTTGCCGAGCTGGCCGGCTTCCTTCACGGCCTCGTAGATGCGCGGCGTATTGTAGGAATAGAAGCCGATGAAGCAGGTCACTTCCGGATGCGCCGTCATGGCGTCCTCGACATTGTGCTTGGCACGCGCCTGGTCGACATCGTCGGCGCGCACGTCGACAAGGTCCACCTTGGAGCCCTTGATGGTGGCCTTGACGCCCTCGATGCGCTCGCGCGCGTTGTCGGCGCTCGGCAGCCCGACGAAGCCCATGCACTTGCCGCCCTCCGGCAGGGCCTTGAGGGCCAGTTCGCCGGCCTGCTTGCCGGCATCGGTGTTGCTCGAACCGATATAGGCGATGCGCTTGGTGTTCGGCGCATCGCTGTCGGTCGTGAACAGCGGGATCTGTCCAGCGACGGTGTTCAGCGCTTCGCTTTCGGTCTTGGGATCGACGGCGCTGACCATGATGGCCGAAACACCCGAGGCTACGAGATCGTCCATCAGCCGCTGCTGCGCCGCGGTCGTCGCCTGCTCGGGATATTTCAGAACGAGATTGTAGTTCGGCAGTTCGCCTTGCGCCTTCTTGATCCCGGCTTCCGCGTTCTTCCAGAAATCCGATGCGCCATTGACCACGAAGGCCAAGGTCTTCTTGTCCTCGGCCCGCGCCGGTCCGGCCAGAACCGTCGCAACCACAGCCGCGGCGGCCGTCGCATATAAAAGCTTCTTCATGGTTTCCTCCCTGAGAGCACCCGTGCCCGAGCCGTTCGGCTTCGATGGTGGCAGTCGAGCGCGGAATTCGCCGCGCTCGTCGGATATTTCCCTTGTCGAAGCGCAACGGATACTCGCGCGCGATCGGGAATAATATTATTATTGCCCGAGCTAAGCGCATCGACGGGCTCGCGTCAATGGTGTGTTGGCCTAGTCTCGGTCCCGGCGATGGTGAAGGCTTCGGCCTTGGCCGCAGTCAGGGCGGGACGCGTCCGGTATCGTAGGAACCATGAACCAAGCACTTCATTCCCGGCCGCCTGTTGGACCCAGAGGTCGCAATCGCGACCGGGTCGCGTCCGCCCACAATGCGGTGCTCAAGGGAATCGGCCTCGCGATCCTCGCAGGCGAGTTTCCGGGCGGTTCGGCATTGCCCGGCAAGGACGTGTTGATGCGCCGCTTCGGGGTGTCGAATACACCACTGCGCGAAGCGCTTCAGTCGCTCGCGTCCAAGGGCCTGATTGCGGCAAGGACCAAGATCGGAACCTGGGTGCGGCACGAAGCGCACTGGAACATGTTCGATCCCGACATCCTGAGTTGGCGCCTGGAGATCGGCATCGACCATGCCTTCCTGGCCAAGCTTTTCGAAATGCGACAGACGTTCGAGCCGGTCGCAGCGGCGATCGCGGCCACGCGGAGAACCGATCAGCAGGTGGCCGAACTGCAGGCGCTCGTCGAGGCCATGGCTGAGGCGAGATCCGACAAGCAGGCCTTCACGGACGTCGATGTCGCATTGCATCTCCTGGTATTGGCCGCCTCCGGCAATCCGTTCATGCAGTCCATCGGGGCGCTCATCAAGACGGCGCTGGCCGCGTCCTTTCAGTCGAGCGCGCCAACGGACGATCCGAAGCGGGCCGTCCTGGCGGTTGAACAACATGCGAGGATCGCCGATGCGATTTTCCGGCGTGACCCGCAGGGCGCGGCCGATGCGATGATGTTCGTCATCCAGCAGGGCTGGACCAACATCGGCGGCCGGTCGAGCGAACTGGCGCGCTTGAGCACGGAGAATTTCTCGCTGCCGCTGCCGGCCATTGCTGCCTCCATACCGGAGAGTTCCGGCGAACAAGGGAGAAGCCGGGACGGTTCCGGGGTGCGGCGCGCCAGGCCAAGCCCGGCGGTTGTGGGGGACACTTCCTCCTGACCGGTCTTTCGCACTTCCGGAACCGAAAAGGCACGAAATGAAAAGAAGCTTGAACATCTTCGGCATTATCCTGCTTCTGCTTGGGCTCCTGTGGACGCTCCAAGGCGTCGGTCTCGTCGGCGGCAGTTTCATGACCGGTCAGACCCAGTGGATCGTCATCGGGCTCATCACCATGCTCGTCGGAGCTGTCGTCATGGCCTGGGCCAATCGCAGACGAACCCCGGCACCCTGATGCGCCGCCCCCACGTCTACGAACGATCAGCCCCGCGCGGCCAGAGACCGGCCTATCGCGAACCCGACTCCGATCCGGCCGAGACCGCCCGCGCGATAGCGGGCACCCTACGCGACCTCCTGGCCAAGGCAGAGGCCACCGAACTGGCTACGCTCGCCCGCCTGCTGGCCTCGGCTCTCGACGAGTCGGAGCGTCTTGCGGCACGGCAGAGCGGCCCGGGTCCTCTCGCTGGATCTTGAAGGCCGGCCCGTGGTGAAATGGGTGGTGCATTCCTGCCCGAGGCAGTGCACCAGGCGCGGTTCGGAAGCGGACGAGGGGTCGGCACGTGGCGGAGGATCGCATCATTCTGAACGGCCTTGGCCCCTTTCGGCTGCCGAATGTGCAAAGGAGCAGTGTACGCCTCGACAAGGACGGCGTCCTGATCACGCTGCGGGTCGTGGGTGGGGAGGGAACGGTGCCGGTGAGCTTGCAGATGCTGCCGCGGACGGCGAGCGAACTCGCGGCACAGATCGTCGCCACGGTTCCGGCGCGAGGAAGCAGTGAACCGCTGGTGATCGGCGCAGAGGAAGCCGCGGCGGTGGACGCCTGGATCGCCCGGCAACCTGAGCCGAGGCCATCCCGCTCCGACGTGATCCGGTTGGCCCTTAGCGGGTGGATGAGCAAGGAGCCCTGAGAAACAGCCTCGAAGCGAGCGCCCGCTCCGATCGACCGAAGGACGGATGTTTACCTCGAACGTCCTCGCCCCGGAGCGGGCCTGCCCTAGATTTGAAAAGACGACAATGCCCCGGAGTCTCCATGACCCTACGCAACGACCAGCCCCAGCACATCGACCAGCTTCCCCAGCCTGAGCCCGGGCACCTGCCGGAGCGGCGCACGTTCATGCTCGCCGGCTTGGGGGTGGGCTTTGCGCTCGCGGCCAATCCGGTGATGGCGCAGGTCATCACCACTCCGGCGGACGGGTTGACGGCCGGCGAGGTCAAGGTGCCGACCTCGAACGGCGATATTCCGGCCTACCGGGCCATGCCGGCGAGCGGCGGGCCGTTCCCGACCATGCTCGTCGTCGAGGAGATTTTCGGCGTCCACGAGCACATCCGTGACATATGCCGGCGCTTCGCCAAGCTCGGCTATTATGCCATTGCGCCGGAGCTTTTCGCCCGCCAGGGCGATCCGAGCAAGGCCGACATCAACACCATCCTCAAGGACATCGTGCCCAAGGTTCCGGACGCGCAGGCCATGGCCGACCTCGATGCCACGGTCGCCTTCGCGGGCAGCACGGAGCACGCCGAAACCGGCAAGCTCGGGGTAGTCGGCTACTGCTGGGGCGGCCGCATGGTCTGGCTTTATGCCGAGCACAATCCGCAGCTGAAAGCCGCCGTCGCGTTCTACGGTATTCTCGGCGGCAAGGCGTCCCCGCCCTCCCCGCTCAAGCCTACCAACCCGATCGATTTCGGCACGAGCGTCAAGGTGCCGGTGCTTGGGCTTTACGGCGGCAAGGACGACAACATCCCGCCCGACCTCGTCGCCAAGATGCAGGAGGAACTCAAGCAAGGCGGTGGCAAGAGCCAGATCGTGGTCTATCCGGACACGCCGCACGGCTTCTTCGCCGACTACCGGCCGAGTTATCGTCCGGAAGCCGCCAAGGACGCCTGGACGCGTGCCCTCGCCTGGTTCGCGGCGAACGGCGTGGCATAATCTGGGAGGGCCTCGCCTTCAAGCGCCCGGGTCGCCCTGGAATCCGGCGGCCTCGATGCCGGCCATGGCGCAGATCTCGTCGTTGTCGGAGGTATCCCCCGAAACCCCGACCGCCCCGATCAGCGTCCCGCCGGCGCGGATCAGCACACCGCCGGGTGCCGGAACCAGCGAGCCTCCCGCGGCATGCGTGGCCGCGGCCACGAAATGCGGCCTGTCGACCGCCATCGCGGTGATGGCCCGGGATCCGATCCCAAGCGCCAGCGCTCCTTCGGCCTTGCCCTTGGCAATCTCGCCCCGCCGTAAACTGGTTCCGTCCTGTGCCGCGAATGCCTTGAGGGCCCCGCGCGCATCGAAGACGGCCACGGCCAACGGCTTGAGGCCGTTCCTGGCGGCCGTCGTGATGGCGACTTCGACGATCTTCAGGGCGCGCTCCAGGGTCAGCTCGGTCATGGGTCCTCGACAAGGTTTTGAGGGAGGCGCCGATCCGATCAGGCGGGCGGCGGGCCTTCCAGCGGAATAACGTCTTCGGGCGCAAAGTGCAGCGTCACCGCTTCCCCGCGCACCGGCGGCGGGCTGCCCGGGTTGTTGAACCGGTCGAGCATGATGCGCGTCTCGCCGAGCGCGACCTTGATGCGCACGATGGCGCCCAGGAACGACACCTCGGCAATGGTGCCCTGGACGCGATTGCCGCCGTTGCCCAGGTTCTGCAGGGCCACCGCCTCGGGCCGCAGCGCGACCGAACAGGTCGTGCCATTGCTTCCGGGAAGCGGCTGTGCCGCCTTGATGTCCTGCTCGCCGATGCGGATGGTGCCCGCGGCCGCGTCGATCACCTGGGCCTGGAGGATGTTCAGGGTCCCGACGAAGGACGCCACGAAGCGGGTGCGAGGGTGGTTGTAGATCTCGAACGGCGTGCCGAGCTGCTCGATGCGACCCTCGCTCATCACCACGACCCGGTCCGACATCGACAGGGCCTCCTCCTGGTCGTGAGTGACATAGATGGTCGTGATGCCGAGATCGCGCTGCAGCCCCTTGAGCTCTTCGCGCAGGGCGACCCGCACCTTGGCGTCGAGCGCCGATAGAGGCTCATCGAGCAGCAGCAGTTGCGGACTGGTGGCGAGCGCGCGCGCCAGGGCGATGCGCTGCTGCTGGCCGCCGGACATCTGGTAGGGGTAGCGGTCGGCAAGCTGGGGAAGCTTTACGACCTGCAGCATCTCGGCCACCCGCGCCTTGATCTCGGCCGAGGATTTCTTGGCGACCTTGAGCCCGAAGGCGACGTTCTGGGCCGCCGTCATGTTGGGAAACAGCGCGTAGGACTGGAACACCATGCCGACGTTGCGTTGGTTGGGCTGCAGGTCGGTTACGTCGCGCCCATCGATGCGGATGATGCCCGCCGTGGCGGTCTCGAATCCAGCGATGATCCGCAAGGTCGTGGTCTTGCCGCAGCCGCTCGGACCCAGGAACGAGATGAACTCGCCGCGTTCGACCTCGAGGTCGAAGCGCTGCACGACGTGGTTCTCGCCGTAGGTCTTGCGGAGGTTTTCAATCGACAGGAAGGCCATGGCGCTCAGGGTGCGGGAAGCGAGGCGCTGCGCGGATCGCGCGCAAAGACCTGGATCAGTCCCATGCAGGCCCAGGTCACGACGAAAGCGATGATGGCAAGCGCGGAGGGCTCATAGGCCCGGTTGGCGCCGACAAGCTGCAGGTAGGGCCCGAAAGCCGGGCGGTCGAGCAGGCTCGCGAAGGTGAACTCGCCGATTACGATCGCGAAGGTCAGAAAGGCGCCGCTCATCACGGCGACGCGCACGTTCGGGAAGATGACCTGGGTCATGATCGTGGCGCGCCCCGCCCCAAGGCTCTCGGCAGCCTCGGTCAAGCTGCGCACGTCGATGGCCCGAAGGCCCGTGTCCACGGCGCGATACATGTAGGGCAGCGCCAACGTGACATAGCCGCAGACCAGCAGGATGTTGGTGGCCCAGGCCGTGCCGGTCATCGGCAGGATCGAGGATGAATTGTAGAGCTTGAGATAGCCGAACACGAGCACGATGGCCGGGATCACCAAGGGCAGCAGCGTGATGAATTCGACGTAGGGCCGCATGCCCGGCAGGCGCAGCCTGATCCAATAGGCGGTGGGCACCACCAGGATGGTGCCGACGATGATCGTGGCAACGGCGGCAACGGTGGAGAACAGGAAGGTGTGCTGGAAATTCGGATCGAACAGAACGTTGGCATAAGCGTCGAGGCTGTAGGCGCCGCGCCGGATGCGCAGCGAGAATTCCAGCGTGGCGATGAGCGGGATAAGGAAATAGGCCGCGCCCAGGGCCAGGGCGAGCCAGGGGCCGAGACGATTGCGCTTCATCGCAGCCACCGTTCGGACCGGGTCCGCAGGATGATGTAGGCGGCGTTCGACACGGCCGTGATCACCACCATGCCGAGGGCCAGCGCATAACCGAGATGGGGATTGTGCAGAACGTCGCCGCGCACCTGCGCGTAGAGCAGGATGGTCACGAGGTTCAATGTGCTGCCCGTGAGGCCGTAGGCCGTGGCCACTGCCCCGAAGGCGTTGGCAAAGAGCAGCAGTGTCGTGCCGAGCAGGCTCGGCCAGATGATCGGGATCACGACCTGGCGCCAATAGCCCCAAGATGTCGCCCCGAGGATGGTCGCCGCCTCGCGCCATTCGCGCTTGAGGCCGTCGAGGGCCGGCGTGAGAATCAGCACCATCAGCGGGATCTGGAAATAGAGATAGGTGAGGGTCAGACCCCAGAAGCTGAGGATGTTGAACCCGGTCCGATAAAGATTGAAGCCGAAGAGGGTCTGCAGCAGCATCGTGACCAGCCCGGCCCTGCCGAGCGTGGCCAGGAACGCGAAGGCCAGGGGGATGCCGGCGAAGTTCGAGGCCACCCCGCTGAAGGTCATCAGGGTCGGCCGCAGCCAGCGCGGCAGGCCGCCGAGCACCACAGCCCAGGCAAGCATGAATCCGAGAATTGCGCCGCCCAACGCCGAGGCCCCGCTGACCTCGAGACTGATCACATAGGCGCTGACGATATTGGGTTCCCACAGATCCGCGATATTGGCCAGCGTCCAATGGCCGGCATTGTCCTGAAAAGCGCCGACCACGAGGTAGAAGGTCGGGAGTAGCAGAAACAGTAGCGCGAAGGCGAAGAACGGCACCACGCCGAGCCACGCCCAGGAGAGCGGGACACGGCGCGGCGTAGAGGCCGAAACCCCCGCCAATGCTTCGAGCGGCTGCTCCATCCTGCTTGGTCCGGCAGCGTAAAAGGGCCGTTTGGGGCCGGGTTATCGGTGTGCAGCGAGTCTCGACATCCTCATCCTGAGCCTGTCGAAGGACGAGGATGCACGATGTACCGCCCTCGATCCTTCGACAAGCTCAGGACGAGGGCGGTAGAGTCAGTGCTACAGTGCGTTTACTTCACGTTGGCGCCGACCACCTTGTCCCATTGCTTGGTGATCACCTCGTTGGCCGCCTTCTGCTCCGCCAGGGTGGGGAAGGCCGCCTTGGTGTAGGATTCGGCTGGCGGCAGCTTGCTCATCATATCGGCCGGGTATCTTGTTGGCCTTGACCAAGTCTTCGAAGCGGATCGGATGGCAATAGCCCTTGAGGTAGCCGGTCTGGCCCTCGTCGGAATAAAGGTATTCCATCCACAGCTTGGCGGCGTTGGGATGCGGCGCATAGGCGCTGATGGCCTGAACGTAGACGCCAGCCACGACGCCGGTCTTCGGCACGATCACGTCGACGTTAGGGTTGCCTTTCAGCGTGTCGCGGTCGGCGAGCGCATTGTAGTCCCAGCGGATCACGACCGGGGTGGCGCCCTGCGCCAGCGAAGCCACCTTGCCGATGGTGGGAACGAAGTTGCCGTTCTTGTTGAGCTGGGCGAAGAACTCGAGGCCCGCTTCACCGGCCTTGGCGGCATCGCCTCCGGCCTTCGACAGACCCGCCGCATAGACGCCCTGGATGGCCTGGTTCGAGGCGCGCGGGTCGCCGGCAAGCGCCACGGTGTTCTTGTAGTCGGGACCGAGGAGGTCTGCCCAATCGGCCGGGGAGGTCTTGACGATGTCCTTGTTCACCTCGAAGGCGAGCACGCCGTAGTAGTCGCCGTACCAGGCGCCGTCCGCATCCTTGCGGTCGTCGGGGATCGTGGCCCAGGTCGAGACCTTGTAGGGCATCAGCAGGCCTTCGGCCTTGGCGGTCGGGCCGAACGACAGGCCGACGTCGATCACGTCCGGGGCCTGCGGGCCCTTGTTGCCCTTGTTGGCCCGGATCGCCTCCACTTCGTCGCCCGAGCCAGCATCGGGGTTGAGCTCGTTCAGCTTGAGCCCGTACTTGGCCTTGAAGCCATCAAGGACCGCGCCATAGCCGCACCAGTCGTGCGGCAGGGCGATTACCGACAATTCGCCCTCGCCTTTCGCGGCCGAAACCAGGGCGTCGGGCGCCTGGGCATGGGCGGAGCCCGCCATCAGTGCCAGTGTCGAAATCGAGCCCAAGACATTCAAAAGCGTTTTCATCATCATCCCCCTACCGGCCCAAGACCCGAACGCGTCGAAATCTGCCACACGGTCCCGAAGCGCGCTAGCAGGAGATTTTGACACTGCGATCACAATGCCTCCGATGCTGTTGTTCGCCGCCGCGAACGCGCTCTAGACTGGGCCGCAGTTCATGCGGCGCGGCTGGAGACGTTCATGGTGTTTCGGCATGCGGTCGGCGGACAGAGCTGGGTCTTCGCCGATCTGAAGGACCTCATGGCCAAGGCGACGCCGCGGCGCTCGGGCGACATGCTGGCCGGGATCGCGGCGGGTTCGGCCGAAGAGAGCGTGGCGGCCCGGATGTGCCTCGCCGAGGTGCCGCTCCAGACCTTTCTGCTCCAGTCGCTCGTGCCCTACGAGACCGATGAGGTCACTCGCCTGATCGTCGACACTCACGATGCCGCGGCCTTCGCGCCGGTCTCGCACTTATGTGTCGGCGATTTTCGCAATTGGCTGCTGTCGGAGGCCGCGGATTCCGGGATGTTGGCCCGGATCGCACCCGGCATCACGCCCGAGATGGCGGCGGCCGTCTCGAAGCTGATGCGCAACCAGGACCTGATCCAGGTGGCGAAGAAGTGCCGGGCAGTGACCCGGTTCCGCAATACGATCGGCCTGCCCGGCCGGCTCGCAGTACGGTTGCAGCCCAATCATCCGACGGACGATCGCAACGGCATCGCGGCCACCATCGTCGAAGGCCTCATGTATGGGTGCGGCGATGCCGTCATCGGCATCAACCCCGCCTCCGATTCGCCCGTCGTCCTGGCCGGGTTGTTGCGGCTGCTGGACGACATCATCCAGCGCTATGCCATTCCCACGCAGGCTTGCGTCTTGACCCATGCGACCACGACGCTCGACCTCATCGAGAAGGGCGTGCCGGTGGACCTGGTGTTCCAGTCCGTCGCCGGGACCGAGGCCGCGAACGCGGCCTTCGGGGTCAATCTCGCCCTGCTGGACGAGGCTCGGGACGCGGCGCTCGCGCTCAAGCGCGGCAGCGTGGGTAACAACGTCATGTATTTCGAGACCGGACAGGGCTCGGCCCTGTCGGCCGAGGCTCATCACGGGGTGGACCAGCAGACCTGCGAGGCACGGGCCTATGCGGCCTGCCGGCGGTTCGAGCCGCTGCTCGTCAACACGGTGGTGGGCTTCATCGGCCCCGAATACCTCTATGACGGCAAGCAGATCATCCGGGCCGGGCTCGAGGATCATTTCTGCGGCAAGTTGATGGGCCTGCCGCTCGGTTGCGACGTTTGCTATACGAACCATGCCGAAGCCGACGCGGACGACATGGACACGCTCCTGACCCTGCTGGCCGTGGCCGGCGTGACCTATGTGATGGGCGTGCCGGGGGCCGACGACGTGATGCTGAGCTACCAGTCGACCTCGTTTCACGACCAGCTTTACTGCCGCGAACTCTTGGGCCTCAAGCGCGCACCCGAATTCGCCGAATGGCTGTATCGCAACGGCATCACCGAGGCCGATGGGCATCTCCGACCGCAACGCGGCTCCCACCCGCTCCTCGGTCTCGCGGCCGCAGAATGACCAGCGACGACCTGCCGGTTGCGCCTGCCGCCACCGTGATCCCGGATCCCTGGGCGAAACTCGCCGGAGTAACACCGGCCCGCCTGGCGCTGGGACGGGCCGGCAGTGCGCTGCCGACCGTCCAGGTGCTGGCTCTAGCCATCGCCCATGCCCGGGCCCGCGACGCGGTCCATGCCGGGTTCGACGCGACCATGCTGACCCAGCAGCTTCAGGGTCTCGGGCATGAGGTGGTCGAGGTGGAAAGCGCCGCCGCGTCCCGTGACATCTATCTCCGCCGGCCGGACTTCGGACGCCGACTCTCGACGGCGTCACGCGAGCGCCTGGGCCATCTGCGCCGCCCGGCGCCGGACCTCTCGATCATCGTTGCCGATGGGCTCTCCGCGACCGCCGTTCACGAGAATGCACTCGGACTGCTGCGCGAACTGCTGCCGATCCTGCAAAACCGGGGCTACACCTTGTCCCCGGTGGTCCTGGCTCGCCAGGCCCGGGTCGCGCTCGGTGATGAGATCGGCCAGGTGCTCGGGAGCCGGATGACGATCGTGCTGATCGGCGAGAGACCGGGTCTGTCCTGTGCCAACAGCCTGAGCGCCTATCTGACCTTCGCCCCAGCTTTGGGCCGTACCGACGCAGCGCGCAATTGCGTCTCCAACATCCGCCCTGCCGGGCTCGCCCCGGAGCTGGCGGCAGTCAGGATCGCGTGGATCGTCGATCGCGCCTTCTCACTGTTGCTTACCGGCGTGGCCTTGAAGGACGACAGCGAAGGTTTGATCGAGGCAGATCGGCCTCCTCGGCTGGCCGATGACCAAAGACCGATCTCTTGATTGCCGCGCCTGCCCTTTCCGAATGTCCCGCCTTCGCTGAAAGTGCCACTGGGTCGGAGCCGTTTTTACGCCTGGACTGATCTCAACATGAAGCAGCATATTCCGCCCGCACTTCGATGGCTTGGGCCCTTGAGGACCCGTCCCCGGCTCGTCAGCGCCTTCGCGACGGGCCTGCTCGCAGCCTTTCTGCTGTCGGTATTGCCCCTCGACCTCGACCGAAGCACCGTCTCGGCCCTCTCGTGGGACCTGGGCTGCGTCTGTTTCCTGGCCCTCGTACTCACGGAATTCCGAGGTCGCGACGCACCCTACATTCGGGGTGTCGCGGCCGCGCAGGACGAGGGGCAAGGGCTCATCCTAACCCTCGTGCTTTTGGCTTCGGCAGCGAGCCTGGGCGCGGTCGCGGTAGAACTATCGGCCGCCAAGGATCTGCATGGCGTGGCCAGGGATCTCAGGGTCGCGCTGGCCTTCTGCACCGTCGCGCTATCCTGGTTCATGGTGCAGCTGATTTTCGCGCTGCATTACGCCCATGAATATTACGCGCCCGATCACGACGACGACCCGACAACACACGAACAGGGCGGCTTGCAATTCCTCGGCGGGGTCGAGCCCGATTATTGGGATTTTCTGCACTTTGCCGTGGTGATCGGCGTTGCGTCTCAAACGGCTGACATCGGCTTCACGTCGCGAGCGATGCGACGCATCGGCACTGTGCACAGCGTGGTCTCCTTCACGTTCAACACGGCGGTCCTGGCTCTCTCGGTGAACCTGTTGGCCGGGCTGTTCTGAGAGTAACGTGCGATGTGGGAATCGAGGCGCGCCCGCGTGCCCCCCGCTTTGGAGGCGAACGCTGCGCTTGACTGTGCGGGACTCTGGAAGGGATAAGAATCAGACGAAGCGTTGAACGGTCTCGGCTCACCGACGTTTTCGAAGATATCAACGCGCTTGAAAACGGACATCTTATGAAGATTCAATGTGCCGCAGCTTTGGCAGCTCTCCTGTTCTCGCTTCCCGCGTGCGCTGCCACAGCCCGCGATATGTCACAACGGTCGTATTCGAACGATGAACAGACGCTGTGTCAGCCGGACGTGTTCCGGCTCTGCAACGATTACGTTCCGGACGAAGATCGCATCATCGCTTGCATGAAGCAGAACCACTCCCAGCTGAGCCCGCAATGCCGCAAGGTGTTCGATGCGGGACTGAAGAAGCGCTAGCCCTCTCGGACGTCCCTACGCGAACGTACCTGGTAAGCTCCTCGCATTTCGCTTCTCGATCCAGAACGGCGCCCCGGAACCGGCGTGCCGTTCGGCTGTCGGGAGACCTTGCGGGTCAGTAGCCGCGACGGTGCGTGTGCACCATCCTGTGCCTCTGCTTCATGTTCGCCTTCATCCTCGTGTCGTAGGAATTCTTTGTCTCGGCGCGGGTCTGCAGGTTGTGTGTGCTCGCGGCATTGGCGCCAACGCTGAAGGTCATCAGCGGCAAAGTAAGCGCGGTTGCGACCAAGATGAGCTTAGCCCTGTTCATCGTGCGTCCTTTTGATGTGTGCTTGGCTTTGTTTAGCCACCTGACTACGAACGTCTTCTCGAAAATGTTCCTGCTTGCGGAGAGCAGCGTCGTCCCTCGGTTCGCGCAGGCGGGCATGCGCCTGCGACCCTGCCCTTTGATGACTTGAGAGATCGCTAGAATGGCCAAGATTACCTCGATCGAAGCGGGCTTCTATCGCGTCCCCCTGCCCGAGGTCCTGACCGACAGCATGCACGGCGAGATGCGGGCCTTCGAATTGAACACGATGCGTCTGCGCGATGCGGACGGTGCCGAGGGCGTCGGCTACACGTTCACGGTTGGCCGCAACGGCGCGGCGGTCGATGCCGTGCTGTCGCGCGAGATGCCGGACATCTTCGCCGGCGAAGACGCCGACCACATCGAGCGGCTCTGGCAGAAGGGCTGGTGGGCCCTGCATTACGGTGGTCGGGGCGGCCCGACCGTGCTGGCCATCTCGGCCTTCGACATGGCGCTGTGGGACCTCAAGTCGAAACGCGCCGGGCTGCCGCTCTGGAATTACCTCGGCGGCTTCGACCCGCAGGTGCCATGCTATGCTGGCGGCATCGATCTCGACCTACCGCTCGATAGATTGCTCAAACAGACGGACAGCAACCTCGCCAAGGGGTTCCGGGCCATCAAGATGAAGGTGGGCCGCAAGCGCCTGTCCGAGGACGTCGAGCGCGTCAAAGCCATGCGCCAGCATCTCGGCGACGGCTTCCCGCTGATGGCCGACGCCAACATGAAATGGACCGTCGACGAGGCGATCCGGGCCGCACGGGCCCTCCAGCCCTATGACCTGACCTGGATCGAGGAGCCCACGATTCCGGACGATCCGGCAGGGCATGCCCGCATCGTGCGCGAAGGCGGCGTGCCGGTGGCGGTGGGCGAAAATCTGCGCAGCCTTTGGGAGTTCAAGCAGTACATCGCGTGCGGCGGCGTCACCTACCCGGAGCCCGACGTGACCAATTGCGGCGGCATCACCCCGTTCATGAAGATCGCCCACCTGGCGGAGGCGTTCAACATGCCGGTCACGACGCACGGCGCCCATGACGTGACCGTGCATCTCCTGGCCGCCTGCCCAAACCGGAGCTACCTCGAGGCACACGGCTTCGGCCTTGACCGCTACGTCGCCGAACCATTGCGCATCGAGAACGGCTTCGCGCTCGCGCCGGACCGGCCCGGACACGGCATCGAATTCGACTGGAAGGGTCTAGACAAAATCCGGGCGTGATCATGCAAGCGTGATCGGCCCCAAAGGCAATCGACAAACCTGACGGCGCAACAGGCGCTGACCCTCTCGGAGGCGCGCGGCAGTGGCGGACGTGTTTGACTACATCGTCGTGGGAGGCGGCTCGTCGGGCTGCGTCGCGGCGGCGCGCCTGGTTGAGGGCGGCGCACGCGTGCTCGTGCTGGAGGGCGGACACTCGCACCGCCATCCGCTTCTCGACATGCCGCCTGGCATCTTCAAGATGATCAACGGCAGCAAGTTCATGCGCTACCACAAGACGGTGCCGCAAGAGCATCTCGGCGGCCGCATGCACGACATACCGCAGGCCAATGTCCTCGGGGGTGGCTCGTCGGTGAACGCGCAGGTCTACATGCGCGGCCGGCCCGCCGATTACGACGAGTGGCACGAGCGCCTGCAGGGCGACAACGATTATCCGGGCTGGCGCTGGGCCGATGTTCTCCCGCACTTCCGCGGCATGGAAAGCAACAACCGGCTGCACAACGAGCGGCACGGCGTGGACGGGCCGTTGCTGGTGTCCGATCCGGGCCACATCAACGAGATGTCGCGCTGGTTCGTGCAAAGCGTGCAGGCGCTTGGCGAGCCGTACAATCACGACTTCAATGGCCCGACGCAGCGCGGGGTCGGGTTTTACCAATTCATGAATCGGCACGGCAAGCGCTCCAGCGCGGCCTATGCATTCCTGGCTCCGCTCGACGGGAACCCGAACCTGACCGTCCGCCTGAATTGCGCGGTGCGGCGCATCGACATCACCGACGGCCGAGCGGTCGGTGTCAGCTACCGCGACGCAAAAGGCGTGGAGCGGCAGGCCCGGGCCGAGCGGGAGATCATCGTGGCGGCCGGCGCACTCGTCACGCCCCAGCTGCTGATGCTGTCCGGGATCGGCCCCGCGGAGCAGCTCAGACGCCATGGCATCGAATGCCGTGCCGATCTGGCGGGCGTCGGCGAGAACCTGATCGATCATCCGGAGGTGCCTATCGTGGCGACGGCCAGCGGGAGGCACGGCTACTACAAGCAGGGCGTCGGCTGGCGCATGTTTCTCAACGGCCTGCAGTTCAAGCTGTTCGGTACGGGTCCGATTCTGTCTGCCGGGGTGGAAGCCGGCGCCTTCGTCAACCCGACGAACCCGGAAGCCGAGCCGACGATCCAGGCGTTCTGCGTGCCCATCGTCTATGTCGACCGGGACACGCGGGACCTTGTCCAGAACACCTTCGGGCTCACTATCACCACGGTCGTGGTCAAGCCCAAGTCACGCGGCTTCGTGCGTCTGCGCTCGGCCGATCCTGAGGACATGCCCCTCGTTTCTCCCAATCTGCTGTCCGACCCGGCCGATGCGCAGGCCATGATCGAGGGGCAGCGCTTTTTCCTGCGCGCGTTCCACACCAGCCCGTTGGCTGAGCGGATCAAGCAGGTCGCAATTCCCGGCTCCAAGGACGTGAGCGACGCCGCGTTGCTGGACCATTGCCGGCGATTCGTGAAAACGAATTATCACCCGAGCGGCACGTGCCGCATGGGGCCGGCCGGCGACCGGCTCGCCGTGCTCGATTCGCGGCTGCGCGTGCGCGGCATCGCCAATCTGCGGGTGTGCGATCTTTCCGCCATGCCGAACATCAATGCCGGCAACACCAACGCGCCTGCCATGATGCTGGGCAGCCGGTGTGCGCAATTCATCATGGAAGACGGCAAGCTAGTGTGAGGGAAGGCTCGGCTCGGCCTCCCGCCCCGACGCCTCGCTTACTGCGTCAGCCGCGCGGCCTGCAGGGCCTGGGCGAACATGGCCTGCATGGCATTGGTGATGTCTTGCGGGCTATTGGCTGTGAAGAAGAACCCGGGGCTGGCGCAATTGCGCAGCACGCTCGGGATGCCGGGTATGATGTTGTTGACCTTGTCGTCCTCGTCCCCAGCGAAGCTCGGATTGGGATTCTGGATCGGAACATAGGGCGTATAGAGGATCGAAATCGTGATTCCTGCGCTTTTGGCCGAGGCGCAATAGGACATGTTCGGCAACTGGGGTTGCGAGCCATCGAAGCCGCTGCTCGTGTATGTCTGATTGTTGTTCGCTCCGTCCGTGACGATGAACACGAAGGGCTGCGGTGATTGGGCGCCCGAGCCGTCGCCGATCGTGCTCAGATAGCCCGCCATGTCATTGTAGAGATTTTCGAAATGCGTCCCCCCGCTGCCCAATGCGGAACTGTAATCTCCCGTATCGAGGTACTGCGCCAGGTTGCCGGCAACCGTGTTGGCGTTGCTCAGATTGGACGACAGGGCCGCAGCCTGGGAGACGTGGTTGATGAAGGGATAGATTCCCACTCGATACTGGTTGGGCAGAGTCTCAGTTTTCGTAGCGGTTTGCAGGAGCGCCTGGACAGCCTGGCCAACCGAGTCGGCACGCAAATCGATCTGCTGGTAATTGTTGCTGGAGTTCGGCCGCGTCAGACCGTAGCCCTGGTTGCCCGGGAAGTGACACGCAAACACGCACCCCGTCGGATATGAGCTTTTCATGTCGGGGTTGATCGCGGCGAGCGCCGATTGTCCGGCGTTGGTCGTCGGCAGCCCCATCGAGCCGGACGTATCCAACAGCAGATAGAAGTCGAGATACTTGCCCATGGTGAGGCTCGATGCCGACACGCCACCGACATTGAACGTGTTTACGCCGAATAGACCGCCGAAGGCCGTCTTCATCGTTCCCGAATAGGTGACATTGGCCGTGATCGTCTGGCCGGTTCTGGTCATGGTCACCGTGGGCGTGGCCGCGACGGCGGTCGCGGCCGACGACGCATTGACAGGAAAAACCTTGAGGGCCTGTGCCTTACCGGCCAAGATGGCGTTGGCCGTCGGGTCGGCCTGGGTTTGCGAATTCGCCGCTATGTACCTTTGGGCGGTCGTGATGGCCGCCAGGGCCGCGCTGTCGGCGGCCGAGTTCGAGCCGAGACTTGTAGGACAGGCCTCGGAAATAATCGACGCCAAGGCCGACCATCCCGATTGCTGGAATGAGGCAAAGGGCGAACAGAATGCCGGCGTTGCCGCGGCGATCACCGAGCCAGGTTCGGTACAGAGTCCCGATTGCGGTGGTTCGCGGAAGACGCAAAGACAGGCGCTGCATTAGGGCTCTCAATAATTGGGACATTCCGCAGCGATGCCATTATCGCCGGAAATGACCGCGTATTTCACCATCGGCACGAACCGGGGTGCCAAGTAATATGACCTGGAGATGTTGATGTTTTTCATAAACGAGGGCGCGATTGTCGGCTTGAATGTAAACGTGACGTCAACGACGATGAGCGTGCCTGGCCCGTACACATCGACCGGCAATGTCGTCGGTGACGGCGCGGCCGTATCGCTCGATGACGTGATAGGGGCTGTACAGGATCGAGGATTGCTGCCGCCGCTCCAGACCACCTCAGGTTTATAGGTGCAACTGGTCGTGCAGCCGCTCGGCGACGCGACGAAATTTATGCTCGACATGGTGATCGAAATATCATTGTACCATGCGATGTTCTGTTGCTTCGCGTCGGCGAGCACCTGCGGGAAAATCACCATTGCAGAGTCCCGATAAAACTGGACGTCCACGTAGTTCACCGTGCCGGTGGTGTTTTGCGAGATCATTTGGCCGACGGTACTGGCGACGTTGACGACTTTCTCGGTCGATATGACGAAGCGTGCGATATCGAATCCGAACACCAGCAGCAGAATCAGCACAGGCGCCGCGACTGCAAACTCGATTGCCGAAATCCCTGCCGTGTTGCGGAGGAACTTGGCCATGGGGCTCATCGGGCGGCAATGCATATCAGCATGTACCCGAGTATTGGCTGCCCAGTTGGAAAGGTTCGTTCTTGAAAGCTGCGGTTGAATAGATGAAATGAATTTTGTTTCCGTTCCAGACCGTCGAGCTCAACGCCAGCCAGAAGGGACTGAATGTCGGCATCGCATAATAGACTTGCACATAAACATAGGATCCGTTCTGCCCCGGACAGAACGTCGTCTTGGTGTTGTCCATGGCCGGGGTGACCAACCCGGTTTGGGTTGAGTTCACGAAGCTGTAGAAGCCGCCGGGGGAGAGATTTTCAGGTACGGTCTGAATATTTGTCACGACATTGGCGCAACTCATGCCGGGTGCGAGCAGAGGGCACAGGACACTGGTGCGGAAATTGTCCGCAGTCATGCCCTGGTTGGCGACGGTGCCGGTAAGGATCTGGCGGGCGGACTTGCTGGTCGCCCGATCGAGCGCCGCTTCGGTGTAGAAGTAATAGCCGGCCTGCATGGTTTCCAAAACGAGCAGGATGATCAGGAGTCCCACGAACGCGAATTCGATGGCGACCGAGCCGGAACGGTCGCGGCGGAAATCGCGATCCGGCGCGAACGTCGTCAGGGCTCGGGAGGTCGGACGCAGCGATCGAAGCGACTTACCTTCACAAGCTCGTACCATCGGAATGCTCGGTTGCAGGTCGCTCCTTGCCATCTGCAACTCTGACGAGTTGGCCGAGCCCCGGACGCTCATCTGGGCACCTAAAATCCAAGAACAGGTTAATCGCGTTGAGGGCGGCCTTCGGACAACCGAGCCGTGTCTGGCGTGCTGCCGCTGGTTCGGCGGGTGAGGATACGACAATCATCGCGGCGTCTGCCCGAATTCCGTCAGACCAAGCCCGCCCCCGCATCCGATCCGTGCCGGCGCCGGCGGCGCTGGACCAGCATGACCGCCGTCAGCGCCAGGATGATGATGAAGAACGACACGCCCGTCGTCACCGTGCCGAGGGCGTAGATCACCGGCGTCGTCACCGTGGTGGTGAGGCCCTGGAGCGTGAGTGGCAGGGTATTGGCCGAGCCCACCGTCTGGCTGGATCGGGCGATCTCGTCCCACGAGAGCGTGAAACCGAACAGCGCAACGCCGACCAGCGACGGCGCAATAATCGGCAGCACCACATGCCGGAACGTTTGCCACGAACTGGCCCCGAGATCGCGGGCAGCTTCTTCGAAGGCGGGGTTGAACCGGTTGAAGACCGCGAACATGATCAGGAGACCGAACGGCAGCGTCCAGGTGAGCTGCGCCCCGAGCCCCGATGTGAAAAGGCCCATCAGGGTCTGAAAGTTGTCCTCGATCCAGGCGATGTCGTAGGCGTCCCCCAGCCCCGCGATGGCCTTGTTGACCAGTTGGAACTCGAGCGCGATACCGAGGGAGACCACGATCGACGGCAGGATGAGGCTCGCGATGGCCGTGAAGAACAGCGCGTTCGAGCCACCGAAGCGCCGGCGGAACGCATAGCCAGCCATCACCGAGATGACGACGGTCAGCACCGTCACGGTCAAGCTGAGCCGCAGCGAATTCCACAAGGCGTCGGCGACGTTGGGGACGCCGATCCCGGCCCAGAGGTTGTGAAACCAGTGCAGCGAGATGCCGTGCATCGGGAACGTCATGCCGCCGGCCGGCCCCTGGAACGACAGAGTCAGGATGGTCAGCGTCGGGCCGTAAAGGAACAGGACGTAGAGCGCGAAGATGGCGGTCAGCACATAGAAGGTGCGGGATCGGCCTTCGCGCATCTCAAAGCTCCCGCCGGATATCGACGAAGCGCAGCATAGTCCACACGATCATCAGCACCACGGCCAGCAGCACCACCGCATTGGCGGCCGCGATCGGGAATTGGAGGGCCGTGATCTCGGTGGAGATGACCTTGCCGGCCGAGGCGATCTGCTGGCCGCCCATCAGCCCGACCGTGATGAAGTCGCCCATGACGACCGTGATGACGAAGATCGAGCCGATGGCGATGCCGGTCTTCGAGAGCGGAATGATCACGTTGACCAGCGCCTGCCACCCCGTGGCGCCGGCATCGTAAGCCGCTTCCACGAGCGAACGATCGATGCGGGACATCGAGTTGAGGATCGGCACGATCATGAACACCGTATTGATGTGCACCAGCGCGAGCGAGACCGAGAACGGCGAATAGAGCAGCCAATCGAGCGGCTCGTTCGTGATCCTCAGCCCCATCAGGGCCTCGTTGACCAGCCCGTTGCGCCCCAGCAGCGGGATCCAGGAGATCATGCGGATCACGTTCGAGGTCCAGAACGGGATCGTGGTGAGTAGGGCGAGAACCAGGCGCGTCGTCGGGCTGCGGATTTCGAACACGAGATAATAGGCGATGCTGAAGCCGAGCAGCAGCGTCGCGATCCAGACGATCAGACAGAAGCGCAGGGTCGAAAGGTAGGTCCGGAACGTGGTGCAGAGGCTCGGGAGATCGGCCAGGCAGCGGTCGAAGGCCGACCGGTAATTGTCGGGAATGAGCGCCGGCTCGATCGAATAGCCGGTATAGCTCCAGAAGCTGACCACGAAGGTGACCAGCAGCGGCAGGATGAAGAACACCAGGAAGACGGCCGCGAGCGGTGCAGCCTGCCAGTAGGGGGCGTAGCGGAGGCCAGCCCTGGGCTTCTGGCCGCGGGTGACCGCGCGCCCACCGCCCGCAGGCACGGCGCTGTCCGCCATTCGGGGAGCTGGTTCCGGGAGAACCGGCGCGGCTATCGGCCTAGAAAGGTGTTCGTTCATGGGCTGGCGCCGCGACCGGGAGCGGACCGGCGCAAGCCGACCCGTCCTGGCCCGCAGCCTGTCCTGAGGCTAGGCTGCGATGAACTCGTTCCACTTCTGCACCATGTAGGCGTTCTCATCCATGATGGAGTTCCAGCACGCCACGGCGCCCATGCGCTGATTGTAGGAGCCTCCGTCGCGGACCGCGCCGGCCTTTTCGAGCAGGCCACCGTCCGGGCCATGGATGTCCTTCTCGGCCGGCTTGCCTTCCATCCAATAGGCCCATTCATAGGGTTCCATATGGCTCTTGGCCGTATCGAGAACGGCCGAGTAGTAGCCCTGTCGGTTGAGGTAGGCGCCGGCCCAGCCGGACAGGAACCAGTTCACGAATTCGTAGGCCGCATCGAGCTGCTTGCCCTTCAGGGTGCGCGGCAGGGCGAAGCCCGACGCCCAGGCCCGATAGCCCTCCTTCAAGGGCTGGAACGTGCATGCGATGCCCTTCAGCCGGACGGCCGTGACGGCCGGCGACCACATGGACTGGATCACGGTTTCGCCGGACGCCATCAGGTTCACGGATTCGTTGAAGTCGGTCCAGAAAGCCCGGAACTGGCCGGCCTTCTTGGCCTCGATCATGGTGGCGATGGTCAGGTCGATCTCGGGCTTGGTCATGTTGCCCTTGTCGGCATATTTGTGCTTGCCGGTCGCCTCGGTGACCATGGCCGCATCCATGATGCCGATCGAGGGAATGTTGAGGATCGACGCCTTGCCCTTGAACTGCGGATTGAGCAGTTCCGCCCAGCTCTCGATCGGCCGGCCGACGAGGTCGGGACGGATGCCAAGGGTGTCGGCGTTATAGGTGGTCGGGATCAGGGTGATCCACTCGGTGGGCTGCTTGGCGAATTCCTTCGAATGCTGCTTCTCGAGATAGAGCACCTTGTGGGGCGAGGTGCCCTGGTCGCCGATCTTCTTGCCGTCGACCTCGCCCTTGGTAATCACCGTCGCGAGCTTGTCGAACAGCTTGATCTTCTTGGCGTCCATGCCCATCAGGTTGCCGGACGGCACCAGATTCTTGAGGCTGAAGTACTCGGTATCGACCAGGTCGAAGCTGTCCGGCTGGGTGACGATGCGCTTGGTGACATCGTCCGTGGTGACCGTGACATATTCGATCTTGATGCCCGTATCCTTGAGGGCCTGCTCGGCGATGGCGGGAGCCTGATTGGTGGCTGTCGAAAGATAACGCAGGGTGATGGGTTCGGCGGCATGGATCGCCGGGGCCGGGAAGCTGAAACCCGCCGCTGCGCCAAGGGCTGCGCCGCCCTTGAGAACCGACCGCCGCGAGAGCCCCTTGAGTTGATCGTTTGTGGTCATGACATTTTCCTCGGACGTTGATGGATGAATCGGAACCCTTGCTGGATCACGAGGCGCCGCCCTCCAGCAGATGCGCCTCGTGAGAGGGCCACGACACGGTCACGCGCTCGCCCTCATCGACCGGCCGATCGCGGAATCGCTCTTCAGGGACGAGGGCGGTCAGTTCGCCGCCGCGATCGTCCGCCATCTGGACGCTGAAGCTCGTGCCCGCGAATTCGATGCCGCGAACGGTCGCTTCGCGAAGCGCGCCATCCTGTGCGGCGTTCAAGAGTGTCCGGTCGGTGCGGACCGCCACGCAGCGGTCACCGAGGTCGATGACGTTGTGGCCGCCGACGAAGCGGGCCACGAAGGCCGTGCGAGGCGCGCAGAAACACTTCGGCCGCGGTGCCCTGCTGCTCGATGCGCCCGGCGTTCATCAGCACCACAAGGTCGGCCAGCGCCAAGGCCTCGTCCTGCCCGTGCGTCACATGGACGAAGCTGATGCCGAGGTTCTTCTGCAGCCGCTTCAGCTCGCCTCGGACGCGCACGCGCAGGAACGGGTCGAGCGCGGAGAGCGGCTCGTCGAGGAGCAGCGCGGCCGGCCGGGTAATGAGCGCCCGCGCCAGGGCGACCCGCTGCTGCTGGCCGCCCGACAGCTGCGAGGGTAGCCGCTCGGCGAAGCGCTCAAGTTCGACGAGCTCGAGCATGCGCCGCGCCTCGCGGAGACGCTCGTCCGCTGCGACGCCGCGCATCTTCAACGAGAAGGCGACGTTGTTCTCGACGGAGAGGTGCGGGAACAGAGCATAGCTCTGGAACATCATCGCGGTGCCGCGTTTGGCCGGCGGCAGGTCGGTGACGTTGATGTTGTCGAGCAGGATGTCGCCCGAGGACACGCCCTCGTGGCCGGCCAGCATGCGCAAGGTCGTGGTCTTGCCGCAGCCCGAGGGCCCCAGAAGACAGCAGTAGGTCGCCTCCGGAACCCGCACGTCGATCGAGTCGACCGCGAGTGCGGCGCCATAGAGCTTGCTGACCGCGACGAATTCGGCTCGGCCCCGTTTTTCAGCTTGAAGTGCAGCAGCAATCGCCACGGTGAGTTCCGGATTGACGCAAGATGCGAAGCACGTTGCGTGCCAAGCCGAACCGGCCGATGCGCATTGGGTGTGGCCGCCGTGGCCCGGCGGGCAAGTGTGGCCAGCTGCCCGCCAAAGCGGCAGCCGAAAGGCTCGCCTAGGGCCTGCACAAAGCAGGGGCAGCGCGCACGAAAGTCCGGCGCCCTGCCTTGAGGCCGAACAGGGGTTGGGCGATGGCGCTCACAGCCTCCACGCGACTGGAACAATCGAGCACCACGAGATCGGCCGGACGCCCCGGCGCGATGCCATAGGCGGGCAGGTTCAGCAGCGTGGCGGCCGAAGTGGTGACCATGGCGAAGCAGGATTCGAGTTCGCCGGGTCTTCCGAGCTGCGCCACATTGGCGAAGAGATTGGCCATGCGCAGCAGCGAGCAATCGCCATAGGGCGTGAAAGGGTTCTGGACGTTGTTCGTGGCGAGCGAGCAACATAGGCCCGCCGCCGCGAGCCGATGGGCCGGCGCGACTCCCCGGGGGATGTCGCGGTCGCGGTCACGTCCCCCAAGATAGAGGTCGGTGGCCGGCAGCACGGTCAGGGCCACGTCGGCTTCCTTCAGGCGCCGAGCCGCTCGATCGAGCGCCTCGGGTGCCATGGCGGACAGATTTGTGACGTGGCCGATGGCAACCCGCCCGCCCCAATGCTGAGCCTCGGTGAGGCGGCACACCTCGTCGATCATGGAGCGCGACGGGTCGAGGTGGAAATCGAGATGAAGGTCGATGTCCACGTCGAAGCTGCGCGCCAGCGCAAAGATGCGGCGGAGCTGTCCCTCGGGATCGGTGTCGGCATAGGGCGCACCGCCGATAGCGTCCGCGCCCTGCTCCAAGGCTTGCCGGAGCAGATCCTCGCAGCCCGGATCATTGGTGAGCCCTTCCTGCGGGAACACGCACAGTCCGAGGTCGATCGCCCAGGCGTAGTCGGCCTTGAGCTTCTGCAGCGCGTGGAAACTGGTCAGCCCGACCCGGGGGTCGACCTCGACATGCGTCCGCATGTGCGTGGTGCCCTGGACGATGGCCATTTCCAGGGTGCGGGTGGCCCGAGCCGAAACGTCCTCCGCCGTGAAAGCGCGCTTGGCGCGAGCCACGCTTGCGATGGCTTCGTTCAGCGTGCCGCCCCCGCACGCGCACAGGCCCAGCAGGCAGGATTTGTCGAGGTGAACATGCGTGTCGACGAAGCCGGGCAGCACCAGCTTGCCGCCGAGCTCTTCCTCCTCGGCGCCTCGGGCCAGGTTCGGCGCGATGGCCCGGAAGTGTCCCGCGCTGATGCCGATGTCGACGAGCCGGTCGTCGGCGCCGGCGACCCGGGCATTGCGCAGGACGAGATCGAACATTCGGGCGGCTCAGAGCGACGCGGTGGTCTGGCCCAGTTTCGGCGCCTGGCTTGCGATGAAACTCTCTTGAGTCAGTGTCATTTGCATCGCATCGGTGCAGGATCGAACGGCAATAATGCTGTCATAGGCTCTCTTTCCCCTCCGAGAACTGCTCGACAGAGAAGCAATGATCAAGCCAGTCCGTCTGGACCCCGCGACACTCCAGGAAAGGTTCGCGCATGATCAATGATCCCGAGACCCTCGCAGATGTCGAAGCGGCCTTCGCCGGCTACGAGCGGGCACTGGTCGGCAACGACGTCGCGGCGCTCGACGGCTTCTTTTGGCACGATAACCGGGCCGTGCGTTACGGCGCCGCGGAGAACCTTTATGGCCACGCCGAGATCGCCGCTTTTCGTGCGGCGAGATCGCCCGCGGGTCTCGCCCGAACCCTGGATCGCACGGTGATCACCACGTTCGGACGGGACTTCGCGACGGCCTCGACGCTGTTTCAAAGAACCAGCCTTCCAGGCCGCGTGGGGCGGCAGACCCAGACCTGGGCCCGTTTGCCCGAAGGATGGCGGATTGTCGCAGCCCACGTCAGCGTGATCGACGACCCGGCGTAGATCGCCGCGCCAGCAATCGATCTGGCGCGGCGGGTAAGGATCCGTGAAGCCCTGGCCCCGGCGCCCTCGGGTCGAATTCGTAACGCTGACGAGACCAATCGAGTGTCTCGGTTGTTGACCGGCGAACCCTTTCGTTCGCCGGAGTTCTCGCATGCCCGACACAAACTACGCTCCTCCACAATCGGGCGGAGCCCATCACCGCGCCACCCACGACGCGGTCGAGACCACCAAGACCGAAACCCTGAAGCCCGACACGGTCCTGCCCGGGGCGGCGATGACCAACAACCAGGGCGTCAAGATCAGCGATGACCAGAATAGCGAGAAGGCTGGGGTCCGCGGCGGGTCGTTGCTCGAAGATTTCATGCTGCGGGAAAAGATCACGCATTTCGACCATGAGCGAATTCCCGAGCGGGTCGTGCATGCGCGTGGCGCCGCCGCGCATGGCGTTTTCGAGGCTTACGAGGACTTGTCCGACCTGACGATGGCTTCGCCATTCGCCGCAAAGGGGAAACAAACGCCGGTCTTCGTCCGCTTCTCGACGGTGGCGGGCTCGCGCGGCTCGGCCGACACGCCGCGCGACGTGCGCGGCTTCGCGGTGAAGCTCTACACCGACACCGGGGTGTGGGACCTCGTCGGCAACGACATGCCGGTGTTCTTCATCAACGATGCCATCAAGTTCCCAGACCTGATCCACGCGGTCAAACCCGAGCCGCATGTCGAGATCCCGCAAGCCGCCAGCGCCCACGATACGTTTTGGGATTTCGCGTCGCTGTCGCCCGAAACCAGTCATATGCTGATGTGGGTGATGAGCGACCGCGCCCTACCCCGGTCCTTCGCCCATATGGAAGGCTTCGGGGTCCACACTTGGCGCTTCGTCAATGCGAAGGGGAAGAGCCGCTTCGTCAAGTTTCACTGGAAGCCGGTCAAAGGCGTGCACAGCCAGGTGTGGGACGAGGCCCAAAAAACCGCCGGCAAGGATGCCGACTTCCATCGGCGCGAGATGTTCGAATCGATCGAGCGCGGCGATTTCCTCGAATGGGAGTTCGGCATCCAGGTCGTCGAGGAACATGACGAGTTCGCCTTCGACTTCGACCTGCTCGATCCCACCAAGATCATCCCGGAAGAGCTGGTTCCGGTGCGCATTATCGGGAAGATGACCCTGAACCGCAATCCAGACAATTATTTCAGCGAAACCGAACAGGTGGCGTTCTGCACCAGCCACGTCGTTCCGGGCATCGATTTCACCAACGATCCGCTGCTGCAGGGCCGATTGTTCTCCTACCTCGATACGCAACTACGGCGCGTCGGGCCAAATTTCGCCGAACTTCCCATCAACCGGCCGATCAATCCGGTGTCCAACAATCAGCGTGATGCCTTCGCGCGCCAAACCATCAACAAGGGCCGAGTCGCCTATTTCCCCAACGCGCTGGCGAAAGGGTGCCCCATGCACCAGCCGGAAGCGGTCGACGCGTTCCGCAGCTATGCGGAAAAGATCGACGGGCGGAAGATCCGCGCCCGCTCGAAAAGCTTCACCGACTTCTTCAGCCAGGCCACCTTGTTCTGGAACTCGATGGCCGATTGGGAAAAGGACCATATTGTCGAAGGCTTTTCGTTCGAGCTGAACAATTGCGAGACAAAGGCGGTGCGCCAGGCCGTGATGGCCAATATCCTGGTCAACATCCATCCCGACCTTGCCTCACGAGTGGCCGAGAAGACCGGCCTCGACATCGACGAGTGCAAGCGCGTCGCGCCTAAGCCGCCGGTCACCGAAGTCGCAGAGCCTGCCACCATGCCGAGCGGCAAGAAGAGCGTGAAATCCTCCCCGGCCCTGTCGATGGATAAGCCGGCCAAGGGCATCAAGGGCCGCAAGATCGCCGTACTGGCCGGCGAGGGCGTCGATGGCGCCCAGTTGGGCACGCTGAAGTCCGGCCTCGAAGCCCAGGGCGCGGTGGTCGAGGTGATCGCGGAGCGGGGCGGAACGTTGACGTGCAGCCTGGGCAAGACCGTGAAGATCGACCGGCCTGCCCCGAACGCGCCGTCGGTGATCTACGATGCCGTCGCCGTGCCGGGCGGAGCTTCCGCCGCGAGGCTCGCCAAGAACGGGCTCGCGCTCGCGTTCCTGGCCGAAGCCTTCAAACACGGCAAACCGATCGCTTTCATCGGAGATGCGGGCGCACTCATCGGCGCGGCACACCTGCCGGTTCCCAAGGGCGGAGCGCCAGAGCAGGGCGTATCATCCGGCGATGCCTCCAAGGCCGTCTCCGCCCTGGTCGGGGGTCTCGAGAAGCATCGTTTCAACAACCGCGACATCGCAGCGGTAGCGGCCTGAGCCGCCAAGGCAGGCTGGCTTGCCGGCCTGCCTTTTCTCCGCCCGGTTCCGACCAACTATCGAAAGGAGCGCCTCCTGGTGATCCACGAGCGAACCGAATCCGGGGCCCGACCAGTTCACAAGGCGATTGTCCGTGTGGCGCCTGCCAGGAGCCTCGGATTGCCCGATCGCCGTTTCGATCAGTCGAACCAGTTGCACCGACCGTCGGCCCGCTTGTATTCGGGCGGATCGCAGGGATTGGAATCCCTGAAGCACCATTTCACGCATCCCTGCTCGTTTGGCACGTTCGGTACGTTGCCATACGAGGGATCGTTAGGTCCGAGCCGGCGCGGCGGGTAATAGCGTTGCGCGCTGGCCGGTGTGGGAAGCGTGACCAGAACGGTAGCGCTTGCAAGCATTGTAGCAGCAACGGCGTGAACGATTTTGGACATCGACAACTCCTCGCGAGCAGCCACGATCCACAGTAAAACGGCCGTCAGCAGCACGGGGTTCCTGGTACGGACCCGTCTGGACACGACAAACGTGATTGCGGCTCAGAGGACCAGCACGCGTTTGAGGCGATACCCTCAGGCCGGCAGCCGGTTGGTTGTCGCCTACGGCGAGCCTCGGTCCACAAAGGCCGCAGCCGCGAGGATGCGTTCGCATTCGGCCAGTTCGAAGAGGACAGCCTCTAGAGAGTCCCGCGCGCGCCCTACACCGGGCGCCATAGTTCGAGAATCCGGCTTGGATCGATCTGCGTCATCGGGCGGTTCGCGCTGCAGTGCAAGACTCGCCCCTCCGCGCGAATAAGCTGAGCCCAGTTGGTCAGGCGCCGACGGCGGCGGCGCATCGGGATGATCCGGACTATCTGGGATCGCGCTGTCCAGTGACGGTTCGAGGGATGGCTGCGGACGCTTGCCGGAGGTTCCAACCTGCCCGGATTGAGCCAGACTGGCGACCGCGCGCGGTCCTTGCTCCTTCAAGATGCGCTGTACGCCTTTGATCGTGTAGCCGTCGCCATAGAGCAGTGACTTGATGGCGCGCAGGAGTTCGACGTCACCGGGCTTGTAGAAGCGACGGTTACCGCCGCGCTTCATGGGCTTGATTTGCGGGAACCGGGTTTCCCAGAACCGCAGCACATGCTGCGGCAACTTCAGCTCTTCTGCGACTTCGCTGATTGTTCGATAGGCGTCGGGGCTCTTTTCCACGGCCTTTACTCGTCGTAATGGGCCCGGCTGTTCCCGTTGATCCGACTCTTCAGGATGTTCGAGGGTTTGAACACCATGACGCGCCGTGGCGTAATCGGCACCTCCACCCCGGTCTTCGGATTGCGGCCGATCCGCTCACCCTTCGACCGGACCACGAAAGAACCGAAAGACGACAGCTTGACGGTCTCGCCGCGCTCGATGGCCTGCGCCATCTCCTGGAGAACCATTTCGACGAGTTCGGATGATTCGGTACGCGACAGTCCGACGCGCTGGTAGACCGCTTCGGAAAGATCAGCCCGGGTGATCGTCTTGCCGCGTTTGTCGTCCTCGAACTTCGTCATGACCGGTCTCGAAATCTCCCCTGACGACCCCCCGTTCGGTGAACTGAACGGTTGAAGCGCAAGGTTAGTCAATCTCTTGCCGGCTGTCTCGCCAGGAACGGCCTAAAACCATTCCGAGGCACGAGTCTCGCCCAGCGTGCCTGAATTGCAACGGCTACCAACGGACCAGCGCGCTGCCCCAGGTGAAACCTCCGCCCATGGCCTCCAGCATCACGAGATCGCCTGGCTTGATCCGGCCGTCCCGGGTGGCGGTCGACAGGGCAAGCGGGATGGATGCGGCCGAGGTGTTGGCGTGCAGGCGGACCGTGGACACGACCTTTTCGGGCGGGATTCCAAGCTTGACCGCCGAGGCGTCGATGATGCGCTGGTTGGCCTGGTGCGGGACGAACCAGTCGATGTCGCTCGGGCCAACGCCGGCCGCCGCAAACGCATCGGTGACCACATCGGTCACCATGCCCACGGCGTGGCGGAACACTTCTCTTCCCTCCATGCGGAGGTGGCCCGTCGAGCGCGTGCTGGAGGGGCCCCCATCGACGAAGAGCTTGGGACGATGCCGACCATCGGAGCGAAGGTGAGTCGTGACCACGCCGCCCTTGTCGAGCGGTTCGCCACCCTGCTCCGCCTCGAGAATCACGGCACCTGCGCCGTCGCCGAACAGCACGCAGGTGGTTCGATCCTGCCAGTCGAGAAGCCGGGAGAACGTCTCGGCACCGATAATCAGCGCACAGCGATGTGAGCCCGACCGCAGGAACTTGTCGGCCGTCGCCAGCGCGAACACGAAACCTGAGCACACGGCCTGGAGGTCGAACGCCACCCCGGCCGTCAGGCCCAGGGCCGCCTGAACCTGCGTGGCCGTCGCGGGAAACGTGTAGTCGGGTGTCGCGGTTGCGACGATGATCAGATCGACGTCGGAGGCAGATCGCTGCGCAGCCTTGAGGGCTTCGCGCGCGGCGTTCGTGGCCAGCACCGACGTCGTCTCGCCTTCGGCCGCGAAATGGCGCTGTTCGATCCCGGTCCGCTGAACGATCCACTCGTGCGTGGTGTCGACGGTGAGGGCCAGTTCCGCATTGGTGACGCAGCGCTCCGGCAGATAGGATCCGACTCCCCGCACCACCGACCGCCAGCCATTCATTCCCACGATCATACTTGTCATCGATAACGGCCGAATCCGATGGCGGTCAGAGTTTCTGGCTCAACCCGGGGCGAGCCTGCATTTGGGGCAGTCCTATGCGCCCAAACAGGCAAGGGGGCAATGCATCAGGGAGCGAGGTCAGGACCCTGGCGCGCCGGCAACGGCGTTCCGCGTGGCATTGATGTCCTGAGCGAAGGCGATCGAATCGCGAATCTGCGTCAGCAAGCCGTGCCTCACCATGTCGTAGCCGACCCCGATCGCCCCGGCATAGCCGACCGCATCCGTGCCGCCGTGGCTCTTTATCACAACGCCGTCGAGCCCAAGAAATACGCCCCCATTGACGCTGCGGGGATCCATCTTCTCTCGAAGGGTTCGAAACGCCTCGCGGGCAAACCAGTAGCCGACCTTGGACATCAGGCTCCGGCTCATGGCCTCGCGGAAGTAGCGCCCGATCTGGGTTGCCGTTCCTTCCGCAGTTTTCAGCGCGATATTTCCGGTAAAGCCTTCGGTGACCACCACATCGACGGTGCCCTTTGCCGAGGTCGTCCCCCTCGACGAAACCGTGATATTCCAGGCTCGGCAGGGCAGAGTCCCGAAGGATGCGGCCTGCGGCCTTGATCTCCTCCAGGCCCTTGATCTCCTCGACCCCGATGTTGAGCAATCCCACGGTCGGCCGTTCGATCGAGAGCACGATCTTGGCCATGGCCGCTCCCATGATCGCCAGGTCTACCAGATGCTGGGCGTCTGCGCCGATGCTGGCCCCGACGTCGAGCACGATGGATCTGCCGCGCGTCGTCGGCCACATGGCCGCGATCGCCGGCCGGTCGACATGGGGCATCGTGCGCAAGCAGATCTTGGACATGGCCATGAGCGCGCCTGTATTGCCCGCCGAGACCGTGGCATCCGCTTCGCCGGTCTTCACCGCATCGATCGCCAGCCACATGGAGGACGTGCGCCGTCCCGATCGCAGGGCCTGACTGGGCTTGTCCTCCATCCGAACCGCAACACTCGTATGGTGGACCTTGGAACAGGCGAGCAGTTCCGGATGCCGGTCCAGAACCGGACGAATCAGCGCCTCATCGCCGAAAAACAGGAAGTACAGGTCCGAATGGCGCCCCAGCGCCAGGGCAGCGCCGGCACGACGACCTCGGGACCATGGTCGCCACCCATCGCATCGAGTGCGATTCGAATCTGTCCCGGCATCAAGACACCCTCATCGACCGTGCGGCCTCCTCGGGGGTGTGCCCTGCCACCACGTCCAAGGTCAATGGCAACGCAAAGCAGCCCGCCTGGAGCGGGCCCGAGCGGCCGCCGTGTTTACCTATCAGACTCGGGGGTCCGTCTTGAGCCGGCCGAGCGCCGCAAAGGGCGAGACGGGCGCAGTCTCCTCGGCGGCGGACAGCTCGAAGGCAGCGCCGGGCTTGCGGGGATAAGGATCGAGGCCCAGGCTGAGGAACTCGGCCGCGAGAGCCCCGAGGTCGATTCGACCACCCACGATGGGATCGGGCAAATCGTGGTCGCCCTCGTCGGCGTCGTCGCCCTTGGGCCGGGCCGCCTCTAAAGCAATGACGTCTGCCTCGGGCAGGAAGTGCACCTCCACGGGCTCGACGACGTCCGATTCGAACGCCTCGAGCGAGACCACGCAGGTTTGCCGGATAGTGGCCCGCACGTTTCCAGTCACGCGCACCCCCGATCGGCCTTCGCGGGCGATCCGCAACTCGGCCTCGAGACGGTCGATGCCGACCAACCCGTCGATCCGGGCCAGGGCATCCCGTTCAGCCGCCTCGGCCGCGACCGCTACCTCGACGGCCTCGTCCCGGACCCGGGCGACCTCGAACGGACGAGAGAATGGGATTGCGGTCGGCGGAAGGACGGGGTTCACGGATGGACTCCATGCTGGACGCGAGGAACATCCGGAAACGGCAAAGGCTGGGTCAAAAGTTCATCCAGAGTGGCGTCCTTCAAGCACGCGTGCAGCGCAAGGCCATAGCTCGCCATGCCGCCCGGCACAGCGCCGCCATCGAACACGTTGCGTGAGAGCGCCGCCTCCACGGCCTCCCGCCCTTCCCCGATCGCGCTTTCGTACGCGGCCGAGCGGCCCAGGAAGGCTTCGGCCAGCTTCTTGATGCGCTTGGGAACCGCCAGATCGCCGACGCCCATCTCACGCAGACCCGCATCGAGATGCCGGAAAATCGCGTCCACGAGATCCTGCGCCAGGGTGGGCCCGGGCGCTTCCGCTTCGTTCAACCGCTTCAGCACCGGCCCGGCGTGCAGGATGAGCAGCTCGAAGCGACCCTGGAAGGTGTCCGCGACCCCATGGTCGAGGTAGAAGCCCGGCTGACGCGCCGCAGCGACGATCTCGGCGTGCAGGCGCTCCACCAGCTGGCGATTGGCGAGGGCGCGCTTGCGCCCGGGAAGGAAGAACATCGTTCAGAACTTGGTGGCATGGTGCCGGGGCGAAAGACGCCCAAGCTTGCTTTTGGCGAGTATGGGAGTTAGGCACTGCTGCGCTTCGGCGCAAGCGAAATACCCTGGACGCGAACGATCTTGCGATTGTCCGGCATCCGAACGGAGGTTTGAATGCGAGAAGGGAAAACGGGCCGGGAACGCACGAAATCGTTGTGCGGCCTTGCCGGTGCGGCCTTGCTCTCGCTCACCCTGGCCGGATGCATCGGGTATGACGGCGAAATCACGCGCGGCTATGTGGTCGACCGTCACGCTCTCGATCAGGTCAAGCCGGGCTCCTCGGCGGAGCAGGTTCTGGTGGTGCTCGGGACGCCCTCGACGACATCGACGGTCGGCGGCAGTGCCTGGTATTACATCAGCCAGAGCGTCGACCGGTCCTTCGCGTTCTCTGCTCCCAAGGTCACTGATCAGCGCGTACTGGCGGTCTATTTCGCCAAGGACAAGAAGGTCGAACGGGTCGCCAATTACGGCATCGAAAACGGCCAGGTGATCGACTTCGTCACCCGGACGACGCCGACCGGCGGCGCCGAACAGGGCTTCCTGAAGAACCTGTTCAGATCCTTCCTGCGCTTCTCTTAACATTCAACATCGCATAGCGGGGAGGGCGGCACGCAGCCGCCCTGTCGAGAACCGCGTGAGCCAGAGGCCCACGCGGCCGAGCGTCAGTGCGCCAGGATGGCGAGCAGCAGCAGCGCCACGATGTTGGTGATCTTGATGGCGGGGTTCACGGCCGGGCCCGCCGTATCCTTGTAGGGGTCGCCGACCGTATCGCCGGTCACCGACGCCTTGTGGGCCTCCGAGCCCTTCAGATGGCGCACGCCGTCCTTGTCGACGAAGCCGTCCTCGAAGCTCTTCTTGGCGTTGTCCCAGGCACCACCGCCGGAGGTCATCGAGATGGCCACGAACAGGCCGTTGACGATGACGCCGAGCAGCATGGCGCCGAGGGCCGCGAAGCCGCTGGCCTTCGATCCCGACAGGAACAGCACGCCGAAATAGGCCACGAACGGCGCCAGCACGGGCAGCAATGACGGGATGATCATCTCGCGAATCGCTGCGCGGGTCAGCATGTCGACGGCGCGGCCGTAATCCGGACGATCCGTCCCCTGCATGATGCCGGGCTTTTCCCTGAACTGGCGCCGCACCTCTTCCACCACGGAACCGGCAGCGCGGCCCACCGCCGTCATGGCGATGCCGCCGAACAGGTAGGGGATGAGGCCGCCGAAGATGAGCCCGGCCACCACATAGGGGTTCGACAGGTCGAACGACACCTGCCCCACGTCCTTGAAGTAAGGGATCGTGTCGCCATGCGCGGCAAAGAAGTTGAGGTCGTTCGAATAGGCGGCGAACAGCACCAGGGCGCCGAGGCCCGCCGAACCGATCGCATAGCCCTTGGTGACCGCCTTGGTGGTGTTGCCGACCGCGTCGAGGGCGTCGGTCGAGTGCCGGACGTCCTTGGACAGACCCGCCATTTCGGCGATGCCGCCGGCGTTGTCGGTCACCGGACCGAAGGCGTCGAGCGCGACGATCATGCCGGCGAGGCCGAGCATGGTGGTCACCGCGATGGCGGTGCCGAACAGGCCCGCCAGCTGGTAGGTCGCGATGATGCCGGCCACGATCACCAGCGCCGGCAAGGCGGTCGATTCGAGCGACACCGCCAGGCCCTGGATGACATTGGTGCCGTGGCCGGTGACCGATGCCTGGGCGATGGACACCACGGGCCGCTTCCCGGTGCCGGTGTAATATTCGGTGATCACCACGATCAGGCCCGTGACGATGAGCCCGAGGATGCCGCACAGGAACAGGTTGGTGCCGGTGATCGTCTTGCCGGCGACGCTGCCGATATCGCCCCATCCGATGACGAACTGGGTCGCGATCGCCAGACCGACGATCGACAGGAGGCCGGTGACGATCAGGCCCTTGTAGAGGGCGCCCATGATCGAATTGTTGGCGCCCAGCTTGACGAAATAGGTGCCGACGATCGAGGTCACGATGCAGGTGGCGCAGATCGCCAGCGGGTAGAGGATCGTGGATCCGAGCACCGCCTGGCCACCGAAGAAGATCGAGGCCAGCACCATGGTGGCCACGACGGTCACGGCATAGGTCTCGAACAGATCGGCCGCCATGCCGGCACAGTCGCCGACGTTGTCGCCGACATTGTCCGCGATGGTGGCGGGGTTGCGCGGGTCGTCCTCCGGGATGCCGGCTTCGACCTTGCCGACCAGATCCGCGCCCGACGTCGGCGCCCTTGGTGAAGATGCCGCCGCCGAGACGCGCGAAGATCGAGATCAGCGACGCGCCGAAACCGAGCGCCACCAGGGCGTCGATGGTTTCTCGGCTGTCGATCGCCAGGCCCATCGGCCCGGTCAGGACGTAGTAATAGCCCGCGACGCCGAGCAGCGCGAGCCCGGCCACCAGCATGCCGGTCACGGCGCCAGCCTTGAACGCGATGTCGAGGCCCCCGGCCAGCGAACGCGTCGCGGCCTGGGCGGTGCGCAGATTGGCCCGCACCGACACGTTCATGCCGATGAACCCCGCCGCGCCCGACAGCACGGCGCCGACCAGGAACCCGACCGCGACCGTCCAGCCGAGCAACAGCCCAAGGCCGATGAAGATCACTACCCCGACGATGCCGATGGTGATGTACTGGCGGCGCAGATAAGCTTGCGCGCCCTCGGCGATGGCGCCGGCGATCTCCTGCATGCGCTGCGTGCCGGGATCGGCCGCCAGGACCTGATTGATGGTCACGGCCCCATAGGCGACCGCCAGCAGCCCGGCAAGGATAACTAGCCAAATCGGATTCATGAACCTAGAGCCCTCGTGTGACGGATTTCCCCACCGCGGCTCCTTGCTGGAGCATTTGTTGTCACGGTTCAGCTTTCGTCTTGCCAGAAAGCTTACCCCTTCGCAATTGTGCCAAGGCTGATTGCCAGGGCTGATTGCGAGCGAAACCAGGAGAGTTTGCGTGAGGAGAGCCGACAGCGAAGCCGAGCGTGTCGCCCTGGCGCGACAGATCGGGGACGATCTGGCAAAGCTGCGCAGCGCAGCGCCCGCTGGTGCAGAACATCACCAACTTCGTGTCCATGGACATCGCCGCGAATGCCCTGCTGGCCGCCGGCGCGTCGCCCGCCATGGTGCACGCGCCAGAGGAACTCGACGAGTTCGGCGGCTTCATCGGCGCGCTGGTGATCAACATCGGGACGCTCTCGTCCGGCTGGGTCGACAGCATGGAGGCGGCCGCGCGCGGGGCCCGTGAACGGGGCAAGCCCTGGGTGCTCGATCCCGTCGGGGCCGGGGCGACGACCTTCCGGACCAACACCGTGCTGCGGTTGCTCGAGCATCGACCATCGGTCGTTCGCGGCAACGCGTCGGAAATCCTGGCGATCGCAGGTGCGCTTGGCCTCGAGGCAGCGGCAGCCCGGGGAAAGGGCGTCGACAGCGGCAATTCGGCCGACGAGGCCGCCGGCGTCGCGGCCGACCTCGCCCGACGCCTCGGTTGCACGGTCGTGGCCACCGGAGAGATCGACGTCGTGACCGACGGCACGCGGACCTTGCGGTTCGCCAACGGGTCCGTGCTGATGACCCTGGTGACGGCGGTCGGCTGTTCGCTGTCTGCGATTGTCGGCGCCTTCTGCGCCGTCACCGATCCGTTCGCCGCGGCCTGCTGCGGCGGTGTCGCTGGTCGGCGTGGCGGGCGAGATGGCCGCCGAGGATGCGGCCCTGCCCGGCAGCTTTCCGCGTAGCCTTCATCGACCGGCTGGCCTCGGTCGGCGAGGCCGAGATTCTGACCCGGTTGGCACTCGCATGAACCTGGGACGATCCGTCTATCCGCTCTGCCTCGTTACCGACCGCGATCTGGCGGGCGGCCGCAGCCTCCGGGACATCGTTGCGGCGGCCGTCAAGGGCGGCGTGACCATGGTGCAGTTGCGCGAGAAGAGCGCCTCGACGCGGGCCTTCCTGGAGCAGGCGCGCGCCCTGCGCGATCTGCTGCGCGGCAGCCGCGTGCCGCTGATCATCAACGACCGGGTCGACATCGCGCTCGCGGTCGACGCGGACGGCGTTCATGTCGGCCAGAGCGACATGCCGGTCGAGATCGTCCGGCGCCTGATCGGTCCCAACAAGCTGATCGGCCTTTCGATCACCGATGAGGACCAGATCGGCAAGCCGGATGCCGAGGCAGCCGATTACCTCGGGATCGGGCCCGTCCACCCCCAGCACACCAAGGCTGACGCCTCGACGCCGCTCGGCATCGGCGGCTTCGGGCGCCTGCGACGCCTTACGGGCAAGCCGGTGCTGGCCATCGGTGGCGTGAAAGCCGTGGATACCGCGCTCCTGTTGGCCGAAGGCGCGGACGGGCTCGCGGTGGTCAGCGCCATCATGGCGGCCGACGACCCGGAAGCCGCCGCCCGGGCGTTCTCGGAGGCGAGGCGGGCGGCTTAAATTCGCGCCCTGGTCTGCCTTCACTCCTTGCGTGAGGGCTTCGGGCCGGTGAACCGCCTCCTTGCCGGATTTTGCGCTCTTGACGCGAAATTCCGGCTCGGCCTTGCTGGCCTTTGCCGTATGACCGCCCGCCTTTGCGGTTCCGGTCTCTTTCTTGACCACGGTGCCATGTGTCTCGCCCTGGGGCGTGTTCCACTTCACCTTGTCGCCGGCTTTCAGATTGGGCGTTGCCATGGTGTGCTCCTTTTGGCCCTAACGCGGGCTGCCGACCGGCGTTCCCGGCTCATTTGTCGCGCCCAAAGCGGACGAACTCAGAAGTGGCTGAAGGAGCCGCGCGCGAAGCTCTTGTCTTGGCCGTCCGTGCCGCGGAACCTGGGCGGTGCCGTTCCGGGCACAGCCGTACCGATCGCCGCGACCGGCACACCCGCGGCACGGGCGTCGCGCTCGAAAGCTTCGGCCTGATCGGGCGGGACCGACGCCAGGATTTCGTAATCGTCGCCCCCCGTTGACGGCGAGGTCGAACAGATCCGGCGCGAGCACCAGAGCCTGTCGGGCCGCCTCGGAGACCGGAACGCGCGCAAGATCGACCTCGGCGCTGCAACCGGACGCCCGCATCATCTTGCGAAGGTCGCCCACGAGGCCGTCAGAAACGTCCATGCCGCCGCTGGCATGTGTCAGCAGGGCGTTGCGCAGGGCCAGTCGTGGATGGGGGTGCAGGTAGCGGTCGAGCAGATAGGCGCGCGATGTCGGATCGAGCGAAGTCGATCCGAGGCCAGCCCCCTGCCCGGCCCGCGGCGAGCCGCAATTGCAGCCCGAGCGCCGCGTCCCCGATGGTGCCCGACACATAGAGCCGGTCGCCCGGACGAACCCCGGTGCGAGGCACCATGCGCCCGGCCGCCACGGAGCCCAGCGCCGTGATGGACACGGTGAGCGGACCCGGGGTCCGCACCGTATCGCCACCGAGCAGCGGGCATTCATGGCGGGTCGCCTCCTCGCCCAGACCCGCGGCAAAACTCGCCGAGCCATTCCGCTGTCCAGCTCGAGGGCAGCGCCAAGCTAAGCACGAACCCGATCGGCGTGGCTGCCTTTGCGGCCAGGTCGGACAGGTTCACGGCAAGGCATTTGCGCGCGATCGAGCCGGCTGGGTCCTCGGCAAAGAAATGCACGCCGGCCACCAGCGCGTCCGCGGTCACGACCAGATCCTGCCCCTGCGGGGGCCGGATTGCGGCCGCATCGTCGAGCAGCCCCAGGCCTCCCGGGCCGGCGATCGGCGCGAAAAAACGCGAGATCAGCTCGTCTTCGCTTGGCTGGATACGAGCTCAAACGTTCTCCACCGATGCGATCCCGGCCAAGGACCGCAGCGAGGCCGCCACCGCCGGGGAAATCTCGAATCGGCCGGGCAGCCGGACCTCGACCTCGCTGCGCCCGCCGTCGGAAGGGATCAGGACCGACACTTCCCCATCGCCGCGCCGATCCAGGGTCTTGGCCAGCGAGGCCAGCGGCGCCTCGTCGCGCAGCCGGATCTGCAGTCCCTTGCCGATCCGGCAGGCCGCGGCTTCCAGGGCCTCGGCGGCCACGACCCGCACCCGCACCTCGTCGCCCTCGGCACTGGCCTGGACGGTGATGAGCACCGCAGACCCTTTCTCGAAGAGATCCCGGTGCTGGTTGAGGGTCTCCTGGAACAGGATGGCTTCGTATTGGCCGGTCTGGTCGGAGAGATCGACGATGCCGATCTTGTTGCCCGACTTCGTGCGGCGCTCGGTGCGGTCGAGAACCGTGGCGGCCAGCCGGGCGCTGGACGCGCCGGCTTTGACGGCCCGCGCGAAGCTCGACCATTTCTCGACCTTCAACCTGTCGAGGACGCGCTTGTATTCGTCGAGCGGATGGCCGGACAAAAAGAAGCCGACCGCGTCGAATTCCCGGCGCAGTCGCTCGGCCGCCGACCAGGGCTGGACATTGGGCATCCGCAGCACGCCGGTCTCCCCGCCGCCGAACAGGGCACTCTGCCCGGCCTGCCGCTCTCCGTGCATTCGATTGGCCATCGCCAGCACCGATTCCACGCAGCCGAAGGCGCGCGCGCGGTCCGGCTCCAACTCGTCGAGCCCTCCTGCCGCGGCCAGGCTTTCGAGCACCTTCTTGTTCACCTCGCGGGGATTGAGGCGGCCCGCAAGATCGTCGACCGACGCAAACGGGCGCTGCCCGCGCGCGCCCACGATCGAGGCGACCTGGCCTTCGCCGGCGCCCTTGATGGCCGAGAGCGCATAGCGGATCGCGCCGCCGCCGGGTCGCGCGTCCACGTCGAAATCCACGCCCGAGAAATTGATCGAGGGCGGTTCGACCTTGATGCCGAGGCGCTGGGCCTCGTTGCGGAATTCGGACAGCTTGTCCGTGTTGGACTTGTCCAGCGTCATCGAGGCCGCCAGGAACTCGACCGGGTAATTGGCCTTGAGATAGGCCGTTTGATAGGCAATCAGCGCGTAGGCGGCCGCGTGGCTCTTGTTGAAGCCGTAGTCGGCGAACTTGGCCAAGAGGTCGAAGATCTCGTCCGCCTTGGCCTTCGGGATGTCGCGTTCGACGGCGCCCTCGACGAAGCGGGCGCGTTGCGCATCCATCTCGGCCTTGATCTTCTTGCCCATGGCGCGGCGCAGCAGATCGGCCTCTCCCAGCGAATAGCCGGACAGCAGCTGCGCGGCCTGCATCACCTGTTCCTGGTAGATGATGACGCCGAACGTCTCCTGCAGCACCGGTTCGAGCTTGGGATGGATGTATTCGGGCTCCTCCTCCTTGAGCTTGCGGGCGCAATAGACCGGGATATTGGCCATCGGGCCCGGCCGGTAGAGCGCCACCAGGGCGATCAGGTCCTCGAACCGGTCGGCGCGCATGTCGACCAGGGCCTTGCGCATGCCCGCGCTTTCCACCTGGAACACGCCGACCGTCTCGCCGCGGCCCAGCATCGCATAGGTCTTCGCATCGTCGAGCGGCATGGTCGACAGGTCGACGTGGATGTCGCGTTGCTTCAGCAGCTTGATGCAGGTTTCGAGGACCGTGAGCGTCTTAAGACCCAGGAAATCGAACTTCACCAGCCCCGCCGGCTCGACCCATTTCATGTTGAACTGGGTGGCAGGCATGTCGGACTTCGGATCGCGATAGAGCGGCACCAATTCGTGCAGCGGCCGGTCGCCGATCACGATGCCGGCCGCATGCGTCGAGGCATTCGAATAGAGTCCCTCGAGGGTGCCCGAGATCTTGAGCAGCCGCTCGACCCGCGGGTCATTCTCGGCCGCCTCCTGCAATCGCGATTCGCTTTCGACGGCCTGGGCCAGGGTCACCGGATTGGCCGGGTTCTGCGGCACCAGCTTGGCCAGCTTGTCCACCTGGCCGAGCGGCATTTCGAGCACGCGCCCGACGTTGCGGAGCACTCCGCGGGCCAGGAACGAGCCGAAGGTGATGATCTGGGCGACTCGGTCTGCGCCGTAGCGCCGGCGCACATAGGCGATCACCTCGTCGCGCCGGTTCTGGCAGAAGTCGATGTCGAAGTCCGGCATCGAGACGCGCTCGGGATTGAGAAAGCGCTCGAACAGCAGGCCGAACCGGATCGGGTCGAGATCCGTGATGGTCAGCGCATAGGCGACGAGCGAGCCGGCCCCCGATCCGCGCCCCGGACCGACCGGAATGCCCTCGGCCTTGGCCCATTTGATGAAGTCCGCGACGATCAGGAAGTAGCCGGGGAACTTCATCTTCGCGATGACGTCGAGCTCGAAGGCGAGCCGGTCCCGGTAATCGGCCTCCATGAACCCCGGTGCGGTGCCGGCCGACGTCAGCCGCGCCTCGAGCCCCTCGGCGGCCTGGGCCCGCAACATGCTTTCGGCATCGAGCGGCGTTGCTTCGAGCGAGGTGAAGTTGGGCAGGATCGGCTTGCGGGTGGTCGGCCGGTAGTTGCAGCGCATCGCGATCTCCACCGTGTGGCGGGTCGCCTCCGGCAGGTCGGCGAAGAGCGCCAGCATCTCGGCCCGGGTCTTGAACCGGTGGTCCGGCGAAAGCTGGCGCCGGCCGGTCGCCCCGATCGCGGTTCCTTCCGCGATGCAGATCAGCGCATCATGCGCCTCGTAATCCGCCGTCGAGGCGAAGAAGGGCTCGTTGGTGGCCACCAGCCGCAGGCTGCGGCGCATTGCGAGGTCGAGCAGTTGCGGCTCGACGGCGCGCTCCTCCGGCAATCCGTGGCGCTGGATCTCGACGTAAAGCCGGTCCGCCCCGAAACATTGTTCGAGACGCGCCAGGCGGGCGGCGGCGGCTTCGGCGCGATCGGCTGCCAGGATGCGGTCGATGGCGCCCGACGGGCCTCCCGTCAGCGCGATCAGCCCCCGGGTTCCGGCCTCGAGCCGGTCGAGCGCGATATGCGGCGTATCGCCCGGCGTCGGGTCCAAGAAGGCCTGGGAGGCCAGACGCATGAGGTTGGTGTAGCCCTCCTCCGAGGCGGCCAGCAGCACCACCGAGCCCCGGGCGCCGCGGCCCATGTCGCGCCCGAGCGCCGCACCGTCTCCGAAATCGATTGCGAGGTGGAGTCCGATGATCGGCTGCACCCCCTCCTTGGCCATCTTCTCCGAAAACTCGAGGGCGCCGAAGAGGTTGTTGGTGTCGGTGATGGCCAGCGCCGGCATGCGGTCCGCGATTGCGAGCTTGCCCAGCTTGGCGATCGTCAGCGCCCCTTCCCGCAGCGAGAACGAGCTGTGAACATGAAGGTGGACGAACCCTGGACCCTGGCTGACCGATTGCACGCGTTCTCACCTCCGTGGCCGCGCATTGTCGGCCTCCGCGACAGCGGCGTCGAGATCGGCGTTCCCGCCGTCAACAGACTTCGGCCGTCACGCCGGCCAAGCATGGGCCACGAGGGCCACCATCGCAAGGAACGCGGCCAGCGAGCAAAGCTCGAACATATCTTCCGTGAAACGTCGCAACATAGCGGCTCCTTTCGCTCTGGAGCCATTATGTTCTTGTTTTGTTCTCGGTCAAGCCAAGGCTAGCGCGGCAGGCTGCGTCTTGGTTAACGGCTCGGCTCCCGGCCTTGGCGCAGAGAGCCTTTGAGCTTGGACGATCAGATTCGGGACCGCCGGGATCGCAGAGGATCCGAGCGGCCCCTCGAAATCCGCTTCGGATCAGTAGCGGCAGACGCGATGAGGGATCAGCCCGACGATCCGGCAGACCGGACGGCGCACGACGACGACCGGACGGCGCACGACGAACCCGTTCGGGCGACAGCCCAGAAACGGCCCGCGATGGAAGCCCAGCCCACAGCCGCCGGCAACCAGGGTGACCGGCGCGTCACTGCCCGCTACAGGGGAGACCGCGACCGGAAACGCCTGGGCCGCGAGAGGCATGGACACCAGCGTGGCAACCGCTGCAGCAAAACCAAGATGCTTGAGCATAGGATAGGACCTTTCGTGTATCACGCTCTTCGACAACGTGGAGCGTCGCTCTTTGCTCGAGGACGAGGTCAATTTGCATAGACGAACCTGAACGCTGCCCGTCCAACCAAAGCGTAGCGAACAATTTCTGCCGCGGGGCAGTTCCGCTACGGACCGCGCTCCACGAGCGCTCCCACTCCGCGCCAGCACAACCGAGCGCAGCCGCATGAAGGTTCAGCCGAATGACGGAAGCGGCCGCTTCCGAACGCACCTTATCCCCTCACGATGAACGCTTGTTGCTGGACTCGGCGGCGCCTTTCGGGCAGGCAGCCTATCAGGTGGCCCGGCGTCTCTCGCCGGACTTAGCGGAAGGCGGTCGATCATGACGGTAGCCGAATGCGCGGCAGGCTTTTCGTTCTTGATGACGGGCGTGCAGATCGTCAGTACCGCAGTAGCACGATTCAGGTGCCCGGCCCGCAAGACTCCGCTGGCTCCGCCAACCGATGCCCCGCCGGTCAGCCTCATTCGGCCTGTTTGCGGCGTCGACAATTACGCAGAACTGACGCTGCGCTCCAGTTTCACGCTCGACTACCCCGATTACGAACTTCTGTTCTGTGTTGCCCGTAGCGACGATCTGGTGCTGCCCCTGCTACGCAGATTGATCGCGGCGCATCCGCATGTCCGCAGCTCGATCCTGGTCGGCGATGACGAGATCAGCCCCAACCCGAAACTGAACAATTGCGTGAAGGGGTGGTCGGCGGCGGCGCACGAGTGGATCATCATGGCGGATTCCAACGTGCTTATGCCGGGCGACTACATCCAGCGCCTGCTGGCGCGCTGGCGGCCCGACACGGGGCTCGTATGCTCGACGCCGATCGGATCGCGCCCCGAGGGCTTTTGGGCCGAAGTGGAATGCGGGTTTCTCAACACGCTGCAGGCGCGCTGGCAATATGCCGCCGAGGCGATCGGCTTCGGATTCGCCCAAGGCAAGTCGATGCTGTGGCGGCGCGAGATCCTCGACCAGCGTGGCGGCATGAGGGCACTCGCCGCCGAGATCGCAGAGGATGCCGCGGCGACGAAGCTTGTCCGCCGCTCCGGTCTTAGGGTGGGGCTGGTCGACAGCCCCTTCGAGCAGCCTCTGGGGGCGCGGACGCTGGGCGAGATCTGGGCCAGGCAGGTGCGATGGGCGCGGCTGCGGCGTGTGACCTTCCTGCCCTTTTTCCTCTTGGAGATCTTCACCGGCGGCCTGCTGCCGTGCCTTGCGGCGGCCGTTGCGGCATCAGCAGCGGGATACGATCCCTTCGCGGCAGCCGCGATCGTCGCGGCCATCTTCTTTGCCTGTGAAGCACAACTCGCGCTCGCGGCCGGATGGCGGTTTTCCTGGGTGTCGCCGCTCGCATGGTTGACGCGCGACCTGATGCTGCCGGTGCTTTTCACGTCGGCCCTGCTGACCGACGAATTCGTCTGGCGCGGCAATGAGATGACCGTGAAGGAGGAAGAGGCCAAGCTGAGCTAGCTCGGCCTCCTGGCTCGTGTCGTCTTCGAGGACTCGCGGCGGCTGGCCGAAACTCTATTCCGCCGCGTCAGCCTGCCAGGGCTGGGGCTGCCCCTGCCGCCCGGCCTTCAGCAGTTCAGCCACCAGAAACGCCACCTCGATCGACTGCTCGGCATTGAGCCGCGGATCGCAATAGGTGTGATAGCGATCGTGCAAGTCGGTGTCCGTGATGGCCCGGGCGCCGCCGGTGCATTCTGTCACGTTCTTGCCGGTCATCTCCAGGTGCACGCCGCCCGCATAGGTCCCTTCGGCCTGGTGCACCAGGAAAAAGCTCTTGATCTCGCTCATGATCCTGTCGAACGGCCGGGTCTTGTAGCCGCTCGAGGCCTTGATGGTGTTGCCGTGCATGGGGTCGCAGGACCAGACCACGGTGCGACCCTCCCGCTCGACGGCGCGGATCAGGGCCGGCAGATGCTCGGCGACCTTGTCGGCCCCGAAGCGGCAGATCAGCGTCAGCCGTCCCGCCTCGTTGGCCGGGTTCAGCACGTCGATCAGCTTCAGCAAGCCGTCCGGCGTGAGCGACGGGCCGCACTTCAGGCCGATGGGGTTCTTTACGCCGCGGAAGAACTCCACGTGCGCTCCATCGGGCTGGCGCGTGCGATCACCGATCCACACCATGTGGCCCGAGGTCGCGTAATAATCGCCGCTGGTCGAGTCGACGCGGGTCAAGGCCTGCTCGTACCCGAGCAGCAACGCTTCGTGCGATGTGTAGAAATCGGTCGTGCGGAGCTCGGGATGATTTTCCGCGTCGAGCCCGATGGCCCGCATGAAGCCGAGCGCCTCGGTCAGCCGATCGGCCACCTCGCCGTAACGCGAGGATTGCGGGCTGTCCTTGACGAAGCCCAGCATCCAGCGATGCGCGTTTTCGAGATTCGCATAGCCGCCGCTTGCAAAGGCGCGCAGACAGGTTCAGCGTCGCGGCCGATTGCCGGTAGGCGTCGAGCTGGCGCTGCGGGTCCGGGGTGCGGGTCGCGGCATCGAATTCGATGCCGTTGACGATATCGCCCCGATAGCTCGGCAGTTCGACGTCGCCGACAATCTCCGTGGGCGATGACCGTGGCTTGGCGAACTGGCCCGCGATGCGGCCGATCTTCACCACCGGCACGGCGCCCGCGAAGGTGAGCACCAGCGCCATCTGCAGGAAAACCCGGAACGAGTCGCGGATGGTGTCGGCTGCATGTTCGGCGAAGGCTTCCGCGCAGTCGCCGCCCTGCAACAGGAACGCATTGCCCTTGGCCACTTCGCCCAGGGCGCGCTTCAGCTTTCGCGCCTCGCCGGCGAAGACCAGCGGCGGAAACCCGGCGATCTGCTTTTCGACTGCGGCAAGCGCATGCTGGTCGGGAAAGGTCGGAACCTGCTCGACCGGCTTGGACCGCCATGAATCGGGGGCCCAAAGGGTGCGGCTTCCAACTTCGTTTTCTCGTCGGTCCTGTACCATGGTCCTCTCCCGGCCCTGAGCCGCAGTGCCGCTCATGGCCATGCTCCGTCCGAACATAGGGTTGCGGGCCGGCGCCTTTTAGAGCCAGCCGCCTGTTCGTATCGGACCGCGCTTATACACCAGCGGTCCGCGCGGTCCACTGAGCGTCGGCCGCGTAATGTCCTGCTCGAAACGGCGAATGTCGCCAAACAGCATGGGAACGGCCGAAGCAAGCGGGCCACGCTTAACCGTAAACGATGCAATCGGTACGCGACAGGCCGGACCTTCATGGTTTTGCCGTGTTGAAGGCTTCATCACTTGCGTCGACGCGCAGGAGGCCGACTCAGGCCCGCCACTTTGTCCCGCGCACCGTCCCACCTCCGTCCCCCAGGGCCATGCCGACCGCATCCTCCATGTCCGCGTTGCTGAATTCCGTGCTCTTGTTGATCGCGGGAAACGGCCTCCTCAACACGCTTGTGCCCATGCAGGGCAAGTTGGAGGGGTTCAGCGACCTGTCGATCGGGCTGCTCGGCTCCGCCTATTTCGCGGGCATGCTGGCCGGCACGCTCGCAGCACCGGCGATCATCGTGCGAGCCGGGTACATCCGGGCGTTTTCGGCTTTCGTGGCCCTCGCGATCGTGATCTCGCTGATCTATCCGGCCATGGTGGAGCCCGCCGCCTGGGTGGGCCTGCGCTATGCGATCGGCTTCGTGTTTTCCGGCTTCTACGCGGTGATCGAGGCCTGGCTCACCGACAAATCCGATAATTCCAACCGCGGCCGGGTCTACGCCCTCTATCAGATCGTCACCTATGCGGGCACGGCGGGCGGCCAGCAGATCGTGGCTTTCCTCGATCCGCGATCCCCGGCCCTGTTCTCGGTCAGCGCAGGCCTGTTTGCCCTGGCGATGCTGCCGATGGCCTTCACCAAGGCCGAGCCGCCGGCGCGTCCTCGCTCGATCAGCCTGCGGCTTCCCTGGCTGATCCGGGTTGCGCCGGTGGCGGGCGTTTCGGTGCTGCTCATCGGCTGCGCCAACGGCAGTTTCTGGGCGCTCGCTCCGGTCTACGGCCTCAGCCTCGGCCTTTCGCCGGCCCGTGTAGCGATGTTCATCACCTCGGTGATCCTCGGCACCGCCCTGGCGCTCTATCCGGTCGGCAAATTGTCGGACCGCATGGACCGGCGCAAGGTGCTGATCGTGTTCTCGCTGGTCGGGCGCGCTGGCCGAAGCCCTGCTGGCCGGCGCGAGCGCATTCCCGTTCTTCGTCCTCGCCGGGCTGGGCCTGATGGTCGGCGCGACCACGATGGTGCTCTACATGCTGGCCGTATCGCACGCCAACGATCGGGCCGGGCCTGAACACGCCGTCACGGTCTCGTCCGGCATGCTGTTCCTGTATTGTTTCGGCGCCATCGTGGCCCCGATCTTCGCTTCGATGCTGATGACCAAATTCGGGGCCCAGGCCCTCTTCGCCCAGAATGCCGTAATGCACATCCTGCTGGTCGGCTTCGTGCTCTGGCGCATCGCCGTGCGGGACCGGGCTCTGCCGTCGGCGGCGCTGCAGGGCCTGCGCAAGCCGGAGCCCGGCCTGCCCTAGACCCTATGCTGGTTCAGGCGGCCCAGGTGCCGGCGCTTCGAACGTAGCGGGCCGTGCGGTTGCGCATCGTGACGATCTCTTCCGCGACCGTCGGGTGCACCGCCATGGTGGCGTCGAAATCCGCCTTGGTGGCGCCCATCCGGGTCGCGATCGCGACAAGTTGGATCATCTCGCCCGCATCGTGGCCGAAGATGTGCACCCCGAGCACCCGGTCCGTGCCGCCGTCGACCACGAGCTTGATGACGGTCTGCTCGCGGCGGCCGGAAAGCGTCGCCTTCAAGGGTCGGAACGATGCCTTGTAGATGTCCACGATGTCGAATTGCTCACGGGCCTGCTGCTCGGTCATGCCCACAGAGCCGATCTCCGGCGTGCTGAACACCGCCGACGCGACATTCGAATGCACGACGCTCGTCGGACGATTGCCAAACAAGGTATCGGCGAGCGCATGACCCTCGCGGACCGCGACCGGGGTGAGGTTGACCCGGTCCGTGACATCCCCGATCGCATAGATCGACTCCACCGTGCTGCGCGAGAACGCGTCGACCACGACCCGGCCGTTGCCCTCCAGCGCCACGCCGCAGGCTTCCAGGCCCATGTCGCGGGTCTTGGGCCGCCGGCCCGTCGCGATCAGCACCTGATCGGTCATCAGATCGCGGCCGTCGCTCATCGCGACCTCCACGGTGCCGCTCGACCACCGCATCGCGGCCGGCAGGGTTCGCGGCATCAGGACCACGCCGGCTTCGGCAAGACCATGGGTCAGCGCGTCGCGCATGTCCTCGTCGAAGCCCTTGAGGATCTTGTCGCCCCGAAACGCCAGCGTAACGGCCGCGCCGAGCCGGGCAGAAGATGGACGCGAACTCCACCGCGATATAGCCGCCGCCCGACGATCAGGAGCCGCTTGGGGAATTCTCGAAGGTCGAAGATCTCGTTGGAGGTGATCGCGAACTCGAGCCCCGGGATCTCCGGGTGAAGCTCGGGCTGCGAGCCGGTCGCAACCAGGATATGGGCGGCCTCGATCCGCCGGCCGTCGCCGAGCACCACATGATGCGGGCCGTCGAGCCGCGCCCGCGTCTCGACGATGGTGGCGCCGGATTGCTCGAGGTTGCGGCGGTAGATCGAGGACAGCCGGCTGACCTCCGCCTCCTTGGCGGCCACGAGGTCCTGCCAGTCGAAACGACGCTCGCCGAGCGTCCAACCGTACCCGGCCGCATCGGCGAAATCGTCGGCGAACCGGCTGGCGTAAACATAGAGCTTCTTGGGAACGCAGCCGCGCAGCACGCAGGTGCCGCCGATCCGGTCGTCTTCCGCGATCATGACCTTCGCATTGTGACCGGCCGCGATGCGGGCAGCGCGCACGCCGCCCGAGCCGGCACCTATGACGAAGAGGTCGACCGCGTCAGCTGGCCATCGCAGAACTCGCGCGGCGCTCGCCGAGTGCATCAGAACTGATGCCCCTTCTTCATCATCTCCTGGCGGACGCGGGTCATCATGAAGGTCGAGATCTGCTGCGTCCAGGCCTGCATGGCCACGACGAGTTCGTCGAGCAAAGCCGGCTGGCTGTCGACGTATTTCTTGCCCACCGGGCGTGTTGAAGAACGCAGCCGTCTGCTTCAATTCCTCCTCGCTCATCCGCCGGGCATAGACGTGCGCCGCCACGTCGAGCATGTCGTCCGCCTTCTTGTCGAACTCCGGCGCCAGTTGCTTGAGCACATCGCTGAGATCCTTGGCCATCTCCGGCCTGGTCCGGGTCAGCATCGGCCCGATCTGTTCCATCAGCTGCGGGATCATGGGCGCGAAGGAGCGCGACATGCCCGACGCGATTACGACCTCGCGCGCTGCCGCCAGCTGCGAGGCGGGCGGCTCCGGAGCCGGGACGGCCGGGACCGGGGCGGCGGCAGCCGGAGGCGGCGCAGCCGCAGGCGCCTGCTGGGCAATTGCGGCGGTCTGGAAGCCCAGGACGGCAACGACGGCGGCCACGACCCCATAACGAATTCTGACCATGCTGAGCGTCCTATGCATTTGTGCCGAAACCTTGCCGGCGGATGACCCGCGCGTGGCCCCCGGTTTCCGTAACGATGGCCTGGGCGTAGCCGATGAAAAGCCCGTGCTCGACCACCCCGGGCACTTCGTTGAGGCGACAGGCCAGCGTCTCGGGGTCCGGAATGGCACCGAACCGACAGTCCAGAATGAAGTGGCCGCCGTCGGTCACGAAGGGCTCGCCCGAGGCGAGGCTTCGCAAGACGATCGGACCCTCGAGGCCGATGCGTTCGGCCGCCTGGGCCACCAGTCTTCGCGTGGCCGCGAGCCCGAAACTGTTGACCTCGACCGGCAAAGGAAAGCGGCCGAGTCGCTCGACCTGCTTGGAAGCGTCGGCGATGACGACCATCGACCGCGATGCAGCGGCCACGATCTTCTCGCGCAGCAGCGCCCCGCCGCCGCCCTTGATCAACCTCAGGTCGCCGTCGAACTCGTCGGCGCCGTCGATCGTCAGGTCGAGTTCGGGCGAGTCCTCCAGGGTCGTAAGGTCGATGCCGAGCCGCTGACGGCCTGAAGACGCGTGCGTTCCGAACTCGGCACGCAGGACACCTTGAGCCCGCCCCGAACGCGCTCGGCCAGGAGATCGACGAATACGGTCGCGGTCGTCCCGGTGCCGAGGCCCAGCAACATCCCGTCCTGTACGAAGTCCAGAGCACGCTCGGCGACCCGGCGCTTCGATGGATCGTGCTCAACCTCGACCATTCAGGTGCATCGTTTGTGTGGATCAGGCGCCCCGAAAAGAGGGCGCGGGCGGCAGGCAGACCTATCGAGTCCCTCCTGAAAAGGCAAATTCTCCAGCAAGTCGGCCACGGCCCCGCGCGACATCGGCCGGAAAGCCGGGGGCGCTGCCTATCCGAGTGCAGCCATTAAGCAATTCTGCCTTGGCCGGAGCTTCACCTGCCGTTCAGCTATCCCGGACTATAAATCGGACCGTCATCGACTTACGACGCGACGCGTTTGCGGCAGACACACGCCGCGTCGCATGGTGAACTAAGGAGCTATACATGTCCGCAGTCAAGAACACCGTTGCGGCGGGGCTTGCAGCCCTGACCCTCGGAACCGCCACGATCTCGACCTCGACGCCTGCGGCCGCTTGGTACCGCTATGGCTGGGGTGCGCCGGTCGCGGCTGGCGTCATCGGCGGCCTCGCGGCGGGCGCCATCATCGGCAGCGCGGTTCGCCCCTACGGCTATGGCCCGGCCTATGCCTACGGCCCCGGCCCGTATCCGTGCGTTCGCCGTCGTCGCCGTGTATGACGCCTACGGCAACTTCGCAGGATATCGCCCCGTCCGCGTGTGCTGATCTAATCTCATCGCCGAGCTTGGCAATGCCGTAGGATTTCCTCGGCAGCGCCGGCAAGACCCTCCGGTTCGCGCCCCCCGGAGGGTCTTCGCGCGACTGGTGTTCCGTTCGAGCAACGGGCCGCTCAGGGCCTGTGCACGCGCTTTCCCTCGCATCATTTGCCAGGCGGCGTACACACGACCGCGTCGTTCAGCACGTAGCAGATCGACATCGTGCCGGTGCGCACATCCACCCGGAACACCCCGCCTTCCCGATCATGCCGCGAGGCGATCAGCGCATATTCGCTCTGCGATTGCGCGCCGCCACCCTCGCCCGGGGGATAGCATAGCGTGACCCCGATGGTGCCCTCCGACAATCCGTATTGGCACGCCCCCATCTCTCCGGTGGCCTTGTCGAGCCGATAGACCCGGTTCAGATCTGTTTCGGGGGCTGCGAGGAACTCGTAGCTCGCCGCGCAAGCGCCCGTCGTCCAGCCGCACAATGCCAAGGCGGCGAGCCAGGCATATTTTGCCGCAGTGCTCATTCTCAAGTCTCCGGCCCCCGAATCAGGCAAAAGACTATCGTAAAGTCCCTGCCCTGTTTCAATGCGCCGCGCTTGCTGCGCGCCGCGTTGCATCCTCCCCTGCTCACGTCCAGGATTTCTCGATGGCTCCGCTGCCCATGGTTGTGTTCGACCTCGACGGAACGCTTGCCGACACGGCGGGCGATCTGATGGGGGCGCTTAACGCGGTGCTGGCGCTCGACCATATCGCGCCGCTTCCGGTCGATCAGGCCAGGGTTTTGCTCGGTGCTGGCGGCCGAGCCCTGATCGAGCGCGGCTATGCAGCCGCGGGCCGCTCGATCGACAAGCCGCGCCTCGAGGAACTCTTCGGCGTGTTCATCGCGCATTACGAGGCGCATATCGCGGATCACAGCGCCCTGTTTCCAGGTGCCCTGGCGGCCATGGACACGCTGGAGGCCAAAGGGTTCGGCCTGGCGGTCTGCACCAACAAACTCGAACACGCGTCGCGCAAGCTTCTTGGCGCGTTCGGTATCGCGCAGCGCTTTCGCGCCATTTGCGGGCAGGATACGCTTCCCATATTGCAAGCCGGATCCCCGGGCCTTGATGATGACGATCGAGCGCGCCGGAGGGGACGCCGCCCGGTCGGTCATGGTCGGCGATTCGATCACCGACATCGCCACCGCCAAGGCGGCCGATATCAAGGTCGTGGCGGTCGATTTCGGCTACACTGATGTTCCCGTCGCGCAACTCGGGCCGGACCGGGTGATCAGCCATTTCGACCAGCTCGACGCGGCGGTAGAAGAGCTGCTGGACAGATCTGCGATGGCCACGGTGAAGTGAGCGGGGCGATCGGCGCGCCCTGGAGCCCTGGAGCCAGCCGATCGATGGTGGGCACTACAGGGATTGAACCTGTGACCTATCCCGTGTGAAGGGATCGCTCTCCCGCTGAGCTAAGCGCCCGATCCTCGCGAGACCGTGGCCTAACGCGACGCACGCTACCGAAGTCAAGACGCCGACGAGATCGCGCATCTCTGCCGAAGGCCTCCGCGAAGGTGTTACTCCGGCGCCACGCCGCGTGCAGATCGATCTCCGCTCAGGGCAATATGCACGCAATCAGGTTGCGGTACGGCGGCAAGATGGCAAAGTGCCAGCCAACGGTGCCATAGGCCGTAGTCCCGCCGCGTGCGGGTTTTTCTATTCTGCATGAGGGACGTCGATGCGTCACGCCATCGCTCTGACCGGCGCCTTGGGAGTTGCGATATTCGCAACCGGGGCCACCAACCCGGCCCGGGCATTCGAAGGAATGTTCTTCGTCCAACAACACGAAGCCTATTTCGAACACAAGGGCAGCAACAGAGGCGCCGCGACGGCGGCCTATGCGGCGCCGAGCGCTGCTCCGGCTCCGGCCCCAGCGGCACCGCCGCGAGTTGCGATCGCTTCAGCTGCGGAACCCGCGCCTTCGGAGCCGATGTTCGGCAACGGCCGGGCGGTCAGCGGCGGGGCGCCGCAATCGGATGGACGACCCTTGGCTTCGGCCATTCCGCGCGAGGTCGTGGCCTATGACGGCCCCTATTCGCCCGGCACGCTGGTGATCTCCACCGAGGAACGCCGGCTCTATTTCGTGCTGCCCGGTCATGAGGCGATCAGATATGGCGTCGGCGTCGGGCGTCCCGGCTTCGAATGGTCCGGCTCCAAGACCGTCGTCATGAAGAAGGAATGGCCGGATTGGACGCCGCCGCCCGAGATGATCAAGCGTCGTCCCGATCTGCCGAAGCACATGGCCGGCGGCATCGAGAACCCGCTTGGCGCCCGCGCCATGTATCTCGGCGGGACCGTCTACCGCATCCACGGCTCGAACGAACCGGATTCCATCGGGCAGGCGGTGTCCTCGGGCTGTATCCGCATGACCAACGATGATGTCGTGGATCTCTACGATCGCGTGAAGATCGGCGCTCGCGCGGTCGTCGAGCGCTAAAGCCGTGCACCGCGCTCCGAGGAAGCCGGGCTTGTCCCGGCTTTTTCTTTGGCCCAAGCAATGGGATTCAGCCAAGCCGGATCGGCCCAGCTCATAGGCTGGGCACGTCTCTGGAAAGGCCCTTGCGCGCGAGGTCCTCCAGATAGCTGCTCCATTTTTCGGCCGACTTCGTCCCGAGTTCGTGAAGATAGTCCCACGTGAACAGGCCCGTGTCGTGGGCGTCGTCGAACACCAGTCTCACGGCATAATTGCCGACGGGCTGGATGGCGCTGATGGACACGTTGCGCTTTCCACCCACCGTCCTTCGCTCGGCAGCCGAATGGCCTTGCACCTCCGCGCTCGGGCTCGTGACGCGCAAGTATTCGGCACTGAGTTCGAAAGTCGCGTCGTCGAAGGCGATGGCCAGGACACGCCCGCGATCCTTGAGGCGCAACTCGGTGGGCCAATGTTCGGCGGCCATGGTATGGGCTTCCTTGTGAGCGACGTTGCGCAGCGGGATGGCAGATTGCCATCGGCGATCCCGCTCTTGTACAATGGTGCGAAATTCCTAGGGAGAGCGCACGTGGACCATCGGCTCGAAACCAGGCCGCCTCGCGGAGACCTGACGCCCTGGCATCTGCTTCTGCTGCTTCCCTACATTGGGGTTCTCTGGGTTCCTTTCTACAATTCCGTCGAACCCACGATCCTCGGCTTTCCGTTTTTCTACGCTTACCAGATGATTTGGGTGGTCATCACGGCCGCCCTCACCGCATTCGTCTACCTCCGGGTCCGCTGAGCGCTCACCCCGCCGACCATTCATTCCTGCGCCGAAGAGAGATTTATGCCGGTCAACTGGGTTGCCCTGACGGTCTTCGTGCTGTGCTTCGGCGCCGTCACGATTCTGGGATTCGCGTCTGCGCACTGGCGGCGCGGCGACCTGGGGCAGCTGCATGAATGGGGTCTCGGTGGAGGGACCTTCGGCACCCTGATCACCTGGTTCCTGATTGGCGGCGACATCTACACCGCCTATACGTTCATCGCGGTTCCGGCCCTGGCCTTCGGGGCGGGGGCCATCGCGTTCTTCGCGGTGCCTTATACCACCATCATCTATCCGATGACCTTCGTGGTCTTTCCGCGTCTGTGGTCGGTGTGCCGTCGCCACGGCTACATCACGGCTGCGGATTTCGTGCGCGGCCGCTTCGGCAATCGATGGCTGGCCCTGGCGGTGGCGCTCACCGGACTGATCGCGACCATGCCCTATATCGCGCTGCAGCTGGTCGGCCTCGAGGTCGTGATAGCGGCGCTCGGCGTAAACACCTCGGGCTTTCTCGGCGACATGCCGCTTGTGATTGCCTTCGTGATCCTGGCCGCCTTTACCTACACGTCGGGGCTCAGGGCCCCGGCCGCCATCGCGATCGTCAAGGATCTGATGATCTACGCCACGATCTTCGCGGCGATCGGCGTGGTGTTCACACGCTTTGGCGGGTTCTCGCCCATCTTCGCGGCCGTAGCGCCGGAGAAGCTCGTGCTTGCCTCCCCGCCTCCCGGCTCCACGGGATCCTACAGCTCCTACGCGACGCTGGCGTTCGGCTCGGCCGCGGCCCTCTTCATGTATCCGCATGCCATCACGGCGGTGCTGAGTTCCGCGACCCGGGACGTCATCCGGCGCAACTCCGCGCTGCTGCCCGCCTATTCGCTGGTGCTCGCCTTCCTGACGCTCCTCGGCTTCATGGCCCTCGCGGTCGGGGTCAAGGGCATGCCGCAATATGCGGACATGTTCGCGCATTACTCCAACAGCTTCGCGGTGCCGGCCCTGTTCCTTGAGATCTTCCCGTCGTGGTTCGCCGGGTTTTCGTTCGCGGCCATCGGCATCGGGGCGCTGGTTCCCGCCGCGATCATGTCGATCGCGGCCGCCAACCTGTGGACCCGCAACATCCACCTCGAGTTCATCAACCCGCGCGCGACGCCGGCCCAGGAATCCAAGATGGCCAAGCTGGTGTCGCTCGTCGTGAAGGTGGGGGCGCTCTACTTCGTGGTCGGCGTGCCCAAGGACTTCGTGATCACCTTGCAGCTGCTCGGCGGTGTCTGGATCATCCAGACCCTGCCGGCCGTGCTGATCGGCCTTTATACCCGCTGGTTCAATTCCTGGGCCCTGCTGCTCGGCTGGGCGGTCGGCATGGCGTTCGGCACCTGGGCGGTAGCCAACACAGGCTTCAAGGCGGCGACCTATACGGCGACGGTTTTCGGCTACCAGATCCCGGCCTATGTCGCGGTCGATGCCTTGCTGGCCAACCTTCTCGTCGCGATCCTGGCCACGCTTGTCGCCAACATGGTGTTCCGGCCGGAGCGGCGCGACGCCACCACCGCGGCCGACTACGCATGACTACCGCAACGCGCTGCGCCTCCCTATATTGAGCCCCATGCTTTCCCTCAGCCCGAACGGTTTCACGGCGGCCGCGCCCGCCCCATTGATCGACCCGTTCGGCCGGGCCATCACCTATCTGCGGGTCTCGGTCACCGACCGGTGCGATTTCCGGTGCGTCTACTGCATGTCGGAAACCATGCAGTTCCTGCCGAAGCGGGATCTTCTGACGCTCGAAGAGCTCGACCGGCTCTGCACGGCTTTCATCGATCGCGGCACCCGCAAGCTTCGGTTGACGGGCGGCGAGCCGCTGGTGCGGCGGGACATCATGGGATTGTTCCGGGGCCTCTCGCGGCACCTCGACTCCGGTGCGCTCGAAGAGCTGACCCTCACCACCAACGGTTCGCAACTGGGCCGCTTCGCGAGCGAACTGGCGGCCTGCGGCGTCAAGCGCGTGAACGTCTCGCTCGACACGCTCGATCCCGCGAAATTCGGCGTCATCACCCGCTGGGGCGACTTTTCCAAGGTGATGGACGGCATCGCGGCGGCCCAGAACGCCGGCCTTAAGGTCAAGATCAACGCGGTCGCGCTCAAGGGCGTGAACGAGGACGAACTCGGCGACATGGTGGCCTGGTCGCATGCCCGCGACATGGACATCACCTTCATCGAGGTGATGCCGCTCGGCGAAGAGGGCGGCGATCGGTCCGACCAGTTCCTGTCGCTGGAGGACGTGCGCGACCGGCTCGGCGAGCGCTTCACCTTGCAGCCGCTCACCATGTCGACCGGCGGCCCCGCCCGCTACGCGCGGGTCGCGGAAACCGGAGGGCGCGTCGGCTTCATCACGCCGCTCACGCACAATTTCTGCGAAAGCTGCAACCGGGTGCGCGTCACCTGCACTGGCACGCTCTACATGTGCCTCGGCCAGAACGATGCGGCGGACCTGCGCGCAGCCCTGCGATCGTCCGAGGGGCCCCAGGCGCTCGACGCGGCTATCGATGAGGCCATCAGCCGCAAGCCCAAGGGCCACGATTTCGTCGACGACCGCCTCAAGGCCAAGCCGCGGGTTGGCCGCATGATGAGCGTCACCGGCGGCTGATCGGCCTCCGCAGGGCTACTTGGTCGAAAAGGCCGGGTTGGCGTCGATCTCGCCAGCCTTCTTGGGCACGATCTTCCACAGGTTGAACGTCCTTTCGGTCCAGCCGTGCGCATTGAACCGCGGCGAGTTCTGGATTGCCGAATTGGTGACGTAGAGCGCCGCGTCGGGACCCTCGGCGAAAGTGTCGGGCCAGACGAGCCTGGGATCCTTGACCAACACGCTTCGCGGTCCTCCGCCCGGTTCCTGCGTCTCGATCGCGTTGTCCTGGATCGCGGTAAAATAGAGCTTGCCGGTCTTGTCCTGCCACAAGCCATCGTTCGGGGCGCTGTCGCTCACCTTCTCGACCTTGGCGGCGAGTTGGTCGGCCGGCAGCGCCGCATCGTTCAAGGCCGCAGTCGCGATCCGATAGAGGGTCTTGCCGGTCAGTGGCTGCCAATACAGGTATTCGCCTTTCGGATCGATCGAGATGCTGTCGGCCGCGAAGGCCACCCCGCGGCCGTCCGGCTGATGCAGTTCGCGGCCGTTGATCGTGACCTTGACGCTCTTGTCGGCCTGGGTGGATACATCACCGTCGAGCACGCGACGACCCTTGCCGGTCGCAAGATCGACCACCACGAGCGCACCGGTAGCGCCCGAATCCGTTATGTAGGCCGTCTTGCCGTCAGGCGAGAGACGCACGTCGTTAAGATAGCTCCCGTGAGGCGCCACGTCGGTTCCGAACGCAAAGGTCTGCGCCACCTTGTTGGTGCGCGAGATCGATCTTCACCAGTTTGGGGCCGCCCGGGACGATGAACTCGGTGTTGGGCGCCGCGGGATCGATGACCCACAACCCGCCATGCCCGTCTGCCGTCTCGGCCTGGACGCAGACCCAATGGTCGCCCGGGCTCAGCGGAGCGGCATTGCGGTAGCCGTTCCATTCCTGGTCCGGATACGGGGTCAGCTTGCCGTCCTTTCCGACCTCCGCCAGCGAGATCGGCGCATCCTCGGACCAGCGGGGAAAGTTCACGAAAATCCGCCCGTTTTCAGTGACCGCGACCCCGGTGACCTGATGCTGGAAGGTCGCAACTTTCTGCAGCGTTGCTGAACCGCCTGCTGCAGCACCGGCTGACGCTGCGGGAGCCGTCTTGCCCATGGCGCCGATCGAGCTGAAGCCGAGGCAGGCGGAAAGGAGCGCACGAGCGGTCCACGCGGAATGGCGGGAAGACAACCGGATCATCGGAACCTCGGGCACGGGGACGGGTCGCGAGGTGAACGCAAGCTGACAAGCCGCCGTTCCCGCCCAGTGCCGCCCAATCAGGTGCGCGACCTGCCCTGCAGGCGGCGGGTCTGCGTCACCGGCGTCCGAAACTCCGCCGGCCCGCCTGCGTAGCTGCCTCCGACCCTTCGATCTGCTTCTGCACGAGAGGGTCGTTGAGGGAGAAAGTCATGATGTTCACACACTCCGGCCTACGCTCGCTGGCCGTCGCGGCTGCCCTTGCGGTCGGCAGCATCGGTCTAAGCGCAACCGCTTATGCGGCTGGCGAACCCATGGTCGGCGGCGCGCCGATGTATCCGAACAAGACGATCGTCGAGAACGCGTCCGCGGCTAAAAACCTCACCACCCTGGTCGCCGCCGTCAAGGCGGCCGGCCTCGTCGAAACCTTGTCGGGACCCGGGCCTTTCACCGTCTTCGCGCCGACCAATGCGGCATTCGACAAGTTGCCGCCCGGCACCGTCGACAAGCTTGTTGCGCCGGACATGAAGCCGACGCTGACCAAAATCCTCACCTACCATGTCGTGGCAGGCAAGATGGACGCGGCCGAGATCGCCAAGGCCATCAAGGCTGGCGGCGGCATGGCAAACATGAAAACCGTCGAAGGCGGCACGCTCACGGCCAAGATGGACGGCGACAAGGTCGTGCTGGTCGATGAAAAGGGCGGCGGGGCCGTGGTCGAGACCGCGGACGTGTTCCAGTCGAACGGCGTCGTCCATGTGATCGACACGCGTGTTGATGCCCAAATAGGCGAGGCTCGCTACCGCGGCCGGCGCCAGAATTCCGCCCGTCGCTCAGCAACGGGGTCGCGGCACTCTCAGCCGCGGGCCCGCTGCCGGATCATGAAATTGTCGAACGTGTATTCGCTGACCTGCCACCAGAGATATTGGTCGGAGCGGAACGCGAGGGCGGAGTCGAGCAGCTTCTTGAACCGCGGGTTGGCGTCCGAGATCTCCTTGTAGACGTCCTGGCTCGCCTTGTAGGCCGCCTCGAGCACGTCCTGGGGAAAGGCCCGAAGCTTCGCGCCCCCGAGTACGAGCTGCTTCAAGGCGCCGGGGTTGCGGGCATCGTAGGAGGCCAGGACCGTAGTCTGGGTCGCCAGGGCTGCCGTCTGCAGGGCAGCCCGGAACGCCTCGGGCAGCGCCTCGTATTTGGCCTTGTTGAATACGACGTGGACCACCGAGCCACCGCGCCACCAGCCCGGATAATAATAGAACGGCGCCACTTTCTGCAGCCCCGCCCCGCCCGGCCCCTCGATCTTCTGGTCGTCGTAGGGGCTGACCCAGGTGACCGCGTCGATCTCGTCATTCTGCAAGGCGGAGCGAAGGTCGCTTCGGGCGGTCTGCTGCGGCACGGCGCCGAGCTTCTGCAGCACGCGTCCTGCAAGGCCGCCGGCCCGGATCTTGAGGCCGTTGAGGTCCGCCACGGACTTGATCTCGCGGCGGAAGAAGCCGCCCATCTGAGCGCCTGTGTTGCCGGCCGGCAAGGCCACGACGTCGTAGGCGGCCAGGAACTCGTTGACGAGGTCGTTGCCCCCGCCCTCGACCGAATAAGCGATCTGCTCCCGGGCGTTCATGCCGAACGGGATGGCGGTCGGAACCGCGAAGGCCGGATCCTTGCCGTAGAAGTAATCGAGGGACGTCTGGCAGGCATCGACCGTGCCGTTCTGGACCGCATCGAGCGCCTGCAGACCCGGGACGGCATCGCCCGGAGCCAGAACCTCGATGTGGAACTTGCCGCCGGTGCACTGGGCCACCCTTTTGGCGAAGTCCTCGGCACCCCCGAACAGAATATCCAGCGACTTCGGGAAGCTCGACGTAAGCCGCCAGGAGACTTCCGCGCCCGAGGCGGGCGGCGCCGGGTCCGGCTTGGGAGGGGCAGCATCCTCCGCTGGCGCCATTGAGGGCAACAGGGCAACGGCAGTCCCCAGCGCGGCCGTCTCGAGAAATCGCCGCCGCCCCGAACGGTCCTTCATGCCGCGCCTCCCATCATCACGCCCAACCGCATAAGCGTATCGACTCACTCTACCTCGTCGGATACCGAGGCGTCATTCCACAACGATCCTGGGCGCCGCCCGCTTCTGGCCGCCCTCCAGGGAGGACAAGACGTTGCGGGCGATGCTCATGTAAGCCTTGGCATGGGGGCTCTCCGGCTCCGCCAGCACGATCGGTCGCCCCGCGTCCGACGAGGTCCGGATGTCGAGTGCCAGCGGCACCTCGCCGAGATAGGGAACGCCAAGCCGTTCGGCCTCATGCCGCGCGCCGCCATGGGCGAAAATATCCGTCCGAGTCCCGCAATGTGGACAGATGAAGGTGCTCATATTTTCGACGATGCCGAGGATCGGCACCTCGACGCGCCGAAACATCGCGATACCGCGGCGCGCGTCGATCAAGGCCAGATCCTGCGGGGTCGACACGATGACGGCTCCCGACAGGGGTACCGATTGCGCCATCGTGAGCTGGGCATCGCCTGTGCCGGGCGGCATGTCCACCACCATCACGTCGATGTTTTCCCAGGCGACTTCACGCAGCATCTGGGTGATGGCCGACATCACCATCGGGCCGCGCCAGATCATCGGTGTTTCTTCATCGACCAGGAAGCCGATGGACATCACCTTGATCCCGAAGCCTTCGAGAGGCCGCATCAGGCGCCCTTCGATGACCTCCGGCTTGGAATTCAGCCCGAACAGCCGGGGCATCGACGGCCCGTAGATGTCGGCATCGAGCACGGCCACCTGCAACCCGAGTTGGCGCAAGGCCAGAGCGAGATTCGCGGCCGTGGTGGATTTGCCCACGCCGCCCTTGCCGGATGCGACCGCGATGATGGTCTTCACGCCCTGCACCACGAGGGGGGTACGAGCGGCCTGGGCCTTCGGACCGGGCGCCGGACCCGCATGGGAGTGGCCTTGATGCGCCGGCGCGCGCGCCTGAGACCCGGCCTGCTTTTGCGCCGTCAGCGTCACGAAGGCGGCCGCCACCCCGGCCATCTGTCGAACCGCCTCTTCAACCTTGGCCCGCAGAGGCTCGGCAGCCCCGGCCAGGGCCGGATCGACCTCCAAGCGAGACGAAGACACGGTCGTCGCGCACCACGATGCCGCCGAGCGCGCCCGATTGCGGCAAGGGGGTGCGGCCATCCGGGCCGGCGAGATGCGTCAGAGCCGCCAGGACGTCGTGTTGAGAAGGCATGGAAATCCGTTCGTTGATGACGGGCCCTGCCCCGCAGGGCCCGCATCCAGGCTCTTACAGCTTCAGCGGCACCTTAGGAACGGTCCCGCCGCTCGAAGGATCGGAGGGAAGGTCCGGCTCTTCCTCGCTGTCGTCGTCGTCGGCCTTGAACCGGCCTTTGACGCGCCTTGGTTCGCCATCGCCCTGCCCGCGCTTCTTGCCCGCCTCGACGATGTCGCGCTCGGGACGCGGCAGAATCGGCCCCTCGGGGTACACGAAATCGAGCGACTTCACGCCGGCGTCGTTGGCCGTGACGACGACCCGCACCGCTCCGCCAGATTTCAGCCTGCCGAACAGAACCTCGTCGGCCAGCGGCGTCTTGATCTTCTGCTGGATGACGCGCGCCATCGGCCGCGCCCCCATGGCCTCGTCATAGCCATGCTCGACCAGCCAGTTGCGGGCTTCGTCGGTCAGTTCGATCGTCACATTCCGGTCGGCCAATTGAGCCTCGAGCTGCAAGATGAACTTGTCGACCACTTTGGCGATGATCTCGGTCGGCAGATGCCCAAATGCAACAATGGCATCCAGCCTGTTCCTGAACTCCGGCGTGAACAGCCGGTTTATGGCCTCGAGATCGTCGCCTTCGCGTTTCGACCGGGTAAACCCGAAGGCAGCCCTGGCCATGTCGGCAGCACCGGCATTGGTTGTCATGATCAGGATGACGTTGCGGAAGTCGATCTGCTTGCCGTTGTGGTCGGTGAGCTTGCCGTGGTCCATGACCTGCAACAGAATGTTGAACAGGTCGGGATGTGCCTTTTCGATCTCGTCGAGCAACAGCACGCTGTGCGGATGCTGGTCGATCGAGTCCGTCAGCAATCCACCCTGGTCGAAGCCGACATAGCCGGGAGGCGCGCCGATGAGCCGGCTGACCGTGTGACGCTCCATATATTCGGACATGTCGAAGCGGATCAGCTCCACCCCTAGGCTGACCGCGAGCTGCTTGGCGACTTCCGTCTTACCGACGCCGGTCGGACCGGAGAACAGGTAGGAGCCGATCGGCTTCTCGCCGTCCCGAAGCCCGGCCCGGGCCAGCTTGATGGCCGAGGTCAGCGCATCGATCGCCTTGTCCTGCCCATAGACGGCGCGCTTCAGGGTTTCGTCGAGATGGGCCAGCACCTCGGCGTCGTCCTTCGACACGGTCTTGGGCGGAATGCGGGCCATCGTGGCGATCGTGGCCTCGATCTCCTTGATGCCGATGGTCTTCTTGCGGCGCGGCTCGGGCAACAGCATCTGCGACGCCCCAGTCTCATCGATGACGTCGATGGCTTTGTCGGGCAGCTTGCGATCATTGATGTACTTGGCCGAGAGTTCGACCGCTGCCTTGACCGCCTCGGCCGTGTAGCGAACCTTGTGGAACTCCTCGAAATAGGGCTTCAGGCCCTTCATGATCTCCACCGCATCGGGGATCGTGGGCTCGTTCACGTCGATCTTCTGGAAGCGCCGGACAAGGGCACGGTCCTTCTCGAAATACTGGCGGTATTCCTTGTAGGTCGTCGAGCCGATGCAGCGCAGCGTCCCTTGCGCCAGAGCCGGCTTGAGCAGGTTGGAGGCGTCCATGGCGCCGCCCGAGGTGGCGCCCGCACCGATCACCGTGTGGATTTCGTCGATGAACAGGATCGCGTTCTTGTGGTTCTCGATCTCCTTCATGACCTGCTTCAGGCGTTCCTCGAAGTCGCCGCGATAGCGCGTGCCCGCGAGCAGCGTGCCCATGTCGAGCGCGAACACGGTCGCGTCGGCCAGCACTTCCGGCACCTCGTTCTTGGTGATCTTGCGCGCCAGACCCTCGGCGATCGCCGTCTTGCCGACCCCGGGATCGCCCACCAGCAGCGGATTGTTCTTCTGCCGGCGGCACAGCACCTGGATGGTCCGCTGCACCTCCGACTCCCGCCCGATCAGCGGGTCGATGCGGCCATCGCGAGCCTTCTTGTTGAGGTTGACGCAATATGCCTCCAACGCGCCGTCCTTCTTCTTGGAATCGCCCGCGTCCTTCGCGTCCTTGGTCTCCCGCGGCTCGTCCTCGTCATTGCCGCGGGGCGACTTCGAGGCGTCGGACAGACCAGGCCGTTTCGCAATGCCGTGACTGATATAGTTCACGGCATCGTAGCGTGTCATATCCTGTTCCTGCAGGAAATATGCCGCATGACTTTCCCGCTCGGCGAATATGGCGACGAGCACGTTGGCACCCGTCACTTCTTCCCGGCCAGACGATTGAACATGAATGTGGGCGCGCTGGATCACCCGCTGGAACCCGGCGGTGGGCTTGGCGTCGTCGTTGCCATCCGCCACCAGGTTTTCGAGCTCGTGCTCCACGTAGTCGACGACCTGCTTCTTCAAGACCTCGACGTCGACCGAACACGCCCGCATCACCGCGGACGCATCCGAGTCGTCGATCAGCGCCAGAAGAAGATGTTCCAGGGTCGCGTATTCGTGATGGCGATCATTGGCCAAAGCCAATGCGCGGTGCAGGGATTGTTCGAGAGAGCGGGAAAATGCCGGCATAGGGGCAGCAGCCTTTCACTTCTTTTCCATGATGCACTGCAAGGGATGTTGATGCTTGCGGGCGAAATCCATGACCTGCGTCACTTTGGTTTCGGCCACCTCATAGGTAAAGACACCACATTCGCCGACCCCATGGTGATGGACGTGCAGCATGATACGGGTGGCCTCATCGGGTCCCTTGTTGAAATATTTGCGCAACACGACGATCACGAATTCCATGGGCGTGTAATCGTCGTTGAGCAACAGCACGCGAAACATGCTCGGCCGCTTGGTCTGCGTCTTCGGCCGAGTGATGACAGCGGTTCCCGTTCCCTCCCCGTTCTTCCGGGGCTCCTTCGATCCGGCCGCCCCGGTGACACGGAGGCTGGCCCGGCATCCTGTTTCGGCTTCGTCGTAAACGGTGACGGTCACGGCAACGAAATCCTCATGCGTCAGGAGCCGGTGATCCTCATCGACCCCTGAGCCTAATGTACGGCTGCTGAAGTTCGTTCGCCAGGGGATGGCTGCGTCGCAGATCGAGATAGTTCGCACGGAACGTGGCGCAACGAAGGCCATGTAAGCCCTTGCGACAGGCCTTCGCACCCAGGGTGCAGGTCCTCCCGGGGGCGCGCGACCGGGTCGCGATTTGCCGCGCCCCGCGGATGCGAAACTCGCCTCTGCGCATCGGAGAACTCGCGCTTTTGCCGAGCCCGCGTGTACCGCGGTTCGAGCCCGGTTCAACCCCCGGTGATGGGTGCAGAAAATTGCGAAAATCGCCGGAACCCCGCGTTAACGACCCTGTAACTGCGATCCCCTACCGTCCCAGACCGTGCCCTTTGCGCCACGTGGGACGCTTCCGCGACCCCACCGGCTACAATCGCCAGCGTTGGATCGAGGACAGGTCTATGGTGACGCGCAACGTCAATTGGTTGAGTGTGGGACGTTTCGTACCCTGTGCGATGCTGGCCTTGATGACCCTGACCTCGGCCGATCCGGCCCAGGCCCGTCACTGGCGTCGACATTCACCGCGCTTCGTTCATTCGCTACCGCGGTTTTCACACCCCGCATGCCGGGACGCACGTCCTTCGCCAGCAGCGTCGGGGCGACGAACTTCGCCGCCATGGTGGTCGATGCCAATTCGGGCCGCACCCTTTATGCGGTCAACGAAGATGCGCCGCGCCACCCCGCCTCGATCACCAAGGTGATGACCCTCTACCTGCTGTTCGAGGAGCTCGAAAACGGGCGCATGCGCCTCGACAGCCCGCTGACCGTCTCGAGCCACGCGGCCGCCCAGTCTCCGACCAAGCTCGGACTTCGTCCGGGTTCCACGATCTCGGTCGAGAACGCCATCAAGGCCATCGTGACGAAATCCGCCAACGACATGGCGGTCACTGTCGCCGAAAACATCGCCGGCGACGAGCCCACCTTCGCCGAGGCCATGACCCAGAAGGCCCATGCGCTCGGCATGTCGCATACCTTCTATCACAATGCCTCGGGCCTGCCGGACATGCGGCAGATCACGACCGCGCGTGACCTCACCATTCTCGGGCGGTCCATCCGCGAGCGCTTCCCCCGCTATTACCACTATTTTTCGACTCCGAGCTTCACCTATGCGGGCTCGTTCATGCCCAACCACAACCATCTGCTCGGCAAGATCGACGGCATGGATGGGATCAAGACCGGCTACACGGCCGCATCGGGTTTCAACCTGCTCACCTCGGTCAATCGCGATGGCCGCCACATCGTCTCGGTGGTCCTGGGCGGCCGAACCGCCGCGGCCCGCGACCGTGTGATGCAGTCGCTGATCGAGACCCACATCGAAGAGGCTTCGGCGACGCCGGGCACCCGGATGGCCAGCGCGAGCCCGATCGAGGCGCCGGCTGAGACGCCTTCGCAGGCGCCGGTGCGAGACCCCGGTTGAGCGGCAGCCGCCGCGCGTTCACGCGGCCGTGGTGGCACGGGAGAACGAGGGCGATGCGTCCGACTCTCAGCCGGGCCCCACGGCAGTCACTTTCGCGCAGGCGGACGAGAACGACGAGGCACCGGTCGAGCGCCAGGCCCGCGTCCCAACCTGATCGCCCCCGACCTTGCCCTGCCGCCGCCGGTCCGCACGCGTCCGGTCCAGATGGCCAAGGTCGAGGCCCCGATCCCGGCAGCCGAAGCCGGCGCCCGCCAAGCCTGTGGCGCCCGGCCGACGCGGCGGCATTGCTGCGGCCAAGCCGTCCGAACCGAAGGCGCAGGCAGGTCGAGGACAAGCCCCGCCCGGCCTTCATCGCGGGTGCGCCTAAAGCCATCGATCCTGCCCGGCTCCCCGGGCCGCTCGCCGCGGCCGAACGCCGCCGCATCGTCCAGGATGGCTCGACCAACCGCCGGCCCACGCTTGAACGCGCCGGATTCCGCTGCCGTGGCGACCGCGACCCCCTCCTCGCTCAGGTGGGTGACGGGTGCTCAGCCGGCGAAGCTCGGGCCTAGTGCCGCCGAGGCCCGCACGGCGGCTCTCGGCAAATCGCAGGCCGATACGACCTTCTCGATCCCTGTTGAACGCACCTCGCCCAAGGCCGAAACGCGGGTGGCCCAGGCAGAAACCAGCCATGAGAGCGCACCGACCCACGCGCCTACGCGGGGCGGTTGGGTGATCCAGATCGGCGCAACAGACGATGCCGGCAAGGCCAACGACCTGCTCAGCCGTGCCAAGACCGAGGGACGATCGGCCCTCGCCTCGGCCAAGCCGTTCACCGAACGGATTCAGAAAGGCGAAGCAACGCTCTATCGCGCCCGCTTCGCCGGTCTCGATCCGAACGAAGCCGAGGCGGCTTGTCGTACGCTCAAACGCTCGGGTTTCGCATGTTTCGCGACCCACAACTGACCTTCGGGGGGCTGGGCGCCCTTCAAGGATCTCCGTCCCTCACCCCGGGCGCGCCGCAACTACCGGCTTCAGTGGAAATTCAGGGATGTCGACGCATCAGGACATCTTTGGCTTCGTTGACCCGAGCCGCCAGATCGGTCGATCCGCCGTGGTCGGGATGGGCTTTCTTCATCAGCGAGCGATGAGCCCGGGCGATCTCCTCCCGTCGCGCGCCCTTCGCGAGACCAAGAAGCTCGTAGGCCTCATCTTCGGACATGGAGCCAGCCCGCGCCCGGCGACGGTCCGAACCGTCGGCATTCCCCGCGTCTCGCTCGTATTGATCTGCCGAACGCCATCCGGGAAACCGGCGGTCGAGATACGCCTCTAGGAGGCGGGCGCCCTCGGGGTCCGCCGTGATGCACAGGCCGAGCAGCGCCTCGATCTGCGACCTCGGCAGATCATCGAGGCCTCTGGCCCGCCATTGGCCCGGCCAGAACCGAACCGGTGATCGCGCCGGTACCGTGGTCGAGCCGCATCTCGACAAGCGATGAACGTACGCTGGACACGCGCCCAGCACTCGGGCGGCGACCGGGCCGCCCGGCCCCAGTCGCGCCAACTCGGCACCCGCTGCCCGGTCGTCAGCCACAGGCCGAGGCCGGCCAAGCCGAACGCAATGTCGATGCGGCCGCTGAGCAGCAGAAACAGCGCCGCAACCAACGCTGCAACGCCGCCGCCCTGCTTCATGCGCCGGGCCACAACGGCTGGGTTGGCCTGCAGAAACTCGCGCAGGAACGTCGAACCGAGCCACAGCAGCAGCAATCCGGCAATGATCGGAACCATCCGCGGGCGACCCTGTGCTCAGCGCAGCTGGGACAGGAGGTGCTGTGCGGTGGCGTCCCCCCTGGCCCGGCTTCGCGCCTCGAGGGCCACGCGGCCGCCGGCAGCATAGGCGGCAGCCGCCGAAAGCAAGGCGGCGAGCGTGGCCGGCGCCGCGGCGTCGAAGGCCGCATAGGCACCGCCGGTCAGTCGTGCGATCTCCCGGAACGCGCGCTCCGCCGTGGGGTCGCGGCCCTCATGGAACATGAAGGCCTTTACGCCCAGCAGGGCCAGTTCACCGGCCGCGGCGCAGAGCGGATCGATCCGCTCCTCACAGGCGTCGCCGACGAAGACGAGCGCCCCGACCTTCGCGCGCCTGGCCTCGTCACGGGCGTGCGACAGAACGCGGCCGATCTGCGTGTTGCCACCCTCCACCCTGATCCTTCTCATGTAGCGATCGAGCCCGGCCCCGCCCGATACGAATGGGGACGCGCGACATTCGTTCAAGCCTCGAAAATACACAAGCTGCACGTCAAGACCGCCGAGGCTGACCGTGGTCTCGAACATCCTGCCCTGGAGGGAGAGCGCAAGATCCCATGTGGGCTGCCGGCTCATCGTGGCATCCAGCGCGAAAATCAGCCGGCCGCGTCCGGACGGGGACGCCGCATGGGCCACCTTGCGGGCTTCGTCCAGGAAGGCCGCGACAGCTGGGTCTTCCTGGCCCCGGCGGTTGAGCGATCGCCGATCGTCGGACATGGCGGATGCCGAAACCTGAACTGCTGAAAAAACCGATGGTGTGTTAGATCGTGCGCGCTCTTCAAAACCGCAAGCGCATACGACCGGTCTGCCATGCCCACACACCTTGTCGTCATCAGGACCGTCGCCGACCTGCGCGAGCGGGTTCGGGCCTGGCGCTCCGAAGGGCAGAGGATCGCCCTGGTCCCGACCATGGGGGCGCTTCACGCCGGGCATCTATCGCTGGTCGAACTGGCCCGCCTTCAGGCCGACCGGGTGATCGTGTCGATTTTCGTCAACCCGGCGCAATTCGCCGCCGACGAAGACCTGGCTCGGTATCCCCAGACGTTCACGCAGGATTGCGAGATGCTGGAGCAGCAGCACGTCGACGTGGTTTATGCGCCCGACGCCGGCGAAATGTATCCCGAGGGCTTCGCTACGGCGGTCGATCCCGCGGGTCCTGCCAAGGCCGGCCTCGAGGACGCGTTCAGGCCGCATTTTTTCAAAGGCGTGGCCACCGTGGTGGCCAAGCTGTTCACTCAGAGTGGCGCCGACCTCGCCGTGTTCGGCGAGAAGGACTATCAGCAATTGCTGGTGGTGCGGCGTGTGGCGCAGGATCTCGATCTCCCGATCCGGATCGTGTCCGCTCCGACGCTGCGGGAAAGCGACGGGCTCGCGATGTCGTCGCGCAACCGGTATCTGTCCCGGGAACAGCGCAGCACGGCAGCAACGCTGGCCGGCGCGCTGGGGGAAATCGCCTCGGAACTCCGCAGCGACCCCCGGCAGGTCGCGCCCGCGCTTGACCGTGGGCGCAAGCGGCTGGCCGAAGCCGGCCTGAGCGTCGATTACCTCGAACTGCGCGACGCCGAAACGCTCGCTCGCTTAGCGACCGCGGTGCCGGACGCCCGCATCCTGGTCGCGGCACACCTCGGGTCCACACGTCTGATCGACAATCTCGCAATAGCCCGGCAGCCGAACCTCGTGTAAGCATTCAACTTTCGTCTGCAAGCGCCCGATGACTATGATCTAATCAGATTAGTCCGAGTTCGCGGAGCTCCCGACGGAGGGGCTCCGGCAGCCCAGCCATGTGGGCAAGGTCGCTGCCGAGATCGGGCGGGGCATCGGTGTGGTCGAGATAACGCCAGCCCTGAAAGGGCCTGCGAGGCCGGGGATCGACCTCGACCAGCTTCGAGTCCATCACGAGATGGCAGCGGCCGATCCCCGCCTCGTCCGTGAAGGCGCGCACGTCGAGCAGAACCTGGCGCACCGCGATCTGCCCCTTGATGACCCAGAACAGCGATCCGCCTTCGAGCAGTTCCGTCCGGCGCTTGGGCACCATGCGGGTCGTATGCCGCTGTTCCGCGGGTTGGCCGGCGCGGCGCTGTTCATCGAGCCGTTCGGCGATCCAATTCTCGAGATCGGCGATCGACTCGGCCCCGACGCAGAGTTTTACGAGATGAAGCGGCATGGTCCCGCCATAAAGCCGCGACCAGGGCCAAACAACCCCCCATGGTGCCGCGATGCCGGTCGCCGCGGCGCCGGCTCACAGCCGATCGTAATGGTCCACCGTCCAGGGTTCGGCTTTCCCGCCCTCGATCCATTTCCGCCACGCCGGCAGGTCCATGATCGCGTCCATGTAGGCACGCGTTTCGGGGCGGACCTCGATCGCGTACGCGTGCAGCCGGTTCACCACGGGCGCGTACATCGCATCGGCGGCCGAGAACTGGCCGAACAGGAACGGGCCCGCGGCGCCATGTTCGTGGCGGGCCGCCGCCCAGGCCGCCTCGATGCGCTCGATCTCGGCTCGAACCTCGTCCGGAAGCGCGATCGGCTTGGGGGCGCGGCGAAAATTGGTCGGGCAGGTCGCGCGCAGCTTCGCGAAGCCGGCATGCATTTCAGAACTCATCGCCCGCGCCATGGCCCGGGCTGCCCGGTCGGTCGGCCAGATCGGCTTGTGTGGAAAGGCGTCGGCCAGAAACTCGAGGATGGCCAGCGATTCCCAGACGATGATGTCGTCGGCATGAAGCACCGGCACTTTGCCGGTGGGCCCGTGCCGCAGAAACTCGACGTGCGAGGTGGGTTGGTTGAGCGGGATCACGGTCTCCTCGAACGGAATCTCGAAATGCATCATGAGAATCCACGGGCGCAGCGACCACGACGAATAGGCCTTGTTGCCGATGAACAGATGCAGGTGCATGCCCGATTCCAAGCCTGGAGGAGCGCTCATCTGTGCGGCGAACGCCTCGCCTGACAAGCGTGTTTTCGTGATCGTGGTCATCACGGACGCTTATGGAACGTGGTGCGCCCTGGCTTCCAGGCCATGTCAGGGACCGGGCAGGACTTGCGCGGTTTTCCCCGACAGCCGATAGGCGAGAAGGCCGATCCATTCGCGGGCCGCGAAATCGAAGGTGGCCAGACCGGCGCTTATCGTTCGGTTCGGCTGGAAGTCCCGCCAGTTCCCGGTTGTTTGATAATCGACCGGAAACGGGATGACCGGAACGCCGGCCGCCCGGAACAGCCCGACCGATCGGGGCATGTGATAGGCCGAGGTGACGAGCAGCCAACGATCGCCCTGCCCCGGATGCAGCAGGTCGCGGCTGAACTGCGCATTCTCGAAGGTGTTGCGAGACTTGTCCTCGGTGATGATCCGTGCCGGATCGATGCCGAGTTCGACCCAGAGACGCTTGGCCTCCTCAGCCTCACCTGCGACCTGCCCGATCAGGGCGTTCGAGCCTCCGGTATAGAGGAGCCGTGCCTGGGGAAAGCGCCGCGCCAGCGTCGCGCCCTGGATGAGGCGGGTGGCAGCGTTGGGAACGGTCAGTTGACCACGGGCGGCGCCGACCACCTGGTCGATGGCACCGCCGAGGACGATGATGCCGCTGGGCTGCAGACCATCGAGATCAGGAACGGAAAAGCGGTCCTCGAGGGGCCGCAACATCAAGGTTCCGAGCGGCAGCAGCCCGCAGATCCCCAAGGCCGCGGTTGCCGCCGCGACCAGACGCCAGCCGTGCCGGTATCCGAGCCTTGCAAGCACGCATCCTACGACCAGCGCGCCGACGAGCACGCTGCTGGGCGCCAGCGCGAGCCAAAACACTTTGGACAAAATGAAGAACACGGAAATTCCTGATCCGCAGAAGATGGTCAGGCGCGGTTAATCGAAGTTGAGCGAGATTACCACGCTGTACGCGAGCGGACCCGAGCACGCATCGCTTTATCCCAGGGAGGCCTCCTCGCAATGCTGTCGCTCCGCCTTGCCGTCCTGGTCTTCACCGTGGCGTTGATCCCAAGGATCCCGGCGCACGCGGCGTCTGGTCAGAGTGAAACGGCGCCGGCACCTGCCGCTCCGGTTGCGGGGCCTGCGGTCACCGCTGCTCCCGGCGCGCCCGGGCCGGGGAAACCCCTGACCGGCGCGGAGGCTTGGAACGCCCTCGTGGGCAATACCATCTCGGGCAAGACGCCCGATGGTCCCTACAAGGAATATTACAGGCCGGACGGAACCCTGGTCCACGTCGACCGGGACGGCAAGGATGTCGGCCACTGGACCTTGAAGCAGTCTTCGATCTGCTTCACAGACCCCGACGACGGAGAGGACTGCCGCAACCTGCAGGTCGAGGGCGACTACGGGGCCTTCTTGGACCCGGACGGATCGACCTATCGGTTCGACATTCTGCCCGGCAACCCGGAGAATTTCTGAAGGCGCCGGTCAGGCCCGCACTAAAGAGGCAGGTCCGCCCCACCCAGGAACGCCGCCCATTGCTCGGGCGAACCGAAGAAGGCATTGCGGTCGACCCTGTTGCGGATGCCGTCGACGTGGCCATCGGACTGGTATTGCCAGAAATGCCAGCGCCGGTCCGCATATTTGACCGAGGGGTGATATTTCGTGCTGCGTACCCAGATCGGATAATCGTTGAGCGCGCCGCCGGCCAGAATGCCGGCGTAGAAATCCACCGTGGAATAGATCACCGGCTTCTTGCCGTAATGGCGCTCCATTTCCCGCAGCATCCCACGCATTTCGGCCAATGTCGGGGCCTTGTAGAGCGTGCGGCGGCAGGTCGGCGAGGTCGGGGTGAGTTCGACGTCGAGCACGGGCGGGAGGGCATCCGCCTCGACAGGCACGTTCTGCTCGAGCCAGGCCATCTGTTCCTGCCACGGGCGGCACCAATAGACGAAATGGTAGGCTCCGTGCGGAAGACCGGCCGCCTTGGCACCGGCCCAGTTCTGGGCGAACCGGTCGTCTATCCGGTTGCCGCCCTCGGTTGCCTTGATCCAGGCGAACTGCACGCCCGAATCCCGGACCCGATCCCAATCGATGTTGCCCTGGTACTTCGATACGTCGATGCCATGCACCGCGAAGTCGGTCGGCAAGGGGCCACCGAACGGCGCCGTCAACTCAGGCTCGACACCCGCGCAACCCGAGAGGGCCAGCGCGGCTGCGAAGAAAGTTAGAATTCGACCGAGCTTCATGACCGATTAGCGACCCTGTTGCCTCCGTCGGCGATGTTTATAGCCGACCTCGTAACGGCTCGTTAAAGCCGGCACAAGGCAAGGCTCGTCGTAACGGGACTCGCGGCGCCATAGGATTGCCGTCAAACCCGGACATGGTGGCCCCATGCTTTGCTATCGATCCCTTCTGGCCGGAGCGGTTCTGGCTCTCTGTGCCCTGCCCGCTGTCGCGGCCCCACTGGCCTGCGCCAACCCGAATGCCCTCGGCACAAGCCGGAACCTCGTCGTGGGCGGCGGCATCCGGGTCGGGCTGAAAACCTATCCCCAGACGCTCGACCTTGCGGACCACGAAGTCGTGCTCACCTTCGACGACGGACCCTGGCGTGCGACGACGCCGCGCATCCTCGACGCCCTCGAAGCCGACTGCGTCAAGGCGACGTTCTTTCTCATCGGCCGCAATGCCGCCGCGGCCCCTTCATTGGTCAAGCGCGAGGTCGCCGATGGTGACACGGTCGGCCATCATACCTGGTCGCATCCCGCCGTCACGTTGCGGGGCCTGAGCGAGGAGGCCGCGCGCGCCGACATCGACAAGGGCATCGCGGCCGACGACAAGGCCGCCTACGGGGGCTACTCGGGCGCGCCGCGAGTACCCTTCTTCCGCTTCCCCGGCTTCGGCGACAGCCCGGCACTGCTCGACCATCTCGCGTCGCGCAACATCGCGGTCTTCGGGGCCGACCTCTGGGCCTCCGACTGGATACCCATGACGCCCGAGGAGGAATTGCATCGGCTCATGGGACGGCTCGACAAGGCAGGGCGCGGCATTATCCTGCTGCACGACATCAAGAAGCAGACGGCCGACATGCTGCCGAGTTTCCTGGCAGCTCTGAAGGCCGGTGGCTATCACGTTGTGCACATCGTTCCGGGACCGGGCCCGACCGCGACCCGCCCTGCCCCGGCGGGCTGGACGTCGGAGACCGAGAAGGCCGTGGCGCATCTTCGGCCCAAGGTGAAACACGTCGACGCCACGCTTTAGCCGTCGCACCCTCGACCTTGCAGCGTCGGGCGTCAGCTCCCGATCCCGAGCACCTGCCGCATGTGGGCCAGGATCAGGTCGCGGCCCTTGAGACCCAGCTCCCGCGACGCCTCACGGGCGCTCCGGCTGTACCATTGTCCCGCTGATAGGCGCTCCATGTCGGCCGCCTCGGGACAGAGCGCCAGCATCAGCGAGGTTTCGCCCTGGCCGGCGTGGTCGAACGGAAACTGCGCGATGATCTCGGGCGTCATCAGCGGATGGCCCTTGATCCAGTTGAACGGATCATCGCCTTTGGCCTGCTGGGCATAATAGCCGACCATGGCCTCGCTGCCCCACCAACCCTCGCCCCGCTCCGCTTCAAGCAAGGCGAAAACCGCCTGACGCGCCGCGAACTTGAACGCCAGGTCGGTCGGCATCCCGGCGCCGAAGTTTTCGGTCTGGTGGTGGATGAAAAAGTGGATGTTGCGGAAGCCGACCCGCAGCAGACCCCGAAAGAGATCCTGCGCGAAGGGAAACAGCTTGTCGGCCCCGACATGGACCGAGCCGTTCCGGTCCGGCGGCTCGACCGCGTAGCTGCTGGCGCCGTAATAGAAGGGCGGCAGCACGACCATGGGCGCCTCCGCTTCGATCAGCTCGAGCAGCTTGACCACGACCAGGGTGTCCATTCCGACCGCGAGATGCTCGCCATGATATTCGAGCACGCCGAGGGGCAGGACCACGGGCCAATGCTCGTCGATGGCGGTCCTGATCTGGTACGGCAGCATGAGTTCGTAGCGCATTCTCGCCCTCGGTGCGGATGATGCGCCGAGTCTTCGACGCAAGGCCCCTTTCGTCAACAGCAGTGCGGCTGGCGCGTTCAGCACGGCAGCCGAGCGGCCGCACCTTTGCGCCTGCAAAATCATCTGGCGCGGCCGCCGCTGAATCGCGTTAGTCTTGCCTTCGTCCTTTGCAGAATCCGAGCCTCCGCGTGGTGAAAGAAGCCGAAGAGGGAGATGATTGGCGCGCCAAGGTCGGCGAGCGGAGCGACCCAGGCCATTCCGCCGATCTTGCGCGGGCCCACGAACCGGGCCGCGGCCGGGAGGCCAACACGCCGGAACAGATCCCGCCGCGCGGCTGGCATGACATCCTTTGGCGGGTGGTTTTGTCGATCTCGGCGGATCGGATCATGTCGACCGCCGGCAGCGTCGCGTTCTTCTCACTCCTGGCCATCTTCCCCGGCATCGCTGCCATCGTGTCGCTCTACGGGCTGTTTGCCGATGCGAGCACCATCGGCAGTCACCTCAGCCTGCTTTCGGGAATTCTGCCGGCCGGCGTGCTGGCGCTGATCTCCGATCAGATCGCGTCGATCGCGAAAAAGAGCAACAACACGCTTGGGATGGCCTTCCTGGTCGGGGTCGGGGTGGCGCTGTTCAGCGCCAATTCCGGCATGGCGGCGCTCTTCGACGCCCTCAATGTGGTCTATGACGAGAAGGAGCGGCGCAGCCTGGTGCGCTTCTACTCCACCACGTTCCTGTTCACCTTGGCCGGGATCGTGTTCGTGATCGTGGCGCTTGCCGGCGTCGTGATCCTCCCGCTGATCCTGAAATTCGTCGGGCTCCCGAGCACCACCGAATGGCTGCTGGGCATCCTGCGATGGCCGCTGCTGCTCGTCACCCTCGTGGTCAGCCTTGCGGTGATCTACCGCTACGGTCCGAGCCGGAGGGATGCGCGCTGGCGGTGGGTCACCTGGGGCAGCGTCGTCGCGGCGCTGCTGTGGATCGCAGCCTCGATGCTGTTCTCTTTCTATGTGGCCACGTTCGACAGCTATAACCGCACCTATGGCTCGCTCGGCGCCGGGGTCGGCTTCATGGTGTGGCTGTGGATCTCGACCGTCATCGTGCTGATCGGCGGGGAACTCAACGCCGAGATGGAACACCAGACCGCGCGCGACACGACCGAAGGCCGTCCCAAACCCCTCGGCGCCCGCGGCGCCATGATGGCCGACCACGTCGGCCAGGCGCAGGATTAGGCAGCGCCCTTGTCATCCCTGTCCAGGGTGAGGCGAGATGCCGGACGTGATCAAGGGTTGAACTGGTGCGGCCAAGAGGCGGTTCGCGCGCAGAGTGTTCTGCGCACATGCGACGCGGGCTGTAAAATCGGACCAGTCAAGCCCTTACACTAGCGCTTGTTAATGTCGGTCGAATTGCTCCCCCACACATAGAGAGTGTCAGAATTGGGGGAGAGCATGTCCAGGGTGCTTCGAGGACTCTACAGGATAGCCGGAATGCCCGGCATTTCCGGCGATGTGCGGGTTCAGGACGGCAGGATTGCGTTCGACCTTCCCGAGGAGGTCTACCAGGAGCGGGGCTACGGTCCTCCCCTGGTCGATGTTCCATGGAAGGCGCAATACGAGGCGGAACAGAAGCGCGCCGCGAGCTTCCCCAACCTGTATCGGGTCGAGCGGCAGTTCCAACCGGGCCTGTGACTGGCTATTCTACATCGAGACTTCGACGGCCGTACTGGACGGAGACGTTCAGCCTTCTCTCAACGTGCTCGACCGCGACGGTCAGGAATCCGTTGGTCGGAGAGCATTGGTG
>CAWKNU010000009.1:335000-431134 GCA_963851175.1 uncultured Alphaproteobacteria bacterium | reverse complement strand
GTTCGCTGGCCGCCCTTGCTGCACCTGCGCCGGCTCTCTTGAGCCTCGGTTCGGCAGAACCTGCCATCCTCAAACACCTGCCGGCCGGCCGTGATGAACTAATCTTTCGGGGGGAAGCCTCTAGCCAAAGCTTTCAAGTCTATCTGTCGCGCGGCGAGCTGGACGGAACGCGAAGTTTTCAGCTTACCTTCCAGAATACCATTGCCGCACTGCCTGACCGTTCCGTTATCAAGCTGAGCATCAACGGCCACCTGCTTTCGACGATACCTGCCCGCTCGTCGAACGGAATGTCCACAATAGCTGTCCCCATGCCCAGCGGGGTTCTCGTTCCCGGCGCCAACGCCGTCGACGTGAGCGTGGAAATGAGCCATCGGGTGGATTGTTCGATCGCCGCGACCTACGAGCTTTGGACGCTCCTCGATCCGGCCAAGACCGGCTTCGTCGTGCCGGCGGCAGCAGCTGGTGTCGTTCGAAACCTCGACGAGCTCGCGAGCGAGCCGCTGGCGGAGGACGGCACGAGTCGCATCCACCTGCGGCTTAAGGATCCGTCAGACCCCGATCTGATCCGCCAGGCGGGACGCGTCATCGACGCTGTCGTTGCGCGTTCCGGCTTGCGCCGCCCGATCGTCGAGGTTGGAGCCGACCAGGGCCAGGGTGCAGGTTTCGACGTGGTCATTGCGAGTTCGGCGGACGGAGTCGATGCCGCCAAGACGCTGCGAGTTCTCGGTCACGACGGCGGAGTGATGCTGGCGCGCGACCCGGCGTCTGGGCGTTTAGCGCTGATCATGACTGCCCTCGACGATGCGGATCGCGACGCTCAAGTGTCGGCCTTCGTCTCCAAAACTGCCGGGGCCAATCTCCCCGTTGCGTTTGGTCCTGTGTTGATCGATGGCGAGACGAAACGCTCTTTCGCCGAGCTTGGTCAACGTACCGACAACTTCGCCGGTCGCCACTATGCGAAGTCTCTCGAGATCGCGCTGCCGAGCGATTTTTACCCCGCTAACTACGACAAGGCACGCCTTCTGATCGATGGAGCCTATGCGGCCGACCTCGAGCCCGACAGTAATCTCGTGTTCCGCGTAAACGGTACGCTCGTCTCGTCGTTGCGGCTCGGCGCCGACCGCGGCGGCGTTCTTCACCACGAGATTGTGGAACTTCCGCTTCGCTTCTTCCACCCTGGCCACAACGTCGTCGAAATCGAAGGGACGACGCGCACACTCGGCGATCGGCAGTGCGATACGGCCGCCCCTGCAAGCGGCATCCGTCTGACGCTGGCTGACACCTCGGAGCTCGAGTTCCCCCACTTCGCCCATCTTGGCACGACACCTCAGCTGCCGGGCGCCGTAGCCAACTTGCGCGGTCGGGGCACAAGTAATCCTGTCAATCTCTACCTCGCCGACGCTGACCCGGCGTCCGTCGGTTCGGCCTTGACGTTCCTCGCCAACATGGCAGCGACCGGGCGCGAGATTTCAGCCCTGAACGTCCGCTTCGGCAGCCCCTCGGGGCTCGATGTGCCGGGTATCGTGGTCGCGCCGATCGGCGTGCTTCCCGCGACGCTCGCAGCGCCGGTCCGCTCCAAGATGGCCGTCGTCGACGAGGGCTCTCCTACCCCATCCGAGGCTTCGACTCAGCCGATACCGGACCGCCCTCGAGGCGAACAGAGCATCTGGACCAAGATCACGTCAGGTGATTTCGATCCTCAGGACCTCGTCGATCGGGGAAGGCGCCTGCTGAGGAACCAGGGTTTCTTTTACGGAACCGACACTGCTCCAAGAACCGTGCCGTTCGCGGCAGGCTCCTTGATGGTCACGGCCGTGGACTCGCGGCTCGAGGGCGGCAAGGTGGCCGGCATGGAGGTCCCGCGCTTCACGACCGACCCAGGCCAGTGGCTTGTCATCACCGGATCGAGCGATGCTTCGCTCCAGAGCGGCCTGAACCGACTTGTCTCCGACGGGCAGTGGAAGGACCTGCGCGGCCAGGCGATCAGTCTGGACGTGGACAAAGGTCGGCTCGCCGCAGTGCAGCCGTCGCAAGTGCTATATGTCGTGCCAGACCACATTGCGGTATCCGACCTGCGCCCCATCCTGGGCGGTATCGTCTCGAACAACATCGAGCTCAGCCTCGCCGTGCTGATGCTGCTGATGACAATCCTTGGCCTGTCGACGCACGTCCTCATCCGCCGCGCGGGGGCCAAGTGAGGCGGCGGCTCGCATCCACGATCGGCATGGCCGTGCTTGCGGGCTCCATGGCGGCCTTCGCGGCGGCTCCCGCACGGCAAGCTGTTCGGCCGCTTGCGGACAGCGCCGAGTCTCGCACCGCGACGATTCTGACCCAAGTTTCCGAGTCCTGGTTTCGGGGCGAGTGGGATGCCTATCGCGCCCGCTTTGTCTCGGGCGACGGCCGGGTGATCGACAATGCCAACGGCGGGATCTCGCACAGCGAGGGGCAGGGCTATGGCCTACTCCTCGCGCTCGCGGCGAATGATGGAAGCTCGTTCGCGACAATCTGGCGCTGGACCTTCGACCATTTGCGGAAGCGGCCGGACGCCCTGTTCGCCTGGAAATGGGACCCTGTCAAACAGCAGGTTGGCGATCTTAACGACGCCGCGGACGGCGACATTCTCATCGCCTGGGCGCTCGCGCGAGCGGCGAGACGCTTCGACCAGCCCGAGTACGAAGTCGAGGCACGGGAGATCATCAAGGACATCGCGGCCAAGCTCGTCAGATCGAGCGTCGCCGGACCGATACTAATGCCGGCCGCGAAGGGGTTCGGCGCGGCCGATCAGCCCGATGGCCCCGTCGTGAACCTCTCCTACTGGGTGTTTCCCGCCTTGCGGGATTTTGCCAGCCTAGCGCCGGACACGGACTGGAGCGGCTTGCGGCGTACAGGCTACGAATTGCTCAATGCGAGCCAGTTTGGCTCTCGCCGGCTGCCGGCGGACTGGGAGGCTTGGCACGGATCGTCTCCGGTTCCCGCCCGGAACTTCCCCGCGCAGTTCGGCTACGACGCTGTTCGAATCCCGCTCTATCTGGCGGCCGATCCCGATGCACCGCGGACCACCCTGTACCCCTTCACGGTGGCCCACCCCGAAAGAGTGGACGAACCCGGGCCGGCCGTCATCGACGTCTCGAGTGGCGTCGTCGGCCAGAAGATGTCCGGTGCCGGCTACCGCGCTGTCTTCGCTCTCGCCCGCTGCGCAGTGCACGGCGAGAGGATCCCACCCGCCCTCATGTCTTCGCGCGACACGCTCTACTACCCGGAAACGTTGCGGCTGCTTTCGATTTCAATCGTTCAGGAGAGGTTTGCCCGATGCCTTTGAACCGTAGCCTTCTTCTCACCTGCGCCGCGATTGCGTCCCTGGTGACCGTCCGTTCCCAGTCGACATCCGCATCATCGCCGTCCGCGGCAGATCCGGCGCCTCTGTTCGGGAGCACGCCCCAATCGGTCAAGCCCGAACAATCAAGCCCTGCACTTGTACAAACGCCGCGGCGGACAAGTGCGCCGGCGCCCTTCGTCATCGATGTTCCCAAACCGGCCGCACCTGCAGGCGCGGCGGATGCCGACGCTCATGCCAACGCCATTGATGAGGGAGCGCTCCGCTATTTTGCTTCCCAGAACGATCTAGGACGGGTCGCGGCCGAAATACGGCGAATTAGATCCAAGAATCCCGATTGGGAGCCGCCGCAAGATCTGTTCGCGACCGATCGCAGCAGTATCGATGAGCAACCCCTCTGGGACCTCTTGGCCAAACACGATTTCGACGGCCTCCACGCCCGGATCGACGAGATCCGCAAGGACAAGCCCGAGTGGCAGCCGTCAAACGATCTCGCCAGCAAACTGGCCCTTGCGGAAGCCCACAAGGCGCTGGTCGAAGCGTCCGATGCCAAGCAATGGGGCAGCGTTATCGATGTCGCCTCCACCAACAAGATGTTGCTCACGTGCGGCGACGTCGACGCGCTCTGGCGGACGGCCGAAGCCTTGGCACGAACCGGCGATGAAGCCCGGTCGATGGAGGCCTATCGGTATGTGCTTTCGAACTGCACGCCGGCCGACCTGCGGCTCGCGACCGTCCAGAAGGCGAGTCTCGTCCTGACCTCCCCTGAGGGGCTCGACGAGCTGATCAAGATGGGCAAGCGCCGCCCTGACGGGCGCAGTGAATTCGAACAGGTCCGCCTCGACCTGGTGAGACGGAAGATCGGCGCGGCAGCGTCTGGAAATTCGACCGAGCACCCGGCCCAGGCGGACATCGATGCCGTCGCGGCGCATGCAGCCGGGTCTGACGGCCAAGCCGATGCGGACCTGCTCGGATGGTACGCCTACACGCACAAGGATTTCGTCGGTGCCCAGAAATGGTTCCGAACGGCCATGAGCGATGGGCCAGACCCGAAGGCGGCCGAAGGGCTCGTGCTAGCGCTTCGGGATGGTGGCGATGCCGATCAGGCGCGTAAACTGGCAATCGAGAACGCCGGACTGGGTGAGGGAAACCGCAAACTGATGGTGGAGGCATTGTCCGCTTCCTTGACCGATTCGAAGGCCGCAGCCCCGAGCGCCATGGAGCTCGGGGCACTGACGAAGGCTGCCGACGAGATGAAATCGGCCGATGCCGCGCAGGCTCTCGGCTGGCATTTCTACAGGGCCAACGAGCTTGCGCTCGCCGATAGCTGGTTCCACAAATCAGCCGATTGGACGGCGAGCGAACCCGCAGCGATCGGGCTGGTGGTCACAGCTCGCCGCCTTCACCACGACCGAGACTACGCGACCCTAATCGCGAAATACGCGGCCACCTACCCGAAGGTCGCACAACTCGAGTCCCTTATGCGGTCAAGGCCGAAGGTGGTTGCGGTCCGTACTCCGCACGACAGCCGGCTAGTCCACGTCGCCCGGGTCCAAGGCGCCGCCCGGGTCGTCCGCGTCGCTGTGCATCGGAAGAGCGGTGGTTCGAGTACCGGGGGGGGCTGGGACGCCAGCGCCGATCAGATCGTGAAGACATTCGAGGCGGGGCAGTACGACGCTGCGATGGCGCTGATGGACCAGCGCCGGCAGAAGAGGGCCGAGCCGCGTGGACTAACGGTGGTTCGGGGATGGGCTCTCTACCAGAAGGGCGATTGGGACGGTGCCAAGCAGGTGTTTTCAAGCCTTGACGGCGGCCGATCTTCCCGCGAACAGCAAGAGGGGCTTCGTGTCATCCAGATGGGATACACCAATCCGCGCTATCGCTGAGGCAAGCGGGTATTGCGGCACTCGAGGGTCCATGCGGGTGGAAAGGCCGGCATGGCCCCTCACAAAGGCCCACATCTGCTGGAGTTGAGCGACGCATCGAGGTCGACAATTCTTCGGGCGATTTGGGCATCTTCTTTATGCCAACGGTCTCGGACCCGCTGCACGTAAGCCTCTGCTTCCCGAAGGCCCACGGAATCGAGTGTCTGTCCCGGCACGCTGTGCAGGCCAAGATCCGCATCATGTTCCATCGCTGTAAGAGCGGCACTCCGTTGAGAGGAAAGCTCAATGCGTTGTTCGGTTAGGCTGCCGCATACCCCTGACGGATTTGAATGCCAGCGTTGCGTGGGTTCACAGCCTGAAAGGACCGTTGTTAAGACGAACACTCCCACCAAGTTGGCCCAGTGGGTTAGCCTCCAATCAATAGAAGTGTAGTTATCCAAAACCCGACCATGCTCCGCAACAGACATCACGCTTGTGAAGTGTCTGAGTTAATGCAGGGTTGGTCGACGCGGTGGAAATTTATCAGAGTTAATTCGAAACGAGTGCTGAGCCGCACCGGGCTTCTTCGATTTTTCGAGGGTTCCATCGTCCAGAAAGGCGGCTCTCTGCGCCTGCTCGCTCCGTATCCGCCCTTCCGCTTACGGCCAACTCCGGTCATTGCGCCCAATCAGGACAGGTCATAAACTCAGCGCTGGCTAGCGTCCGAGAGCCACAACTTTGTCCCCCGCCCCGTCGAAAATCCCAAAGCCGGGCAGAGCGGCCCGCACCACGTCCGCCACATAGGATGGCGCCAGCCGGGCATAGTGGCGTTCGGTGACGCGCGTGTCTGCGTGCCCTAGCTGGTCCGCGATAACCCGCATGCTGACGCCCTTCATAGCAAGTGCGCTGGCATAGGTGTGACGGAGAACATGGAAGGTCGGTGCGGGGTCGAGATTGGCCGCGGCCGCGGCCTCGGCTAGCGGACGCTGCTGGTGGGAGGCGGCCCAGGGCTTTCCGTCGTCACGGGTGAATATCAGGTCACGTCCATTCCGGCCTGCCGTGAGAGCCGAGAAGACCTGCCGCCCTTCTTGGTTGAGCGCAACGTGGCGCGCTTTGCCTGACTTTGACAGGCATACGGTCACCACGCCCGCCTCGACATTGAAGTCGCCGACATGCATTCGGGTAAGCTCGCCATAACGGCAGCCGCTGACAAGAGCGCCGCGGACAAGGTCCCGGAACGATCCCTGGCACGCATTCACGAGCCGTACGCACTCAGCCGGACTCAGGAAGTGAACCACTGGAGCATCAGCCTCGCGGTAAGGCTTCACCTTACGCCAGGGCTCATCGGAGTTAACTTTTCCATCGTGGTAGGCGAAATTGAGTGCGGCCTTGAGCACCGTAAGAACCCTATTGGCTGTTGCCTTGCGAGCCCGCAATGCGTCTGGATCACTGCCGTCGACCGGCACTGTCCTCCTTTCGTTCGTGCCCTTGGGCGTTCGCAGCAGCTTGGGCGCCTTCTCGACCTCAAGAAGCCATGCTCGAATGACCTTGGTCGTGAGCTTCCGGACCTCTACTTGGCCGAGCCTCGGGGCAATACGAGCGTCCGCGGCATAGCGGTCCGCGCGAACGCCTTTGGAGCCCTTGCGCTCGCGTTCGGCGAAGTAGTCGGCGAGAGCCGCCCCTACCGTGTAAGGACCGGCGTCGAAGCCAGCGTGGCCTGCCAGCTCGCGTGCCTTGAGCTCGAAATAGGCCCGTGCTTTTCCCTGTGCTTGGCTAAAAGAGAGGACCGTCAGACCGTCGGGCTCTCGGGCATCGTCGGCTGGGCCGATCCTGCCGTGGTGTTGCTTGCCGTTCTCGTCCCGGAAGCGGACCAACCAGGTCCCACTCTTGGCACCACGCCGATAGCCAAGAGCACAGCCTGGCGAAATTGATGTCCAGTAAGGCTCTCGGCGTTCCGGAAGTCTTGGCACGAGCTGAGCGAGAATCGGTTTTTGGGTTCTTCACCGTGCGAGCCATCTGCCACTCACCAAAAATACGGAAAAGATACGGAAAGAATGTACGCGGACACGAGCGGACGCGCAAGCATAGAAAACGCTCCCTTGCGAGTGCAGCAGGCCTTCGGGCATGTTCGCCGAAGTTCATGGAAAACACGGTTATGCCCCTCTCACGGCGAAAACAGGGGTTCGATTCCCCTAGGGAGCGCCAACAAGATTAGGCAGTTGAGCCGCGAAACGGGGCTTTGTCCCGCAACGTTTGGCGAAAAAGACGGCAAAGCTGCCCGTGAAATGAGGGCGCACGGCAACGAACATTCCCGTCGTCAGCAACCCGGGCCGGGTGGAGGCCGGTTACCCCTCGATCCATCCGACCGGGGCAGCGCTTTCGCCAGATCAGGCCGGAACGCTTGAAAATCTACAATGGCGTTCAAGTGTTCGAGATCGTCGCCCTTCGCCGAGAGCTCCCTCAGGCGCTCATCGACGTCGAAGAACCCTGCCTGACCCCGCATCCCCAAGCCTCTGCGCTGCCCAGAGCGAGTGAATCACGGCCGCCTCAACAACGCGAGGCTTTTGGGGGTGTCCACCTTCACCATTCCGGCCATTTCGGGCCGCAGCGGGGACGCCGGGAAGCGGACATCAGTCCAGCCGGATCAGCGCTTCTTCGACGCTCCGCGGTTTGGGCAGGTGTCACGTCAGTCGGCGAGCCATGCAGGCTGGCCGCACTCCCGAACCGAAACCAGTTGCCCAGAGAGATTACGCGACGAATGGTGCCAGTCGCGCCTTGAGGCGCGGCGTAAGCCAATTGAGGAATACGCGAAGCTTGAGCGGCATGGGTTTCCGTTCGGTGTAGAGGATGTGAACGGGCAGCGGATCCTTTTCGAAGGCTTCCAAAATAAGCACGAGGGTGCCGGCTCGCCTCTCCGCTTCCATCTTGTAGGACATGACGCGCGCAATGCCGGCGCCCCGGGCAGCAGCTTCGACCGCCGCCTCGGAGGTGTTAACGGTCAGTCGCGAGGAAATGGGAACCGTCAGCTCGACGCCGTCCCTCGCGAATTTCCAGGCGCGCGGGGCGGCAATGTCATCGATGGTGATGCAATTGTGACCGGACAACTGGTCTAACGAGGTGGGTACCCCACGAGCAGCCAGGTATGCGGGACTTGCACAGGCCACGACGCGGATCGAGCCGATGCGCGTCGCGACCATGCTGCTATCCGCCAACGGGCCCACGCGGACGCCCAGGTCGATGTTGTTCTCCACTGGGCTCAAAACTCGGTCGCTCAGCAGGAGACGCAAGTTGATGTCCGGGTAAAAGCTGAGAAACTCACAGGCGAGCGGCAGCAGGTGCAAGTGCCCGATGCCCCATGGGGAAGTTACGGTCAGATCGCCGGTGGGAGTTCGATACTCTCCCGAGGCCTCCCGTTCGGCATCTTCGACCTGCTCGATGATGCGCTTGCATGCTTCGACGTAGGATCGGCCCGCTTCGGTCAGCGACATGCGACGTGAGGAGCGCTGAAACAATTCAACGTTCAGGTGAGCTTCGAGGTCGGATAGCTTACGGCTGATCGTAGGAACCGGAACGCCAATCTTTTTCGACGCTGCCGAAAGACTGCCGGCTTCCGCAACGTTGATTATCACAGACATTGAATTCGAAGCGGTCCATGAGGCCCATCCTTTCGGATTGCGAAAAGGTTGTTTTCGAAATTGATGCTGTTACCCCGCGGGTTAAACAGCTATGAGGTTAGCAGCGACACCAGTTTTGCTCAGTCGCTCAAATTTTATGCAACAAAAGCCCTGTCAGTCTTCCTGAATTCGCTGGACATTGGGCTGAACGTTCCGTTGTGGCTTCACGAGGAGCTTGCGGATGAAGCGCCGAACCCATGTGGAAACAGACCCGGTTGCGTCTCGGCGCGATGTTGTCATTGGGGGCACCTTAGCGATCGCTTTCGCGGCTTCAACGCATAAATCGGCTGCCAACCAACTCGGTGGCGCCAGCGGCTCGGCAACGCATGTCAACGAGGGAGACCGCGCAATGGGCACGATCACGACGAGGGACGGCACGGAACTATACTACAAGGATTGGGGGTCGGGGCAGCCTGTGGTGTTCAGTCATGGTTGGCCGTTGAGCGCCGATGCTTTCGAAGACCAAATGTTCTTTTTGGCGAGCCGAGGCTATCGCTGTGTTGCGCATGACCGCCGAGGTCATGGGCGTTCCAGCCAGCCCTGGAACGGCAATGACATGGATACCTACGCCGACGATCTCGCCACGCTGGTCGAGTCGCTCAACTTGAACGACGCAATCCATGTCGGGCACTCCACAGGGGGCGGGGAAGTCGCCCGCTACATCGGCCGCCATGGCACCAAGCGGGTCGCCAAAGCAGTCCTGATCAGCGCGGTGCCTCCGGTCATGGTGAAAAGCGAGGCAAACCCTGGCGGAACGCCCGTGGAAGCTTTCGACAAGCTTCGGGCAGCGGTACTCGCCGATCGATCGCAATTCTGGAAAGACCTGAGCCTGCAGTTCTACGGCTACAATCGCCCGGGGGCCGAGATCTCGGAAGGAGTGCGAGAGTCGTTCTGGCTGCAGAGCATTATGGCCAGTATGCCGGCGTCGTATTTTTGCATCAAGGCCTTCTCCGAAACAAACCTTACCGACGACTTGAAGAAGTTCGACGTCCCAACACTGGTGCTGCACGGCGACGACGACCAGATCGTCCCGATCGCGGACTCGGCCCTTCTCTCTTCCAAGATCGTGAGAGACGCCAAGCTGGTCGTCTTGAAAGGCGCGCCTCACGGGATGTGCACGACCCACAAGGATCGAATCAACACCGAGCTCCTTGCGTTCATCACGAGCTGACGAGCCGCGCCGGGTTCGGTCCCAGGGGCCGAGACGTCCCGCATGTATCGACCATGGAGCAAGTCATGAAGTTTGCCTTCTCCCGGCATGTGCTCACGGCACCTGTCCTGTCGTTCGCGATTTTAGCGGCCGTACAGCTGATGCCGGCCCGCGCAGAGACGCCTGCATGCGCCTCGAAGTCAGGGGGCGTGCCGGTGGTTCACTATCACACCGAAAAGGTCCAAGGGGTTGACCTATTCTATCGCGAAGCCGGTCCGGCGGACGCACCCGTCGTAGTTCTTCTGCATGGATTTCCGACATCCTCGCACATGTTTCGCAATCTCATCCCGGCTCTTGGCGGATTGCTATCACGTCATCGCACCGGACTATCCAGGCTTCGGGGAGAGTGCCTCACCCAACCACGAAGCCTTCGCCTATACGTTCGCGCACTATGCCGATCTGATGGACGGCTTGCTCGAGCAGGTCGGGGCAAAGCGATATGCCATGTACGTCATGGATTACGGTGCGCCGGTCGGCTTCCGTTTAGCCCTCAAGCATCCCGAGCGTGTCACTGCGCTGATTATCCAGAACGGCAATGCTTACGACGAAGGTCTCAAGGCGTTCTGGGACCCCATCAAGGCCTACTGGGCGGACGGCTCCGAGGCGCACCGAAAGGCGCTCAACTTCTTGGTCGCGCCCGCAACGACGAAATTCCAGTATACCGATGGGGTTTCGGATGTGTCCCGCATCGACCCCGACAACTGGTCGCATGACCAAGTGCTGCTGGATCGCCCCGGCAACGAGGACATCCAGATCGACCTGTTCCACGACTACGGCAGCAACGTTCCGCTCTATCCGCAGTTTCAGGCCTTCTTCCGCGACCGCAAGCCCCCGACGCTGATCGTTTGGGGCAAGAACGACAAGATTTTCCCGGCAGATGGGGCGGGACCCTACCTTCGCGATCTGCCGGATGCTGAGATCCACATGCTCGATACCGGCCACTTCGCGCTGGAAGACAAGGCCGATGTCATGGTGCCGCTCATCCATGACTTTCTCGATCGAAAACTCGCCCAAAGGTGATCTGCCCCGGCTCGCTTCTGTTGCAACACGAACTGGAACGAGGGTGACATGAACACGACGCACGTCAAGGGAATGTCACGACGCGGCTTTTGCCTGTGCTGCGTATCGGCCCCGCTCGGGGCGACCGGAGCCTGGCTCACGCCGCGCTAGGCCTATGCGGAAGCGCTCGGCATCGTCGAGCAGATCAAGGCAGCAGCCGTCACGACCCCGATTACCATCCATCGATTGCGCGGCGACATCGCCGTGCTCGAGGGGTCGGGCGGCAATGTCGCGGTCCTGAGCGGCCGCGACGGAAAGGTGCTGATCGATGCCGGCATCGCGGTATCGCGCCCGCAGGTTGCGACAGCCCTGGAGGCGCTCGGCCCGGAGCCGGTCACGCACCTGATCAACACGCACTGGCACTTCGACCATTCCAACGGCAACGAGTGGCTGCACGAACTCGGCCCCAAGATCATCGCGCACGAGAACACGCGCAAGCACCTTTTGACGATGCAGCGGGTCGAGGACTGGAGCTATGACTTCGCGCCCCTCTCGGCCGCAGCGTTGCCGACAGACCTGTTCGGCGATGAGCAAACCCTGAGGCTCAACAACACGACGCTGGCTGCTGAAATACTACGGCCCGGCTCATACCGACAGCGATATCTCGGTCTATTTCAAAGAACCCGACATCCTGCACACGGCCGACACGTATTGGAACGGCGTTTATCCGTTCATCGACTACTCGACGGGCGGCAACATCGATGGCTCCATTCGCGCTGCGGAAGCAAACCTGGAGGTCACGACCGACAAGACCATCATCATCCCAGGCCACGGGCGCCCTGTCAGTAATCGGTCGGAACTCGCAGAGTTCCGCGACATGCTGGTCGCCATCCGATCCAATGTTGCGAGCTTGAAGAAGAGCGGACACTCCCTCGAAGCAATTGTGGCCGCCAAGCCGACCGCGGCCTTCGACGCCAAATGGGGCAACTTCGTCATAGGCCCGGCCCTCTTCACCAAGCTGGTTTACGAGGGCGTCTGATCGAGACGCCGCGACCGGCCTCGCTTCGCTGCTTGGAGATCGATCATGGACCCGATGCTCAAGGATCTGCTGATCATGACCGGCACGGCCCTGGTCGCAAGCAATGCTTACGCCCAGAGCGCCCGCGACGTTCGGGGCCCCTCGCCCTTGGTAGCCATCGAGAACGAGCCGCCAGCGAAGCTGATCGTCGACCCACCGCTTCCCGGGCCACTCGCTCTCGGCCGGGTCTTCATCCAGTACCGGACAGAGAACCTGCGGATCGTGCCGGTGTTCGGCACTGGGGCCCTCAATGTGTCTCCCCGCATCGGCCATATCCACATCACAGTCGACGACGCGCCGTGGCACTTCGTCGACGCCAGCGGTGAAACAATCATCCTCGTCGGCCTGAAGCCCGGCCCGCATAAGGTGCTCGTCGAACTCGCCGATCCTACGCACCGTGTGAGCGGTAGCAGGACTATCAGTTTTGTGGTGCCGCAACCGACGGCTTCGCAATGAGGATCGTCGGGCAACTCGGACCCTGACCAATTCGGCCCTCCCGAAAACGTGCGGCCACATTCTGAGACTATCGAGAGACAAGACATGTCGGAGCGACCGCCCCTGCCGCCTTTCACTTTCGAGAGCGCCATCCAGAAAGCGAGGCTTGCGGAGGACGCCTGGAACACTCGCGATCCCGAACGGGTGTCGCTCGCCTATACGGAGGACAGCCGCTGGCGCAATCGGGCCGAGTTCCTTGTAGGGCGAGCACAGATAATCGAGTTCCTCAGCCGCAAGTGGGCACGCGAGCTCGAATATCGGCTGATCAAGGAGCTTTGGGCGCATCACGAAAACCGGATCGCGGTTCGCTTTGCCTATGAGTGGCACGACGATTCGGGAACCTGGTTTCGTTCCTATGGCAACGAGAACTGGGAATTCGATGCCGGTGGGCTGATGCATCGCCGTTTGGCGAGCATCAACGACCTTCCCATCGCCGAACGTGAGCGCAAGTTTCATTGGCTTCTTGGTCGGCGCCCCGATGATCACCCCGGTCTGAGCGATCTCGGGTTGTGACACCGGGTGGCCGCGAAGCTGGACCGTACGGATTGGAGGAACGCTCGATGAGCGACAAGTTCGCAGAGATTGCCTTCACCAAGGGCGTGAAGGCCGTGCAGCAGGCTATGGGAAGCCGTCAGGCCTATGCGCGACGAGAGATCGGCCCCGACAGCAATGGCCGGCTCGGGCCGGTCGAAGCGGCTTTCATCGCGGCGCGCGACGGCTTCTACATCGCTACGGTTTCCGAAACGGGCTGGCCCTATGTGCAGTTTCGTGGCGGACCGACCGGCTTCCTGCGCGTGCTGGACGAGGGCGCGATCGGCTTTGCGGATTTCCGGGGCAACCGGCAATACGTTACCACCGGCAACCTCGCCTTCAGCGACCTCGTATCGGTGTTCGTGATGGACTACGCCAATCGGCGCCGCCTCAAGATTTTCGGCCACGTGCGGGCCCATCAGGTCAGCGACGATCCAGACCTTATCGAGCGGCTGAAAGTCCCGAACTATCCAGCAGCCATCGAGCGGGCCTTTGTGATCCGCGCCACGGCCTTCGACTGGAACTGCCCACAGCACATCACGCCGCGATACACCGAAGGCGAGATCGGGACCATCTTCGCCGGATTTCGCGCCGAGTGGGGCGAGAATTGCGGGCCGGCGTTTCTGGCCGCGTCGAAGGAATAGACCGATGTTTCCGCTCCTGGGCTTCTCCTCGAACTGCCTGGACCTAGCCAATGACCATCGCCCGATCCGACGAGCACCAGCCATGGCCGCACGATCTTGAGAGAGGCCACTCGAGTCCGGCTGGACCACGGCCTTTCAGTCTTCAGCTGGGCGACTTCGACATCACGGTCCTCAGTGATGGGTTCATATCCATCCCCGGCGACGTTCTTTGGTCGGACGGTACAGCGGAGCAGCGGGCTTCGATCCTGCCCCGGGTCGACACTCTCGACGGCATGGTGAGGCCCAAGACCAACATTCCCTTGATCCGCAAGGGGGAGGATCTGATCCTCATCGATATCGGCGCGGGACACAAATACCAGCCCTCCGATGGCATGTTGGCGAACAACCTGCAGCTCGCGGGCATCGATCCGAGGGATGTCACCAAGGTTGTCTTCTCCCACGCGCATCCCGATCACATCTGGGCGACGCTGAGCGAGGACGGAAGCCTCCGGTTCCCGAATGCCACATATTATGTCGGCGCTGCGGAGTGGGATTTCTGGATGGATCCCGACTACCTCACCAAAATGCCCCCAGTCCTGCATGAGTTTGCACGGGGCGCTCAGCGCGACCTGGAAGCGGTCAAAGAGCGTGTGGTCATGCTCAAGGCGGGCGATGACATCGTGACGGGCCTGCGCAGCTTAGACACGCCGGGCCACACGCCAGGCCACCTCTCGTTCGAGGTGGCAGGTCGTGAGGGCCTGCTGATCGCAGTGGATGTGGCCAACAACGAGATCGTGTCCTTCGAACATCCAGAGTGGCGATTTGGCTACGACACGGTTCCTGATCTTGGGATCCGCACCAGACGGCGGTTGCTCGATAGGGTCGCGAAGGACCGCACAAGAATGCTTGGATACCACTGGACCTATCCTGGCGTGGGTTATGCCGAACGCAACGGCACCGCTTTTCGCTTCACGCCTTCGACCTGACTGCGGCAGAGCAGCCGTCCACCCTTTCGCGGCCGCGCAGGCGGCCTCGCAGCCACTCTGAGAGTCCAGCGCTCAACGCGCCAAATGGTCAGGAGACGTCACTATGGGTCGATTGCAAGGAAAAGTCGCCGTGATTACCGGCGCGAACAGTGGGATCGGCCTCGCGGCTGCCAAGCGGTTTGCAGCTGAGGGCGCGTTCGTCTTCATGACTGGGCGTCGCAGGAAGGAACTCGATGCCGCGGTCGCGGCGGTCGGCAGCAATGCCAGGGGTATACAGAGCGACATTTCCAAGCTTGCCGATTTGGACCGACTGTTTCAAGTCGTGCGCGAGGAAGCAGGTAATATCGACGTGCTTTTCGCCAATGCCGGAGGCGGTGAGTTCGCGCCGCTCGGAGCGATTTCCGAGGAGCACTTCGACACGATTATCCGAACCAATGTGAAGGGGACGCTCTTCACCGTCCAGAAGGCGCTTCCGCTTCTCCGTGACGGCAGCTCCATCATACTGACCGGCTCCACAACCGCGACCACAGGCACTCCCGCATTCAGCGTTTACAGTGCGAGCAAGGCGGCGATCCGCAATTTCGCCCGCAGCTGGATACTCGACCTGGCTCCGCGAAAGATACGCGTCAACGTACTCGTACCTGGGGCTACATCGACACCCGGCTGGCATGACCTCGCCACGTCGGAAGACGTTCATACGCAGATGATCAACTTCGTCGAGTTCGACGACGCCCCTGGCTCGCCTTGGGGAGGTCGATGAAGTCGCCAGCGCGGCGCTTTTCCTGGCGTCCGATGAAAGTAGTTTTGTCACGGGGAGTGAGCTCTTCGTCGATGGCGGCTCTGCTCAAGTCTAACGGCCCGGCTTCGCGCAAGGACCCGGAGTATCGGTGTCACGAAATTCGGCGAGGAAACTCCAATGCCAAGACTTAGGGACGTGAAGATCATAGCCGGGATACTTATCGCGGCAGTATTCGGTGCGGCGGTGCTGTCGAGCCAATTCCAAGCGAAGGCGGATCCAGCAAAGCCGACCATCGTTCTCGTACACGGGGCCTTTGCGGATTCCTCGAGCTGGAACGACGTCGTCTCTCGGCTGTTGGCCGACGGGTACCCCGCCGTCGCAGCCGCAAACCCGCTTAGGGGTGTGAAGAGCGATGCAAGCTATCTGACGAGCATCATTACGTCTATCCCCGGGCCCGTCATCCTGGTCGGACATTCTTACGGTGGCGAGGTCATCTCGGTCGCTGCGGAAGGCGCCGGCAATGTCAAGGCGCTTGTCTTCGTCGCGGGCCTAGCGCCAGAGACGGGCGAAAGCGCAGCCGACCTCGGCAAACGTTTTCCGACAGGAACACTCGGGCAGGCACTGGCCCCTCCAGTCCTTCAAGCGGATGGCCCGAAGGATCTCTACATAGATCAAGGCAAGTTCTGGATGCAGTTTGCTGCTGATCTGCCACAAGCCGAAGCCGCCCAGATGGCCGTGGCGCAGCGTCCGGTAACGGAAGCGGCCCTGAACGAGCGCGTGGCTGGGGCAGCTTGGAAGAGGCTACCCTCCTGGTTCATCTATGGTTCGCTCGACAGAAACATCCCGGCCGCGCTCCACGCCTTCATGGCAAACCGTGCTCGTGCCAAAGAGTCCGTCGCAGTTGCAGGCGCCTCGCACGTCGTGATGATGTCACACGCGGCGGAAACGGCCGCGATGATCGAGCGCGCGGCGTCGACGCCATAGCGTCCTGACCGGACGTTCGTTGGGCCTTGGATAATGAAAAGCGAGTTAAATCTGCCTGCGAGCCGCAGAAAACCACTTGCAACTCGATCACGACGGCTCGGGTCTGCTTCGCGCCTGCTTCGCGCCAGAAGCTCCTCCCGCTGGCGGGCGATGGTTCGACGAGATGAAACGAACCGCGTCAGCATGGCGATCGAGCGAGCGTTTCCAGCTTGGGTTCAAAGGAGACCGAATCAATGTCCGACCAGGTTCGTGAAATCAGCGTCTCGATGCCGTTCGCTCACGTGTTGGACCGCCTGAAAGCAGCGATTGTAAAAGCCGGAATGACCATATTCGCCTGCATTGATCATGCGGCAGGCGCGCGCGCTGTCGGAATGCAGATGCCGTCGACGACTGTGATGCTCTATGGGAGTCCAAAGGGCGGCACGCCGGCGATGCTGTCGGCTCCATCCGCGGCTCTTGACCTTCCGCTGCGCGTGCTCGTGCGAGATGGCGGAGACGGACACACCATCGTCGGCTTCCATCCGATCGGGGACATCCTCCGGGCGGTGGGGGTGCCCGAAGAAATTGCTTTGCGGCTTGAACCCGCCCAGCAACTCCTGATTGACGCTGTTCTGTCCTGATCGAATCCGATCGGAATTGGCAAGCTCACGGAGCAAGGATCGATGCTTTAATTTGGAGAGGTGTGCTCGAAGCATAGGCGTGAATGACAACGATGGATGCCAGCCTATACTTGCAGGGTATTGCACAAGAATAGCTACATCAGTACCCGGTGCGATAAGACCGGCTCTCCTTGGGCAGCAGGGCGCGAAAGCATCCGAAATCTGTCTTACCTTGCGCGAGGCTCGGCCAGAAACGCTGAACAATAACGCACAGGCACGACGCTGTTCCGCCGACGAAGCCGGGATTGATCAAAAGCGTCGGCGGGCTTGGTGAAGCAAACGCCTGTCCCTATCCGGTTTTCGCCTTCCAGTCTGCTGCAAAGGCCTGGTCGATGGCCTTGAGTTCGCGGGTCGGATCGTAGCTGACATTGAGCAGGGCTTGGGCTTGTACCGCACCGGCGAGGATTGTCGCAGCCAGGAGCGAGCGGGCCTGGCTCGACGGAAAGTTCACGGCCATCCTGGTCACCCACGACGTTGCCGAAGCTGTCACGCTGGCAGATCGGATCGTACTGATCGAGAACGGAGGCGTCGGACTCGACCTGGACATCACGCTGCCGCGCCCGCGGCGGCGCGGGTCAATCGAGTTCGCGGCGATCGAGGAGCGCGTCCTGGAGCGGCTCCTCGAGAACCCAATCTCCAGACACCCCTCATTCGCCGCCATGTAGGGCCCCAACGGCATCCCGCAGGCCGCAGGCGCTCGTTGCTGCGGTTCCACATGCCCTTTGGCTATCCTGCTGGCACGGCGCCAGGTCTCGACCACGCGCCGGACATGTCAGGAGCGGATCGGATGCTCGGACCGACAAAGACTGCGGCCATCAGCTTGGAACGCGGCACAGACGCCCTGAGTAGAAGTTTCGTGAGCGGCATCGAGCGACTGGGCCAACGCAACTTCAATATCGCGTTGTCAGCTCCGACAGCCATTGCGGCGAGGCATCGACCAGAACGGTCTCGAAAGTTCTGTCGAAGCCGATCAGGATTGCGCTCCCCAGCGCGACCAGCAGGACGCCCATCCCGGCTTTCAGGCCGCCGCTGGCCATCAGGATCGCACCACGCCATCGCAGGAGCTGATGGCGCGTCAGCAAGCCGAGCAAGACAAGCGGGACGGCGCTCCCGATCCCGAACAGCGCCATGGTGACCGCCACCTGCGCGAGATTTTCGCGCTGCGCCGCCAGCACCGAAGCGGCGCCCAACGTGGGGCCCACGCAGGGGATCCAAACCGTACCCAGCAGCAGACCAACGCCGAACTGGCCCCAGAGGCCGGTCCTTGAAAACCCGCCGAAGCGGGCATCGGCCCAGGCCCCGGCGCGGCTCGCTGCCAGAACAAACCGTGCTTGCAACCGCGGGACGATCAGCACGATCCCGATGGTGACCAGCAACACGGCCCCGGCGGTTCGGAACGCGCTGCCGTCGAGCCCGATCGAAAAGCCTACAGTGGCGACGAACAGCCCGACGGTGACGAAGGACAGGGAAAGCCCAGCCGCAAGCGCGATCGGACCGAAGCGGTGCTCGACCAATGCGGTCCCGAGCACGATCGGCACGAGGGGCAGCCCGCAGGGAGAAAGAACCGACAGGATGCCGGCCAGAAACGCGAGCCCGAAGCCGGTCATCATCGGTGGACGTCAGATCGCCTTGTCGAGCAGCGCCGCGATCGAGCCCGCCTTGGTGTCGCCCACCGAGCGGGCGACCTCCTGGGAGCCCTTGAAGACGATGAGAGTGCTTTGCATCTGCGCCCCGAAATGCCGCACGGCATCCTTTTGCGTATCGAAATCCACGTCGAAGACATGAAGAATCTTGAATTTGGGCTGGGCCTCCAGTTTTGCCAGGATCGGTTTCTGGGCCTTGCAGGTCGGGCACCAAGGTGCGGTAATCTCGACGAGGATCGGCGCGCCGGCTTTCTGGGCCGCCTCGAACGCCTGGGGCGTGTAGCGGAGGATTTCGGCCGCGCGGGCGGAAAGTATCCCGAGGCCTCCCATGGTCAATGCCGCTGCAAGAAGAAATCCGTGTCGCTTCGTCATGGCCAACTCCACGGGTGCAGGATCCGATTGCGCTGCTCGTCCTGCTATTCGTCGTGAATATGTCTTGGTTACATCGGACGGGTTCTGGCGCATGCACCTGTCGGAACCGCCGGGGCAGCCAGACCAGAAAGCCTGTAACCTTGCGCGCGTTTGATCGTATATGGAGCGCATCCGGAACTCGGAGCAGCCTAGAGTATCATTGGCGCTGATGAAAAGGTGACCGCGCGATCCGTCCACTCGCCACTTCGGGGAGATTTTCATGTCCCAAGCGAACGCCAAGGCCCTGGCAGCATCCATGGCCGCAGCATTGACACTACTTGCGGTACCCGTTTCAGCCGAGGATGCCCCGAAGGAGAAATGCTTCGGGATTGCGCTGAAGGGCCAGAATGACTGCGCCGCCGGGGCGGGCACCACGTGCGCCGGCACCTCGGTGATCGACTACCAGAAGAATGCCTGGAAGCTCGTACCCGCCGGCACCTGCAAGGCTATAATCACGCCACAGGGACACGGCTCGTTGATGAAGGGCAAGGCCCCAGCCTGATGGGGCTCCCCCGAGGGCGACCGATGAAACCATCCCAGCTCCCGTGCCGTGCCGGGGCCGGCTTCAAGCCGGAGCATTTCACCGCCATCGACGCCGTGCCCCAGAGTGTCGGGTTCTTCGAAGTCCATGCGGAAAACTACATGGGGGCCGGCGGCCCGCCGCATGCACAACTTGGCCGCTTGCGCGAAGACTATGCGCTGTCGGTACACGGTGTGGGTCTGTCGATCGGCTCGATGCAGCCGCTCGACTCAGGACATCTCGCCCGTCTCAAGCGGGTCTGCGATCGATACGAGCCGGCCAGCGTCTCGGAACATCTCGCCTGGTCGACACACGAGACATTGTTCCTCAACGATCTTCTCCCGCTCCCCTACACCGAAGCGACGCTGTCGCAAGTCGCCGACCACATCGACGAAGTGCAGGACGTCCTCGGTCGCCAGTTGCTGCTGGAGAATCCGGCCACCTACCTGTTGTTCGAGGAAAGCGCGATTCCGGAGTCGGAGTTTCTCGCGGCGATCGTGCGCCGGACCGGATGCGGGTTGCTGCTCGACCTCAACAACGTGTTCGTCGCTTCGACCAATCATAGGATCGATCCGGAGGACTATCTTGCTGGTTTCCCGGTTCATCTGGTGCGGGAGATCCATCTTGGCGGACATGCGGAAAGCCTCGACGATGCCGGTGCGCGGCTGCTGATCGACTCGCACGATGCCGCGGTCCAGCGCCCGGTTTGGGCGCTGTACGATGCTTTGATCGCGCGCACGGGCCCGATCGCAACGCTGATCGAATGGGACAATGACGTGCCGGACTGGCCTGTGCTGCGCGGCGAGGTCCAAGCCGCGCAAGCCGTGCTGGACCGCGCCGGCCGGAAGGCGGCATGACCGCCGATGTCCGGCGTGAGCGAGTCCTGCTTCGCGGCCGCACTGCTGGACAGCGAGAAGCCGGTGCCGGATGGCTTGACGTCGTGGAACGGGGACCGTCCTGGGCGCGGCTTCGCGATCTACCGCAACAACGTCGCAAGCGGGCTCGTTCGCGCTCTGGCCAAGCGATTTCCCGCGACGGAACGAATTGTCGGCGCGCCATTCTTCGCAGCAATGGGGCAGGCCTTCGTCCGGCAACACCCCCCAAAATCGCCGCTGCTGTTCGAATATGGAGACAGCTTCGCGGATTTTGTCGAGATATTCGCGCCGGCCGCCGCCCTCGCCTATCTGCCGGACGTGATCAGGCTGGAAACCGCAAGAAGCTGGGCCTATCACGCGGCGGACGAAACCTCGATCGAGCCTAGGACCTTCGCGACCGTTCCACCCGACGATCTTCCCGGCCTGCGTCTCAAGCTGCATGGCTCCGCGTTCATCATCCGATCCGCCCACCCGGTCGTGACGATCTGGGCCGCCAATACCGGCGACGACGACGCCGGACCGGTCGAGCACTGGGTCGCGGAAGAAGCCCTGGTAATCCGCCCCCTGCTGACCGTCTCGGTTCACCGCTTGCCGCTTGGCGGCGCGACCTTCGTCGAGGCGATCCGGGCGGCGCCGTTGGGGGTGGCGGTCGAGGAAGCGCTCCGGGAGGAACCCGCCTCGACCTCACGGCCACCCTCGCCTGTGTCCTGCAGGCTGGGCTTTTCACGGGCTTCTCACTTGGACCCGGTGCGGCGGCGCCACCCCGTTCCACCCTGCCGGCGGCGGATCTGACAGAAACGCCCGGCATCGCTCGACCATGAGTTCGGCAGCTTTGTCGCCTCCCTTCGCCGTGACCACGGCCTCGAAGATCGGAATGGCATCGCCGAACAAGCCGCCCCGATACAGATCCAGAGCGGCTTCGTAGGTCGTTACCCAGGCCGGCGGTGAACCGCCCGGAACCGAGAGGCCGAGCAGTTCGTAGACCGCCATGTCCACGGTGCGACCGTCGAGGGCGGTTCGGTCGAGTTCACGCACCCATATCTCGTCTCCGGCTGATTGGCGCGTCGGTTCGCCGATGATGATCCTTGTGCCGTAAACCTTGTTCACGCCCTCGATCCGGCTCGCGACATTCACGGCATCGCCGATTGCGGTGTAGCTGAGCCGCTGGTCGGAGCCGATGTTGCCGACCAGAACGTCGCCCGAGCTGACGCCGATCCGGACAAACAGGGCCCGGCCGCAGTCGTCGATGATATCGGCTTGGGCGAGAGCGCGTTGGCAGGCCAAGGCAGCCCGGCACGCATCCAGGCAATGGTTCGGATTGGATGCCGGAGCACCCCAGAGCGCCATCACTGCATCGCCGATGAACTTGTCGATGGTTCCGCCGTGGGCGAGCACCTCCCGAGACATCAGATCGATGTAGCGCTCCAACAGGGGCACGATCGCGCTGCCGCCCCGTTCCGACATGCCGGTAAATCCCTCGATGTCGGCGAACAGGATGGTAAGCGGCCGGACCGTGCCGCCCGGCTTGGCCTCGATCCCCTCGGCTATGAGGGTCCTGACCAGATCGGCGGGGATGTATTTGCGAAATGCCGAAAGCCCCAAGGCCATGCTCGCCGTGACCCGCGACAGCGTGTTCAGTTCGCTCAGACGGTAGGGGCGGTGGCGCACCTGATCGAGTTCGAATCGCTCCACGTGGCCCAATTCTTCCGCAATGCTGCGAAGAGGCCGGATGAGAAACAGCCTGGCCAGCAGAAGCGAAGCGGCGACGGCAGCGACGATCAACAGAACGAGCGCCAGACTGAGGCGCGTGTTGGTGTCCTCGATCGAGCCGAGGAAGTCGGATTCCGGAACGACCGTCGTCACCTCCCAACCCATGAAACCGAGCGGCGTGACAGTGACAGCGTAGGGTACGTCGTCGTAGACGACCCGGGCTTCGGAGATCTGTTTTTGGGCTTCGCTCGCCTTCGCCAGCGCCTGGTTATGGGTCTGGCGGGCGACGGCGAGGAGTTCAGGATGGCGCACCATGGTGCCGTGCACCTCGTCGGCTTCAGGGTCCGGCACCGCGACCGCGATCCCATCCTGGCCGAGCACGAAAGCAGCGCCGGATCGCCCCACCGTCAGGCCGGCCAGGAAACGGGACATTCGGTCGAGGTCGATCATCACCGCGAGGACGCCCTGTTGGACCTGGTCGACATCGATGCGGCCCGCGAAGGCGATAGCAGGCCGTCCGCTGTCAGGATGCGCCGTCACCCTGGCCCAAAGCGGCTTCGTCGACAGGGATGCCTCGCGGTACCAAGGTTGTGCCGTGACGTCGTAGCTGGTGAGCTCGAAGTGACGCTCCTGGAACTCGATGTCGCCCGGCAGGATCTTGTAGGTGTCGACCCGCCGGCTCCGCGGACCCGCGCCCGGCGGAATTTCCGTCATTTCGAGACTCTTGTCGCCGAGCTTATGGGCCGCGAAAAACCCCTGGTCGGGCCAGCCGAACGCGATCCAGGACAGGGCAGCCTGCGCCTGCATCTGGGACAAGAACACGAACTCGCGCTTGTCCGCCTCGCGCGTGCCGATGACTTCCTGGACGAAGATCGTCCGGATCGCGCCATGAGCCGCCTCTGCGCTGGCGATCAACGAGGCCAGCTCCTTCTTCACCTCGCCGATGATCTGCTGGTTCAGCGTATCGGCCAGCATGCGGCTGTTCGACTGCGCGGTGCGCCACCAAAGGACATGGACGACGCCGCTCGTGAGCGCCACCGTCGCCAGAACGAAGATCACCAACCCCGAACGGATCCCGATGCGCATCGGCCAGCCTCGCCCGTGTCCGTCGCGGTTGCAAGCAGCCCGGAGGTACTCCACAAAACCGGGTCAGCTTTACCCGGGGCTTGATACCGGAAGCAGGTCGCTTTCGGCTGGTTTAAGCCGATGAGCAGCTGGGCGGCACAGCGCGCATGTTGGTCGTCCGCCGGCGCTTTGCTTCTGCTCCGAAGCAGTCGTTCGCTCCGGATCCGTGTGAACGGCATCGCGCCGGGAGCCATCCGCATGCCAATCAACACCTCCGTTTGGAACACTTCGGAAGCCTACGCGACCCTGATGACCCTTGTGCCCTACCGGCGGATTGGCGAGCCTGAAGACATCGCTCGCGCGGCCGTGTGGCTAGCCTCGGATGCGTCAGATTACGTAACCGGCACCACTCTGTTCGTGGACGGCGGCATGACACTCTGCCTGGGCTTCGCCACAGACGGTTGAACCGGTCGTGATCTGATAGACCTCTGAGGAACTACAGGCTGTTGCTGCGCGACCTCTATCATTAGGGATCAAGGATGAGCTTCAACATCAAGCCTCTGCATGGAGGCGGCCTTCAGGTCGACGACAACGCCGACCACTGGATCATATTCAGCCTGGACGAGCTTCGATCGCATGCGAGCACATTGAAGGCCGATAGGGTCGAGGGGACGCCCAAGCTGCCTCCGGCCAAGGCCGACCTGTTCGTGTGGGCGGCTTTCGCCGCCGCCAGAGGCTATGCCATCGAGCACGGCTTTATCGATGATGACCGCCCACCTACGCGAACCTAACAAGGCGCGCTCGGCCGGGTTCACCATAAAGAGATCGGTATCCACTCCATCCTGACGGCGCTGATATTCCGCATCCTGGTCGGTTCAGAGCACCGATTGCAGGAACTCTCGGGTCCTCGGCTTTTCCGGGTTAGAGAAGATGCGCTCGGGATTGCCCTCCTCACAGATCTGGCCCTTGTCGAAGAAGCAGACCCGGTCGGAGACTTCGCGCGCGAACCGCATCTCGTGGGTGACGAGCAGCATGGTGAGGTCGTGCTCGTGAGCCAGGGTGCGGATCACGCCCAGCACTTCGCCGACAAGTTGCGGGTCGAGTGCCGAGGTCGGCTCGTCGAACAGCAGCACGCGCGGCCGCATGGCGAGCGCCCGCGCGATGGCGACGCGCTGCTGCTGGCCGCCCGAGAGCTGGCTCGGAAAATGGTCCTTCTTATCGACGAGGCCGACGAGCCGCAGCAGGTCGATGGCCCGGCATTCCGCTTCCGCGCGCCCGAGTCCCAGGACCGCGATCGGCGCTTCGAGGACGTTGCGGATCACCGTCATGTGCGGGAAGAGATTGAAGCTCTGGAACACCATGCCGACATGGGTGCGAATCTGCCTGAGGTGCCGATCATTGGCCTGAAAGGCGCCGCGACCGTTCGGCTGATGGTAGGACATGCCGGCCAGCGTCAGATCGCCTTCCTGGAAGGGTTCGAGCGTCATCAGGATGCGGAGCACGGTCGATTTGCCCGAGCCCGATGGCCCGATCAGCGTGACCTTCTCGCCGGGCTGGACCGCGAAGTTGAAGCGGTCGAGTACCGTCAGTTCGCCGAAGCGCTTGGTGACATCCGCGAACTGGATCAGGGGATGGGTCATCGGAGGGCAAGCCCGGCTTTGGGCAACACGCGTTCGAGTGCGTGGATGCCGAAGGAGCACAAGGTGGTCAGCAGCGGGAAGATCAGCCCGACCATGGACAGCGGCACCAGATATTCGAAGGTGCGGTCACCGATCATATTGGCGAGGTTCAGCATGTCGAGCACGGTCACGACGGACAGGACCGGCGTTTCCTTGAGCATGGAAACGGCATAATTGCCCATGGCCGGGGTGATGCGCGGGATCGCCTGGGGAACCACGATGTCCCGGTAGGTGCGAAACCGCGTCAGGTTGAGCGCGACCGCCGCCTCCCATTGGCCGCGCGGCACCGCGTCGAAGCCGCCCCGGTACACTTCGGACGTGTAGGCCGAATATTGCAGGCCGAGCGCGATGGCCCCGGTCAGGAAGGCCGGCAGGGTGATGCCGTAGTCGGGCAGGACGTAATAGAGAAAGAACAATTGCACGATCAGGGGCGTATCGCGGATGAACTCGACGATGGCGGCCGTGGTCCAGGACACGATCTTGAGACGGCTGCGGCGCAACAGGCACCACGCAAGACCGAGCACCAGCGCGATGGCGAAGCCGGCCAGCGCCGCTTCGAGCGTGACGACGAGGCCGATGCCGAGGATCGGCAGGATCGAGACCGCATAGGCAAGCGGCGAGGACGTGTCCCAAGCGAAGCCATAGATCATGCGGCGCGCCTTTCGGTTCGGGCGGCGCTCACGCTTGCGCCCCGCGCGGAAAGGCTGGCCCGCGCCGCAGCTTGTGCTCCAGCCCCCGCATGGCGATCGACAAGAGCAGCGCCATGATGAAATAACCGATCAGGGTCAGCGAGTAGATGCGGGCGCTGTCGAGCGTGATGTTGCGAAGCTGCTGGGCCTGGAAGGTGAGGTCCGCGATCGAGATCAGCGACACGAGGGCCGTGTCCTTGAGGTTCTGCACCGCCAGGTTCCCGAAGGCCGGCATCATCTCGACGATGGCCTGTGGCAGGAAGACGTGGAGCAGCGCATAGGGCCGTGAAAAGTTCAGCGCCCGGGCGGCTTCGTGCTGGGCGTCCGGCACGGATTGCAGGCCCCCGCGGACGATTTCCGCCCCATAGGCGCTGATGTTGAGCGACAGGCCCGTGATGCCGGTCGTGATCGGGTCGAGCGACACACCGATGAGCGGCAGCGCGTAATAGAGCCAGAACAGCTTCACCAGCAATGGAGTGCCGCGCATGAATTCGATGTAAGCGAGGGTCACTCGTGACAGGAGCGGCCCGCCCTCGACCCGGGCGATGCCGAGGGCGAACGAGAGCACCGCGCCGATCACGGTCGACGCGACGGCGATCAATGCCGTCACCTCGGCGCCCTTGAGCAGGGCCGGAAGGTAGTGGGTCCACGTCATGGCCGCGCTTCCTTTCGGGATAACGAAGGGGATCGCTCTCGGGTCCAGCGCGTCATTGCGAGCGAGGTGAAGAAATCCAGCGGATCGCGACACCCCTGGATTGCCGCGCCGCTAGGCTTCTCGCAATGACAGCCCTTTTCGTGACATTCGGGCACAAGCCCCTGCCAGCCTGGCGCTTCGCCAAGCCAGGCAGAAGGACCGCGTCGACCAAGGTTATTTGCCGGCGCAGAGGTCCGCCATCGTCTTGGTCTGGGCCGCCTTGATGCTTTCGGGGCTCAGGCCATACTTGGCCAGGATCTTCGGGTAAGTGTCCGTCTTCTTGAATGCCGCCAGCGCGTCGTTGAAGGCCTTGTAGAGTTCCTTGTCGTCCGACCGGAAGTCGAAGCCGCCATAGGAGCGCGCGGGCTTGCCCTTGATGATCGGATCCTTGAAGGGCTCGGCCTGTTCGATCCCCGCGTCGGCCGAATCCTTGACGAGCTGCGCCACTGTCAGTTCGGTCGCCGCATAGGCGTCGGCGCGGCCGGTCTTGACCGTCGAGAGCGCGTCGGCGTTGGCCTGGATCATCACGATCTGGCTGTCCGGAACGCCCATCTCGTGCAGGAAGTCGATCTGATCGGCGCCCGACACGATCGCCACCTTCAGGGCCGGGTTGGCCTTGATGTCCTCATAGCCGTGCAGGTTCTTGGGATTGCCCTTGGGCACCAGCAGGCCCTCGCCATAGGAGGAGTTCGGCTCGGTGAAGGCGACCTGCTTGCAGCGGTCCGGCAGGATGTTCATCTCGGCGCCGACGAAATCATAGCGCCTGGCCTTGAGGCCGGGGATCAGCGTGCCGAAAGGCGTAACGGACCAGGTGACGTCCTTGACGCCGATGCTCTTCCAGACTTCGGCCGCGACCTCGGGACCGATGCCTTTGGCGTCGCCGTTCGGATCCATGAAGCTATAGGGGACCTCGTTGGCGCTGGCGCCGCGCACGAAACCCTGGCTCTTGACGTCGTTCAGGCCGGTAGCGGAGGCGGCGGTGGCGCCGACGCCGAGCGCCAGGACGGCGCCGGCCAGGCCGTGGAAAGCTATGGTGCGCATGATTAGACCCTTCTCGCGTGAGATGAACCCGCCCACCGGTTGATCCGGTTTGTGCGGCATGATTGCCGCTGGCGCAGATTTCGTGCCGCGTAGCTGCGGCGCATTCGGTCAGGCCGGCGCGTCGAGGGTTGCGATCACCGCGAGGCAATCGCCGACCTTGACGAGGCCCGGGAAATGCCGGGCCGCCAGCACGCCCCCGATGGCGGCGCGATGCTCGAAGGGCGCGCCGCCCGTACGGGTGATGGAATGGATTTTGGCCACGACCTCGCCCGGCGCGATCGGATCGCCGAGGTCTTTCAGCGGCTCGACAAGCCCCTCCTCCGCGGCGAAGCCGAAGCAGTCGGACGACGGCATGTCGAGCCATGTCGTGGGCCGCAGGTCGGGCGTACCCGCCAGGATGCCGGCATGGATAAGAACGTTGCGCGCCCCGGTCTTGGCGATCGCGACGCTTTTGGCCGTCGCGGTCCCGCCGCCGCAAAGCTCGGTCGTGACGAAGACCTTGCCCAAGGCCTCGACGGTGGTGTCGTACATGCCACCCGCGTCGATCTCGATCATCTTCATCGAATAGGGCGCCGAGAATGCCGCCACGGCGGCAAAGCAGCGTCTCTCCTGCGTCTTGTCCGGAAGCTCGTGGGCCGCCGCATAGGGCAGGAAGTCGAGCGTGCGCCCGCCCGAATGGAAGTCGAGCACGATGTCGGCAAGCGGCAGCAGCTCGGAGGTGAAATAATCGGCGATCTTCTCGGTTACCGTGCCGTCCGGACGGCCCGGAAAACTGCGGTTGAGGTTGCCCTTGTCGATGGGCGAAGTGCGGGTGCCGGCCCGGAAGGCCGGATAGTTCATGCCCGGCACGATGATCACCCGACCGCTGACCTCCTCGGCCCGCAAGCTGCGGGCGAGGTCGAAGAGCGCCACCGGCCCCTCGTATTCGTCGCCGTGGTTGGCGCCGGTCAGAAGGGCCGTGGGACCCTCGCCGCGCTTGATCACGGCGACGGGGATCATCACCGAGCCCCAGGCCGAATCGTCGCGGCTGAAGGGTAGCCTCAGATGGCCGTGCTGAACGCCGTCCCGCGAAAAATCCACCGTCGCGGTGATCGGGGAGGCGCGCCGCGCCGTCATGGGCACAACTCTTGGGGCGAAGAGCAGTGGCAATTCGACCCGCTCGTCCCCGCGCAAGCGGGAATCCAGGAAATCGAAGCACGCGGGCAGTACACCGACGAGAAGGAGAAGCGTCCTGGATTCCCGGTTGCGCGGGAATGAGCGGTGGTGGGCGAGGCGGCACTCATGGCTTGACCACAAGCTTGCGGGGCACGTTCGACAGGCACTCGACGCCGGTCTCGGTGATGACGATGCTTTCGGTGATTTCCAGCCCCATGGTTTCGAGCCAGAGGCCGGTCATGAAGTGGAACGTCATGCCGGGCTTGAGTTCGGTGCGGTCGCCCGGCCGCAGACTCATGGTGCGTTCGCCCCAGTCGGGCGGATAGCTCACGCCGATCGGATAGCCGGTGCGGTTGTCCTTGACGATGCCGAAGCGCTTGAGCACCGCGAAAAAGGCGTTGGCGATGTCCTCGCACGCGTTCCCGGGCTTGGCGGCCGCGAGCCCCGCTTCCATGCCCTCCAGCGTGGCCTTTTCCGCATCGAGGAACGCCTGCGTGGGCTTGCCCAGGAACACGGTGCGCGACAGCGGGCAATGATAGCGCCGGTAGCAGCCCGCGATCTCGAAGAACGTGCCCTCGCCGGATTTCATCGGCCGGTCGTCCCAGGTCAGGTGCGGGGCAGCTGCGTCGGACCCTGAAGGCAAGAGCGGAACGATTGCAGCATAGTCGCCGCCGATGCCGTCGACCCCGCGGATGCCGGCGTCATAGATCTCGGCCACGAGATCGTTCTTGCGCATGCCGGGCTCGATGGTCTCGACAATGCGCCGGTGCATGGCCTCGACGATGCGGCCGGCTTTGCGCATGTAGTCGAGCTCGGTCGGGCTTTTCACGGCCCGCTGCCAATTGACCAGCGCGGTCGCATCCTTGAAGCGGGCGTTCGGCAGGTTCTTTTGCAGCGACGCGAAGGCGGCGGCCGAAAAATAGTAATTGTCCATCTCGACGCCGATCACGGCCTTGTCCCAGCCCCGTTCGGCGATGATGCCGGACAGAACGTCCATGGGATGGCGCTCGGTCGATTGCACGTAATGGTCCGGATAGCCGACGATGTTGTCGTGCCCGAGGTAGGCGGTGCGCTTGGCGCCCTGCGCATCCTGGCCGCGCCCGAACCAGACCGGCTCGCCGTCTTTGGCCACCAGCACGCATTGATGGACGTAGAACGACCAGCCGTCATAGCCGGTCAGCCAGTTCATGTTGGACGGATCGGTCGCGATCAGAAGGTCGATTCCGAGCCGCTCCATGGCGGCGCGAGTCTTCTGCAGCCGCTCGGAGAATTCGGCTCGGGTGAAATGCAGCGTCGGCTCGATCACGCAGTTTCGTCCTTCATTTCCGAACCCCTCCTGTCTCGAGCCCCTGCCCCGCTCCCGCGGCGAGGGACCGCGCATGGGCCAAGGTCGCGATGGCGGTGTCCTGCACACCTGTCCCGGTCAGGTCGCAGAGCGTGATATCGGCAGGACTCCCGCGCCCCGGCGCGAGGCCCGCGATGACCTGGCCGAGTTCGGCGAAATCCTGCCGGTCGGTGACCAGTCCGGCCGCGATGGCATGGTGCAGTTCGCCGAGCCGGCGGGTCTGCCTGAGGCTGTCGGCGACATAGACCGCGCGCCCGACCAGGGCCGGCTCGATCTCGTTCTTGTGCTCCGCATCCGAGCCCATCGCCGTGACATGCTGGCCGGGCGCAATCCATGCCGACTCGAGGATCGGCGCCTCGGCCGGCGTGGTGGTGACGATGATGTCGGCGTCGCGGCACGCCGCCGCGGGGTCGGCGACGGTCACCGGAAACCCGAGCCTGAGGGTCAGATCCCGCGCCAAAGCCTCGGCGCGGCCGAGATCCCTGGCCCAGATCGCGGCGCGCCGGAGCGGGCGCACCAGCCGCAAGGCCTCGAGTTGCAGCCGTGCCTGAACGCCCGCGCCGAAGATCGCGACCGAGCTCGACTCGGGGCGGGACAGATGCTTGGCCGCGACCGCGCCGGCGGCGGCAGTGCGCACATCGGTGAGATAGCCGTTGTCGAGCAGCAGCGCCTCGGCAAGGCCGGTGCGAGCGCTGAACAGGATCATCAGGCCGTTGAGGCTCGGCAGCCCGAGCTTGGGATTATCGAAGAAGCCGGGGCTGATTTTCAGCGCGAAGCTGTCGAGGCCCGGCACATAGGCGGTCTTGACGTCGACTTCGCCGCGATGTTCGGGAATATCGAGCCGCAGGATCGGCGGCATCACGACGGGCTTGGTGGCCAGCGCCCGAAAGGCGTTCTCGACGCAATCGACCGCGCTCGTGTCGAGCGTCACGACGCGGCGGAGATCGGCTTCGGTCAGGACCAGCATCCGGGCCACCTCAGGCCACTTTCACGGTGGCGGGCACGCCCCAGCGGCCGGCCGCGATGCTGGCGTGCAGCTTGGGATCGATGTTGCGGCCCGAGAGGATCGCCACCAACGGCCCCGCGGCCTGGACCTTGCCGGCCAGCAGCGCCGCAATGCCGACCGCGCCGGCACCCTCGACGGTTTCGCCCTCGACATCGTGCGCGTGCCGGATGCCGGCCGCGATCTCTTCCTCGGTCAGCAGGACCACACCGTCGAGCAGGTCGCGGCACATCGCAAAACTATGCCGGTTGCCCAGCCCGATGCCGCCGCCGAGCGAATCCGCCAGCGTTTCCAGTTCGTCGACCAGGACGGGCCGGCCGGCCGAAAGGCTGGCCTGCATGGCGGCGCCGCGCGCCATCGAGACGCCGATAACTCTTGCGTTGGACCGGATCCCCTTCACGGCCGCAGCGACCCCCGCGGCCAAACCACCACCCGAGAGCGGCACCAGCACGCATTCCGCATCGGGCACCGCTTCGACGATTTCGAGCCCGATTGTGCCTTGGCCCGCGATCACGGCCGCGCTGTCGAAGGGCGGGATCTCGGCGAGCCCCTCCTCGCACACCAACCGCTCGACCTCGACCTGAGCGTCATCCTGCGAGCGGCCGACGATGCGCACTTCGGCGCCCAGCGCTCGGACGGCTTCGATCTTGTTGGCCGGCACCAAGGCCGACATGCAGACGATTGCGCGAACCCCGGCCTGATGGGCCGCATGGGCCAGGGCTCGACCGTGATTGCCCGTGGAGGCCGTGACGAGGCCGCGGCGCCGGGCGGCATCATCGAGCGAGAGAACCGCGTTGGTGGCGCCGCGCAGCTTGAAGCTGCCGGTAGTCTGGCGGGTTTCGAGTTTCAGATGGGCCGGGGCGCCGGATCGCGCGGAAAGCGAAGGCGAAAACTGGAGCGGCGTCGCCAGAACATGGCCGGCGATGCGGACGCGGGCCGCCTCGATCTCAGCGAGAGTCACGCCCATGGACGGCCCCCTCGCGAGGGTGTTGAGGAGGTGTCGATGCCGGTGGTGTGGAGGACGCCGCCCCTCATCCGCCTCTTGCCGATGCAAGAGGCACCTTCTCCCGCAGGACGAGAAGGGCGCCGAGCCTGCAGAACCCGGCACTGTCCTTCTCCCCCTGCGGGAAAAGGTGGCCGGCGCGCGAGCGACGGCCGGATGAGGGGTGTTGGCGATGTCCCGATCGGCTGGCTAACGATAGAGGCGCCAGCCTTTGCGACGGGCAGAATCCGGTCGGGTGCGCCGATGCGCGTTCCGTCTTCCCGTTCCGCCCTGCCGCGCATGGATGCTCCTGCTCGAGACCGGTGGAGCGTGGCGTCATGACAAAATCATGTCAATCTGATTATTGAATCAGGACAATCTGGACATCGTTGAAAGTCTGTTGGACGACGTCTCGCCCGGACCCTCACCCGATCGCGCCCGCGTCGAACACCGGCGGAAGCTGTTCGAAGGTTGACACCAGGATCTCGAACGTATCGCGCAGGGCGCGGTGCGAATGCCGCCCGCCGACGCAGATGCGCAGGCTATTGGCTGGTCGCTCGCCGCCCGCAATGAACGGGTCGGACGATGTGACAGCGATGCCCTTCTGGGCCAGGGCCCGGACCAGCCCCTCCTCGGTCCAGCACGACGGCACTTCCAGTAGCGCGCAGAGCGACAGCGGATGGGTTGCGGCCAGAATCGGACCCAGCTTCTCGGCCACGATCGCCTGGCGGGCCCGCACTTCGCGTCGCTGGACTTCGACAAGCCCCTGGGCGGTCCCGTCCTCGACCCAGCGCGTGGCCATCTCGGCCACCACATTGGTGGCGCTCCAGCCCGTAACGCGCAAAATGCTCGCCACCCGGATCGAATATTGCGGCGGCACCACCAGATAGCCGACCCGCAGTCCCGTCATCACCGACTTGGTGAAGCTCGTGGCGAAGAAGCCGAAGTCCGGGATCATGTCGGTTATCGAGGGCAGTGGCACGTCGAGCAGCGGCTTGTAGACCTCGTCCTCGATGACATAGACCCGGTGTTTTAGGGCAATGTCCGCGATGGCACGGCGGCGGACGACCCCCATCACGTGGCTGGTCGGATTGTTGAGGCTGGGGATCAGAACCAGCGCCGTGACCTCGCCGGCCCGGCAGGCCGCCTCGAAAGCCTCGGGCAGCACCCCTTCCTGGTCGGTCGGCAGGCCGCGCAGCGTGAAGCCCAGAACGTTGGACAGGCCGATGATGCCGTGGTCCGTAAGGTTCGCGGTCAGCACCATGTCGCCCGGCCGCACGGCCGCCGCCACGGCCAGAAAGATGCCGTGCGCCGCGCCGTTGGTGATGAGGATGCGGTCCGGCTCGGCCGAGACCCCCAGCCCCTTGAGCCAGGATCGGGCGGCGTCGCGGTGGCGGTCGAGCCCGGCGATGGGACGGCAGGGCCGCATGAAGGCGCTGTTGTCGCCACCTGCGAGGGCGCTCATCAGGGCCCGCGAAGCAGCCTCGTGCTCCTCGGTATAGACCGCGCGAATGATCGACAGGTCGGTCGTGCCCTTGGGGTCGCGGTCGAGCATGAAATGGTCGGCGCGATCGGTGATGCGGCTGCGCACGAAGGTGCCGCGCCCGACCTCGCCTGAAAGATAGCCCCGCTGCTCGGCCTCCTTGTAGCTGATGCTGACGGTCTGCACCGAGACGCCGAGCCGGTGCGCCAGGTCGCGATGGGTCGGCATCTGGGTGCCGGGCGGCAAGGCCGCGCTCTCGATATCGGCGATGATGCGGTCGGTCAGCAGCTTGTGCTTGGTCACGCCCTTGCGCTTGTCCAGCACGGGCTGCCACGTCTTGCTGAGCCGGAGCGAAGGGCCGGCCTGGCTGGCCTTGGTATTCCGATCGAGCATGTCGCGACCCAGTACAATGGGGCGCTATTATCAGCTCAAAGACGACCCTTGGCCAGTCCACTCTGCTCTACAATGGCAATCATCGGCCGACCTGCGACCGCATTCCGCGCCATGACCCGCAAGCACGCAGCATTCCTGCGCCGGGCGTGCCGTCATGCCGCCCTTCTCCGGGTCGTCGGCCCTATGCTGCGGGGCGATGCGGCCCAGCAAGCGAGACGGCTGATGAATGCGTTTTCCCGCCCGAGTTTCGAGACGCTGGGCCGCCCGGATTTCCGGGATGGACACGCGCTCGTGGGCGGCGAGTGGCTCGCAGGCCAGGACCGTATCCCGGTCGAGGACCCGGCCACCGGATCGGTCATCGGCACGGTCGCGGCCCTCGGTCCCGAGGCGGTCGATCGCGCCGTCGCGGCCGCAAGCGCTGCCTTCCCGGCCTGGCGCGCGCGTCTGCCGGCCGAGCGGGGCGCCATCCTGCGCGCCTGGGCGGCATTGATCCGCGCCCATGTGGGCGACCTGGCCGTGCTCATGACTACGGAGCAGGGGAAGCCGCTTCCCGAATCGCGCTACGAGATCGACTATGCGGCGGGCTTCCTCGAATGGTTCGCGGCCGAGGGCGAGCGGGCCTATGGCGAGACCATCCCGAGCCACAAGCCGAACAGCCTGCTGCATGTGCGGATGCAGCCAATCGGTGTCACGGCCGCCATCACGCCCTGGAACTTTCCGAGCGCCATGATCACCCGCAAGGTCGGCGCGGCGCTCGCGGCCGGTTGCCCGATGATGGTCAAGCCGGCTTCGGAAACGCCGTTCTCGGCGCTGGCGCTGGCCAAGCTGGCACTCGAGGCCGGCATGCCTCCGGGTGTGCTGCAGGTGATCACCGGCCGCTCGGAGCCGCTGGGGAGCCGTCTGCTGGACCACGCCGCCGTGCGGGCCGTCTCTTTCACGGGCTCGACGGAGGTCGGCCGCCTGCTGCTGCGCCGCTCGGCCGAGACCGTCAAGAAAGCCTCGATGGAACTCGGCGGCCACGCGCCGCTGATCGTTTTCGACGATGCGCCGCTCGATTTCGCGGTGGACAGCGCCATGGCGGCGAAATTTTCTACCTCGGGGCAGGATTGCCTGGCCGCCAACCGGATCTACGTTCAACGCGGGCTCTACGAGGCCTTCGTGGAGAAATTCGGCGCCGCGACGGCAGCCCTGCAGGTCGGGCACGGCCTCGATCCGGATACCAATATCGGCCCCATGACGGTGCTGGCCGGGGCTCAGAAGTGCCGGGCTCAGATCGAGGATGCGCTCGTCCACGGGGCTCGGCTGGTGACGGGCGGCGCTGCCCCGATGGGCCGCGAAAGCTTCGTCCGCCCGACCGTCCTGGCCGATGTCACCGAAGCTATGCTGATCGGCCAGGAGGAGACCTTCGGGCCGGTCGCCGCCATCTTGCCCTTCGACACCGAGGATGAGGTCGTCCGGCGCGCCAATGCCACCGAGATGGGCCTCGCGGCCTATGTCTATTGCAGCGACCTACGGCGCACCCTGCGGGTTTCCGAGGCGCTGGAATACGGCATGGTCGGGGTCAACACCGCTTCCTTCACGGGGCCGCCGATCCCCTTCGGGGGCTGGAAACAATCGGGGCTTGGTCGCGAAGGCTCACGGCATGGCCTCGCCGACTATATGGAGCTGAAATACGTCTGCTTCGGCGACCTCGCGGCCTGAGGCCATGCCCGGCCCCCTCTTCGGTGCGCTACGCAGCCCGCAACTCCAAAAAAGGATCGATCCATGAACGACCTCAGCCGCATCGCCCAACTCGACCGGGACAACACGCTTCACCCCTTCACGCAACTCAAGGATTTTGCCACCGGCAAGCTCGGCGATCCGACCATCGTCGAAACCGCCAAGGGCATCCGCATCACCGACGCGCATGGCAAGAGCCTCATCGACGGCTTCGCCGGGCTCTATTGCGTGAACATCGGCTACGGCCGAACCGAGGTGGCCGAGGCCATCTCGCGGCAGGCCCACCGGCTGGCCTATTACCACACCTATGCGGCCCACACGACGGACGAACTCGCGATCTTGTCCGATCGCCTGGTCCGCATGGCGCCCGGCCGCATGAGCAAGGTGTTTTATGGCATGTCGGGGTCCGACGCCAACGAGACCCAGGCCAAGCTCGTCTGGTACTACAACAACCTGCGCGGCCAGCCGAGGAAGAAGAAGATCATCTCGCGCCAGCGCGGCTATCACGGCTGCTCGGTCGTGTCCGGCTCGATGACCGGCATGAGCTTCTACCACGATCACATGGACCTGCCCCTGCCCGGCATCATCCACACCGGCGTGCCGCACCATTATTGGGGCGCCGAAGCGGGCGAGACCGAGACTGAATTTTCCCGCCGTCGCGCCGATGAACTCGAAACCTTGATCCAGCAGGAAGGTCCCGAGACGGTCGGCGCCTTCATCGCCGAACCGGTGCTGGGCACGGGCGGCATCATCCCGCCCCCGGAAGGCTATTGGCCGGCCATCCAGGCGGTGCTGAAGCGCCACGACGTGCTGCTGATCGCCGACGAGGTGATCTGCGGTTTCGGGCGCGTGGGCACGCCTTTCGGGTCGCACCTTTACGGCATGGAGCCCGATCTCGTGACGGTCGCCAAGGGCCTCACCTCCGCCTATTTCCCGCTCTCGGCCGCCATCGTGGGCGAGAAGGTTTATGCCGTGATGGAAGAGGCGGATCGCATCGGCGCCTTCTCGCACGGCTACACCTATTCGGGTCATCCGATCGGCGCCGCGGCCGCCAATGCGGTGCTCGACATCGTTGAGAAGGAGGACCTTGCCGGCCAGGCGCGCGACACGGGTGCCTATATGCAGAGCCGCATGAAGGCCGTGTTCGCCCAGATGCCGATCGTCGGTGAAGTGCGCGGCGTCGGCATGCTGGCGGCGATCGAATTCGTGGCCGACCGCGAGAAGAAGACCCGCTTCGATGCCGGGCTGAAAGTGGGGGCCCGGGTGTCCAAAGCGGCTCGCGACCGCGGCCTCATCGCCCGCGCCATGCCGCACGGCGACATCCTGGGCTTCGCGCCGCCGCTCGTCACCAGCCGGGCCGAAGTGGACGAGATCGTCGATATCGCCGAGAAGGCCGTACGCCAGGTGATGGACGAACTCGCGGCCGGAAAGTAGCCTCGGAAGCTGCCGCTCGATCCCGCGCAAGCGGGAACCTAGCTCCGGGTAGGCTGGATCCCGCTTTCGCGGGGATGAGCGGGTCAAAGAGCGGCCGTGATGGACGAACTCGCGGCCGGGCATTAAGCCCCGCGCGTTTGCGCGGGTGGGCGGGAGACTAGCGACGCATGTCTCTGGATCGCTTGGACCTCAAGATCCTCGACCTGGTGCAACACGACAATCGCCTCACCAGCGAGGCGCTGGGCGAGCACGTCGGGCTCAGCGCCACGGCCGTGCAGCGGCGCCTGAAGCGGCTGCGCGATGCGGGCGTGATCGAGGCGGACGTCGCGATCGTGTCCCCCCGTGCCGTCGGGCAGCGCGTGCAGATGCTGGTCATGGTTTCGCTCGAACGCGAGCGCGCCGATATCATCGACCGCTTCAAGAAAAGCATCAAAGCAACGCCCGAAGTGATGAACGGCTATTACGTGACCGGCGAGGCGGACTTCATGCTGGTGATAACTACCAGGGACATGGAGGACTATGAACTCTTCACCCGGCGGTTCTTCTACGAAAACCCGGACATCAAGAATTTCAAGACCATGGTGGTTATGGACCGGGTCAAGGTCGGCTTCGCGTTGCCGCTTGAACCTGAGGCAGATGACCACCGTCCGTAGGAGCAGGCCCGGCTGAGCCGGACTTGGTTCTGCCGGGTCGGCCACAGGACCAACCCAGAAACGCGGTTGCGTCTGCCTTGATCTTCCTGGACTGGGATCTCTGGCTATTCGGTCCTCTCGCCCGCCCTCATGCCGCCTTCGAGACCGGAGCCTCAACGGCTTCCATGGCTTGGAAATAGAGGTCGAGCATCGAATCGCGCTCATCGCGCGCATCCTTGTCTTCTTTGCGAAGCTTGATGAGTTCCTTCAGGATCTTGACATCGAAGCCCTCGCCCTTGGCCTCGGCGAACACCTCTTTCTTGCCTTCGTGCAGCGCCTTGAGCTCTTCATCGATGTGTTCGATGCGCTCGACGAAAGAGCGAATGCGATCACCCGCGATCCCAACCGATCCGGCCATGGTTTATTCTCCTTTGACGAGATCCGTAGGATCGAAGGTAATGCCGGACCTATCAAGCCGAGCCGGTCAACACGGTAAGCCCAAGGTTAACACGGGCAGCTCTGGCGCCGCGCGGCTCCCATGGACCGCTGCACCGTCCGCCGCCTTGAGAGACGTCTATGTGTTCACTCAGGAGATGGGAGCGAGAAGCCATGTATCTGACGCGATTTTCCTATGACGTGCTTCCCGTAAACCGACGCCGGGCCCTAGCCCTTATCCGACGCGAGGTCGAGGCGGCTCGCGACAAAGGCCTGACTGCCAGGATGTTGGTGCCATTGACCCGAGGCCAAGCCGGGGCATCGCTGCAATTCGAAGTCGAGATGACCAACCTCGATCAACTGGATCAATTCCGCCGTGAAGGCGTCGGCTCCAGCGAAGAGACTGCGGGATGGATGCACGAATTCAGTGAGATTCTCCTTTCACCTCCCGCGGTCGAGATCCTCAAGGTTGAGGACTGATCCTCCATGATCAGGTTGATCGAACAGCCCATTTCGGCCCGCCCGGCCTCCCGGTTCCGGCTGTTCCTGTTGGTTTCCGTTTGGCGTCCCTGTCCGGAGCACGGCCGATGGCCCAGAGCGAGATTGACGCAATTCGCGCAATATTGGCGTCCAAAGCACGGCCACAAGGGTGGGACGAGCGCCGTCAACGCCTGGACGAGATCGGCTCGCTATGGCCGGTTGCCGAAGATGTAAGATGCGAACCGGTCGACGCCAACGGCGTACCGGCGGAATGGTCCACGGTTGCCGGCAGTGATCATTCACGCGTGTTGATGTTTTTCCACGGAGGCGGCTTTTGCTCCGGCTCCATCCGAAGCCATCGGCGCATGGTCACGGAAGCGGGCCGGGCAGCAGGTATTCGCACACTGGCCGTCGCCTATCGACTTGCGCCCGAACACCCGTATCCGGCCGCGCTCGATGATGCGGTAGCGGCGTGGAGGTTCTTGCGCCGTCAAGGCATCAGAGCGGAGCACATTGCGGTCGGCGGAGACAGTGCCGGAGGCGGTCTTACGGCGGCACTCGTGACTCACCTTCGAGACGCGGGCGAGAGCTTGCCGGGGTGTTCGTGGCTCGTTTCGCCCTGGACGGATCTGACCATGTCGGGAGCCACGCTCGCCACGAAAGACGCCGAGGATCCCATTATCCATAAAGCCTACCTCGAAGAACTCGCGACGGCTTATGTTCCCACTCAGATCGCGAGGACCGATGCGCGGGTATCCTGCCTTTTCGCCGACTTGCGCGGCCTCCCTCCGATGCTGATCCAAGTAGGCTCGGCCGAGACGCTGCTCGACGATGCGATCCGTTTTGCAGCGGCTGCTGGAGCCGCTGACGTGCGAGTTACGGCCGAGGTTTGGCCCCGCATGATCCACGCTTGGCCTGTGTGGAACGCACATCTTGAGCCGGGTCGCCGCGCCCTGGCGAGCGCTGGCGCGTTCATGCGCGATCATCTTTGACATCGTTGCCCAGGATCGTTGTCTGGCCCGGCACGATGCTTCGACAAGAGTCTTCTGCGAACCGGCCAATGTTGTGGGCTTGGGAGATCGATGACGATCAATCGGCCGCCCTTGTCCTCGTGGAACCCAGTAACGGCCCCAGTGACCTGGAATTGAACGATGAGCGCCGCGAAACCGCGGAATTCTGGTGGACCCCGGCGCGACCACTATGCGGTGGCGGAAGGATCGTACGGCGCGCGCCGGGACTTCAGAATCATGGTGGGGCTCCGGGAAGGCTGGGATGCCGAGGGCCGGGTTTACGACGTTTCGGAGGCTGTGCGGACAGCGCGGGCCTGGATGACGCGAAGGGTCGAAGCGAACCAGCCGGCGCTTTCCGGGATGTTCACTCGCGGAGAGGTCACATATGCGTGGCCGCGTCCCGACGGAACGGTTGGCTCAGATCGCGAACCGGTCGCCATCTTCACCGGAGAGGCCGTCCACGAATACCTCGGCCATCTGCCCGACACCGAGGTCGAAGCGATGCTGAACGACCTGGCCGTGGAACTCGGGGCGGCTCTCGGACAGGAACGCCTGTATGTCGCATTCTGCCAACGAACCTGGATATTGGATGCTGGCGGCCGCGATAACTCCGACAAAGAACATGGAAAGTGAATGGCCGACCGCTTCCCTGTCGCCCATGGTCGATTTGATCGGCCGCCTTGATTGCGCAAAAGCGAGCCGTGGCCATCGCGGTCCGGAGCAGTGGCCAAAGCGGCAAGCTGTCCGGAGGGTAGCCGAAGGCGGCCGAACATCGGCACAGTGTGCCTGACCGTCCAGGATCGGCGGAACCCGGCAGTGCAGCGGCCCATTTCATGGATGCAATGGCACCATGAAGGCCGCTGCTAAGACCAGGAGGGTTCGATGGCAAAACTCACAACAAAGCAACGAGACGACTTGCCCGACAGCAAGTTCGCGCTGCCGGGGCACAAGTATCCGGTCGAAGATGCTGCCCATGCGCGAAACGCGAAAGCCCGGGCGGCGCAGCAGGCCAAGGCCGGAAAACTCTCCAAAGCTGACGAGAAGAAAGTCGATGCCAAAGCCGATAAGGTACTGAAAGGCAGCTGAAGTCTATCATGCTGCCGCGCAAACCTGGAACTTACCCCGGCTGGAACACGTATCCGGTCTGTTCCGTGGTCCGCCGTGGTGGCTCCGATATGCGCTTCTGTCTCATCTTGGCCGTTCCGGCATGCTCTTCGTCCTAGCGCCTCGAACGGCTTCGGCCGAAGTTTTGGTCACTGTGGACAAGACCGCACAACGAATGTCCGTCTCGGTCAACGGCGAGGAACGCTACTCCTGGCCGGTATCGACCGGCGTCTCCGATCACGACACGCCGAGTGGCGACTTCCGTCCATTCCGCATGGAACGGGACCATTTCTCGAAGGAGTGGGATGATGCCCCGATGCCGTACTCGATCTTCTTCACCGGGGAAGGACACGCGATCCACGGAACCAGCCACGTTCGTCAGCTTGGCCGTCCAGCATCACACGGGTGTGTCAGGCTGTCGAAGGGGAATGCCGCCACGCTTTTCGCCCTCGTGAAGGCTGAAGGGCTCGGTAAAGCTCACGTCGTAATCGAGGGCGACACAAATGTCGCCTCGGACCTCATGGGAGACGGCGTGAAGATCGCCCGGCAAAAGGCTCACCATCGTCCTGCGCGGGAGGACCCGGAACAGGATGCTGACGGGAACGCGGCCTCTGCAAGCATCCGCGGTGCGCATCGGGAGCTCGACAGCATGGATTACGACTACAATATCGGTGGCATGTAGGGCACGAGACCAGGGCCAGGGACCGAGCGGCCACGCTTGGCTCTGCCTCGGATCGCTGCACTTTCCAGCAGACATGCGAGACCGAGGCCCGTCCTTGCCGCGGCCCGATATGCGGCGCCGAGGACGTGGCTCACGGGTGCATCGGCCCCTCTGATCCTGCCGGAACCCTGGATGGAGACCCGGGTTATGCCAGTGCGCCTGGGGCGCCACAGACCTCAAACAGCGGGTTCACGTCATGAGGATCGCATCGGTGATCGCCGGAACCGTTTTGCTTTCGGCTGCAAGTTCCTTCGCTATGGCACAGACTTCCCCTCCGGCTGCCGCTGAATTCGCCACGCAAGCGTCGGTGGGCAACACCTTCGAGGTGCAGGAATCCCAGTTGGCTCTCAAGCAAGCTTCGAGCGCCAAGGTGAAGGCATTTGCGCGCATGATGATCAGCGATCACACCAAGGCCGAAAAAGCCTTGCAGGCGGCGGCTAAATCGGCCGGCGCCTCCGCGGAAATGAAGCTGGACGACCCGCACCAGGCGATGGTGGACGCGTTGAAGGCGAAGACGGGCGCCGATTTCGACAAGGCCTATATCGCCGACCAGCTGCAGGCCCACACGGACACATCGGCGCTTCTCACCAGCTACGAAAAGGACGGCGATAACGCTAAGCTCAAGGCGTGGGCACACAAGTCACTGCCCGTCGTGAACGCCCATCTCAAGAAGGTTCAGGCAATGGGAGCAACGTGACGGGCTCGATACCCGGAGCGCGGTCCGCTAGGCTTTTTTCAAGCGACGTGAGGGGTGCCGAGCAACCCCCTCGCTTCGGAGCACCCGCTTTCGGCCTCGACCGCGCCACCACCCGCGCCTGCGCATGACCATTTCGCAGGCCTTCTGACCTGCGGCCCCAAGGGTCGAGGAGATCGAGGCCCTCCTCCAGCGCTAAAGCAGGTTGCCCGAAGGCATTCTTGCAAGCCTTCCAGGAAAGTGGGTCGGGACATGCGTGATCTTGCCGCTTTGCCGGGAAAAGATCGCGTCCCCACCTGAGGCTCCCGATAGTGCTCTGGCCGCTTCGGCCAACCGCGCCCCTTATCCCTGGATCACGATGTCGAACGGTCTGCGTTTCCTTGTTGCCGAGAGCGAGACCGAGGAGGACAGGAAGACCCGGAAGGAGAGCACGGGGCGCAGCAGCGGCGAGAGCTACGCCGCCACGCTGAAGAGCATCGCTCCGCACGCGCATTGCGACATCGTCCGGCCTGTCGACCCGAACGGGCCGGCGACTGCATCGCGGGCCTTGTCGGACTACGATGGCGTGTTCCTGACGGGTTCGCCTCTCCACGTCTACAAGGATACGCCCGAGGTTCGGCGCCAGCTCGAATTCATGCGCGCGGTGTTCGATGCCGGGACTCCGAGTTTCGGCTCTTGTGCTGGCCTTCAAGTCGCGGTGGCGGCGGCCGGCGGCAGCGTGCGCGAGAACAAGCGCGGCCGTGAGTTCGCTTTCGCACGGCGGATCGTGCCGACCGAGATGGGACGCTCCCATCCGTTGCTGGCGGGGCGCCCAGCCGTGTTCGACGCGGTCGCGCTCCATTCCGACGAGGTGGAAAGCCTTCCGAAAGGGGCCATCCTGCTGGCCACCAACGAAGTAACGGCGGTTCAGGCCGCCGAGGTGCGCCTGGGAGACGGCGTGTTCTGGGGCGTGCAGTACCATCCGGAACTGCCCTTGGCGGAGATCGCTGATGCGCTGCGGCGTCAGGGACCGGAGGCAGTCAGGCAAGGATTTGCTCGGGAAACCCGGGACGTCGAATCCTATGCCGCCATGATCGAGGCCTTGGGCCGAGACCCGAAGCGCCGTGACCTGGCCTGGCGCCTTGGCGTGAATGAGCAAGTGGCCGACACGACCCTGCGCCGAGCGGAATTGAGGAACTTCATCGAGCACCTCGTCGGACCGACCCGTTCGGGTCGCGGCAGGGGTTGAGGCGAATGCGCGTCACTTGCTGAAGCCAGGCAGGCGGCCGGCGACGGTTGGGCTCGGTAAAGCCATGCGGGTTCCAGCGCGCCCAAGGCCCATGCCGGAACCTCGAAAGTCGTGTGCCGTTTCTCTCGGGACAGCTTCATTCGCCCGGGCGCCGCGCCTCTTTCGCGACCCAAGGGAAGGCCTATTTGCCCCTTCGCTCGACCGTTGACCTTCTGCTGTATGCGCATGCCTTGAATGGCGAGCGGCCGGGATGGGACGACCGCTCGATGCGCCTCCATCGGGCCGATATACCGGAGCCGGCGCTGCACCGTTGCAAATGCCGTCTTTTCGCGCTGGAAGCGCCCGTCCCGGGTCTTCCGCCCAATCGCTTCAGGCTTCGGAGCACATCATGAGCAAGACAGTCGGCGATTTCCTGGTGGAGCGCCTCCACGCATGGGGGGTGAGGCGAATTTTCGGCTACCCCGGGGACGGCATCAACGGCGTGTTGGGGGCGTTGAACCGCGCCGACGGGCTGATCGAGTTCATCCAGGTCCGGCACGAGGAGATGGCCGCCTTCATGGCCTCGGCCCATGCCAAGTTCACCGGCGAACTCGGCGTCTGCCTCGCCACCTCAGGACCGGGCGCTTCGCACCTCATCACCGGGCTGTACGACGCCCGCCTGGACCACCAGCCGGTGCTGGCGCTCGTCGGACAGCAGGCTCGCACCGCCATCGGGGCCCACTATCAGCAGGAACTCGACCTGCAGAGCATGTTCAAGGATGTGGCCGGGGCCTTCGTGCAGACCGCCATGGTGCCGGCGCAGGTGCGCCACCTCGTCGACCGCGGCATCCGGACGGCGCTGTCCGAGCGCAAGATCGCCGCGCTGATCTTCCCCAACGACTTGCAGGAACTGGCCTATGAGGAGCCGCCGCGCACGCATGGCGCGGTCCTGTCGGGCGTTGGCTACCGGCGCCCCAAGGTGGTGCCCTACGACGACGATCTGCGGCGCGCCGCCGATGTGCTCAACGCCGGCAAGAAGGTGGCCATGCTGGTGGGCGCCGGCGCCCTCCAGGCCACCGACGAGGTGATCGCGGTGGCGGACAAGCTCGGGGCCGGCTGTGCCAAGGCGCTGCTCGGCAAGGCGGCGCTGCCGGACGATCTGCCCTGGGTGACGGGCTCGATCGGCCTTCTCGGAACCGAGGCCAGCTACAAGCTGATGACCGAATGCGACACCCTGCTGATGGTCGGCTCGGGCTTTCCCTATTCCGAATTCCTGCCAGAGGAAGGTCAAGCCCGGGGCGTGCAGATCGACATCAAGGCCGACATGCTGTCGATCCGCTTCCCCATGGAGGTCAGTCTCGTCGGCGATGCCGCCGAGACCCTGAAGGCACTGCTCCCGCTGCTCGAAGAGAAGACCGACCGCTCCTGGCGCGAAACCGTCGAGAGGAATGTCGCGGCCTCCTGGAAGGCGCTCGAGCAACGCGCGCTGCAGCCGGCCAGCCCGGTCAATCCGCAGCGCGTCACCTGGGAACTGTCGCCGCGCCTGCCGGACGGGGTCATCCTCACCAGCGACTCGGGGTCCTGCGCCAATTGGTATGCGCGCGACCTGAAGATCCGCCGCGGCATGATGGCCTCGCTCTCGGGCGGGCTCGCCTCGATGGGGGCCGCCGTGCCCTACGCGATCGCGGCGAAGTTCGCCCATCCCGGCCGGCCCGTGATCGCACTCGTGGGCGATGGCGCCATGCAGATGAACAACATGGCCGAACTCATCACGGTCGCGAAATACTGGAAGCGCTGGACCGATCCGCGATGGATCGTCTGCGTGTTCAACAACGAGGATCTCAACCAGGTCACCTGGGAGCAGCGGGTGATGGAGGGCGATCCGAAATTCGTCGCCTCCCAGCAGATCCCCGACGTGCCCTATCACAAGTTCGCCGAACTCATCGGCCTCAAGGGCCTCTATGTCGACGATCCGGAGAGGCTTGGGTCGGCCTGGGACGAGGCGCTCGCCTCCGACCGTCCCGTGGTGCTGGAGGTCAAGACGGACCCCGAAGTCCCGCCGCTGCCTCCGCACATCAGCCTGAAACAGGCGAAGAACTTCACCGAGATGCTGCTCAAGGGTGACAGCCGCGAGGGCAACATTCTGAAGAACACGGCCCGACAGGTATTGAGCGCGATCCTGCCCGGGAAGGAGTGACGCGCCGGTGCCAAGTGCGCGAGCGTCGCTGACCTGCCAGGTCGAGAACAGCGGCAGCCTCGAATCTCGGTACGTGTTCGCGGCCGATGCACTTGCCCGCCTCGCAACCAAGGACCCGCTAAGGTAACAAAACGTATGAAGCACCCCGAAAGGCGTCGGTCGAATGCGGCCATGCCCCCGGGCGCTTCGCCTTCGTCTCACCGATGCTCCTAGAGTGTTGGGCTCTCTTGGCCGCACAACATGGTCCGGAGCAGGCGGTCGGTTGCCGGGACAGGATGGGCCCCTATCTCTGGCTTCGAGTACCGTGCATGAAGCCTTGTTCCCGGCCCCCCTGGTTGCTGTGTTTGCTGTTGCTGGCGGGCCTGGGCCCCGGGATGGCGCTTGCTCAGCCCACACGCAGTTGGGACGACGTTTCTTTGCCGCCGGACCGCCGTGCGGCGCTCGTGCTCGCAGTCATGACGCAGGCCGAGAAGATCGCCCTGGTGCATGGAGGCCTCGGCGCCCCCTGGGGCGGCGAGCCGAAGCCGCCGGAGGCCGTAGGTTCCGCAGGCTTCATTGCCGGCGTGCCGCGCCTCAGAATACCGCCCTTGCAGGAAACCGACGCGGAACTCGGGATCGCCAATCCGGGCCATATCCGGCCGAACGACACCGCTGTCGCCATGCCCTCGAACCTGGCGCTCGCCTCGACCTGGGACCCGGGACTGGCGCGCCAGCAGGGTCGCGCAATCGGAGCCGCGGCGCGCGCCAAGGGCTTCGATGTGCTGCTCGGAGGCGCCGCAAACCTGATCCGAGACCCGCGGAATGGCCGGAATTTCGAATATTTCTCCGAAGATCCACTGTTGACCGGCGTGATGGCCGGCGAGGCGATCGCCGGGGTGCAGGACAATCGGATCATCTCGACGATCAAGCATTTTGCGCTGAACGCCCAGGAAACCGACCGGGTAGTGCTCGACGCCCGGATCGATGCCTCGGCAATGCGCGAGGCGGACCTCCTGGCCTTTGAACTGGCCATCGAACGCGGGCGACCGCACAGCGTCATGTGCGCCTATAATCAGGTGAATGGCCGCTACAGTTGCGAGAACGCCTGGCTGCTGGGGCGCGTCTTGAAGCGCGATTGGCGCTATCCGGGCTTCGTCATGTCGGATTGGGGCGCGGTGCATTCCACGGTCCAGGCGGCCCTGGCCGGTCTCGACCAGGAATCGGGCGAGCAACTCGACACCGAGAATTTCCTTGCCGAGCCGCTGGAGCGGGCGATCGAGGACGGGAGCGTGCCGCAGGCGCGGCTCGACGACATGGTCGAACGCATCCTCACCGCCATCTTCGCGTCGGGGGTCTACGACGATCCGCCGAAACCCGGCCCGAGGGCCACCGAAGCCGACGAGGCAACCGCCCAGGCCATCGCGGAAGCCGGCATCGTGCTGCTGAAGAACGACCGGATCCTTCCGCTGCCGCGCAACATCGGCCGCATCGCGATCATCGGCGCCCATGCGGATGCCGGCGTGCTGTCCGGCGGCGGCTCGTCCCAGGTGGTCCCGACAGGCGGCATCGCGGCCACCGAAGCGGCGCCGAACGGCTTCCCCGGCGCACTGGAGTTCGATCCGTCTTCGCCCCTCGACGCAATCCGGCACCAGGCCCCGGGCGTGTCGGTCACCTACGACGACGGCGGCAACCTCGAGGCAGCCGTGCATAGCGCGGCGGCGGCCGACGTCGCCTTGGTGTTCGCCGACCAATGGACGACCGAAACCGCCGACGTGCCCGACCTCAGCCTTCCCGAGCCGCAGGACAAGCTGATCGAGGCGGTCGCAGGGGCCAATCCTCACACGATCGTGGTTCTCGAGACGGGCGATCCGGTCATCATGCCCTGGCTCGATGGCGTGGCCGGCGTTCTCGAGGCCTGGTACCCCGGCCAGCGCGGAGGCACGGCGATCGCCCGCGTCCTGTTCGGCGAGGTCGATCCTTCGGGCCACCTGCCGGTGACCTTCCCGCATGACGAGAACCAGCTACCGCGCCCGAAAGTGCCGGGCGATCCGGCGGGCGCCCCGCGCGGACCTGTCGGCCGCGGCGGCTCCTACGGCCAGACCTATGCGGTCGACTACAGCGAAGGCGCCGCGGTGGGGTACAAATGGTATGCCCGGGCGGGCACAGAGCCGCTGTTCCCCTTCGGATTCGGGCTGTCCTATACCGGGTTCGGGCTGGGCGATCTGCAGGCCGGGATCGACGGTTCCGTCATGTCCATCGGTCTTTCGGTGCGCAATGTCGGCGCCAGAGCGGGGGCGGCCGTGCCGCAGCTCTATCTGTCCCGGCCCGACGAAGTTTCATTTCCGATACGGCTCGTGGGATGGAGCAAGGTGAACCTCAGCCCCGGGGAGCAGCGGCATGTTTCCGTTTCGGTGGATCCTCGCCTCCTGGGGCGCTTCGATGAAACGGAGGGGAAATGGCGCATCGAGCCGGGCCGCTATCGCATTTCGGCAGGGTTCGACGCCGCGCATCTGCTGGAAACCACCGAGATCGCGGTCGGCGCCGCGCACCTGCCGCCGTGATCGGCGGTTCGCGTTGAAGGAAACCCTATGCGCCTGATGCTCGCCGGCGGAGGGCTGGCGAACAGCCTCATCGCCTATCGTCTGGCGCAAACCCGCCCGGAAATCGACTGGACGATTTTGGAGGCCGCGCCCCAACTCGGCGGCAATCACACCTGGTCGTTTCACCAGAGCGATCTTACGGCGGAGCAGAATAGCTGGCTCGCGCGTTTCATCGAACGCTGCTGGCCCTCCTATGCGGTGGCGTTTCCCGGATTCCGGCGCGACCTGCCGCTCGGCTATTGCTCCGTCTCGGCCGAGCGGCTGCGCGGCGCCATGGCGCCCTTTACGGCGCGCATCAGGACGAATGCGGCTGTCACTAGCATCACCCCAACGACGCTTCACCTCAAGGGCGGGGAAACCCTCGCGGCCGATGCCGTCATCGATGGCCGGGGCTATGCGCCAAGTCCGCATCTGTCGGTGGCCTACCAGAAATTCCTGGGCCTCGAGCTGCGGACGGAGCAGCCGCACGGGCTCGCCGGCCCGATCATCATGGACGCCACGGTGCCGCAGCGGGACGGCTTCCGGTTCGTCTATGTGCTGCCCTTCGCACCCGATCGCCTTCTGATCGAGGACACCTATTATTCCGACCACCTGGAACTCGATGTCGCGGCGACGCGCGAGCTTGTGCACCTATATGGGTCCCGCATGGGATGGACGATCACCGAAATGCTGCGGGAAGAAACGGGCGTGTTGCCCATCGCGCTCAGTGGCGATAGCGAAAAATACTGGGCCGAGGCCGCGGCCGTGCCGCGCAGCGGCCTCCGGGCGGCGCTGTTTCACCCCACCACCGGCTATTCGCTGCCACATGCCGTGAGACTGGCCGACATGATTGCGGCCCTGCCCGACCTCCGCGCGCCAGCGCTCTTTGACGCCACCCGGCGTCATTCGATCGAGGCCTGGAAGAGCGCCGGCTTCTACCGCCTGCTCGATCGCCTGCTGTTCCGGGCCGCCGAGCCCGATGACCGCTATCGGCTGCTGGAACGGTTCTATCGGCTTTCGCCGGGGCTGATCGCCCGATTCTATGCCAGCCGCAGCACGGTGCTCGACAAGGCCCGGATCCTGAGCGGCAAGCCGCCTGTCCCGGTTCTCGCTGCTCTTCGCTGCCTGCCGGAGCGCTCGGCCTGGGCGCCGAGATGAGCGAGCCGCGCAAGGCCATTGTTATCGGCTCGGGCTTCGGCGGCCTCGCGCTGGCGATCCGGCTCCAGGCCGGAGGCTTCGACGTGACCGTGCTGGAGAAGCGCGACAAGCCCGGCGGCCGCGCCTACGTCTACGAGGACCAGGGCTTCACGTTCGATGGTGGGCCCACGGTGATCACCGATCCGACCTGCCTCGAAGAGCTCTGGACTGCGGCGGGGCGGCGCATGGCCGACGACGTTACGCTGCTGCCCGTCAACCCGTTCTATCGCCTGTGCTGGGAGGACGGCTTCAGCTTCGATTACGCCAACGACCAGGGTGAACTCGACCGGCAGATCCAGGCCGTCTCGCCGGGCGATGTCGCGGGCTATCGACGCTTCCTGGCCTTCTCCGAGGCGGTGCTCGAAAAGGGCTATGTGGGCCTCGGCGCAGTGCCGTTCCTCGATTTCCGCTCCATGGTCCGGGTCGCGCCGGCGTTGGTTAAGCTGCAGAGCTATCGCAGCGTCTATGCCCTGGTGGCGCGGTTCATCGCCGACGAACACCTGCGCCAGGCCTTTTCGTTTCACTCGCTGTTGGTCGGCGGCAATCCGTTCGCGACCTCGTCGATCTATGCTTTGATCCATGCCCTCGAACGCCGCTGGGGCGTGTGGTTCCCGAAGGGCGGCACCGGCGCCTTGATCCGCGCCATGGTGGCCTTGTTCGAGCGTCTCGGGGGCACGATCCGCCTCGACGCGCCGGTCGATGCCATCCGCACCGCGGGCGGCCGGGCGGTCGGGGTCGTGAGCCGGGGCCAGACAATCGATGCCGACCTGGTGGCGTCGAACGCCGACGTCATGCACACCTACCGTGATCTCCTGGGCGGCGATCCGCGCGGAGCTCGCGAGGCAAAGCAACTCGCCGGCAAGCGCTTCTCGATGTCGCTGTTCGTGGTCTATTTCGGGTTGCGTGGCGACCATCGCGGCCTCGCCCACCACACCGTGTGCTTCGGGCCGCGCTACCGGGACCTGATCGCTGAGATCTTTGGTGCCCCGGTACTGGCTGAGGACTTTTCGCTCTACCTTCATGCCCCGAATGCCACCGATCCCTCGCTCGCCCCGCCCGGCCACAGCGCCTATTACGTGCTCTCGCCGGTGCCGCATCTCGGCACCGCCGATATCGACTGGGCCGCCGAGGGGCCGCGCTATCGCGACCGCATCTTCGATTATCTGGAGCAGCGCTATATCCCGCACCTCAGGCGCGACCTCGTGGTCTCGCGGATGCTGACGCCCTTCGATTTCCGCGATGAGCTCAACAGCCATCTCGGCTCGGCCTTCTCGCTCGAGCCGATCCTGACCCAGAGCGCCTGGTTCCGGCCGCACAATCGCGACCGCGACATCGCGGGTCTCTATTTCGTGGGAGCTGGCACCCATCCCGGCGCCGGCGTGCCGGGGGTCGTCGGCTCGGCCAAGGCAACTGCCAAGCTGATCCTCGACGATGCCGCCATGGCGGGTGCCGCGTGAGCGAGAGCGTCGTGGCGAGCCCAGCCAGGGACACGACCGACGCGATAAGTGCGGCGAGTCGGGACAGTATCGAAGCCGGATCGAAGAGTTTTGCTGCGGCGGCCCGGCTGTTCGACCCAGTGACGCGCGACAGCGCCCGCCTGTTCTACGCCTGGTGCCGGCATTGCGACGACGTGATCGATGGCCAGGCGGCCGGCCACGGGATCGTGGACCATGCCGGGACGCCGGCGGAGCGTCTGGCCGGGCTGGAACAGCAAACAAGGGCCGCCCTGGTCGGAGAACCGACCTCGGATGCGGCTTTCGCGGCGTTGCAGCGCCTCGCGGCGCAGCATCGGATTCCCCGCGACCTGCCGTTCGCGATCCTGCAGGGGTTTCGCATGGATGTTGAAGGGCGCACCTACGCCACGCTCGAGGAACTGCTCGGCTATTGTTACGGCGTTGCGGGCGCGGTCGGCGTCACCATGGCGATCATCATGGGGGTCGAGCCTGATGAACGCGACACGCTCGACCGGGCCTGCGACCTGGGGCTTGCGTTCCAGCTCACCAACATCGCCCGCGACGTGATGGACGATGCGCGCGTCGGTCGCGTCTACCTGCCGGCCGAATTGTTCCGGCGCCCCGCCCTCGATCCGGCTTTCGTGCTCGACCCGGAGAACCGGCCGGCCGTGCGCGCCGCAACCCAGAGCCTGCTCGAATATGCCGAGCGCTATTATGGCTCGGCGCGGGTCGGAATCGCCCGCCTGCCATGGCGCTCCGCCTGGGCGGTGGCCACGGCGCTCGGGGTCTATCGCGAGATCGGCAAGCGCGTAAGGGCCTCCGAGGACCCCTGGGCGGCCCGCCAATCAGTGCCGACCTGGCGCAAGCTCTGGCATGTTGCGGCCGCCAGCACCGCGCCGCTGCGCTACCGCGCCCTCGGGGACCCGCCGCGCCAGGGACTCTGGACGCGGCGGCCGTAAGCCTTGCGGACGGATTACCCGTTAAGCAGCCGCATCATGGGTTCCGGATAGCGGGTGCCCGTGGCCGCATCGGCTGGGAACTCCTCGTCGACCGCCCGCAATTCCTCGGCGTTGAGCACGACGTTGATGGCCCCGATATTCTCCTCGAGGTATTTGCGGCGCTTCGTTCCTGGAATCGGCACGATGTCGGCGCCCTGGGCCAGCACCCAGGCCAGGGCGAACTGCGCCGGCGTCACGTCGAGTTGCGCGGCCAACTGCCTCACCTTCGCGACCAGGTCGAGGTTCTTGCTGAAGTTCTCACCCTGGAAGCGTGGGCTGTTGTGCCGATAATCGTCGGGGGCAAGATCCTCGGGGCTCTTCAGGGCGCCGGTCAGGAAGCCCCTGCCGAGCGGGCTATAGGGAACGAAGCCGATACCGAGGCTGCGGCAGGTGTCCAGCACCTGCTCCTCCGGGTCCCGGGTCCACAATGAATATTCGCTCTGCACCGCCGTGAGGGGGTGGACCGCATGGGCGCGCTCGACCGTCTCGGGCGAAGGCTCGCTGAGGCCGATGAAGCGCACCTTGCCGGCCTTCACGAGGTCGGCCATGGCGCCCACGCTGTCCTCGATCGGCGTCTCAGGGTCGACCCTGTGCTGGTAATAGAGGTCGATATGGTCGATTCCCAGGCGCTTGAGGCTGGCGTCCACGGCCTGCCGGATGTAGCCGGGGGTGCCGTCGACCGACCGCGCCTTGGGATCGCCGCTGCGCTTGATCCCGAACTTCGTGGCGATCACCAGCTTGTCGCGCTTGCCCTTGATGGCGCGGCCGACCAGTTCCTCGTTGGTGAAAGGCCCGTACATATCGGCTGTGTCGAGGAAGTTGATGCCGAGTTCGATCGCACGATGGATCGTGGCGATGGATTCCGCCTCGTCGCGCCCCGAATAGAAGTCGCTCATTCCCATACAGCCTAGTCCGATGGCCGACACTTCCGGCCCCTGCTGGCCGAGTTGACGTGTTTTCATGCGTTCTCCTGTTTCCGTTCTTCAATGTTGCGATCAGCCGCCTAACTACCGCGCAGCCGGACTTTGGCCAGCGCTGCTCGGCGTCGCGGGCCCAAATTGCTCCATCGTCGCAATGGAACCCGCGTCAGTCCAAGCCGTTTGCTTGCGGAACAGGAGACGACATGGCCGCCTCACGCTTGTCCGAAGACGATCCCATAGGTCGGGACGCCGTCCTGACGGTCGCCGAAGAACAGATCGAGGTTTCCAAGCGCACAATATCCGAAGGTTCGGTCCGGGTCAGGCTCGAGACCGAGACTTTCGAGGAATTGGCCCGCGCCGATCTTGAGCGCGGCATCGTCGACGTCAAGCGCGTTAAGGTCGACAAACTTGTCGACCGCGTTCCTGCAACCCGGACCGAAGGTGACGTCACCATCGTGCCGGTCGTGGAAGAAGTCCTGGTGGTCGAAAAGCGGCTCATGCTGAAGGAAGAGCTGCACATTCGCACCCATACAGAGACAACGACTATCGAACAACCCGTCACGCTTCGCCGGCAGCGCGCGACGGTTGACCGCCTCGACGCGGCCGGCCAACCCATCAATGAAACGGAGCCAAACCCATGAGTTTCGGAGACACCACCAGCACCGGGATGACCTCCCTTACAGGCAACCAGAATTCGGCACGTTCGGTCAGCGCCTTCTTCGACAGCCGCGAACACGCCGAATTCGGCACGGCGCGATTTGATTGCGGCAGGCATTTCGGACAGCGCCATCACCATAACCGAGGGATCCCGTAACCCCGCTGCGACGACCAGGACCGGCACATCGGCCTATCACGAGGAAGGGTTTTGGGAGAGCCTCAAGGAACTCTTCATGCCTGAAGAGGATCGCTACTCCTATGCGGAAGGGCTGCGCCGCGGCGGCTATCTGCTGACGGTCCGCACGGACACGTCCAACTACGACCGGGTTGTCGACCTCCTCGATCGGGACGGCGCCGTGAACTTAGACGAGCGCGAATTGAGTTGGCGCAACGAAGGCTGGACCGGCTACACGGGCCGCGATGGCCTGGCCGAATCGGAGGCGAGCTACGTGACGCCGTCGGCGGCCACCGCCGGCTTCGGCGCGAGCGATGCCGACCGGATGCCGCTCCGCGATGCGATGAACAGCACGCGTTCTTCGGCTGGTGCCGCCGATACGGCTTACGTCGGCGCGGCACCGGGCCTTGGATTGGCAGGTAGCGGTGACCGGGCCCGCAGCGTCGGCACCGAGGAAACCATCCCGGTGGTCGAGGAAGATGTGCGTATCGGCAAGCGCGATGTCAGCCATGGGCGGGTGCGGATTCGCTCCTATGTGGTCGAGACGCCGGTCAGCGAAGAGGTCAATCTGCGAAGCGAAAGCGTTCAGGTTGAGCGCCGCCCGGTTGACCGCCCCGCGACCGAGGGCGACCGGTTGTTCCAGGACCGGACAATCGAGGCCGAGCAATACGCCGAGGAAGCCGTCGTCCAGAAGGACGTGCGGGTGAAGGAGGAAATTGCGCTGCGCAAGAACGTCGAGCAGCACACCGAAACGGTGACCGAGAAGGCGCGACGCACCGAAGTGGAAGTGCTGGACGAGCGCGGCAACGCAATCGGCACCACCGGCCCGGCTGGCACCCGCAAGATCTGACGTGGCTTGATTCATGACCCGGCCGCGCGAGCGCGCCGGGTCAATTTGCTTTACCTTTATGGAACGGTAAACCGCCGGCCGCCGTTCCTTTCGACAGGGAGGACGGCATGGTTCAGGGGTTGCAACAAGGCGATGGCGGACGCCATAGCGTGACCGCCTTTTTCGATCAGCGGGAGGCCGCCGAAAAGGCCAGGGCGGATCTGCTTCGAGCCGGATATCCGGAGCAGGACGTCATGCTGGTGCCAGGCGCCGAGGCCGCGGCTGCGGCCCCCGAGAGCCACCATCAAAGCATCTTCAAGTCGCTCCTCGACATTTTCGTCTTCATGCCGTCGGAGGATCAGTTGACCTATGCCGAAGGCTTGCGCCGCGGCGGCATGGCACTGATGGTGCGTACCGGGCCCGAAGGGTACGAGCGCGCCATCGACATTCTCGACCGGGACGGCGCCGTGAACCTCGACGAGCGCGAGACCTCGTGGAAGAGCGAGGGCTGGACGTCGGAGACCGGCGCGCCTCGGCCGGGCGGCCCCGGCTCGGCAGATCAGGCCAGCTTCGAGCGCTCCAACCTGCACGACCCCCTGGTCAATGCCTCGGCCAACAAGGACATGCGCGAACGCATCGGGGTAGGCACGGCAGACATGACCGTCGGCACCGACCTCGATCCGCCCAGTGCCGCGACCGGAAGTCGCTCGACCGATGTCGACGCCGACGCCCGCGGGACCGTGACCGTGCAACGCGATCTGTCGCACGGCCGGAACCGCGTGCGCAGCTATGTCGGAGGGGCGTCAGCAATGCCGCGCGGAATCGACCCGCAGATCTGATCCTTGAGTATCGAGCTGGGTGCCCGGTGAATCCGGCTGGGTAGGTCCAGTATCCTCAATAGCCGAGCGCCGCGCCATCCTTGCGGTGGTCGGACCCACCAGTCAGGACGCCAGCGTCCCAGTCTATCCTGATCGCCTGGGCGCCACCGATGGGAGAGGCGGGTTGCGCCATCCGGAATCCGCGCCCTTCGAGATCCTTCCGGGTCTCGACCGGTAGCGTGACCTCCGCTTCCACTTCGCCGGTTTCCGGGTTCGGAAATACCCGCGGCAAGCTGATGGCAGTCTGCAGATCCAGGCCGTAGTCGAGCACCTTGGACAGGAAATGGGCGTGCCCCATCGCCTGGTAATGCCCGCCCATGACGCCGAAAGGCATCTCGACTCGGCCGCCGCGCGTCAGCATCCCCGGAATGATCGTATGCAACGGCCGCTTGCGCGGCGCGATCACGTTCGGATGGCCGGCTTCGAGCACGAAACTCTGGCCGCGATTGTGCAGCATGACTCCGCTCCGGGGACCCAGCAGGCCGCTCCCGAACGGATTGAACAGCGAATTGATGAAGCTGACCGCCATGCGGTTCTTGTCGACCACGCAGATGTACACGGTGTCGCGATGGTTCGGCGGCACGAGACACGGCAAGGGACCGAGCGCCCGGGCAGGATCGATGCGGCTGCGCAATTCGCCGGCCAGGGCTTCCGAGAGCAGCCAGTCCGCGGGGACGTCGCTCTGGTCGGGGTCGGCCAGAACGGCATCGCGCACCGAATAGGCAAGCCGCGTCGCCTCGATCTCGCGATGCAGCCGCTCGGCCGAGAGCGGATCTCCGCTGGCCTCGAAACCAGCCAGGATGTTGAGGATCAGCAGGGCGATCACGCCCTGTCCGTTGGGCGGACATTCGTGCACCTCGTAGCCGCGGAACCGGGTTTTGACCGGCGTCACGTAGGCGCCCTGGGCCTCGGCGAAATCCTCGAGGGTGTGCAGCCCCCCGAGCCCCTGCAAAACGTCGACCATGTCGGCCGCCACCGGGCCCTTGTAGAAGGCGTCGGGTCCCTCGCGGCCGATGGTTTCCAGCGTGTCCGCGAGCGCCGGCTGGTGATGCACCGACCCGGCCGCGGGTGCCCGGCCGTCCTGAAGGAACACGCGCGCCGCCTCGGCATTGCCGCGCAGCAAGTCCTCCTGCGTTGCCCAGTCGCGAGCGACGCGCGGGCTCACCGCATAGCCATGCCGGGCAAAATCTATGGCCGGTTTCAGCACGTCCCCGAGCGATCGCGTGCCATAATCCCGCAGCAGCCTGCTCCAGGCTTCGACCGCGCCGGGCACCGTCACCGCATGCGGGGACTGGCGCGGGATCTCACTGAAGCCGTGATCCCGGTACCACGTCGCGGTCGCGGCCGCGGGCGCACGACCCGAGCCATTGTAGGCCACGATTTTGTCGGTCCCGTCCGGCGAGAGCAGGGCGAAACAATCGCCGCCGATCCCTGTCGAGCCGGGTTCCACGACGCATTGCACCGCGCAGGCCGCAATGGCGGCGTCGAGCGCGTTCCCGCCATCCTGCAGCACGTTGATCGCCGCGAGCGTCGACGAGGGATGCGACGTCGCCGCCATCCCGGTCCGGGCCATGACCAGGGAGCGCCCCGGCGTCTCGAAATCCCGCATATGGTTCATCCTGTGCATTGCGTAACAATGTTCATTCTTCCGCGCAGGGCAGCGGCCCCGCCCGTGCTCACGGCCCCGCCGTGGCCGGCACGAGCTTGCACCAGTCCGCGATGAAAGCGGCAATTACCAGCGTGGTCTTCTTGACGCTTGAGAGGTCCGCCCACTCATCGAACCCGTGCAGGCCCGCCCCGTCCGGGCCGTAGCAGAGGCCGGTAATGCCGTTATAGAGCCCATAAAAGCGCGTGTCGTTCACTCCCGTGCTGGCGCGCTCCCTCATGGGCGCGCCGAACACGGCAGCGTGCGCCCCGGCGAGCGTCGCCTCGGCCGGCGTTCCGGGCTCGAGCACGTAACCGTCGGCCTGAAAACCGTTCCAGGTCACTTTGGGCGGATGATCGGCCATGAACGGGTCCGCGCGGGCGGCTTGCGAGATCGCGTCCAGCACCTCGCGGCGGGCGTCCTCGAGCGGCGTGCCCGGCAATATCCCGATCCGGCAGTCGACCTCGCACCAGGCCGGCGTGGAGCTGGCCCAATCGCCGCCCCTGATAATCCCGGGGTTGAATTTTATCGGCGCCGCGACGGCGCCGAAATGCGCATCATTTCGGGCCCGCTCGTTGATGCGGGCGCAGAGGACCTCCAGGGCCGCGAGGATCTTGTATGCTGAAATGATGGCGTTCGACCCCGTCTGGCTGTGGGCGACATGGACCGGGGCGCCCCGCACCGCGATGCGGAACCACATCACGCCGACATGGGCCCGGGTGATGGTCTGCCCGGTCGGTTCCGGGATCAGCACGGCATCGGCCCGATAGCCCCGGGCCAGCGTCGACAAGGCGCCATTGCCGGTGCATTCCTCTTCGGTGACCGTCTCGACATAGACGTCGGCAGCGGGCGCGAAGCCGGCGGTGCGCAGCGCGTCGAGCGCGAACACCATGCAGGACACGCCGGACTTCATGTCCTGGGCGCCGCGCCCGTTCATGCGGCCGTTCTCGATGGCGGGGTCGAAAGCGGGCGTCCTCCACATTTCGGCCAGTCCGGGGGGAACGACATCGACATGGCCCTGCAGGATCAGGCTGCGGCCGACCTGCTGGCGGGCGCGCAGCGAGGCCACGACCTGGACCGCCTTGGTGTAGTCGGTCTCCATCACCGGGGAGAAGCCCGGCAGGTGGCTCATCGCGACATCCGCCAGGACATAGCGATCGACGCTCCAGCCGCGGCCCATGAATTCCCTGGCCAGCCAATCCTGGCAAGGCGCCTCCTGGCCACGGATGCTCGGAAAGCGGACCAGAGTCTGGAGCCAGGCGACCTGATCGTTCCAATTGGTGTCGACAGCCGCCGAGAGGCGGGCCAAGAGAGCGGCATCAGGCATCGTGATCTCCTGGATTCGGGAGCCGGTCAGTGCGTGCTCGGCAACCCGACAGCGGCCTTGAGCTGATGTGTCCAGTAGACGAGCTGGGCGGGAATCTTGCCGAGCTTGCCGCCCGCATAGGGCAGACCAAACGCCTCGAAGAGACGCCAGGTCTCGTCGCCCTCGACGATGCCCTGCGCGATCAGCCGGCCGACCGCGCTGGTCAAGGTCACCCCGAGCCCCCCAAACCCGGTCGCATACCAGACCCCGGGTTCGATCCGGCCGATGACCGGCAGCTTGTGGCGCGTGAAAGGCATCAGCCCGCCCCAGGCGACATCGACGGCCGCGTCGCGGAGGGCGGGATAGAACTTCACCATGTCGCGCTTCAGGATCTCGGCGATGCGCGGCGGGCTCGGCTCCCAGGCCAGCACCCGCCCGCCCCAGAGGAGGCGCGTGTCGGCGAGCGGCCGGTAGTAGTTGAGGCCGACCTGGTTGTCGAAGATCGAATAGGGCACCCGGATGGCGTCCCTGAGATGCGCGCCGAGCGGCTCGGTCGCCATCACGAATGTCGCGATCGGCACGGTGCCGCCCGACACCGTGGCTTGCAGACCCTCGATGTAGCCCCCGCAGGTGAGCACGATGCGGTCGGCCAGGATGCGCCCGCGGCTTGTCCGGATGGCCTTTCGACGGTTGGCAGAGCCGATACTCAGCGCCTGGGTGTTCTCGAAGACTTGCACGCCGCGTTCGGCGCAGGCGCGCGCCATGCCGCAGGTCAGGTTAAGCGGATGCACCGCGAAGGTGCTGGGGATGAACAGCGCATCGGCATAAAGCTTGGTGGACAGGGCATCGCGTACCCTCTCCTGCGGCCAGTGATCGTAGAGCACGCCGAAATTCGTGGCCATGAACTCCCGAATGCGCGGCAGGTCGTCGCCCACGCCGACGATGTTGCAGCGCAGGGCGCCCTCCTGGAGGGGGCCGCAATCGATCGCGTAATCCGCGATCCTTTGGCGGACCAGCGCGTGCCCGCCCTTGGCGAGGCCTGGAACTCGCGGGCCCGGGGAAGGCCGACGCGCTCGGCCAGGGCCATATAGCCGCCCGGAAACGCCTCCGACGCGAAGCCGCCGTTGCGTCCCGAGGCGCCCCATCCGATCCTTTTGCCCTCGATCAGCGCGACCTTGCAGCCGCGTTCGGCAAGGTCGAGCGCCGTGGCGGAGCCCGCGAGCCCGCCCCCGATGACGAGCGTGTCAACATCGAGGTCGCCGTCAAGCCGGGGATATTCGCGCGTCTCCTTGCGGGTCCGCGCGTAATAGGTGTCGACGTAATCCGCCATATCCGGCCTTGTCTGCTTTAGACGCGTTCGCGTCTAGCGGAGCAGGCGCGTCCAGATCTTGTCGCGCATGTCGAGCGCGGCCTTGTTGCACTCCTTGATCGGACGGAACAGCGCGATCGTTTCTTTCGACACGTTGACGGCCGGGTCGTCTCGCAAGCTCGCATCGAGATATTGCTCGGAGCCCGTGATGGCATTGTTGTAGCCGGTGAAATTGGTCGCTTCGGCGGCGTTCTTCGGGTCGAGCATCCAATTTATGAAGGTCTTGGCGTTCTCGACGTTCTTGGCACCCTTCGGCACCACGAAATTGTCGCCCCACAGGTTCACGCCTTCCTTGGGAAACACATAGGCGACGGTCGGAAGTTTCTTGTGGGCTCGATGGAAGGAGCCGTTCCACATCTGCTGCATGGCCACCTCGCCGCTTGCGACACGGTCGACGGTGCCCTCCGCATTGTAGACCTTGACGGCGGGCTTCTGCTTTTCGAGCAGGTCCAGGATCTTCTGGCCTTCCTTGGCGTCCGAGGTGCAATAATCATAGCCGAGATAATGGGCGGCCGCGCCGATCACCTCGCCGACATCCTTCAGCATGCCGATCTTGCCGGCGAATTCCGGGCGCGGCTCGAACAATTCCTTCCAGCTATTGTCGATCTTGCCGCCTGGGATCTTGGCCGTGTCGTACGCGATGGCGGTGGTTCCCCACATGTAGGGGGCCGAATAGGCCCGGCCGGGGTCGAAATCCGGATTGTCGAAGGGCGCCCGCACGTTCTTGAAGTTCGCCATCGTGCCGGAGTCGATCTTCAGCACCAGACCATCCCGGATCATGGTCTGCACGGTCGGCCCGGAAGGAACCGCGACGTCGTAACCGGCCCCGCCCGCCTGGATTTTCGACAGCATCGACTCGTTGGTGTCATAGGTGTCGAGCGTCACCGCGATGCCGGTCTCGCTCTGGAAGCGCTTCAAAAGGTCGGGCGACATGTAGTTCGACCAGTTGAACAGCACCAGTTCCTTGGATTGCGCCTGGGCCGGACTTTGCGACCCGAAGGCCGCAACGGTCGCGATCAGGCCGGCAAGAAAAACATGTCGTTTCATTTCGGTTTCCTCCAACAGAGTGCGTTATTCACTGAAATCGTCGGCCGATCAGGTAGGACAGGGTCAGCAGCCCAACCGAAACGCCGATGAGCACCGTCGAAATGGCATTGACCGCAGGCGTTATGCCCATGCGGACCATGCTGAAGACGTAGACCGGCAGGGTGGTCGAGCCCGGCCCGGACACGAAATAGCTGACCACCACGTCACCCAGCGAGCCGATGAAGGCCAGCATCGCGCCCGACACGATCCCGGGCCAGATCAGCGGCAGGACGATGCGCCGGAAGCTCGCCCAAGGCGGCGCATAAAGGTCGGCGGCGGCTTCCGAGAGCGAAGCGTCGAGCCCCTGCAGGCGCGCCCGGATCGGCAGATAGGAGATCGGGATCGCGAACACGGTATGGGCCAGCACAAGGCTGACGAGCCCCAGCGGAATGCCGACCGCCACGAACAGCAGCAGAATGGCGATCGCGGCCACGATGTCGGGAACCACCAGCGGCAGCCCGAGGGTTGCCTCCGCGGCCCCTTGACCCTTGAACCGGGCCTTCGAGGTCGCGAGCGCGGCCATCACGGCGATGGTCGTACCGGCGGTGGTCGCGATCGTGGCGACCACAAGCGAGTTCTTGAGCGAACGCAGCATGTCGGCGTCGCCGGCCACGACGCCATACCAGCGGGCACTGAATCCGGACCACTGCGACAGGGAGGAATTGCCCGCGCTGAAGGACAGCACCACCAGCACCACGATAGGCACGTAAAGATAGGCAAGCACCAGGAACGCGGTGGGTCGGGTCCCCGGAAAACGCCACAGAGGCTCGGAGCGGCTCATGAGGTCAACGCGCCGCCGCGTCGGTAGCGCATGGCGTGCAGCCAGAGCGCCAGCAGGATCAATCCGAGCAGAACGAAGGCCAGAGCGGAACCGAACGGCCAGTTGCGGGCCTGTCCGAACTGCTGCTGGATGAGGCTGCCGATCATCATCGATTTGGCGCCGCCCAAAAGTTCGGGGCTGACGAAGGCGCCGAGGCAGGGGACGAAAACCAGGATCAGGCCGCCCGTGATGCCCGGCATGGCAAGCGGCAGGATGATGCGCCGCACCGCGCGCACGCGGTTGGCTCCGAGATCGAAGGCCGCCTCGATATAGCGGCGGTCGATCTTCTCCATGCTGACGTAGATCGGCAGGATCATGTAGGGCAGGAACGAGTAGACGAGCCCGATCAGGGTCGCGAGCGGCGTGTAGAGCAGGTCGAGCGACTGGGTGCGCAGGTGCAGGCCCATGGCGACCCAGTCGATGACGCCGCCGCTGCGCAGCATCAGTACCCAGGAATAGTTGCGGACGAGAAGGTTGGTCCAGAACGGCACCGTGACGATGAACAGCAGCAGCGTGCGGCGGCTCGGCGGCTGGAACGCCATCCAGAGCGCGGTCGGAAAGGCCAGCACCAGCGTGCAGGCTGCCGTGACGCCGGCGAGACCGATCGAGCGCAGAAAGATGCGGATGTAGTCCGTGTTGACGACGAGCTCGTCCGAGAGGTCGCGCTCGAACAGGAACTGGACGTAGGGGTCGAAGGTGTGCCGGTTCCACAGGACCCCGCCGTCCTGGCCGCGCTCCAGGGTCGACACATAGGCCATGAACCCGAGCGGAACCACGAACAGCACGCCGATCGTCACCAGCGCCGGCAGGAGGAGTGCCGCTCGTCCGCCACGCTGGCTCATGGGCTCAAGACCCGGATGGCGTCCGAAGGCAGGGTCACGCCGACCGCATCGCCCGGCGCGAACCGCGGCTTCGCGCCGCTGCGGTTCTGCTCGCACACGCGAATCCGGTCGCCTTGCCGGAGCAGAACGTAATAGGTCGTGTCGGTGCCCTCGTAGACGACCTGTTCCACCTCCCCGGGCAGGGACGCCGCGGCGAGGCGGTCGAGGCGTGTGCGCTCGGGCCTGATCACGAGCGTTACGGCCTGATCCATGGCGCCTGCGTCGGCCGCCTCGAGGTCGACGCCAGACGCGATCCGGTAGCGCCCCGGCCCGACCTTCTTGGCCTCGATGAGATTCGTCTCCCCGATGAAGTCGGCCACGAACCGGGCGACCGGCCGCTCGTAGATGTCCTCCGGCGAGCCGATCTGCAGGATGCGGCCGCCGCTCATCACGGCGATGCGGTCCGACATGGTCAGCGCCTCGTGCTGGTCGTGCGTGACAAACACGAACGTGATGCCGACATCGCGCTGCAACCGCTTCAACTCGAGCTGCATCCCGGTACGCAGCTTTTGATCGAGGGCCGACAGCGGCTCGTCGAGCAGCAGCACCCGCGGCCCGGGTGCCAGGGCCCGGGCGAAGGCCACGCGCTGCTGCTGGCCGCCCGAAAGTTGCGAGGGCATCCGTGAGCCCAAAGCCTCGAGGCGCACAAGGGCCAGCATCTCCTCCACCCGGGCGGCGATCTTGCCTTTCGACAGACCGCTCATCTCCAGGCCGAACGCGATGTTCCTGGCCACGTTCATGTGCGGAAACACGGCGTAGCTTTGGAAGACCGTGTTGACCGGGCGCCTGTAGGGCGGAAGGCCATCGAGGTTCTGGCCGTGCACGAAGATCGAGCCACTGTCCTGCGTCGAAAATCCGGCGATCGATCGCAGCAGGGTCGTCTTCCCGCAGCCCGAGGGCCCGAGCAGCGTGAAGAACTCATTCGGCCGGATGGTCAGGGACACATCGTCCAGCGCCGTCACGGTCCCGTAACGTTTCGTCAGGCCGCGACATTCGACGGCCGCCTGCGGGTTTGCCCGAGGGTCGTTGTCTGGCTCGGAGACCTTCGGCTCGGCGAACGGCATGGCGGCGGACAACGCTGACCCCAAGACCTCAACCCCCGCTTCCCCGTTCAGGTCGTATTGGTTCAAGATTGGCACGGATATCGACCGCCAGGAAGCGCAAAATTTCAGCGTGTTGACCACTCCGTCGTCTTGCTCTGGCGAAAACAGCGGCGGCTTGCCAAGGGAGCCGAAGCTGCATATTGGTTCAGAATTGCGCCTGGATGTGTTGCGAGGTCGATTGCCGGGAGAGCGTGCCGATAAGGATCCCGGGCCGCGGAATTCTCGCGCGTGGAAGCGGCAGCATGTCGATCAGGTACAAGCCCTGATCGAGCGGCAGATCGACCAGGGTCGCGTCAAGCCGGGCGAACGCATCGCCACCGAGCGCGAGTTGGCGGCGCAGTTCGGCGCCTCGCGCAACGTGGTGCGCATGGCGCTCGCCGAGTTGCAGAAGGCCGGCAGGATCGTCAGGAAGGTCGGACACGGCACGATCGTGCGGCCCGTGCCGGAGCGGCCCGCCAGGGCCGAGGCGTTCACGCTGCGCGACACGAGCCCCGCCGAATTGATGGAATTCAGGCTCGCACTGGAGCCGGGGCTTGCCGAAACCATCACGCTGAATGCCAGCGACAGCGACCTCCAACTCATCATCGATTGCGTCGAGAGCGGCGACCGCGCCGACGGCCTCGCCGCCTGGGAGCAATGGGATCGTGCGTTCCACCTCAGTCTCGTGGCGGCGTCCCACAATCGGCTGGCGATCGGGGTCTACGATGCCGTCATAAGCATCCGGCACGAGCGGCCTTGGCTCAAGACCAAGCAGGGCCACACGGATGCGGTACTTTGGCACCGCTACCAGGAGGACCATCGCCGGATCGCGACGGCGCTGGCCAACCGCGACGCCCCGGCCGCAGGCGCGGCGATTCGCGATCACCTGCTCAAGGTCCGGCTGAGGATGCTGGGGATCTGATCCGCCGGTCAGCGAGGGCCAACGATCAGGCTTGCGGCTTCAACACCAGCGGCAGGCCGGCCGCCACCAGAACGACGTTGTCGCAGGCTTGCGCCATGCGCTGGTTGAGCCGTCCTTGCGCATCACGAAAGGTCCGGGCGAGGGCATTTTCCGGCACGATGCCCCAGCCGACTTCGTTCGAAACCAAGATCGCGGGCCCGGCAAGGTCCGCCAAAGTTTCAACGAGCCGGCGCGTTTCGATTTCCGCGTCGCGCCCGTCCAGCATGATGTTGGTGAGCCAGAGCGTCAGGCAATCGACCAGCAGAATCGTGCCCGAGGCCGCTTCACGGGCGAGCGCGCCCGCAAGGTCCAGCGGCTCCTCGAGCGTGCGCCAGCCCGCACCATCGCGATCCTGCCGATGCCGGGCGATCTTCGATCGCATCTCGTCGTCCCAGGCGGTCGCCGTGGCGACATAGACCTTGGCAAGGCCGCTCTGTGCCGCCAGGCCCTCCGCGAAGCGGCTCTTGCCCGAACGCGCGCCGCCGATCACGAGGGTATGGGCCATCGCTCCTCGCTCATGCTGTGAAGATGTCCTCGCGCCCGGAAATGCGGCCTAAGCCAAAGCGGCAACCAGCGCGGATTCTAGGCTACTCCGATCGCGTAGAGGTCGTGCAGGTGGAGGATGCCGATCGGGCGCCTGTCCCCATCGACCACGGGCAGCACCGAGCGCCGCTTGTCGTTGAGCAAGGCCAGGGCTTCGGCCGCGAGGCCGTCCGGGCCGACTGTCATCGGGTCCGGCGTCATCACGGCCCGGACGGTCGTGGTCATCAGGTCGGGGCCCATATGGCGGCGCAGGTCGCCGTCGGTGATGAGGCCGGCCAGGCGGCCACCCTGATCCTGCACGCAGACACAGCCGAACCTCTTGCCGGACATTTCCACGATGGCTTCCGCCATCGTGGCGTCGATCGGAATTCGGGGAATCCGTTCTTCGGCGTGCATGACGTCCCGCACGAAGGTCAGTTGTGCGCCGAGCTTGCCGCCCGGGTGATAGGTCTTGAAGTCGAGCGCCGAGAACCCCTTGGCTTCGAGCAGCGCCAAGGCGAGCGCGTCGCCGATGGCCAGTTGCATGGTGGTCGAGGTGGTGGGCGCGAGCCCGTTGGGACAGGCTTCCTCGGCCAGCGGCAGACATAAGACAGAGATCCGCCTGGCGACCGAGCGCGCTGTCGCGGTTGCTGGTCATCGCCACGAGCGGAATGGCGAAACGGCTCGCATAGGTGATGATATGCGCCAGTTCCGGGGTTTCGCCCGACCAGGAGAGGGCGAGAACCGCGTCGCTGCCCTGGATCATGCCGAGGTCGCCATGGCTGGCTTCGGCAGCGTGCACGAAACAGGCCGGCGTACCGGTCGAGGCCAAGGTCGCGGCGATCTTGCGGGCGATATGGCCCGACTTGCCCATCCCGGTCACGACCACGCGTCCGCCGATGCCGCGCAGCAGCGTGACCGCCGCCTCCACCTGGGAACCAAGGTCCGAGAACGGGCCGGAGATCGCGTTTTCCAAGGCCAGGATGCCGGCCCGCTCGAGCTTCAAAGTGCGCAAGGCCGAGGCCACGGCGCCCGGCGTGCGCTCCGCCCGGGCATGCAGCGATCGGGGTCCGGTCTGACTCATGCGCCTCCGCATAGCACCGACGGCGACGCGATGCACGCGCCGGCAGTCGGCCCGATGCGGCGGGCCGGCCCTAACCGGGCATTAACCATGTCGGTTTAGGTTTTGAAAAGATCTGGTCCATTTGGCGCGAAGGGGGCGGAGCGAAGTGTCGTCGACGAACATCCGATCCTTCGTCAATGCAGCCCCGCGCTTGCCCGCCACGCTTGCCGCGCTGCTCCTGCTCGGCGCAGCCGGGCCCTGCCTCGCCCAGGTTACCAGCGGCGGCATCAGCACCACAGTCCCGACCCTGCGGGGCTCGGTCGATGACCCCAGTTCCACCGGATTGGCCAGTTTCCCTGGCGCGCCGGGGCGCGCCGGCAACCGGAGGCGCCCTGACGTTCGCGCGCGACTTCGCGAATGGCCCGACCGTCAGCCCGGTCAAGCCCAAATTCGCGCCGCCGAAAAACTCGGCCAAGACGAAGGACCGGATCAAGCTGCCGCCCCAGGGGCCACCGCACCTGCCGCCGCTCCAGGCCTATCCGACGGCCGCGCGTCCCCGCGGCGGCGGCGCCCTGATCGACACCCTCGACAGCCAGACCATCCCCGGGCCGACCGTCGCTGCCCTGCCGGTCGGAACGCGCACCCGCGTCAGGATCGATGACAAGCCCTACGATCCGGTCGGCATCAACATCGGCTCGATGCTGGTCACTCCCTTTGTGACGCAGAGCTTCGGCTTCGATTCCAATCCCGACCAGACCCAGACCGGCGTGCGGCCCTCCGCGTTCAGCCGCACCGAGGGCGGGGTCGCGGCGATCTCGCAATGGTCGACCAACGAATTGAAGGTCGACCTGCGCGGCGGCTACAACGATTATTTCCAGGACCCCGAGGCCAACCGGCCCGATGCCACCGGCGTGATCGATCTGCGGATCGATGCCAACCGGGACACCACCATCGAGGCGCAGCAGCGCTTCGCCATCGATACGCAGCGGCCGGGCTCGCCGGAACTCAACGTCAACACGGTCGATCGCCCGCTCATCACGACCTTCGGCGAAACCCTCGGCGCGACCGAAAACTTCGGCCGCCTGTCCATCGGACTGCACGGGTCCTTCGATCGCACCGCCTACGAGAACGCCGTGCTGTCCGACGGAACCGTCGAAGATCTCGTCGAACGAGAATTTCAACGACTACGGCCTGCGCCTGCAGGGCGGCCTACGAGCTCACCCCCGTGGTCAAGCCTTTCGTGGACGTCCTGGTGGATCGCCGCATCCACGACGCCACCGTGGATCTCAGCGGCTATGCGCGCGATTCGGACGGCGTCATCGGCCAGATCGGATCGACCTTCGAGTTCAATCGCCTGTTCGCAGGCGAATTCTCGGCCGGCTACGGCGACCGCACGTTCCAGGACCCCCGGCTACAAGGATGTCAGCGGCCCGGTGGTCAACGGCGTGCTGACCTATGCGGTCACGCCGATCACCCTGATCAGCCTCAAGGCTGCGACGACCTTCGACGAAACCACGGTGCAGGGCGCCTCGGGCGCCGAATCGCGCTCGGTGACGCTGGAGCTCGCGCACCAGCTCCTGCGCAACATGACCGTCACGGCTGACCTGTCGTATCTGAACACGCATTACATCGGGGCGCCGATCATCGAGAATACCTGGGCCGAGACGCTGAAGGCCGAATACCACCTGTCGCGTTCGCTCGTGGCGACCGCGACCTACAATCACGAACAGCTGCACAGTACCTCTGCCGGGTCCGGCTTCTCGCAGGACGTGTTTCTGGTGGGCCTTCGCGTGCAGCGCTGATCCGCTCGACTCGCCGACTGAAGGGATGACGGGCGCCGGCCGCGGCCGCGGCGACCTTGCGCGCGATTTTTTCGCCCCCTATATGCGGCCCGAACTTGCGCAGGGGCCGCGCACCACCAATCTTCAAATCACAGTCGGGGACCGGGCGGCGGGGCGAGCGTGAACCCTCACCCGTCCACCCACGGGCCGGATCGCTACGGGGTCCGGCGGTCTTGCGAAGGAAAGGACATACAATGGCAAAAGTAATCGGTATCGACCTTGGAACCACCAATTCCTGCGTCGCCGTCATGGAAGGCTCGACGCCCAAGGTCATCGAGAATGCCGAAGGCGCCCGCACGACGCCTTCGATCGTCGCCTTCACGGAGGATGGAGAGCGCCTCGTCGGACAGCCCGCCAAGCGCCAGGGCGTCACCAATCCGGAGCGGACCTTCTTCGCGATCAAGCGCCTGATCGGGCGCACCTTCGACGATCCGATGACCAAGAAGGACATGGGTCTCGTTCCCTACAAGATCATTCGCGCGCCGAACGGCGATGCCTGGGTGCAGGCCGGCTCCAAGCAATATTCGCCCTCGCAGATTTCGGCCTTCATCCTGCAGAAGATGAAGGAGACCGCCGAGGCCTATCTGGGCCAGGGCGTGACCCAGGCCGTCATCACGGTCCCGGCCTATTTCAACGATGCCCAGCGCCAGGCCACCAAGGATGCCGGCAAGATCGCCGGGCTCGAAGTCCTGCGCATCATCAACGAGCCGACCGCGGCGGCGCTCGCCTATGGGCTCGACAAGCGCGGCTCGGGCACGATCGCGGTCTATGACCTCGGCGGCGGCACCTTCGACGTGTCGATCCTGGAGATCGGCGACGGCGTGTTCGAGGTGAAGTCGACCAACGGCGACACGTTCCTCGGCGGCGAAGACTTCGACATGCGCCTCGTCGAATATCTGGCCGACGAGTTCCGCAAGGAGAACACGGTCGACCTGCGCAAGGACAAGCTCGCGCTGCAGCGCCTGAAGGAAGCGGCCGAAAAGGCCAAGATCGAGCTTTCCTCGGCCAGCCAGACCGAGATCAACCTGCCCTACATCACGGCCGACGCCACGGGTCCGAAGCATCTGACCCTGAAGCTGACCCGCGCCAAGCTCGAGGCTCTGGTCGACGACCTGATCCAGCGCACGGTCGAGCCGTGCCGCAAGGCGCTCAAGGATGCCGGCGTGTCGGCTGGCGAGATCGACGAGGTGGTCCTGGTCGGCGGCATGACCCGCATGCCCAAGGTCCAGGAAGTCGTGAAGCAGTTCTTCGGCAAGGAGCCCCACAAGGGCGTCAACCCGGATGAAGTGGTGGCCATCGGTGCCGCGGTGCAGGCCGGCGTGCTGCAGGGCGACGTCAAGGACGTGCTGCTGCTCGACGTGACCCCGCTTTCGCTCGGCATCGAGACGCTGGGCGGCGTGTTCACCCGGCTGATCGAGCGCAACACCACCATCCCGACCAAGAAGAGCCAGGTCTTCTCGACCGCCGAGGACAACCAGACCGCGGTGACGATCCGGGTGTTCCAGGGCGAGCGCGAGATGGCGGCCGACAACAAGATCCTGGGCCAGTTCGATCTTGTCGGCATTCCGGGCGCGCCGCGCGGCGTGCCGCAGATCGAGGTGACCTTCGACATCGACGCCAACGGCATCGTCAATGTCACGGCCAAGGACAAGGCGACCAACAAGGAACAGCAGATCCGCATCCAGGCCTCGGGTGGCCTGAGCGACGCCGACATCGACAAGATGGTGAAGGACGCCGAACTGCACGCCGCCGACGACAAGAAGCGGCGCGAGTTGATCGACGTGAAGAACCAGGCCGAGGCGCTGATCCACTCGACCGAGAAGTCGCTTGCAGGAATACGGCGACAAGGTCTCGGCTGCGGATCGCAGCGCCGTCGAAGGCGCCATCGCGTCCTTGCGGCCGGCCCTCGAAGGCGAGGATGTCGAGGCCATCAAGACCGGCACCAACGACCTGATGCAGGCTTCGATGAAGCTCGGCGAGGCGATGTACAAGGCCAGCGCCGGTGGCGATGCCGGTGGGCCGGCCTCCGGAGCCGGCGAGCACAATGCCGCCGACGACGTCATCGATGCCGACTTCAAGGAAGTCGGCGACGACGACAAGAAGCGCCGCGCCTGATCCGTTCGGGGTTGCGGCCTGCAAGGAACCCAAGTCTTGACCGGTGCGGTGATCCCGCACCGGTCTTGCGTCTTGCTGGCGCGGTCCACTGGTGCGGAAACCGCGCCAGCTGAAAAAACGGGCGGTTTCATCGGTGGACGGGTCGCTTTGCAATTCCGTCCAAACCAATACTGCTTTAGAGGTGCCGGTCATGCTGGCGCGATGCGCCGATGATTGACCCCGAAGCAATTGGCATCGGCCAGGGTTCTTGCCGACGAGTTTTCGACCAGGACTGCAATGGTCCGAGACGTTCCTTTGCTTGTCGGGCATTTCCGATCAGGCATCCGTATAGGTTTGGATTAGCCTTCAATGGCCAAGCGTGATTTTTACGAGACTTTGGGCGTGGCCCGTACGGCGACCGATGGTGATCTGAAGGCGGCCTTCCGCAAGGCGGCCCTGCAGTGTCATCCCGATCGCCACCCGGGCGATCGTGACGCCGAAAACAAGTTCAAGGAGTTGAACGAGGCCTATCAGTGCCTGTCCGATGGCCAGAAACGGGCGGCCTACGACAGGTTCGGCCACGCCGCGTTCGAGAACGGCGGCGGCATGGGCGAAGGCTTCTCGTCCTCCATGGCCGACATCTTCGACGATCTCTTCGGCGACATGATGGGCCGCTCGCGGGGACGCTCGGGCGGTCGCGAGCGCGGCTCCGATCTGCGCTACAACATGGAGATCACGCTCGAAGAGGCCTTCAAGGGCAAGACCGCGACCGTGAAGATGCCGATTTCGGTGGCCTGCGAGGTCTGCACCGGGTCGGGCGCCAAGCCCGGCTCGAAGCCGCGGGCTTGCTCGACCTGCGGCGGCCATGGCCGGGTCCGAGCCCAGCAGGGCTTCTTCGCCATCGAGCGCACCTGTCCGACCTGCGGCGGGCGCGGCGAGGTGATCGACAATCCCTGTTCGGCCTGCGCCGGAACGGGCCGCGTCACGCGCGAGCGCGCCCTGTCGGTCAATGTGCCGGCGGGCGTCGAGGACGGTACGCGGATCCGGCTCGCCGGCGAGGGCGAGGCGGGCCTGCGGGGCGGTCCTGCGGGCGACCTTTATATCTTCCTTGGCGTGAAGCCGCATCCGTTCTTCCAGCGGGAGGGCGCCGACCTCCATTGCCGCGTGCCGATTTCCATGGTGCAGGCCGCGCTCGGCGGCGAGTTCACGGTTCCGACGCTCGATGGCAGCGACGCGAAGGTCAAGGTTCCGGAAGGCACGCAGTCGGGCAAGCAGTTCCGCATCAGGCACAAGGGCATGCCGGTGCTGCGCTCGCGCGACCTCGGCGACCTTTACATCCAGGCCGTGGTCGAAACACCGCAGAACCTGACCAAGCGGCAGCGTGATCTCCTGGCCGAGTTCGATTCGGTGTCGTCCACCAAGACCAATCCCGAAGCGGCAGGATTCTTCACCAAGATGCGCGAGTTTTTCGATAACCTGAGCAATTGACGATTCGGGTTCGATACTGAATATCGAAACACCCTGGCCTGGGAGGGAGCGGGTCCTCGGCTGCCGAGAGCTGGAACATCGCGGACCTGGCTGGCCCGCAGAGCCGTTTGAACTTTTGCCTGCTCCGTGGCTTTGAACGCATGACGGAGCGGCCTGAGCGCCGAAGATCGCAGAGCGGTTCCGGCGCCGCGACAATCAGCCGAGGTTTCGGGGGAAAATGGGGTCGAGGGGCAAAGTGTCGCTGAGTTCACGACAAAACGATGACGCTCCGGCCAAGGCTCCGCTCGAGGAGCGGCTGGCGGACGAGGCAAGGTTCATCAAGACCTGGTTCGAGAACCCCCTCGGAACCGGAGCCGTCTCGCCCTCCGGCCGTTCGCTGGCTCGCGCCATGGCGCAATATGTCGATCCCACGCACCCCGGCCCGGTCATCGAACTCGGGCCTGGAACGGGGCCCGTCACGCAGGCGCTGATCGACCGAGGAGTCGCACCCGAACGGCTCATCCTGGTCGAATTCGAGCCGCAGTTCTGCAAATTGCTGGCGCGCCGCTTCAAGGGCGTCCGGATCGTTCAGGGCGATGCCTACCGGCTGGCCGAAACCCTGAAGGGCGCGCTCGATTGCCCCGCGGCGGCGATCGTATCGAGTCTGCCGTTGCGCACGCGGCCCGAACGCCATCGGCTTGGCACTGCTGGCCGATGCGTTCCATCTGCTCCGCCCCGGCGCGGCCTTCGTGCAATTCACCTACGGGATCGCCTCCCCCATGCCCCGGCACGTCGGCCGGCCCCCGAAATTCCATGCCGAGGTGTCGCCGCCCGTTTGGCTGAACCTGCCGCCCGCCCGCGTGTGGATCTATCGCGCGGCACCTTCGAGGGCCCGTGCGCCTGATTCCGCGAACGGTGACGAAGTCTTCATGAAGCTGAAGAGCGGCACCGAACTGCTGACCGAGGAGCTGCGCGAGCAGAGCGACAAGCTCAAGCTCGGGATCAGGCTGCGGGCCGAGAAGGCCCGGGCCGAGTTCAAGGTCCATGCCGAGAAGGTCATCAAGGGCCTCAACCCCCGCCTCGAGGGCGAGCGGGTTCGCCACGAGCGGCTCGACGTCGCACGATACGATGGGGTCGCGGGCTCGCTCGCGGGGTAGGCGGTAGACCTCCGGTCCCGCGCATCGCGGATCGTGGGGTGATCGCCCTGGAGCGCCGCGAACCCGGCGCTTTGTGGAACGGCGGTTTTGCGGTAACCCCTGTTGCCCACGATCGAAACCGCAATCCAGACAAAGCTTCGCGAGACCTCATGGCCGGCCATAGCCAATTCAAGAACATCATGCACAAGAAGGGCAAGCAGGACGCGGTGCGTTCCAAGCTCTTCTCCAAGTTCGCGCGAGAAATCACGGTCGCGGCAAAGCTGGGCATGCCCGACCCGGCCATGAACCCGCGCCTGCGTGCCGCCGTCCTGGCGGCCCGGGCCGAGAACATGCCCAAGGACAACATCGAGCGCGCCATCAAGAAGGCCGTGGGCGGCGAGGGCGAGAACTACGACGAGGTCCGCTACGAAGGCTATGCACCCGGCGGGGTCGCGGTCATCGTCGAGGCGCTCACCGACAACCGCAACCGCACGGCCGGCGAGGTCCGGTCCTATTTCACCAAGTCCGGTGGCGCCCTGGCCGAAACGGGCGCCGTTTCCTTCATGTTCGACCATGTCGGCCGGATCGAGTACGACGCCAAGGTGGCCTCCGAAGACGCCATGATGGAAGCCGCCATCGAGGCGGGCGCCGACGATGTCTCGACCGGCGAGGAGGGCCACGAGATCGTGACCTCGCTGGAAGGCCTGCGCGACGTTGCCAAGGCGCTCGAAGCCAAATTCGGCGAACCGCGCCGAGCCAGCCTCGTCTGGCGGCCGCAGAACACGATTCCGGTCGACGACGAGGCCGGCGAGAAGATCCTCAAGCTGGTCGGCGCGCTCGAGGACAACGACGACGTGCAGAACGTCTATGCCAATTTCGAAGTGTCCGACGCGCTCGTCGCCAAGCTGGGCGGCTGAGGCTCGATGGGCTCTCCGGAGGTCCTCTCGGGGCGAGCGCCGTCATTGCGAGCTGGCCGCGAGTGCGGTGGCATCACGCTACGGCCGGCCGTCTCGCGTCGCACGCGCGTGAGCAGCTATCCGCATTCTCGGCATCGATCCCGGCCTGCGCCATACCGGCTGGGGCATGATCGCGGCCGAGGGCTCGCGGCTGTCCTTCATCGCGTCCGGCGCGATCCATACTGCTACCGGCACGGCCCTGAGCGAGCGCTTGCGCCTGCTGCACGAGGGGCTCGCCGCCATCATCGCCGATCATGCGCCCGATGAGGCCGCGGTCGAGGAAACCTTTGTCAATCGCGATCCGCAATCGGCCCTGAAACTCGGCCAGGCGCGGGGCATCGCCCTGGTGGTGCCGGCGCTGGCCGGTCTGGCGGTGGCGGAATATTCGGCCAATCTGGTCAAGAAGACCATCACTGGAACGGGCCACGCCGAAAAGCAGCAGGTGGCCGCCATGCTGAAGTTCCTGCTGCCGCGCAGCGATGCGGCCAGCGGCGACGCCGCCGATGCCCTGGCGGTGGCCATCACCCATGCCCATCACCGTCGCCCGCCGAGCCTCGTGGCCGCGCTGGCCCGCCAGGCTCCCGCCCGCACGGCGGGCCAATGATCGGCAAGCTCAGCGGAACGGTCGACAGTCCGGGGCCCGAGACCGTCATCATCGATGTCGGGGGTGTCGGCTACCTGGTGCATTGCTCGAGCCGCACGCTGGCCAATCTGCCGCGACCCGGGGAGCCGGCGTCGCTGGCCATCGAGACCCATGTCCGGGAGGACATGATCCGGCTTTACGGCTTCGCATCGGACCTCGAGCGGGATTGGTTCAGGCTGTTGCAGGGCGTGCAGGGAGTCGGGGCCAAGGTCGCCTTGGCGATACTGGGCACGCTTTCGACCGGCGAACTCGCCGGTGCCGTCGCGGGCGCCGACAAGACCGCCGTTGCGCGGGCTCCCGGTGTAGGACCGAAGCTGGCCGCCCGGATCGTGGCCGAACTCAAGGACAAAGGTCCCGAGGGCACGGCGGCCGACCTCGGCCTGCCCGTCCAGGACGCTTCGGGGTCGCTGCCCCGCAACGTCGGCGACGCGATCTCGGCGCTGATGAACCTCGGCTATGGGCGCCCGCAGGCCGCGGCCGCCGTGGCAACGGCCGTCCAATCGCTAGGCCAGGATGCCGCGACGGCAGCGCTCATCCGCTCAGGCCTGAAGCAGCTGTCGCTCTGAGCGCGGCTTCAGGCTGCCGAGCACGGCTTCGGCGGCCGTGACCCCGCTCTCATAGGCGCCGTGCGCGGTCGAAAAGGCCAGTGGCGAACAGGCCTCACCCGCAAAGAACAGGCGCTCATCTACCGGCGCTGCCAGGATCGCCCGGCACCCAGCGGCACCGGGCTTGGCATAGGAATAGGAGCCCCTGAACAGGGGATCGCGGTGCCATTTCGACATCGCGACGGGCCGAAGGCGCCCACGCAGACGCGAGCCGAAATGGCAGGCCAATTCCTCCTCTGCGAAGGCGACGGCCGCCGCTTCCCCCTCCCGCTCGAGATCCTGGGCAAGCTCTCCGGCGAAATACGCCTCGATCACGGGCCGCCCAGACGGCCGGATCTGATAGGCGCCCGTGCCGGTGCGGTCGGCCGAGCCCATAAGGTGGCCGTCGCACGGGAGGTCGCCGCCATTCTCGACCGCAAGGAACAGCTTGTTGGCCAAGCCGAGAGGCAGGCTCGCCGCCGCGTCCCGCTTGTGCGCGAGCGCCGGCAGAAACTCTATGGTGCCCGCGGCCAGCACGTTGGTGGAGACGGTGACGATCACCGCCTTGGCATGGGTCGGCCCGGCCGTGGTCTCGATCCTGACATTCTCCCGGCCCGTGCTGTCGATCCGCGTCACAGCAGTCCCGAGCACGAAGGGCACGCGCGCCCCGAAGGCTTCGACGAGGGCGCCATAGCCGTCGAGGACCCGCCAGTCCGGCCCGGGTCCGGGATCGTAGCGCTGGTAGTCGCGCACCGACGCGCGCGCCAGTTCGGCACCGTTGATATAGGTGCCGATCGCATCGAGCAGAGCGTTCCAGCGGTTGCCGGGCTCCAAGAGATCGGCCAGCGCGCAATCGGGCGCCCCCTCCGGCCAACGTTCCGCGCGGTCGAAAAAGCGCCCGAGCGCCGCGTCGCATTCCCGCCGGTCCTCCGGGGGAAGCCCAAGTTCGCGCCCGCCGCCATCCCATGGTGCCGGCGTGCGGTCGACCGCGAGGCCAAGTTCGCCCGCGATCCGGGTCCAGGAATTGGTGCGCGCGCCATGCAGCCAGCCGCAGCCGAGATCGATCGGAATTCCAAGCGGTTCCGGCAGCACAGTATGGGCCCGGCCGCCGATCCGCGTGCCGGCCTCGAATACGAGCACGTCCAGATCCGGACGCTGCGACAGAAGGTGGGCCGCCGCCGCCAACCCTGCCGCCCCCGCTCCGATTATCGCGACGTCGGCCCCGGTCCTGGCCCGGTCTTCGATAAGCGGCATCGCGTGGTCCATCTAGGTGCCGGATCGCAGCCGCGGCTGCGTGGCTCCGTGGGATTTCTGGTTCTGCATCGGCGAGGTCTGGCCCAGGCCAGCTTCGGCGAACACGCTCGTCACGGCCGAGGTCTCGAACAGGCTGGACACGCTGGATTCCTGAGAGATGCGACCGATGGCTTCGCCGATCAGCGGCGCAATCGAGACCACACGGATATTCTTGGCGACGCGAACCGCCTCGGTCGGGCGAATGGTGTCCGTCAGCACCAGTTCCTTGAGCCGCGAGCCGGCGATGCGCGCCACCGCGCCGCCCGACAGCACCCCGTGGGTCGCATAGGCGTAGACCTCGCTCGCCCCCTCATCGAGCAGGGCATCGGCGGCATTGCACAGCGTTCCGCCCGAATCGACGATATCGTCGAGCAGGATGCAGACCTTGCCCCGCACGTCGCCGATGATGTTCATCACCTCCGACTCGCCGGCGCGCTCGCGCCGCTTGTCCACGATGGCGAGATGCGCGTCGATGCGCTTTGCCAGCGCCCGCGCCCGCACCACGCCGCCGACGTCGGGCGAGACCACGATGACGTTCTTGAGATCGAGCCGTTCGGTGATGTCGCGCACCATCACGGGTGCGGCGAACAGGTTGTCGGTCGGGATGTCGAAGAAACCCTGGATCTGGCCGGCGTGGAGATCCACCGTCAGCACGCGGTCGGCCCCGGCATGGGTGATGAGATTGGCCACCAGCTTGGCCGAGATGGGGGTTCGAGGGCCGGCCTTCCGGTCCTGGCGGGCATAGCCGAAATAGGGCAGCACGGCCGTGATGCGGCGCGCCGAGGCACGACGGAGGGCGTCCGTCATGATCAGCACTTCCATAAGATGATCGTTGGCCGGATAGGCGGTCGACTGGATGATGAAGGTGTCCTCGCCCCGGACGTTCTCCAGGATCTCGACGAATATCTCCATGTCGGCGAATCGCCGAACCTGACACCGGGTCAGCGGGACGCCGAGATAGGCGGCGATCGCCTCCGTCAGCGGACCGTTGGAATTTCCGGCGAGGATCTTGATGGTTCCGGCCATGGCAGCGCTCGCCTTGTTCTGATTAGCAATCGAGGGCGCCCGGCCCCTTTTGTTGTCTCACCGTCACAATCCAACCGCACAAGCGGGTTGGAGCAACGGCGCCAAAACTTCGTGCAAAGGCAAGCCGGCGACAGTCGTCCAGGCGACGCAGCGGCCCGCAAGCGCCCGCGCCGCGAAGCCTCTTACCAGTGAAGCGAAGCGCCGACAACGGCGCCGCGGGCCGGCCAGCGATGCTAATTCAGCTGAGCCGTCTGTCCTGTGGGGGCGGCTTGCCCCGCGAGCGGCGGGCCGGCAGCTTCCGGGGTCGTGGCCAGATAGCCGGCTATGCTGTCGGCGCTGCGCGCCGCAATCGCACCGAGGACCTTGTCGTCGAGGGCGCTCCAGGGGTCGGAAATGCTGCCCGGTATATCGAGGCCGTCGTCGAGGCGTTGGGTCCGCTGCTTGGCCGAATCGTAGACGTCCCAGACATAGCGGATCGCGGTGCCCTGGTCGGTTGCATAGGCGTCGAGATAGCCGCGAACGAAATACCGGGCCAGGGAAGGATCCGCCAGCGTGATCTGCCGGCTGGCAGCTTCCGTCGTCAAGGCGGTCTTGAAACGCGCCACGACGGCCTCCGGGGCTCCATCGATGCTGGCGAATGCCATGGCGGCCGCGCGCGGACTTCGTGCGTCGCCGCGCGCCACGGCCTTGAACTCGCCGGGGCCGCTGGCAGTGTCAGGATAGTTTTCGACGCAGCCCGCGAGGCACGCCGCCAGAGCAAGGCAGGTTATCGGAACGATGTGGCTGCGAGTTGGCCGCCAGGACGCGCGCATCGACAAGCCCTCTCCAGCCGCGGGAGCGCGGCACGCCATCGCTCTTAAGGACTTGGTAACCTCATTTGATCATGAGGTCCAGATCGGGGCCGTTGAGCGGCACGGCGCTACCCTGTCCGACAAGCGAGGTGCGCCCGAGACACAGGGCCGTCTCCGACCCCGAGTCCATCAGGATCATGTGGGCGAAGAACACCTGGTTGGGCGCGATCACCCAGTCGTTTCCCTCGTAGAACATCGGAGGGTCCATCCAGGAGGGCGTGAACTTGGCGCCGAGCGAGTAGCCGCAGGCATTGAGTCGGTGTTGTGAAAGCCCGTGCTCATCGAGAACGCGCGCGTGCGCCGCGAAGACGTCGCCCGCGGTGCGTCCCGGCCGCATCTCCGCTTCACAGGCCAGAAGCGCCTCCCGGGCCGCCGCATGATAGGCAAGGTGGCGCGGCCGTGGGGTCCCGATCACATGGGTGCGCATCAGGGCCGCATGGTAGTGGCGCCACACGCCGGCGAATTCCAGCGTGATCTGGTCCTCTGCGTCGAGGGTGCGCCGTCCGGACTTGTAGCGGCAGAGCAGCGCATCCTCGGCCGAGCCGATGATGAACTCGTTGGCCGGGTAATCGCCCCCGGCCCGGAAGATTGCGTCGTGCTGGGCGGCCAGGATGTCGCCTTCGTTTACGCCGGGGCCAAGGACCGCAATGGCGGCCCGGTCCGCGGCGTCCGACAGCATCGCGGCCTTGCGCACGCAGGCAATCTCGGCCTCGGATTTCGTCACCCGCAGGTGCGGGATCACCAGCGAGGCATCCACCGTCTGGGCGAAGCCGTCGAGCGCCGCCGCGACCGCCTTGCCGTTCGCGTAGGTCAGGCCATGCGCATCCTCTTCGATGCCGAGCCGCTTTCCCTTGCAACCCAGGGACGCCAGCATGTCGACGAGATCACGCGCCGGCTCCGCCGTGCCGCTATCCTTCCAGATCCGGATGTCGCCAATGTTGGAGGTGTGCTGGGCCTGCCGCAGATCGGCGGAGCGGGTGAGCAACGCCGTGCGGCCGTCGAGACCCACATAGAGGCACTGGAAAAAGCAGAACCCGAAGGTGTCGTAGCCGGTGAGCCAGAACATGCTCTCCTGCGAGAACAGCAGCATGCCATCGAGACCCCGCTCCGTCATCGCGCCGCGCAACCGCTCGCTCCTGGCGTTCATTTCGGGAGGCGCAAAATGGACCGGCATGGGCGGGCTCCGATTGGTCGCAACTGTCTCTCGCGGGCCACACATGAAGCCATCTTGGATTGCCTCGCAACACGTCTTTGACGCGAGTTCCCGCGTGCTGCACCGCGGCAAAGCGCTTGCACTTGCGGTTCCGCTCCGCAACGATGCCGGAGGTTGTTGGCAAGCGAGGCGAAGCGCATGGGTGCGGCAGTGATCGGCGTTATCGGCGGCTCCGGGGTTTACGATCTCCCCGGCCTGGAAGACGTCCGGGAAGAGCGGATGACAACCCCCTGGGGCGAGCCGTCCGATGCGTTGCGGTTCGGTCGCCTCCATGGGCGCGAGGCCGTGTTCCTGCCGCGGCACGGGCGCGGGCACCGCCTGTCCCCGTCCGGCATCAATTATCGGGCCAATATCGATGCGCTGAAGCGGGCCGGCGTCACGGATCTGGTGTCGGTTTCGGCCTGCGGGTCCTATCGGGCCGAACTCTATCCCGGGCTGTTCGTCTTCGTCGACCAGTTCGTGGACCGGACCTTTGGGCGCCAATCCTCGTTCTTCGGCAACGGCTGCGTGGCCCACGTCGCCTTCGCGTCGCCCGTTGCGCCGCTGCTGCAAGCCCGCCTGGTGGAGGCCGCAAAGGCGGAGAACATCGCCTACCGGAAGGGCGGCACCTACCTGTGCATGGAAGGCCCGGCCTTCTCGTCGCGCGCCGAATCCCTCACCTACAAGGAAATGGGCTACGACGTGGTCGGCATGACCGCGATGCCCGAGGCCAAGCTCGCCCGCGAGGCCGAGCTCTCCTATGCGACGGTCGCCATGGTCACCGATTTCGATTGCTGGCACCCCGAGCACGACAGCGTCGATGTCGCCACCGTGATCAAGGTGGTGCGCGAAAACGCCCATCGGGCCGCAGCCCTCGTGGGCCGCATGATCCGCGACTTCCCGGCCGACCATGAGCCCTGCCCTGTCGGCTCCGACCGAGCGCTCGACAATGCCTTCATCACCGCCCCCGAGGCGCGCGATCCGGAATTGGTTGGCAAGCTCGACGCGGTCGCCGGGCGGGTGCTTAGTCCGAAGGGCTGAGCCGGGTGTTTGCCGGACGCGCTTGCCGCCCTATGGTTCCGGCCGCTACGAGAAGGTTTGGCGAAACGGGCTGGCTTCGGCTAGCTAAGCCAAACAGCCAGAGGGCGGCATGATTTCGACCAACGAATTGAAGGATGCGATCCGGACGATCCCCGACTATCCCAAGCCGGGCATTCAGTTCCGCGATATCACCACGCTGCTCGGCAATGCCCGAGCCTTCCGGCGCGCCATCGACGAGATGGTGCAGCCCTGGGCCGGCACCAAGATCGACAAGGTTGCCGGCATCGAGGCCCGCGGCTTCATCCTCGGCGGCGCGGTCGCCCATCAGCTCTCCGCCGGCTTCGTGCCGATCCGCAAGAAAGGCAAGCTGCCGCACACCAAGGTGTCGATCGCTTATTCGCTGGAATACGGCCTCGACGAAATGGAGGTGCACCAGGACGCGGTCTCGCCTGGCGAACGCGTGATCCTGGTCGATGACCTCATCGCCACCGGCGGCACGGCCGCCGGCGCGGTGAGCCTGCTCAAGCGGATCGGCGCGGAGGTCGTGGCGGCCTGTTTCGTCATCGACCTCCCCGATCTCGGCGGCGCGCAGAAGATCCGCGATCTCGGGGTGCCGGTTCGAGCCCTCATGGGGTTCGAGGGTCACTGAGCCGGCCGAGGCTTCGTGAACCCGGTCTTCGCCGAACTCCCCACCTCCGTGTTCGAGCGGATGTCGCGCCTCGCGCGCGAGCATGAGGCCGTGAACCTCGGCCAGGGCTTTCCCGACGATCCCGGGCCGCTCGACGTGCGGCAAGTCGCGGCCGATGCCGTGATCGAGGGCTGGAACCAGTACCCGCCCATGATGGGTCTGCCGGACCTGCGGGCCGCCGTCGCGGCCCATTACCACCGCTTCCAGGACCTGGCGATCGGCGCCGAGGACGTCATGATCACCTCGGGCGCTACCGAGGCGCTCGCCGGGGCCTTGCTGGCGCTGATCGAGCCTGGCGACGAAGTGGTACTGTTTCAGCCCATGTACGACGCGTATCTGCCCCTGGTGCGGCGCGCGGGCGGCATTCCCCGCTTCGTCACCCTGCGGCCGCCGCTTTGGCAATTCTCGGACGATGATCTGGCGCAGGCCTTTTCGCCTCGCACCAAGGTGGTTCTGTTCAACAACCCGCTTAATCCCACCGGCACGGTCTATGACCGGGACGCCCTGGGCCGCCTCGCCCGCTTCTGCGTGGCCCATGACGCGATCGCGCTCTGCGACGAGGTCTGGGAGCATGTCGTGTTCGACGGGCGCCAGCACCATCCCCTGATGGCCCTGCCCGGCATGGCCGAGCGCACCGTGAAGATCGGCTCGGCCGGCAAGATCTTCTCGCTCACCGGCTGGAAGGTCGGGTTCGTGGTGGCGCCCCCTCACCTGCTGCGGGTCCTGTCGAAAGCGCATCAGTTCGTCACCTTCACGACCCCGCCGAACCTGCAGACCGCGGTGGCCTTCGGGCTGGGCAAGGAGGACGGCTTTTTTGCCGGTATGCGGGCGGAGCTGCAGCGGGCACGGGACTTTTTCGCCGTCGGTCTGGCCCAGCGCGGCTTCCGGGTGCTGCCGACCCAGGGCACCTATTTCCTCAACGTCGATCTCGCGCCCTTGGGAATCGACGACGACGTCGGGTTTTGCGAAAATCTCGTCACCCGCCATGGGGTCGCGGCGGTCCCGGTTTCCGCCTTCTACGCCGAGACGCCGGTTCGCTCGGTCGTTCGCTTCTGTTTCAGCAAGCGCGACTCCACCCTGGTTGCCGCCCTCGACCGCCTCGGAGAGGTCCTCGGGACCGATAAGCCGCCCTCGCCAACGCTCCCCGCGGGTGGGATTAGCAAGCCGCGCTCTGCGTGCTAATCAGGACACATGAACGCGAACACGGGGACGATCACGTCTGCGACCGGCTCGGCTGAGAGGCAGGACCTCTGCGCGGCGCCCATCCTGGCGGCCCTCGGCGACCGCTCGCTCGTGCTGGTCGGTATGATGGGCGTCGGCAAGACCGTGATGGGCCGTCGCTTGGCGGCCCGGCTCAATCTCGACTTCGTGGACAGCGATTGCGAGATCGAAACCGCCGCCGGCATGACCATACCCGACATTTTCGAGCGCTATGGCGAGAGCTATTTCCGCGAACGGGAAAATCGCGTGGTCGAACGCTTGATCCGGGAGGGGCCCCGCGTGGTGGCTACCGGAGGGGGCGCCTTCGTACATCCCGGCACGCGCGCCACCATCAAGGAGCGCGCCATATCGGTCTGGATCAAGGCCGATCTCGACGTGTTGATGCGCCGGGTCCGCAAGCGCACCAATCGCCCCCTGCTGCGCACGCCCGATCCGGAAGGAACCTTGCGGCGCCTGATGACCGAGCGCTACCCGGTCTATGCCGAAGCCGACGTGACGGTGATTTCCCGCGACGGCCCGCACGATCTCGTGGTCGGCGAGATGCTGTGTGCCCTGAAGGCCCATCTGTGCCCGACGGATGCACGAGGGCTTTGTTCCCGAAGCCAGTGAAGGACCTCGTGACCAGAACCCTCGAAGCGTGCGTTTCCGTGCCGGTCGATCTCGGCTCGCGCTCCTATTCGATTCTGATCGGTCCGGGCCTGATCGGGGCCGCAGGGGAAGCCATCGCGACGCTCGCGCCTGGCGCGACCTGCGCGATCGTGACGGACACGACGCTCGCGCACCACCATTTGCCGCGCCTCGAAGCCAGCCTGTCAGCCGCGGGACTCCGCCACAGCGTGATCCAAGTCGCACCGGGCGAGGGCTCCAAGAGCCTGTCCACCTATGCGCAGGTGAGCGAAGCCGTGCTCGATGCCCGGCTCGAACGCGGCGATCTCGTGCTCGCGCTGGGTGGCGGCGTCGTCGGCGATCTCGCAGGCTTCGTGGCCGCCACCGCCAAGCGGGGCATGCGCTTCGTGCAGATCCCGACAAGCCTGCTGGCGCAGGTCGATTCTTCGGTGGGCGGCAAGACCGGGATCAATTCACGGCACGGCAAGAACCTCATCGGGGCCTTCCACCAGCCGAGCCTTGTGATCGCCGATACCGATTGCCTCGACACGCTGCCAGGGCGCGAATTCCGGGCCGGCTATGCCGAAATGGTGAAATATGGCCTGATCGGCGACGAGACCTTCTTCGCCTGGCTGGAACAGGAGCGACCGGCCATCTTCGCCGGCGGTCCGGCCCGCGTCACCGCCATCGCGGCAAGCTGCCGGTCAAAGGCCGCGACCGTGGCACGGGACGAGCGCGAAGAGGGCGAGCGGGCCTTGCTCAACCTCGGTCACACCTTCGGCCACGCGCTCGAACGGCTGACCCATTACGACGGCGCGCGCCTGGTGCATGGCGAAGCGGTCGCGATCGGCATGAGTCTGGCGTTCCGCTTTTCGGTCGCTCAAGGCTTGTGCCCGCCCGCAGGAGGCGCGACGGGCCGAGGCCCACCTCGGCGACGCCGGCCTGCCCACCCGCATCCGCGACGTGCCGGGATGGCGGGACTCGAGCGACGCCATGGTGGAGGCCATGCTGCAGGACAAGAAGGTCGTGCGCGGCAGCCTGAACCTCATCCTGGCGCGTGGCATCGGCAAGAGTTTCGTCGCCCGCGACATCCCGACGGACGCCGTGCGAGGCTTTCTGGACGGCGAACTTCTGGAGGCCTGACCATGCAGGGGACTCCAGCCGAGACGGTCGTCACCATGACGGACCTTTGGATCGACATCGCGGTCGTGGTGCTTTGCATTGCCCTGTCGGCGTTCTTTTCGGCCTCCGAAACCGCTTTTACGGCCGCATCGCGGGCGCGCATCCATGGCATGGAGAAGGGCGGCGACCGGCGGGCCACCACCGTCACCCGGCTTCTCGATATGCGGGAGCGTTTCATCGGGGCGATGCTGCTGGGCAACAACGTGGCCAATGTCGGCGCCTCGGCGCTGATCACCAGCGTCCTTCTGGCACTGCTCGGCGATCGGGGCGTCCTTTATGCGACCGCCCTGATGACCGTGCTTCTGGTGGTGTTCGCGGAGGTGCTGCCCAAGACCATCGCGATCAACTATCCCGAGCGGATGGCGCTGGCATTCGCGCCGGCCGTGTCCTTCTTCGTGTCGGTGTTCGGTCCGGTGCTGAAGGCGGTCGAAGTGGTGGTGCAAGCCATCCTGCGCGTGTTCGGGGTCACGCTCGGCGAGCAGCGCTCGATGCTTTCGGGGGTCGAGGAACTCAAGAGCGCGGTCGATCTCCTGCACCAGGAAGGTGGGGTGGAGCGCTCCGACCGCGACATGATGGGGGGCCTCCTCGACCTGCACGACCTCGAAGTGCAGGACGTGATGGTCCATCGCACCAAGATGCGCACCATCAATGCCGACCTGCCGGCGATCGAGGTCGTGCGCGAGGTGTTGGCTTCGCCGCACACGCGGCTGCCGCTCTGGCGCGGGCGCCCGGACAACATCATCGGCATCCTGCACGCCAAGGAACTGCTGCGCGCCTTGAGTGCGCTCGGCGGGGACGCCTCGAACCTCGACGTACGATCCATCGCCTATGAGCCCTGGTTCGTGCCGGCCACCACCAACCTGCAGGATCAGCTGCAGGAGTTCCTGCGCCGCAAATCCCACTTCACCCTAGTGGTCGACGAGTACGGCGAGGTGATGGGCCTCCTGACCCTCGAGGACATCCTCGAGGAGATCGTCGGCGATATCCGGGACGAGCACGACCTCGCCATCCAGGGCGTGCGGACCCATCCGGACGGCAGCGTGACGGTGGACGGCTCCGTGCCGATCCGCGACCTCAACCGCGTCATGAACTGGGATTTGCCCGACGAGGAGGCCAATACGATCGCCGGCCTCGTGATCCACGAGGCCCAGACCATCCCCGATGTCGGCCAGGTGTTCGTATTCCACGGCTTCCGGTTCGAAGTGCTGCGCAAGGCCCGCAACCTGCTGACCCTGCTGCGCGTGTCGGCCGAGAAAGCCGCGGACTGAACCGCCGCCCGGCTTAGGCCGGGCATGGGCAAGGCAGCGACGCCTGGCTGGGCACCCGGTCGCGTACCACTGCGGGCACCCGCCAGGTCTTCAGGCTCGTCCAGGCCTTGCGGTCGAGACGAAACCGGTCGGATGCCGCAAGGCCGCCGTCGCCCGCCGTCGTGTCGAGGCCCGTCCCGCAAAACGCGAAGCCGCATTTTTCGAGAACACGGCGGAACCCCGGATCGAGGACCCGTGAGGAAGCTGCGATCAGCGGCGTCTCGGTCAGCATGAAGGCTGCATCCACGACAGCCTGTACGGCTTCCGTCATGTAGCCCGCCCCGCGGCGGTCCTCCTCCAGCGATACCCGCAGGAGCAATCCGCAATTTTCTATGCGTTCGCGCACCGGGGACAGAGACACGGACCCGAACGGCCGGCGATCGCGGCCGCGTCCCGTGAGCACGAGATGCAGGGCGCAGCCTCCCGCATTGTCCTGGCGCAGGGCCTCGATCCGCGCCGCTTGCGCGGCCCGGTCGGCATCGCTTTTAGCCGTCACGTCAGAGGCGAACGGCCAGCGGAGCCACAGGCGCCGCGTTTCCAGCCGGAACACGTCTTCGCGGGCGATTTCGGGAAACATACCAAGCTCCCTGACCAGGAGGCCCGTCAAACGGGCTCCACAACGACGAAGGGGAAGTGATGCTCACCTCCCCTTGCCGGTCTGGCTTGGTGTTTCGGCTTGGAACCGAATGGCTCTTTGAAGAACCTTCACCGGGGGCTTTGAGCACCGGTGGGGTTCTTCGTCCAACCCCACCTTTTATTCGGCGGCCTCGGCGGCCGTGGCCATCGTGACGACCGCTACGTAGGCGCGGCCGTTGCCTTTCGTCTGGAACTCGACTTTGCCGTCACACAGGGCGAACAGCGTATGATCCTTGCCGAGGCCGACGTTCGGGCCCGGATGCCACTTGGTGCCACGTTGACGAATCAGAATGTTGCCGCCGCGCACGGTTTCGCCGCCGAACTTCTTCACGCCGAGACGACGGCCTTCCGAGTCGCGACCGTTGCGGGACGAGCCGCCTGCTTTCTTGTGAGCCATGATCTTGCTCCTGAACCTTGCTGATCGGATCCAGGCCGCCGGGCCGCTGTGCGGTCCCCGATGCGGCGCTTGGCCGAAGATTGATCTTAGGCGACTGCCTCGGCGGTCGCGGTTTCTGGCGAATGCGCGGCCGGTACGTCGGCCTGGGCCGCAGCCGTCGTGCTCCGGCGCCCGCTCGGCTTCTGTCCGGCGGTCAGGATCTCGGTGATCCGCAGCACGGTCAGGTCCTGGCGATGGCCGCGCTTGCGACGCGAATTCTTACGGCGGCGCTTCTTGAACGCGATGACCTTCGGGCCGCGCTTGTGGCCGACGATTTCGGCCGCGACGCTCGCGCCCGACACGAACGGCACCCCGACTTCGGTGGTCCCACCGTCGCTGAAGCTCAGCACCTCTTCAAAGGTCACGGCTGTCCCGGCTTCTCCGGGCAACGTCATGACTACGATCTCGTCTTCGGCGGCGACCTTGTACTGCTTGCCGCCGGTCTTGATCACTGCGAACATCTTCATCCTCGTGTTCGATCCGGCTCTGCCGCAGGGCGGCCGGCTTCTTGGCAGTTGGACCCGGCTGGGTTTCGGCGAGCGACAGGATAGACCTGAAACGCGCAAAGCGGCACTTCTGCCGCTTATCGCCAGCAGCGTTCTTAGGCACGCCGTTGCGTGGTGTCAACACAATCTCGGCAGGCCGACCGGCCTACTAACGCGGCCAGGAGAAATCGTCGGCGCGACCGGGTTGCGGCGCCACCGGTGCTCCCCCGGTTGCCGGCCGGATCACGACGCTAGCCTGCATCGCGGTGACGATCCCGGGCGCGGCGTCCGACACGGATGTAAGATGGCCGTCCGGCGAGAGGGGCGGCGCGGTCAAGGGAAGAACCGGTCCGGCGGCCGGCTTGGCAGGCTCGACCGCACGGCCGACCATGGTGACCGCGGTTTCCGGCGAAAGGCCGGCTTCCCGGCGGATTTGCGCGTTGACGTCGATGTCGAGCACCTGATCGAAATCGCGCGCCTTGTCGATCGTGATCGCAGCCACCTCCGAAGCGGGCGCCGCCGTGCCAGGCCGATGCAGCCGCTTCACATCGCCTTCGACGAAGCTCGCCAATTTGCGGGCGCCGGCACGGGTGAAGCTGAACCCGTCCGCCTTTCGCAGCTTGACGCTCTGGCCCTGCATGTCGGGGCCGATCGGGCTATAATTCCCCGCATCGTCGCTGAACGCCTCCCAGCTGTCCACGTAGGTGGTCCCGTCCCGTGCGGCACGCTCCCTGAAGATGCCGTTCAGCCTGACGAACTCGGCCGAGGTCTCCTCGCTTCGAACGGGCGGCAATCCGACCCAGATCAAGGGCACATGCGCCTGGCGGAAGACGTTCGCGACCGCATCGACACGCGTCCCGTAAAGCTCCGCCCAGCGGGGCGTTTCCGGTGCGACGTTCGCGCCCTGATCCGGGAGGCTTTGCTTGTCGTTCGACCCGATCATGACGACCGCCACGGCAGCGTGATCGGGCTTGGCCATGCGCTCGCGCAGCGATTGCAGCCAGGGCTCGAAATCGGACCGGGTCAGCCCGGCATCTTCGCTGGTGAGCGGGCTAACCGAGACGCTGCTCCCCCCTGCGTCCTGCAATCCGGTCGCCAAGGCTTGGCCCAGGCGGTCGCCGAAAACCGCGACCGTGGTCGGGGCCGGCGCGGATGCTGCGGGAATGGCCAGGCGCTGCCGAGGCTCCGTCGTGGCGCGCTGCATGAGCACGCGGCGAAAGGTCGGCGCGGCGTGATGGATCTTGGGCACCCTTGCGACTGGCGCGGACTGGCCCGCACTGCTCTGCGCCCGCGCGTTCTCCTGGATGAGGAACTGCATCGGCGATGACCGATCGGTTTCTGCGCGCGAGGGTGCCGCGCCCAGGCACCACAGCCCGGCTGCCCCCAAGGCCGCACATCCGACAGCCGCACTGCGGTGCCGAACGCCCGTCCCGGGTCCTGGATTCGAGCCTTTCTGGCGCATGCTCTCCTCCGGTCTGCCTCCTGGGACCGCGTGCCGCTTCGCAGCCGCCCTCCCGGTCGGGCGGTCAGGACGGATCCCGGCCGGACGGCTTGGCCGCAACCGGCCAGCGTGTCTTCGACGCTCCCGAACCCGCAATGCGTTCGCCCAGCAAAGCGACGCCGAGCGCATAAGCGGTCGAGTTGTTGTAGCGCTTTATAATACGGAAATTTGGCGTAACAAGGAACGCGGGTCCGCCGGCTGTCGGCTGGAGCAGCATGGCCCGGCCCGAACGCGGCATCGCGCCGCCGTCGGCCCGCGTGACCCCGCGCGCGGCCCAGGTCCCGAAATCGAGGTAGCGACCCTTGCCGGCGCGCGGCTCGAACCCCTCCGGCAGGCTCGCTTCGTAGCCCCAGGGTTCACCCGCGACCCAGCCGTGCTTCTTCAGGAAATTGGCGGTCGATCCCAGCGCATCCGGGACGCTCGTCCAGATGTCGCGCCGCCCGTCTCCGTCGAAATCCACCGCATAGGGCTTGAAATTCGAAGGCATGAACTGCGTCTGGCCCATGGCGCCGGCCCACGATCCCATCATGTGGGCCGGATCGATGTGCCCCTCCTGCAGGATCACCAGGGCCTTGATGAGTTCGTGGCGGAAGTACGGGCCGCGATAATGCGCGGCCGCCAGGGTGGCGAGCGAGCGGATCACGTAGGACTTGCCCACATAGGTCCCGAATTTGGTTTCGAGGCCCCAAACGCCGAGGATCACGGAACGATCGACCCCGAACCGCGCCTCGGCCTTGGCCAGCCATGGGCCGAATTCCCGGTATTTTTCCTGGCCCATGGCGATCCGCTTGTCGGACACAGCGGTGGCCAGGTATTCGCTCAAGGTCTTGTGGAATTCGGCCTGGGTCCTGGTCTTGGCGATCACGTCCGGGTCTGGCGTGACGCCCGCGAAGGCCGCCTCGAACGTGGCCCGGCTGACCCCGTGAGCATGCGCTTCAGGCCAGATCCCGGCGACGTAGCTTTCGAAGCTCTCCGCGAAAGCCGTGGTGCCTGAGAGGCCAAGCCCCAGAAGCAGAGCCAGAGCGGCCGCGACGATCCGGGCCTGGTCGCCGAAGCGGAGCCTTCGGTCTCTTGTGTGCGACACCATCATGAAATTCCCGCGCTCGCCGCTGCGACTGGGTCCCGGTCGGACGGCTCGCCGACCACGCTAAGGCCAGGGACGTTTACAAAGCGTTTACCATGCAGGGGCCCCGCAGTGGTGGCATCGCGGCGGCCTCGCCGTGGGCCTGCCCCTTGAAGCATCCCCGGCCATGGTGGACAACATTCTTGGCCGACGAATGAGACTTATCGGGGAGGAACGATTGTCCGCTAAACCGCGCATCGGGGTGGGCCTCATCGGCTCGGGATTCATGGGCAAGACCCATGCGCTCGGTTTTGCGACCGCGACGCGCGTGTTCGACCTGCCCTTCGAGGTCGATCTCGCGGTGCTGGCCGACATCGACGCGGCTTCCGCGACCCGCCATGCGGCAGCGCTCGGCTTCCGGAGATCCACCGGCAATTGGCGCGAGCTACTCGATGATCCCGAAATACAGATCGTCGACATCACGACGCCCAATGCTCTGCATCGCGAGATGGCGCTCGCCGCCATCGCGGCCGGCAAGCATGTCTATTGCGAAAAGCCGCTCGCTCCGACCGCCGCCGAGGCCGAAGAAATGACCCAGGCGGCCGAGGCGGCCGGCATCGTGACCCAGGTCGGCTTCAATTATCTGAAGAACCCGATGATCGCGCTAGCTCGAGACATCATCGCGAGCGGCGAGATCGGCGAGATCCGCACCTTTCGAGGCGTGCATGCCGAAGACTACATGGCCGAAGCCGCGGCGCCCTGGAGTTGGCGGCTCGACCCGGCCGGTGGCGGCGGGGCGCTGGCCGACATCGGCAGCCACATCCTGGCCTCGGCGCGTCACCTCGTCGGCCCCATTGCGACCCTGATGGCCGACGTCGAGACGGCCGTGCGCCAGCGACCCGTGCTGGCTGGCGCGACCGAAACGCGGGCCGTCGAGGTGGACGACGTGGCGCGGCTTTTCCTGCGCTTTGCCAACGGGGCAACAGGCAGCCTCGAGGCGAATTGGATCGCCACAGGTCGCAAGATGCAGCATGACTTCGAGATCTACGGCTCGAAGGGCGGCATCGTTTTCACGCAGGAGAGGTTCAACGAGCTCCAGGTCTATCTCGGTGCGGATGCCAAGGGTCGGCGAGGCTTTCGGACGATCCTGGCCGGGCCGGAGCACGAGCCCTATGGGGCGTTCTGCGTCGCGCCGGGGCACCAGATCGGCTTCAACGACCTCAAGGCTATCGAGGTGCGAGACTTTCTGGTGGCGATCGGGGGCGGTCCCCACCCGGGACCGGATTTTCGCGGCGGGTTGGAGGTCCAAAGGCTCGTCGAAACCGCATATCGTTCGGCACGCGAAAAACGCTGGATCGAGATCGGCTGAACGATCCTGGCCGGTAGATCTACATCTTCGTGGTGTCTATAGAAGAATTCGGGCTGACAGCACGGGCGCCAGTTGCGCAAGCCCCTGACCTCCCAAGCGTTTCTCAAATCGTATCGTCTATAAAAACAATCTACGTTCGTTGACACCGCTTTGGCTGCGTGGTCTGTTGCGCCGAACAGACGCCCCCTGGGCGCCGCACGGAGTTGCCGCTCATGAGCATGGCCGATGCCAAGCTGAACGTCCGTCCCGTATCGTCGACCGCCGGCTGGCGCGAGTTGCGGTTCAAGGAAGACTGGTGGGCCATCTACCTCGGGCTGGGGCTCGTAATCCTCGGCGTGATCCTGTTTGCCAGCGGTTCCTCCCTCAAATGGCTGGCCGTGACGCCCGCCAAATGGACGGAGCCGTCGCAACTCTTCGGCGACTTGGCCGCCAACGCGCCCCGCTACCTCGCGCAGTTCCTGTTCTGGATCGCGGCCTTCTCGGTCGCGCTCACCGCCATGGGGCACCGGCCGCGCCAGTTCGTGCCTGCCTTCCTGGTGCTTTATCTCCTGAGCTTCGTGATCTTCGCGGCCGGACAATGGACCGAGGCGTTCCGCTACAATCTCGAGCCGCCACTGCTGGCCCTGCTGGTCGGCCTGGTCCTGGCCAATACCGGCGCCCTGCCGCGCTGGCTCGATGCCGGCTTCCGGGTCGAGTTCTACGTCAAGACCGGCATCGTGCTGCTCGGCGCCACCCTGCCGCTCAACCTGCTGATCTGGGCCGGGCCGGTGGCCATCCTGCAAGCCTCGATCGTGTCGATTGTCACCTTCACCGTGATCTTCTGGGTGGCCCGCTGGCTGGCCATCGACCGCCGGCTCGCCGCGGTGCTCGGCGTCGGCGGCGCGGTCTGCGGCGTCTCGGCCGCCATCGCGATAGCGGGCGCGGTCGGAGCCAAGAAGGAGGACGCGCCGATCGCCATCACGACCGTGATCCTCTGGGCCATCGTGATGATCTTCGTGCTGCCGGTTGTTGCGCACCTCCTGCACCTGCCGGCCGGCGTCGCGGGGGCCTGGATCGGCACCTCGGAATTCGCCGATGCGGCCGGCATCGCGGCAGCCGAGGCCTATGGCCAGATCGCCGGCCACGATGGCATCGCCGGAACTGCCGACCAGAGCGTCTGGGCCTTCACCCTGATGAAAGTGGTGGGCCGCGACGTGTGGATCGGCATTTGGGCCTTCGTGCTGGCCATCGTGGCCACGACCCGCTGGGACCGCCAGGAGTTCGGCGCCAAGCCCAACCCGGCCGAGATCTGGTGGCGGTTTCCGAAATTCGTGATCGGCTTTCTGGTGGCCTCGATCATCATCACGGTGGCGGCCCGGAGCTACTCGATGACCAACTACAACAAGGTCGTCGTGCCGGCACTGGTCGGGCCGCTCAAGGACCTGCGCAGCTGGGCCTTCATCTTCTGCTTTCTGTCGATCGGGCTCACCACCCGGTTCCGCGACCTCGCCCGTGCGGGCGCACGGCCCTTCCTGGCGTTCAGCACCGGCGTCCTGGTCAATGTGGCGCTGGGCTTCGTGCTGTCGGCCGTGGTTTTCGCCAGCTATTGGGAAAGCCTGACCCGGTGAGCGTTCTGCGGGAGCTGTGGCGACGATGGTGGAACGCGCCGGCGGTCCCTGGGTCCGGTCGTAGCGCCCGCCCGCTCGCATGCCTCGACGCGCCCGCCTGCGCGGCCTGCCGCTATTTCCGTGACGACCCGGCCGATATCGAGGCCGCCCTGCCGGGCCTCTCGGTTCTGTCCTCCGGCTATGCGTCGGTGCGCGGCCAAGATGGACTCTGCCTCAAGCATGACCGTTTCGTGAGCGCGGCGTCGAGTTGCCCGGCGTTCGAGGCGCGGGTCCCGGCGACTCGGAAGGCGCGAAATGCTCCTCAGCGCCCACGAGGCGCATGACGGAGCTCTCAAATCTCAGCTGATCCTCCACTGTGGCTCAGGCATTCAGGCCTCACCATGCAACCGTCCGGCCGAGGTAATCGAGGTACTGAAGACCGGGCTTGCCCGCTTGCGCCTCGATTGTGTTGACCAGGTTGGGTATGCTGTCCTCGACAGCGAGACGCGCCTTCGGACCGCCCATATCGGTGCGCACCCAGCCCGGGGCGAGAAGCAGTAGCGTCCGCGGATCGTCACGATGGCGGGCGGCGAAGCTCCGCATGAACGTGTTCAGCGCCGCCTTGCTGCCGCGATACACCTCGTAGCCGCCGTTTTCGTTGTTGCCGACGCTGCCCTGACCGGAGGACATGACGGCGATCGCGCCGGCCGCTGGTACGAGATCCTGAAGCGCTTCGATGACGCGCATCGGGCTAAGGGCATTTGTCACCATCACGCGCACGAATTCCTCGGTCGAAACGTCGGCGATTGTCTCCCGATCGTCGTTCTTAACCCCCGCGTTGACGAAAAGCAGGTCGAACCTCTTCGCGACCTGACGCGCGCCTAGCGCCGCCACCTCTGTGGGCTCGGTGATGTCGACCGTTTCGATTTCGAGCAGCCCGCCGATGCGGTCGGCGAGATCATGCAGCTTGGACCTGGCGCCTCCCCGCTCGGTGGCGACGACGCGCCAGCCACGCTTTAGATATTCCTCAGCCAGGGCGTAGCCGAGGCCGCGAGAGGCGCCGATGAGCAGCACGCTCTTTTCTGTTGAAGCGGCCATTTCAATCTCCCTTCTTGGTTCAGCGCAGAATGACAGCCGCAAGGACATGGCGGAAGGACCCAGGAAGGCAATTCACTCCGCGAACTTGCGACCACACAAACTCTCGGACTGGAATACTACGCTTCTCCGTCTTCCCTTGACCCACCGCCGCCAAAACCCCATTCTCACCCTGTTCCACGGAGATCCCCGGCAAGGGGCTGAGAAACCGCTGGGCGTGGCCGCAATCCTGCGATTGGGCCATGCGGCGCGGAAATCCATTGAACCTGATCCGGTTCGCACCGGCGTAGGGATGGAATTCGGCGCGACCTCGAAGCGGCACCGGATCTCCTCCCCATGAGGCGAGGAGGAGTTTTTGGGCCTGCCCGTTCTGTTCAATCGTCTCGGCGCATCCTCGCTCACGCTCGAACTCCCGGCGGCGCCAGCACCCATGCCGGCCCGCGTCGACGTCGCGATCATCGGGGGCGGCATCATCGGCCTGTCGATCGGCTGGCGGCTGGCCGCCCGTGGGCTTGAGGTCGCGGTATTCGAGGCCCGGCAGGCGGGCTCCGGCACCAGCGCGGCCGCAACCGGCATGCTGGCCGCGGCGGCCGAACTCGAGCCCGGCGGCGAGGCACTGCTTGGTCTCGCGCTCGAGAGCCAAGGCCTGTGGCGCGATTTCCGCGATGCCCTCGAAGCCGATGCCGAACAGTCGATCGATTTCCGGGCCGAAGGAACGCTGGTCGTTGCCGTCGGGCGGGACGAAACCGACCGGCTGCGGTTCCGCCAAGAGTTGCAGCGCCGTGCCGGCCTCGACACCCGGTGGCTGCCCGGCTCGGAAATCCGGGCCCTGGAACCGGGGCTACGGCCTGCAATCACGGGCGGCCTGTTCTGTCCTGCGGATCACCAGGTGGACCCGATCCTGACCTTGGAGGCGCTCCGTCGCGCGTTCCAGTGCCGCGGCGGCCATCTCATAGAAACCTGCGACGTCGATGAACTCGCGACCGAAGGCGGCCGGGTGATCGGGGTGGTGGCGCAAGGGCGGCTCTGCGGCGCCAAGAACGTCGTGCTGGCCACAGGGCCTGTGGCCGGCAGTGCGGCCTGGCTGCCGCCCGAACTGCGGCTCCCGGTCCGCCCCCTAAAAGGCCAGTCCCTGGCACTGCGGCCGCGCGGCAGCACGGCGCCGCTCTCCCATGTGCTGTGGACGACCGACATCCACCTCGCGCCCAAGAGCGATGGCCGTCTGATCCTCGGCGCCACGGTGGAAGAAGCCGGCTTCGACCCGGCCATCACGGCGGGCGGGGTGTTCGCCCTGCTGGACGGGACGCGCCGGGTGCTGCCGGGCATCGAGGACATGGCCGTCGAAGCCGTATGGACGGGGTTCCGTCCCACCTCGGACGACGATGCGCCGATACTCGGCGAGACGCCGCTGGCCGGCCTCAGTGTCGCCGCGGGACACCACCGCAACGGCTATCTGCTGGCGCCCGTCACGGCCCAAGCGATCGAGCGACCTGCTCGTGCACGGGCCGGATGCGCGGTGCAGCGCAAAACTTCGGCATGGAGCGGTTCGCCCCACAGCCGCAGCGCAAGGGAGCTGCGTGATGCGCGTCGAAGTGAACGGCCAGGACAAGGACGTGGCGGCCCGGACCCTCGCGGCCCTCTGGGAAGCCGAGACGCGGGACCTGGCGCCGCCCTCGCGGCGCGGCTTTGCGGTCGCGCTCAATGGCGAGGTTGTGCGGGCGCCCGACTGGGATGGCACAATTCTGCGCGAGGGCGACAGGATCGAGATCATTCGCGCGTTCGCGGGAGGTTAGCATGGACGACAGCACATTCGAGATTGCCGGCACGCGGCTCGAGTCACGCCTGATTTTGGGGACGGCCGGCTATCCGACCCAGCAGATCATGCGCGATGCTGTCGCGGCGAGCGGCTGTTCGATGGTGACGCTTTCGGTGCGTCGCATCTCGCTCGCCGGCCACGGTTCCGACACCGTGAACCTCCTCGCCGGCACTCGCTTTCTGCCCAACACGGCCGGCTGCGAGACGGCGCGCGACGCGCTCCTGACGGCCGAACTGGCCCGCGAGGCGCTGGGCACGAACTGGATCAAGCTCGAAATCATCGGCGATCGCGAAACGCTCTATCCCGACGTGGCGGAGCTCCTGTCCGCCACCGAAGCCCTGGTCGAGCGCGGCTTCGTGGTGCTGCCCTATTGCACGGTCGATCCGGTGGTCTGCCAGCGCCTTGCCGACCGGGGCGCCGCGGCCGTGATGCCGCTCGGCTCGCTGATCGGCTCCGGGATGGGGATCAGCGACCCGGCGAGCCTGGAACTGATCTGCCGCCGCTCGCCGGTGCCGGTGATCGTCGACGCAGGCATCGGCACGGCCTCGGACGCCGTCATAGCCATGGAACTCGGCGCCTCCGCGGTGTTGCTCAATACCGCCGTGTCCAAGGCCGAGCACCCGGTGCGCATGGCCCATGCGATGCGGCATGCCGTCGAAGCGGGACGGCTCGCCTTTTTGGCGGGTCGCATTCCGGCGCGCAAAAGGGCGGAGCCGTCGAGCCCTCAGCTGGGCCTCGTAGGGTCCTGACGGCCTTGCGGCCTTGAACCCGCTGCCCTCGCGCCTGCTGATCGTCACCGACCGGCATCAGGCCTCCCGTCCCCTGCCCGAGGTAGTGGCGCGGCTTGTGGCCGGGGGCGCCCGCTGGATCTGGCTGCGCGACCGCGACCTTCCCGTCGAGGAACGCCGGGCCTTGGCGCAAGAATTGGTTGCCGTGACCCGGCGCGTCGGGGCGACGCTGTCGATCGGGGCCGACATCGCGCTCGCGGCGGACATCGGTGCAGCGGGGGTGCATCTGCGCGTTCCCGGCGAGGTGACCGAGGCCCGCCGCAGGCTTGGGGCTGCGGCGCTTGTCGGGGTTTCGGCCCATTCCCTGAAAGACGTGCGCGAGGCCGCGTCGG
>CAWKNU010000009.1:0-330000 GCA_963851175.1 uncultured Alphaproteobacteria bacterium | reverse complement strand
CGGCTACCTTGTTACGACTTCACCCCAGTCGCTGACCCTACCGTGGTCGCCTGCCCCCTTGCGGTTGGCGAAACGCCTTCGGGTAGAACCAACTCCCATGGTGTGACGGGCGGTGTGTACAAGGCCCGGGAACGTATTCACCGTGGCGTGCTGATCCACGATTACTAGCGATTCCAACTTCATGCACTCGAGTTGCAGAGTGCAATCCGAACTGAGACGGCTTTTTGAGATTTGCTCGGCCTCGCGGCATCGCATCCCTCTGTCACCGCCATTGTAGCACGTGTGTAGCCCAGCCCGTAAGGGCCATGAGGACTTGACGTCATCCACACCTTCCTCTCGGCTTATCACCGGCAGTCTCCCTAGAGTGCCCAACTGAATGATGGCAACTAAGGACGTGGGTTGCGCTCGTTGCGGGACTTAACCCAACATCTCACGACACGAGCTGACGACAGCCATGCAGCACCTGTGTGCAGGTCCCCGAAGTGAAGGATCCCGTCTCCGGAAACCGTCCTGCCATGTCAAAAGCTGGTAAGGTTCTGCGCGTTGCTTCGAATTAAACCACATGCTCCACCGCTTGTGCGGGCCCCCGTCAATTCCTTTGAGTTTTAATCTTGCGACCGTACTCCCCAGGCGGAATGCTTAAAGTGTTAGCTGCGCCACTCAGCAGTAAACTGCCTAACGGCTGGCATTCATCGTTTAAGGCGTGGACTACCAGGGTATCTAATCCTGTTTGCTCCCCACGCTTTCGTGCCTCAGCGTCAGTTCCGGGCCAGTGAGCCGCCTTCGCCACTGGTGTTCTTGCGAATATCTACGAATTTCACCTCTACACTCGCAGTTCCACTCACCTCTCCCGGACTCAAGATTCCCAGTATCAAAGGCAGTTCCAAGGTTGAGCCTTGGGATTTCACCCCTGACTTAAAAATCCGCCTACGCACCCTTTACGCCCAGTAAATCCGAACAACGCTAGCCCCCTTCGTATTACCGCGGCTGCTGGCACGAAGTTAGCCGGGGCTTCTTCTTCAGGTACCGTCATTATCGTCCCTGATGAAAGAGCTTTACAACCCTAAGGCCTTCATCACTCACGCGGCATGGCTGGATCAGGCTTGCGCCCATTGTCCAATATTCCCCACTGCTGCCTCCCGTAGGAGTTTGGGCCGTGTCTCAGTCCCAATGTGGCTGGCCATCCTCTCAGACCAGCTACCGATCGTCGCCTTGGTGAGCCATTACCTCACCAACTAGCTAATCGGACGCGGGCCAATCCTTCGGCGATAAATCTTTCCCCGCCAAGGCCGTATACGGTATTAGCTCGAGTTTCCCCGAGTTGTTCCGTACCGAAGGGTATGTTCCCACGTGTTACTCACCCGTCTGCCACTCCCCTTGCGGGGCGTTCGACTTGCATGTGTTAAGCCTGCCGCCAGCGTTCGTTCTGAGCCAGGATCAAACTCTCAAGTTGAACTGAGAACTTTTGACCTGGCTAGTCACAATCAAACCGAACCCTTACGGATCCGGTCCTACTCGACGAGTCCCAAACACATCCGTTCCAGAGCAAAGCCCGAAAGCCCAACCCAGAACGCGATGAATTTGAAAACGTGACCGCCAGAGTATCTCGTCGCGCCCTAAAGCGCGATTTGCTGTATCCGAAGACACAGTGGCCTCTCCCCCCGAAGGGAAAGCGCCCGCAAGGACCCCGCCGTCCACGTTTCTCTTTCTTCCGATTCAGATGTCAAACAGCGTAGAGCAAAACGAAGCTCACATACTATGAGCCCGGAAACGACCACGCCCTGGCGCCTGAGCCAGCCGGCATATCAAGTCAAAACTTGAAAAACAGTCGATCCCCGCAGCCGCCGCTCACCAGCAGCGCCGCCGTCGATGACGCTTATCTAACGACCAACCCCTAACCCGTCAATCCCGTTTTTCAGAAAATCGTCACACCCCAAAATAACCACCCAACCAATCCCCACAGCAGAACCCGGGGCCACGAGGAGTACCTGAGGGGCCGGATTTCGACCCTCTGCAATGCAAGGCCGCCACGAGCCTCGGCATAATGAGAAGGCCGCTCCCGTTACAGGGCAGCGTCCCTTTGCGGGCGCAAGCCGGTGCCCTGCGCGCGCTTGACAGCAAGGCGGGCTTGCGCATTCTTGCAACCGGTTGCACGCTTTGCGCCATTGCCCATCCGCGGAGTTCCGAAGCTGTCCAAGCTCGGCAAGACGATACCGACTATCCAGCAGGTCGCCGAGCAGGCGGGGGTGTCGCGCGCCACCGTGTCTCGCGCCTTCGGGGCGCCGAATCTCCTCAAGGACGAAACGGTCGCGGCCGTCCATGCGGTAGCGGAACGGCTCGGCTACGTGCCCAACCACACGGCCCGGGCGCTGAGCACCGGGCGGACCGGCAACATCGCGCTTGTGGTTCCGGATATCGTCAACGCGTTCTTCGCCGCCCTTATGCGCGGCGCCGAGGGGCGGGCGCGCCAGGAGGGCTATGCGACCTTCCTGGGCGATTCGGATGAGACGCCGGAGCTCGAGGACACGCTCCTCCGCAAGCTCGCGCCCCAGGTGGATGGATTCGTCCTCGTGTCGTCCCGCCTGCCCGAAGAGCGGATCCGCGAACATGCGGCGCGCCGGCCGGTCGTTCTGGTCAATCGGGATGTCGCCGATGTGCCCCGCGTGCTGATCGATTCGGGTCCGAGCTATACGGCCGGCGTCGACCTGCTGGCCGATCTCGGCCATTGCTGCATCGCCTATGTGGCCGGGCCCGAGCTGTCCTGGTCCAACGGCCAGCGCGCCAGGGCCGTGTCCGATGCCGCCGAGCGACGCGACGTGCGGCTGCTGCAGATCGCGACCACCCGGCCGAGTTTCGAGGCGGGCCAGGATTGCGTCGCACCCCTGCTGGCGGGCGGCGCTACGGCGGCCCTGGCCTTCGACGATGTAATGGCGCAGGGGATCGTGGCCGGCATGGCGGCGCGCGGGCTGGCGGTGCCGCACGATTTCAGCGTGATCGGTTGCGACGACGTTACCGCGGAGCGGACCAATCCGCCGCTCACCTCCGTTTCGGTCGGCTGTGCGACGGCCGGCGATCGCGCCGTCGCTGTGTTGCTGGAGATGCTGGGCGGCGCCGCGCCGCGTGAGCCCCGCCTCGTCCTGCCGACCGAACTCATCCCGCGGGCCACGACGGCCCGCGCACCAGCACAACATCGCAGTCAGGCCCGCGCTGCATGCAGCGAAGCCGTTTCACCCCCTATCGCAACACGCGGCATCGTTGCCGCCGGGAGTCAATGAATGATCGAAGTCAAGGTCGAGCGTGATACGGCGGCTCTCGCGAGGGCGGCATCGGACATGGGCGCCGACGCGATCAAGCGTGCAATCGCAGCGCGGGGCCAGGCCAACATCGTGGTGGCCACCGGCGCAAGCCAGTTCGAGATGCTGGCCGCTCTCGTCCAACGGACCGACGTGGACTGGTCCAAGGTGACGGGATTTCACCTCGACGAATATATCGGGATGCCGGAAACCCATCCGGCGAGCTTCCGGCTTTACCTCAAGCAGCGGTTCACCTCGCAGTTGCCGGCGCTGGGCCGCTTCAACTTCATCGAGGGCGACGCCCCCGACCTCCAGGCCGAACTCGGCCGCATCAATGCCCTGGTCGCACAACACCCGATCGATGTGACCTTCGCGGGCATCGGCGAGAATGCGCACCTCGCCTTCAACGACCCGCCGGCGGATTTCGACGCCCCCGAAGCCTTCAAGGTGGTCGACCTCGAAGAGCGCTGCCGCAAGCAGCAGTTCGGCGAAGGCTGGTTCCCGACGCTTGCTGACGTGCCCCACGAGGCGATTTCCATGACGGTGCCGCAGATCATGAAGAGCGCGCTTGTCATTCTGGCCGTGCCTGATGGGCGCAAGGCCGAGGCCGTGCGGGCCACCCTCGAAGGGCCGGTGTCGCCCATGGTGCCGGCGTCGATCCTGCAGCGGCATCCGGCGTGCCACCTGTTTCTTGATCCCGAATCCGCCGCCCTTCTGGGGCGGACGGGCAACAATGTCCGCCACTGAGCGGACGGCGAACGAAGAGCGAATGGAGGAACGGATGAAAACGCGACGACAGGGTTTCAAGGTGTTTCTGGGCGCGGCCGCGCTGGCCGCGACGGCGGCATTTCCCGGCCTCGGACAGGCGGAGGACTTCCCCAAGCCGAAGCAGCCGCTCGTCATCAGCGTCATCGATGTCGCTGGGGATCTGCAGCTCAGCCAGCCGGCGCTCGAGAAATTCCGCGACGCCCATCCGGAGCTGGTGTCGAAATTCGTGTTCACCCAGGCCACGGCCCCCGAACTGGCCGGCAAGCTGAAGGCCCAGCAGGCGGCCGGCCGGGTCGACATCGATTTCGTGCTCACCGGCAACGACGCGCTGGCGGCCGGCATGGAACAGGGCCTGTGGACCGAGATCCTGCCCAAATATGCCTCGGCGTTTCCGGACCTCGAGACGCTCTATCTGCCTGGCGCCTATGCGATGCAGAAGATGGCCCGGGGTCAGGCCTTCGTGGACGATTGGTATCCGTCGGGTCCGCTGCTCGAATATGCGCCCGACAGGGTCAAGGACCTGCCCGACACGGCCGAGACGCTGCTGGCCTGGTGCAAGGCCCATCCAGGCAAGTTCATGTATGCGCGCCCCGCCAATTCCGGCCCGGGCCGCACCTTCGTCATGGGCCTGCCCTACCTGCTCGGCGACAAGGACCCGATGGATCCGGTCAACGGATGGGCCAAGACCTGGGCCTATCTGAAGGACCTCGACGGCTGCATCGACTATTATCCGTCCGGCACGACGGCCACCATGAAGGAACTCGGCGAAGGCTCGCGCGACATCATCGCGACCACCACCGGCTGGGACGTCAACCCCCGCTACCTCGGCATCGTGCCGGAGGAGTACAAGGTCGGAACCCTCAAGGGTTTTCACTGGGTCGGGGACGCGAATTACGTGGCCATCCCCAAGGGCGTCTCGCAGGAGAAGCTCGGCGTCATGATCCAGCTCGTCGCCTTCCTCCTGAAGCCCGAACAGCAGGCCTTCATGTATGACCACGGCTACATGTACCCGGGCCCGGCCATCAAGAACGTGCCGGTCGAAATGGCGCCCAAGGAAAGCCAGGACACTTTCAAGCGGTTCGGGCGGCCCGAATATGCGGCGATGATCGCCGACAATCCGGTCGAGCCGCCGCTCGATGCCAAGCCGCTCGTCGCCATGTTCGACAAGTGGGACCGCGACATCGGCGGGGCCAAACTGAAGAAGTAGGCGGACCGCTCGCCCAACCCGCAACGCCAAATCCCGGAGGATCGATGCCTGTCAAGTCGGCGCGTTTCGAAGAACTCAGACTCGAAGGCGTCGGTCGCAGCTTCGGCACGCTCAGCGCGCTCAAGGGGGTCGACCTGTCGATCCGGCGCGGTGAATTCGTGGCGCTGCTCGGTCCCTCGGGGTGCGGCAAGTCGACGACGCTCAATTGCATCGCCGGCCTGCTGCCGATCAGCAGCGGCCGCATGCTGCTCGACGGCGTGCGCATCGATGCGCTCAAGCCCGAAGAGCGCGGCTTCGGCATGGTGTTCCAGAACTATGCGCTGTTTCCACATATGACGGTGCGCCAGAACGTTGGCTTTGGGCTGCGGATGCGGCATGTGCCGAGGGCCGAAGCGGCGCGCCGCGTTGCCGAGGCGATCGGGCTGGTGCGGCTGCAAGGCCAGGAAGACAAGCTGCCCGGCCAGATGTCGGGCGGCCAGCAGCAGCGGGTCGCGATCGCCAGGGCCGTGGTGATCGAGCCGCCCCTGGTGCTGATGGACGAGCCCTTGTCCAATCTCGACGCCAAGCTGCGGCTCGAGATGCGGGCGGAGATCCGCCGCATCCACAACGAACTCGGCGCCACCACCATCTATGTGACTCACGACCAGGACGAGGCGCTGTCGATGGCCGACCGCATCGTGGTGCTGCGCGATGGCGCGATCCGTCAGGTCGGGTCGCCCCAGGAGGTCTATGACAGGCCGGCCGATATCCACGTCGCCGAATTCATGGGATTCCGCAATCGCGTGCCCGGTGTGCGGCTCGCGCCCACGGCCGGCCGGGAGCGCCTGGAGGTCGGCGGTGTCGTGCTCGAGGGCGCGGCCCAAGGTCCAGCCGCGGCCGGGGCACCCTCGGTCGCGCTCTTCCGCCCAGAGGACGTGACTCTCGGTCCGCCGGGCGGCCCCGGACTGCCGGCCCGCGTGGAATCCATCGAATATCGCGGCCGAGAATCCGTCGGCACGGCGCGCATGAACTCAGGGATCGGCTTGGTCTTTCGGTCTGGCGGAACGCTCCAACCGGGCGATTCGGTTACGCTAATGCCTGATGCCGAGCGCGTGCTCTTGTTTGCCGCGGCCTAGGTGAGGGCATGACTCCCGTCGCGATTCGCGCCCGTTTGAGCCTGCGCCAGCGCCTTGCCCTGCGCGGCTTCGATGGCATTACGCTTCTGATCCTGCCGGCCCTCGCCCTGATCGTCGCGCTGTTCCTCTATCCCTTTGCCTACGGCCTGGTCTTGTCGTTCCAGCCGCAGCAGGGCGGTTGGGGATCGAATTACGCGACCTTCTTTTCGGACCCCTATCTCTACGACACGATCCTGGCGACGCTGAACATCGCGGTTCCGGTCACGGTCCTCAGCCTGTTGCTGGCGGTGCCGATCGCGTTTCGTGTTCGGCTGCTGCGCCGGCAGCGCCTTCTGACCACCATCCTGGTGATACCGATCACGCTCGGCACGGTGCTGGTTGCCGAAGGCCTGCTCAACTATCTCGGGCCGCAGGGCTGGTTCAACCGGACCCTCCTGGCGTTCGGCCTGATCCAGCACCCGGTCCGGCTGGTCCATAATTACTGGGGCGTGGTCGCGTCCTTGCTGATCACCGGCTTTCCGTTCACGTTCCTGCTCACGCTGTCCTACCTGTCGGGCATCGATCCGGTGCTGGAACAAGCCGCCGCGACCCTCGGGGCCGATTCCCGGCGGCGCTTCGTCCATGTCTTCCTGCCGTTGCTGGCCCCCGGTCTGGCCATCAACTTCTGCCTGTCTTTCGTGCAGAATTTCTCGGTGTTTCCGTCTGCCGTGCTGCTGGGCGCGCCGGCCGGCGAGACGCGCGTGATCTCGATCGCGGCCTACCAAGCCGCCTTCGAGCGCTTCGATTATTCGATGGGTTCGGCCATCGCGATCATCATGGGAATCGTCCAATTGGCCGTGGTGGTGCTTGTCCTGGGACTGCGCCGGTTCTTCTACAGCGGCCCGACCAGCGGCGCGAAGGGATAAAGTCTTGATTCGCGACACGACCATTGGCGCAAAGCTCTGGGCCACCGCGGTCTGGCTTCTCATCGGCTTCGTGGTGCTCAACATCGCGGCCGTGATCGCCACCGTGGTCGTGAACTCGTTCGCGACCCGCTGGCTCAGGTCCTGGCTGCCGGAAGCCTTCACGACGCGCTGGTACATCTCCGCCTGGCATGAGTTCCAGCTCGGGGACGTGCTCACCGTCACGTTGCAGATGACCTTCGCGGTTGTGATCGTGGCGGGGCTGCTCGGCGTGCCGGCCGCGTACGCGCTGGCCCGCCGCGACTTTCCGGGCAAGAGGATCGCAACCCTGATCTTCGTCCTGCCGCTGCTGGTGCCGCCGATGACCTTCGGCATTCCTCTCGCGACGGTGCTCTATCAGACCGGGCTCGGCGGCACCTTCACGGGCGTCGTGCTGGCAAATCTGGTGCCCACGGTGCCGTTCGTGATCCTGGTGATGATCCCGTTCATCGAGCAGATCGACCCGAAGCTCGAAGCCGCGGCCCGGGTGTTCGGCGCCAATACATTCCAGCTCTTCGCCCATGTGCTGGTGCCCATTCTGCTGCCAGGCGTGCTGGCGGCGCTGCTGCTCGTGCTGGTGCGCACCATCAGCATGTTCGAGCTCACCTTCCTTACCGCGGGACCGAGCAGCCAGACCCTGGTGGTAGCCCTCTATTATTCGGTGTTCGCGGCCGGTGTGCGGGCCGGGCAATCGATCGACGCCATGGCCGTGATCTACACAGTCACCACGTTGATCTGGCTGGTCATTGCGCTGCGTTTCGTCAACCCGACCCAGATCGTGGCACGGGCCAAACAGGCGGCCTGAGCCGGGCGGGGATCAGTCTCGCGCCGGACCCGGAGGCGCCGCGTCGAGCACGGCTTCGGCTTCGATCTCGACCAGGTAATCGCCGACCAGGCGGCCGACCTCGACCAGGGAATTGGCGGGCCGGATCGTGCCGAACGCCCGGCCATGGGCGCGCGACACCGGCTCCCAGTCATCCGCATTCGGTCAGATAGATGCGGGTGCGGACCACGTCGTCCAGTGTGGCGCCGAGCGCGCCGAGGCTCGCGGCGATCTTGTCGAGAATATAGGTCGTCTGCCCGGCCGGATCGCCCGGGCAAACGGTCTCGCCGCTGCCATGCGTCGCGGTGGTGCCGCTGACCAGGACGCGATCGCCCACGCGAACGGCCCGCGAATAGCCGGCGATCGGCTCCCAGACGCTCCTCGAATTCGACCCGCAGCCGCCCTGGCCGACCCTCGACGGGCTGGGCCTGGAAATAGGTCGGGATCGCCGCGAGGTGATGGCTGAGATCGCCCGAGGCGGTGAGGAACGGCGGGCGCCGGTATTCGTCGCCGCAATCGCCGGGGATGGGGGTCGCCTGGGCCAGCGCCGCATCGATGAGGGCGTGATCGGCGTCGTCGAGATCGAACCCGAAGCTGCGCAGGTTGTCGGCCCGGTGCTCGTTTTCGCCGAGGCGCGCCCCGACGATGACGGCCGCCACGGCCGGATGATCCAGCACCCAGCGGGTCGCCACATTGGCGATCGAGACGCCGTGCCGCTTGGCGACCTGATCGGCCGCCCCAAGGATCGCCTGGAAGGGTGCCCAGCCGCCGATGGCGTCGACGAAGCGCTTGTATTTGCTCTTGCTCCAGTCGGCGATGTCGCCCTGGGCGGGCTCCGGCACGCCGAGCCAGCGCTCGGACAAGAGGCCCCCGGCCAGCGTCCCATAGGCCAGGAGCTTGACGCCATGCTCGAGGCAGAACCGGCTCATCGGCCCGGCGGCGCGGCGATCGAGCAGCGAGAACGACACCTGGTTGGTCAGGATCGGAATGCCGTGCTTGACCAGCACGCGCAGGTGGTCGGTATCGAAATTGGTGGTGCCCAAATGGGCGATCAGCCCTTCGCGCTGGAGAGCGCGCCAATTGCTGGGCCGCATCGAGATAGGCGAGGTGCTCGAAGGTCCACCAATGGAATTGCATCAGGTCGATGCGCTCGACCCCCAGCCGCTGCCTCGCCCGCTCGACGCCGGCCCGGACCACCTCCGCGGTCATCGGCACCGGGAGCCGGGCACCATTTGGTGAAGGCTTTGGGCCGCCCAGAATCCGCTGCATCGAAGCGCCGGAGCAGAGTCCCGGCGATCACCTCGGCGCTGCCGTAGTGATCCGCCATGTCGAAGGTGTCGAACCCCGCCGCCGCATAGGCGTCGAGCGCATCGGCGCCCCGCTCGGGATCGAGCGGTCGTGCCGCCGCGTTCCTGGTCGGCCACCTGCCAGAGGCCCGTGACGATCCGGCTGATGGACAGGTCCGGTGCCAGGGCGATCCGGGGAAGCGGGGCGGTCATGCGCGTAGGCTATTTGGCGGGCAGCTTGGCCTTGAGGTCGTTGACGTCGTCGGTGCTCATCTCGCCCGTGGTCGTGACCTTGCCGTCGACGATCTTCCACAGCCGGAACGGGCCGGTGATGTCGCCGTATTGGTCGAAGGCGACCGGGCCGATCACGCCCTCGTAGCGGATCGGCTTGCCGTCCTTGATGCAGGGCGAGCGCCTTGGCAAACTCCTCCTTGCCGGCCCCGACGGGCGTGCCCTTGGGGTCGACCACCTTGTAGATGGCGTCCCGGATGGCGAGCGACTCCTTCGAGGGCGCGGCCGCGATGGCGAGGCCCACGATGGCGCCGGCGTCATAGGAGCGATCGGCCGCCGGGTTGGCGGGATCGAGACCCGAGAAGGTCTTGTAAGTGTCGTTGAAATATTTGGTCGAGGCGGTCGGGCTGGTGCCCGACGAGGTGCCATAGGCCTCGTTGAGGTATTGGGCGCCGACGCTGGAGATGAAGTCCGAGCTGTTCATGCCGTCGTTGAGCAGGAATTTCTGCGGCCCGCCGCCCGAGATCCAGGCCCGGGCGATGGTGGCGCCGTCGACCGGCGTCGAGATGAGGTAGAGCCCGTCGGGGCCGCCCTGCATGCCGGCGGTGGCTTCCGAATCGTAGCTGGCCTGCTTCTCGTTGTAGGGCGTGGTCGACACGATGGTGCCGCCGAGCGCCTTGTAGGCGCCCGAAAACTCCTTCGCGAGATTCACGCCGAAGTCGTTGTTGACGTGGATGATGGCGATCTTCTTGAAGCCCTGGTCGATGGCGTAGCGGGCCGCCGCGACGCCTTGCAGGGCGTCCGACGTGATGGTGCGGAAGAAGATGCCGTTGGTCTTGCCCTGGCGGCCGAGCTCGGTGAGCGTCGGCGACGAGGAGGCGGGCGACACCTGCACGACCTTGGCGGGCGCCGTCACGGCGGTCAGGATCGGGATCGTGACGGACGAGATGATGCCGCCGATGATCACCGGAACGTGCTTGATCTGCACGAGCTGGGTCGCGGCATCGACCGCCAGCGTGCCGGTGCTGTGCGAGTCCATGGTGTCGGGCACCAGGGTGCAGCCCTGGGCGCCGCCGGCCGCGTTGATGTCGCGGAACGCCATCTCGACCGACTTTGCGCCGGCCTGGCCATATTCGCCGGCAGGCCCGGTCAGTTCCATCACGACCCCCACCGGGATGGTGCAATCGGCGGCACGAGCCGGGGCGCCGGCCGCGAGAACCAGGGCCAGGGCAGTGCCGAACATGAGCTTGGTGGGCATGGGCGTCCTCATTGCTGCGCGGTGTTGAGATTGTACTTCATGATCGAGCCGTGGCGGCCGTTGCGGTCGCGTTCGAGCGTGTAGGTATCGCCGTGCGGGCCCGTGCGCCGGCCGAGAACGGCCGCGATCTCGGCCTGGTCGGCGGCGGTGAGCCGGATCTCGCCGATCCGCGCATTGGCCCTCGCATGCGCGGCGTCGCGCGCGCCCACGATGACGGCCGCGACCCCTGGGCCGGTCGAGAACGAACCGGCTGGCCACGGTGGCGATATCGACCCCGTGCCGGTCCGCGATGGCCCGGCAGGTCCGCAGCAGATCCTGGAACAGCGCCCAGCCGCCGAAATCGTCGATGATGAGCTTGTATTTGGTGAGCGAGCGGTTCTCGAGTTCGCCCGTCGGCTCCGGCTGCCCCAGCCAGCGGTCGCCCAGAAAGCCGCCCGCCACCGTGCCGTAGCAGAGCAGCACGACGCCATGCGACCTGGCAGAGCTTCGGCGAGCCCGTTCTCGGGGCGGGCGTCGAGCAGCGAATATTGGGTCTGCATCGACAGCAGCGGCACCCCGGCCTCCAGGATGGCGCGCGTGTGGGGCGTATCGAAATTGGTGCCGCCCGACGTGCATGCACCTTGCCGGCGCGGCGCAACTCGTCGAGCCACAGAATGGCGTCGAGCGCGCCGGGAACCGCGTAGTCCCACCAGTGGAACTGCACGAGGTCGAGGCGCTCGACCCCGAGCCGCCGCAGCGATTGGTCCACGATGGCGGCCACGTCGCCCTTGGTCAGGCTGGCCAGACGGTCGAGATCGGGCACGAGCTTCGTGTGGACCTTCAGGGCCCTGGCGGCCTCTTCGCCCCGCCGCTCCCGCAGGCGCGCCCGGAAGGCGCCGATCAGTTCCTCGACGCCCGTGTAGATGTCGGCGCAGTCGAAGGTCGTCATGCCGGCGTCGAAGGCGGCTTCGAGCGCCGCGAGCGCGTCCTCCTGCGTCACCGCGCCATGGCCGCCCGCCAGCTGCCAATTGCCGCGAATGACCCGGGATATCGTGTAGCCGGGCCGGAGTTCGGCGGTCTCGATCATTCGGCGTTTTGGGTGCCGGCCGGCAGCGGCACGGCCGTGGTGGCGGCATGGCTGAAGCGGCGCAGCCCGAGACGGCTGATGCGCAAGCGGCTGCCGCAGTTCGGGTCCGGGCAGGCGATCTCGGTGTCGCTCGTCATCCAGTCGTTGGGATGGGTGGGGCGCTGCTTGGCGGCCAGCAGGGGCAGCACGGCCGCGAGCGAATAGATCGAAATGCCCTGCCCGGGCGGCAGGGTCAGCATTTCGCCGCGCAGCTCGAAAAAGTCCCCGGCCTTGGCCCCGCAATAGATCGGCGCGCCCTCGGGCACGATGACGTCGACGCGAAGGTCGTAGAGCGCGAATTCGTCGTTTGGGGCATCCGCCAAAGCACCAGAATCCTTGCCCGAAGATCAGGATCGCATAAGGTCCTGCGCCGTCACGAAGGTCAAGCTTATGGTCGTCGCCGCCCCTGTGAATCCACGGCCCGAGATCCTGTCCGCCGCCAGCCACTCCGCGGCGAGCGGAGCCGATCCTGCGCGCCGAGCGCGTGGTCAAGCGGTTCGGCGGCGTGGCGGCGGTCGATGGCCTTTCGTTCGCGGTGCACCGGGGCGAGATCGTCGGGCTGATCGGACCCAACGGAGCCGGCAAGACCACCATGTTCGATTGCCTGGCCGGCAGCCTGGCGCCGACCAGCGGCAGCATCGCGCTCGGCGGCGGCGCGATCGCAGAGGCTCCCGGCGCATCGGCGGGTCGGGCTCGGGCTCGGGCGGACCTTTCAGATCCCCAAGCCGTTCGGCCAGATGAGCGTCGTCGAAAACGTCATGCTCGGGGCGCAGGGCCAGAGCGGAGAGGCCATCCTGCCGAATTGGCTGCGGCCGGGTTTCGTGCAAAAGCAGCAGCGCGAGATCTTCGACAGGGCCATGGCGCTTCTGGAGTTCACCACCCTCGCGCCGCTGGCCCATGATCCGGCCCGGATCCTGTCCGGCGGCCAGCGCAAACTGCTCGAGCTTGCCCGCGTGCTGATGACCGACCCGACGATGCTGCTGCTCGACGAGCCCGCGGCGGGCGTCAATCCGACCCTGCTCGACGTCATCATCGACCGCATCCAGGCCATCCGGGCCCAGGGACATCACGGTGCTGCTGATCGAGCACAACATGGACATGGTGGCGCGGCTGTGCTCCCGCGTCCTCGTCCTGGCGCAAGGCCGGCTGCTGGCCGAAGGCACGCCCGACGCCGTGGCGCGCGATCCGCGCGTCGTCGAAGCCTATCTGGGCGCCGCCGCTGCATGAGCGAAGTACCAGGACCGATGCTGTGGGCCGAGCGCGTCGTCGCGGGCTACGAGCCGGGGCTCTCCATCGTCAACGGCGCCTCGCTCAAGGTCGGCGCGGGCGAGATCCTGGCCGTGCTGGGGCCCAATGGCGCGGGCAAGAGCACGCTCGATCAAGGCGATCGCCGGCCTGGTGCCGATCACAAGCGGCACCGTGCGCCTCGGCGGCACCGACATCACCCAGGTGGCGGCGCACAGCATGCTGGATCACGGCCTCGCCTTCGTGCCGCAGACCGAGAACATCTTCGCCACGCTCACGGTGCTCGACAACCTGCGGCTGGCAGCCGACCGGATCGCCGACAGGAAGGGCCGCGGCGCAGCAGATCGACGCCATGTTCGACGCCTTTCCGGACCTAGCGCGCCAGCGGCAGGCTCCTGGCCGGCCGCCTGTCGGGCGGGCAGCGCCAGATGCTGGCCGTGGCCCGGGCCCTGATCGTCTCGCCCCGTGTGCTGATGCTCGACGAGCCTTCGGCGGGACTGTCGCCGAAGCTGGTCGACGAGGTGTTCAGCCGCCTGACGGCGATCCGGAACACCGGCGTCGCGATCGTCCTGGTGGAGCAGAACGTGCGCGCCGCGCTCGCCATCGCGGACCGGGCCCTGGTGCTGGTCGAAGGCTGCAACCGGCACGAGGCGCCGCGCCTGCCGAACTCGCCCGCGATCCCGTCATGGCCGAGCTTTACCTCGGCGGCCGGGCCAGGGAAATGGCCCCGTGAGCCTGCAATTCATCGTGGACGGCGTGGTTGCGGGCGCCGTCATCGGCCTTGGCGCCATCGGCGTCACGCTGACCTATTCGATCCTGCGCTTCGCCAATTTCGCGCATGGGGAATTCATCTCCTGGGGCGCCTACCTCACCCTTTCGGTCGCGGGTCTGCTCGGGGCGCTGGCCGGTGGGAGCGGGACCCCCATCGCGCCGTTCTCCTTCACCTGGACGGTGCTGCTCGCCGGCCTCATCGGCATGGCGCTGACGGGCGCCTTGGCCCTGGCGCTCGACCAGCTCCTGTTTCGCCACTTGCGCGAAAGGGGCGAGGGCATCGTGGCCATCATGGCGAGCTTCGGCGCGTCCCTGGCGCTGCGGAGCCTGCTCGAAGTCTATCTTCTCGTCGCGGCCGGCCTATTTCACCCGCGCCCTGCAGATCGCCAAACCCCTCGCCGCGGGCCTCAAGGCGACCCCGAACCAGCTCGCCAGCGTGGCCGCCACCGTCGTGCTCGTCGTTGCCACGCACCAGCTATTGACCCGGACCAGGATCGGCCGGGCCATGCGAGCCGTCAGCGAGAACCCTAGTCTGGCCCGGGTGAACGGCGTCGACGTGGCGCGCGTCATCCGGCTGACCTGGCTGCTCGGTGGCGCGCTCGCCTGCGCGTCCGGCATCGTGGTCGGGCTCCTGGTGCAGATCCGTCCTTTCATGGGGTTCGATCTGCTGCTGCCGCTGTTTGCGGCCGCCATCCTGGGCGGCATCGGCTCCGTGCCCGGAGCGGTGCTGGGCGGCCTCGTGGTCGGCCTGTCCGAGGCTGCAGCAGTGGCCTTCGTGGGGGCCCAATGGCGCGGCGCCGTGGCCTTCGTGATCCTGATCGCGGTGCTGCTGGTGCGGCCCAACGGCCTGTTCGGGAAGGCGAACTGATGCTCGACCTCCTCGGCTATGCGGCCTTCTTCGGCACCACGGCCCTGGCCTATGCGATCATCAGCATGGGGCTGAACCTGCAATGGGGCATGACGGGCCTCTTCAACGTGGGCATTGCCGGATTCGTGGCGATCGGCGCCTATGTGTCGGCCCTGCTCACGACCCCGGCCGGGCCGCATTGGGGCGGCTTCGCGCTGCCGATCGCGGTCGGCTGGCTCGGCGCCATGCTGGCCGCCGCGGCCGCTTCGGCCTTCGTGGGCGCGCTGACGCTGCGGCTCCGGGCCGATTACCTGGCCATCACCACCTTCGGGGTCGCGGTCGCGGTGCAGCTGTTCTGCCTCAATGCGCAAGACGTCACGGGCGGCCCCTTCGGCATCGGCTTCATTCCGCGCCCGTTTGCTGATCTGGCCGATCGGCCCGTTCTGTTCGGCGCCGCCAATCTCGGCGTCATCGCCGCGGTCACGGCGCTGCTCTTCGGAGCGCTCCAGCGGCTCGCGAAAAGCCCCTGGGGGCGTGTGCTGCAAGCCATTCGCGACGACGAAGCCGCGGCCGCCGCCCTCGGCAAGAACACCATTGCGTTTCGGTTGCAGGCCTTCGCGCTCGGCGGCGCCGTCATGGGACTCGGCGGAGCCATGCAGGCGCACGCAACCGGCTTCATCGCGCCCGACAATTACCTGCCGGCCCTGACATTCCAGGTCTGGACCATGCTGATCATCGGCGGTTCCGGCAGCAATGCCGGCGCGATCCTCGGCGCGCGTCGTGATCTGGGGCCTGTGGAGCGGCTCGGGGGCGGCCATCACGGCGCTGTTCCCGCCCGAACTCCAGGCCAGGGCAGCGGCCCTGCAACTGGTCGCCATCGGGATCGCCATGTCGGGGGTGCTCGTGCTGCGCCCGCGCGGACTCTGGGCCGAGCGCGCGCTCCGAGCACGGGCGATCGGCGCGGGGCCGGATCCGGACTGACCTCACGGCGTTGGCGAAGGCGTGCGGCGAAAAGTCGAGTTCCTTGACCGGGCCCTGCGATGCGAAGATGATCGATCAAACGGTCGCACAAAACAGTGAACTGGCGGCTCAATGCTGCCACTATGTTCGCGACCAGGGAGGAAGCAACGATGATCTGCTTGAGCAGACCAATTGGACGACGTGGCTTGCTGAAGGCAGGTCTGGCCGCGGGGGCGTCGCAGATCGCCGCGCCTTTCGTGTTGCGGGCGCAGACCGCCGACGTGGTCAAGATCGGCCTCGACAACCCGCTTACCGGCGCCTATGCGGCCAACGGCAAGAACGAACTGGCCGGTTGCCAGCTGGCCCTCGCGCAGATCAATGCCAAGGGCGGCATCCTCGGCCGCAAGGTGGAACTCGTCGTTGAGGACTCGACGACGGGGGACGCCGGTACCGCCGTTCAGAAGGCCCGCAAGCTCATCGACGGCGACAAGGTCTCCTTCCTGCTCGGCAACGTCAACTCGGCCCTGTCCCTTGCCATGGCCCAGGTTGCGGCGGAAAAGAGGGTTCTGCATATCGTACCCGGCGGGCACACGGATGCGATCACCGGCTCGTCTTGCCGCTGGAACGTCTTCCGGGTCTGCAATGCCACGCAGATGGAAGCCTCCGCCGTTGCGGGTCCCCTGATCAAGAGTTCGGGCAAGAAGTGGTACTACATCACGCCGGACTACTCCTTTGGCCACACGCTTGAAGACGGCATGGTCAAGGCCTGCGCGGCGCTCGGCGGCAGCCGGGTCGGCGGCGATCTCGCGCCGTTGGGTACGACCGATTATTCCTCCTACCTGATCAAGGCCCAGTCGGCGAACCCCGACGTCATCGTGTTTCTCACGCAGGGCGACGACATGGTTAACGCCTTGAAGCAGGCCGTCCAGTTCGGCTTGGACAAGACCACGCATCTGGCCGGCGCTCAGCAGGAAGTGGAGGCACTCGAAGGGTTGCCGCCCGAGGCGCGAATCGGCACCTGGGTTATGGAATGGTACTGGAACCAGCCCGGCGTCCCGCACGTGGCTGAGTTCGTCGAAGCGGCAAAGAAGCAGACGGGCCGCGTCCCGACCGCTCGGACCTGGTTCGGCTTTGTTTCAACCTGGACCTGTGCGCTGGCCGCCGAACGGGCCAAATCCCTCGACGCCGTGCAAATGGCCAAGGCCTTGCAAGGGTTCGAACTGCCTCCGGAAATCGCCCTCGGGCCCAACAAGGCCACCTATCGGGCGGGCCAGAACCAGCTGCTCGCAAGCCTCTTCGTCGGCACCGCCCAGGCCAGCGGTCAGACTCCCGACGACGTGTTCAAGGTCAGCGACGTGGTCAACGGTGCCGACGTCGCCGGCACGGTCGAGGAAAGCGGCTGCAAGATGGTCTGGCCGAGCTGACAGGGCCAGGCGGGAGCGATCCGGTGCGCCGCCCCGCCCGGCAGCAGTTCGGCTCAAGCCAGGAAGGCCGCGGCCGCGCATGACACAGCTTATCCTGTTCAACCTGTTCAACGGGCTGATCGTCGGTGCCTTCTATGCGCTCATGGCGCTCGGCCTGTCGCTGATCCTCAACCTGAGCGGGGTCATCAATTTCGCCCATGGCGGCTTCCTGGCCCTCGGCGCCTATCTGGCCTATGCGCTGATCCCCTATATCGGTTTTTGGGGAGCGCTGATCGTCGCCCCGGCCCTGACCGCGATCATCGGGCTCATCGTGGAGCGCGTGCTGATCCGGCCCCTCTATGGCCGCGATCCGCTCTACAGCCTGCTGCTGACCTTCGGGCTCGCCTATATCTTCGAAGATGTGATGCGCATCATCTGGGGCGCCCAGAGCCTGCCGTTCCAGGTGCCCGGCTGGCTCACGTCCCCCCTGAGCCGGCAGTTCTTCTTCCTGACCGGCTATCGGGTGTTCATGATCCTGATCGTCGCGGCCGCGATCGGCGGCCTGTTCTTCGTCCTGACCTATACGCGGCTCGGCATCCGCATCCGGGCCGGCACCCGGGACCTCGACACGGTATCCACGCTCGGCGTCAACACGCGCATCCTGCGCAGCCTCAATTTCGGCATCGGCATCTATATCGCCGGGCTCGCGGGCGTCCTGGCGGCCGGCCTGCTGGGCCTTTCCCCGACCATTGGCTCGTCCCTTATCATGCCGAGCTTCGTGGCCATCATCGTGGGCGGCCTCGGCAGCCTGGTGGGCACCCTGCTCGGCGGCGTGCTGATCGGCCTCGCCTCCGGCCTGACCGCCGTGTTCCTGCCCTCGGCCACGGAGGCGATCATTTATGTCATGATGGGTCTGGTGCTGCTGGTTCGCCCCCGCGGCCTCATGGGCGAAGAAGGACGGCTGCATTGACCGCACCCCATCGGCGCCTCTTCGACCTTGCAGTGTGGGCCGCGCTTCTCACCATGCCGTACTGGATGGGAGCGGTCGGCGGCTACACGGAACTCGCGACCCGGATCGTGGTGATGGGGCTCGCGGCGATGTCGCTCAACTTCCTGCTCGGCTTCACCGGCGTCCTGTCATTCGGCCATGCGGCCTATTTCGGCCTCGGCGCCTATGGGGTCGCGATGACGATCAAATATCTGGTGCCGAACACGCTCGTGGCCATGGCGATCGGCATCGTCACCGCCACGCTCGCGGCAGCCGTGATCGGGGCGCTCATCGTCAGGCGGCGAGGCGTCTATTTCGCCATGGTGACCATCGCCTTCGGGCAGGTGTTCTACTTCATCGCCTTCCGCTGGAACGCGCTCACCGGGGGCGACGACGGCCTGACAGATTGGCACCGCATGCCCGTCGATCTCGGCTTCACCCGCCTCGACATCTACGGCAACGACAAGGCCTTCTATTACTTCGTGCTGGCGGTCTTCGCGGTCTCGGTCGGCATCATGGCGCAACTGCTGAATGCCCCCTTCGGACGCTCATTGCTCGCCATCCGCGAGAACGAGCGCCGGGCCCGATTCCTCGGCATTCCGATCGAACGTCACATCTGGCTGTCCTTCGTGATCTCGTGTCTGTTCGTGAGCGTGGCGGGCTGCCTCTATGCGCTGTTGAACAACTTCACCGATCCGCGCGCCCTGAGGTTCGATCTGTCGGGGAACTTCGTAATAATGGCGGTGCTGGGCGGCATGCGCAGCTTCTGGGGGCCGCTGATCGGCGCCGCCGTCTTCGTGGCGCTGCAAGACTATGTGTCGAGCCACACCGCCAACTGGATGATGGTCATCGGGCTCGTGTTCGTGCTCGTGGTCCGCTTCTTCCCGCGCGGCATTCTGGGGATGCTGCGGACAAGGTCCGCCGCATGAGCCTCCTGCAGATCCGCAGCGTCTCGCGCCACTTCGGCAAGCTCGTCGCGGTCGATCGCGTGTCGCTGACCATCGAGCCCGGCGAACTCAGGGCCATCATCGGCCCGAACGGCGCCGGAAAGACCACCTTCTTCAATCTGATCAGCGGCTTCTTTCCTCCCACGGCCGGCGATATCCTGTTCGAGGGCCGCGACATCACCGGCTTCGTGCCCGAGCAGCGCGTCCGGCACGGGATGGCGCGCACCTTCCAGATCACCGAAATCTTCCCGGAACTCAGCATCGCCGACAACCTGCGCATCGCGGTCGAGGTGGCCGCCGGCTTGCGCCTGAAATGCTGGGTCGGCGGGAAACGGCGCGCCGCCATCGAGGCACGGGTCACGCAGCTTCTGGAACTCGGCAATCTCGCTGCGAAGCGGGAAAGCCTGGTGGGGGCGCTCTCGCATGGCGACCAGCGCGCCACCGAGATCATGATGGCGCTGGCCTTGGGTCCGCGGCTTCTCATGCTCGACGAGCCCACGGCCGGCATGGGAGATCAGGAAACCTATGACATCGCGCGCCTGATCCGGCGCCTGCACAAGACCGAAGGCCTGTCGATCCTGCTGATCGAGCATGACATGCGGGTGGTGTTCAATCTCGCGGACCGCATCATGGTGCTGGCCGAAGGCAAGGTGCTGGCCGAGGGGCGGCCTGACGAGATCGCCGGCAGCGAAGCCGTGCAGATGGCCTATCTCGGCAAAGCCGCCGCATGATTCCGCTGCGCGCCGAGGACCTCCACAGCTACTACGGCAAGAGCCACATCCTTCATGGCGTCACGCTCGAGGTGCGCGAGGGCGAGATCGTGGCGCTGCTAGGCCGCAACGGCGCCGGCAAGACCACGACGCTGCGCACGCTGGTTGGCCTGATGGCGCCGCGGCAAGGCAGCGTGTCGATCTTCGGCGTCAACGCGACGGGCTTCGCCGCCCTACCGGGTCGCCGCGCTGGGAGTGGGCTACGTGCCCGAGGGCCGCAGGGTGTTCGCCAACCTCACGGTCGAGGAAAACCTGCTGGTGCCAGTGGAACGGCCGGGGCCGTGGACCATCGCCCGCATCTACCAGCTGTTTCCGCGCCTCGCGGAACGCAAGGCCAACAAGGGCAGCCAGCTTTCGGGCGGCGAACAGGAGATGGTATCGATCGCCCGTGCGCTGCTCCTCAACCCCAAGCTGCTCATGCTCGACGAACCCTCCCAGGGTCTGGCCCCGCTGATCGTGGAAGAGGTGTTCAAGGTCGTGGCGGCGGCTCGCCAGGAGGGCATCTCGGTCCTGCTGGTCGAGCAGAACGTGCGGGTGGCGGTCGACATCGCCGACCGGGCCTATGTGCTCGACGACGGGAAGGTGGTGTTCGAGGGCAACGCCGCCGAATTCGGGCGCGACGAGGCGCGGGTCAGGGAGCTCGCTGGCGCCAGCGCCGAGACCTGGGACATGGCGGACTAAGGAGCCGCCGCGCTACAACGCCACGACCTGCCCCTCATGGATCGAGCGGTCGGCGGCGAGCACGATCTTCAGGCTCTTGACGCCGTCGTTCATGTGATCGGTGAGGTCGAGGTCCTGCTCAATGGCTTTCAACAGATAGCGCTGCTCGCGCTCGCAGAGCGCGTCGTGGTCAGGCTCGTCGGTCATGTCGATACGCTCGTCGGGTTTCGACATATCGGCGTAATGACGCAGGATCTGGCTCGTTTTGGTATGGGCGTTGATGTCGTCCGACCGCACATTGCCGGAGGTCTCGGCCATCACGATCGACACCGAACCCTTGGGGCCGATCACGTCCTTCACGAAGAAGGCGGTCTCGCTCATCATCGGGCCCCAACCGGCCTCGTACCAGCCGACCGAGCCGTCCTCGAACATGACCTGCAACATGCCATAATTATTGACCGGAACCTCGTCGGTCAGCTTCGCCCCGATAGCGTGGACCTTGACAGGCCGGGCGGGTGTCATCTGGCACATCACATCGACGTAATGCACCCCGCAATCGACGATCGGGGGGAAGCTGTCCATCAGCCTTTTGTGCCACTCCCAGGTCTGGCCGTTGGATTGCTGGTTGAGGTTCATGCGGAAGACCAGCGGGGTGCCGAGCTCGCGCGCGATCTCGATGAATTTGATCCAGGACGGGTGCTGGCGCAGGATGTAGCCGATCACCAGCTTGCGGCCGGTGCGCCGCGCCGTCTCCACCACCTTCTCGGCATTGGCGGCATTGTCGGCCAGCGGCTTCTCGACGAAGACATGCGCCCCCGCCTCCATGGCCTTGATGGCGAAATCGGCATGCGTGTCGGGCAGCGTGTTGATCGACACCACGTCCGGCTTGAGTTCGGCCAGCGCCGTCTCGAACGTGTCGAAGCGCCTGGCGGCCTTCAGGGGCTCGGGCAGGTCGCGACCCGCGATGCGGCGCTCGCAAAGACCCACTACCTCGAAGCCGGGGATGCGCGCATAGGCGAGCGCATGGCTCATGCCCATGTTGCCGAGCCCCACCACCAAGACGCGCTGCGCCATCCGTCCCTCCCCTGCTACCCTGCGACTTTGCCTTGCTGGGACACCAATGTGAGGCACCCGGCCTTGGCGTACGAGACCGGTGGCGCTTCAGCCGCCGGCGCTGCCCTCAGAGGCTGTTCGATAACGTCCCTTGCCTCATCCTGAGCCGGCCGCTACGCGGCCGAGCCGAAGGGCCTGCCCTGAGCCTGCCGAAGGGACGGCAGGTGTCAGCCGTGCTTCGAGACGGTCTCGGCGGACCTCCTCAGCATGAGGGTCCCGGGTTTCCGAACAGACTGTCAGAGCATCTTCTGGATGGCCGCCACGTCGACGCCCTTGTAGGCGTCGGACAAGGCGAAGCCGTCGGCATCCGCCTTGATCTTCGCCTTGTCGAAGCTGTTCGCGACGTCGATCCAGTCGTTCTTGACGACATCCTCGGCCTTGAAGTCGCCGGTGATCTGGCCGATCTCCCGGCCCGTGTCGAAGAACAGCTTCCAGCTCTCGGGGATGTGGTAGCCCCATTTCTTGCGCTCGTCCCAACGCCCGCTGTAGACGTTGTTGAGCTGCATCATGGATTCCGTGGCAACCGCCGGAGACATCTGCGATGCGAGGCCCGGGAACTGTTCCATCACGATCTGGGTCGCGGCCCGGGGATTTTGGCGCCCGAACTCGAGGCCCTCGGCCCAGGCCTTGAAGTAGCGACCGTAGATATCCGCCTTGCTCTTGTCGTCGAAATCGGACTTGCGGATCACGAAGCTGTTGGCGGGAAGCTTGGAAAAGTCCTTGCCCAGGATGTAGTCGAAGTCGAGCCCCTGGCCCTTCCATTGCGCCCGAAGCCCCTCCCAGGTGAGCGCCGCATCACCCTTGCCTTGTGCGACCGCCGTGCCCCAGGTCGGCCAGCCGGCATCCACATAGGTCACCTTGGTGATGTCGACCCCGGCCGCCTTCAGCATCGGGTCGGCGATCGATTGCCAGCCGGCGCTGCCGAGCACGATGGTCTTGCCTTCGAGCTCCTTGACGCTTTTCGGAGCCTGGCCCTTGCGGAACGCGAAGTCGAACACGTCGCCCCCGCCCATCTGGAACACGGAGACGAGCGGGATGCCCTGGGCCAGAGCCAGGGAGAACACGCCCGGCGACGGGTAGCCGACATCGGCCTGCTTCTGGTCGACCAGCTTCACGGTCGCGGTCGCGTCCGAAGGCCCGGGCTCGAGCGTCGTGGCGATGTCGCCGAAATAGCCGAACTTCTTGGCCACCCAATAGGGATAGTCGTCGAGAACCTCGATCGTGCCGCGCGGCGAAACCCAGCGGATCGGTTCGGCCGCATAGGCGCCGCGCAGGCCTGCCACGCCGCCGAGCGCCATCGCCGATATGCCGGTCGCGCTCAAGGTGAGGAGGCGGCGGCGGTCGATCGTCGGCCCGAGATTGCTTCCCTTCGTCATGCTGACCCTCCTGCTTGTGTTTCTTGCGTTAGGACGTGACCTGAACCGATGGGATCGATGGTGGCGCTTAGGCTTATGCTTCCCAGCTCGCCCATCTCTTGCCGAGCCAGAAGAAGAAGACGTAGATCGAAATGCCGATGACCGCGAGAATGAGAATGATAGCGAAGAACTGCGGCATGCGGATCAGCGACGAATAATAGGTGAGCCGATTGCCGAGCCCCTCGGCGCCGCCGACCATCTCGGCCCCGATGGTGGTGAGCAGTCCGAAGATGGAGCCGACCATAAGCCCGACGATGATCATCGGCATGGCCATGGGAATGCGGATCTTGGTGAAGATCTGGAACGTGCTGGCCCCGAACGAGCGGGCGAGCGCGATCTTGGCGAGGTCGACTCGGCGAAAGCCCGTCGCCGAATTGATCATCACCATCGGACCCGAGGCGAGCGCGACCGCGATGATGCGCGGCTCGCTGCCGAAGCCGAACCGCAGGATCAACAGCGGAACCAGGGCCAGCATCGGGGTCGTGACCAGCAGCAGGATGTAAGGCGTGACGACCTTCTCGACGAAGGGATATTGGGTGATGACGGCGGCCAGCAGAAACCCGATCGAGCCGCCGATCGCGAAGCCGACCAGCAGCTCGTAGAGCGTCACGACGAGGTGGTGCCAGAGATTGTGCCACTCGGTGAACAGCGCCGTCACGATCAGGCTCGGCCGCGGCATGATATATTGCGGCACGTTGAAGGAGAGCAGCAGAAGCTCCGCGCCGCCGATGATGACCACCGCCACCAGCGCGATGACCAGGATTTCCAGCTTGGACCGGTGATCGCCGAAGGAAAACGCACTCACGCTGGCAAGACCAGCGGATTCGCCTGCAGTCTGCTTCCGGTTGAATTGCGGGATCTTGTCGCCGAGCACCTTGTCCAAAACGTCGCTCCGGATCGAAAAAGATTCAGGTGATCGCAAGACCGGGCGCGGAACCGCGTCCGTGATCGATGCTCGATTTGATGGCGAGCACCCTCTCGATGAAATCGGGCTGCATCTGGATCTCGACCGGACGCGGCCGCGGGATGTCGATCTCGTAAGTGGCCGCGATCCGCCCGGGCCGGGCCGACATCACGACGACGCGATCCGCCAGAAAGATCGCCTCGGAAATCGAATGCGTCACGAACACGATGGTCTTTCGGGTCTCCATCCAGATTTCCTGGATCAGCAGGTTCATTTCGTCTCGCGTGAAGGCGTCGAGCGCCCCGAAGGGTTCGTCCATAAGCAGCACGGAGGGCTCGACCGCGAGGCTGCGCACGATCGAGGCGCGCTGCTGCATGCCGCCCGAGAGCTCGCGCGGGAACTTGGACTCGAATCCCTTCAGGTTGACGCGCGCCAGCAGTTGCGCGATCCGCCCCTGATCGGGGCGCTTGCCCTTGATCTCGAAGGGAAACGCGATGTTGTCGGCGAGATTGCGCCAAGGCAGCAGATTGGCGTCCTGGAAGATCATCGCGATTTCGGAGTGCGGCTTGACGATCCGGTCCTGGCCGAGCCGGATCTCGCCGCCGCTGAGGTCGTGCAGCCCGCCCATCGACCAGAGCAGGGTCGACTTCCCGCAGCCAGAAGGCCCGAGAATGCACAGGAACTCGCCTTCGCGGATGTCGAGCGAAACGGCATCAAGCGCATGCACGGCGCCGGATCGCGTCTGGTAGAACTTGGTCGCATTCTCCACGACCATCTTGGTGCGCGCCGCGACAGCCGGTGGCGGCCGTGTCGATAGGGCGCTTTGGCTCATGCTGATGTCCGATCCGAGAAGCGGGCGACGTCCTGCCGGGCAGACCGCAAGCCACGCTGGATGGCCCTGAACGCCCGTTCTGTCTGAAAGAATGTTACAGAAACCACGGGTGCGCAACCCTATTCTGGGCGGCAAAATTCCAGTTGTTTTCTTCTTCCGGCTCACTCATCCTGCTTTGATCGAGGCGCGTTGCGCTGAGTTTTTGTACGTGCGCTGAAACTTTGATCAGCCGAATACGCGACGCAGCGACTAGGCCCGGGGCGGCACGTGGATGAAATTGAATTTCTCGCGTTGGACAATGCGCCCCGCCCGGGAGTGCCGGTGAGGCGAGCGTCCCCGCCATGGCGATGATGCGCCAGAGCAAGGCGACTGCGACCCGCGAGAACCTGCCGGGGCTGCATCTTGCGACCCCGGTGCATGCTGCCATCGACATCGTCTCGCGGATCCAGCGCGTCGAAGCCGACCTGTCGCCGGCGGAACGGCTCGTCGCGGCGGCCGTCTGCGCCGACTTCGATAGCGCCACCCGGATTACCATCGCCGAACTGGCGCTCAAGGCCGGGGTGAGCCAGCCGACCATCAGCCGGTTCTGCCGGTCGGTCGGATGCAGTTCGTTCAACGAGTTCAAGATCCAGCTCGCCACGACGCTGGCGGTCGCGTCGGCCTATCTTCGGTCGGATCGTGTCTTCAGCGACGATGTCGGCCAACTCGCCCAGTCGGTGATGATGCGGGCCGCGGCGGCGGTACGCGAAGCCCTCGACGGCCTCGATACGGCGGCGCTCGGCACGGCGATCTCGGTCTTCGCCGCAAGCCGTCGCATCGACATCTACGGCCAGGGCGGCGGCTCGGCCGCGATGGTCGAGGATGCGAAGCTGCGACTGTTTCGGCTCGGCATTCCGGTGGCGGCCTTCGTGGATGGCCACCAGCAGCGCATGTCGGCCGCCACGCTCGGCCCGGGCGACGCGGTTCTGGCCATCTCCAACAGCGGGCGGTCGAAGCCGGTGATCGAAGCGGTCGCCATCGCGCGCTCGTTCGGGGCCCATACGGTGGCGCTCACCCGGCCCGGTACGCCGCTGGCGCAGGCCGCCGAAACCGTCATCCCGGTGGTGATCGCGGAAGGCGAAGACGTTCTGATGCCCACGCCGTCCCGCTATGCCCATATGGCCGTCATTGACACGCTGGCGACGGGCGTTGCCGGCCGGCTCGGGGCGCCTGGACGCGAGGCGCTGCGCCGCGTCCGCTACACCGTCGCCAGTATCGGGATTGCCATCCCGACGCCGAGCACCGATCCCGCGCCGCTGATGAAGATCCTCAATCCGCAGGAATGATCGGATGCGCGGCGATCATGCTCGAGGAAGGCTCGTGACGCGAGCGAAGGGAAGGACCGGGGAATGAGCGGCTCAAAGGCCACGCAGCGTGTCACGGAGTGGATTGCGGCGTTCGGCGCGGCGCTGGAGCGGCGCGACATCGGCGCGGTCACGGCCCTGTTCGAGGAGCAGGGCTACTGGCGCGACCTCCTGGGCTTTACCTGGAACATCAAGACCCTGGAGGGCCGGGGCAGCATCGCGGCCATGCTGGCCGAAACCCTGGACGATGTCGCCCCGACCGCGTGGCGCATCGACGGGGAGGCAAGCCTCGCCGGTGATCTCGACGAGGCCTGGTTCACGTTCGAAACCAGGCTGGGGCGCGGGCGCGGCTATGTGCGGCTGCGTCAGGGTCGATGCTGGACACTGCTCACCACACTGTTCGAACTGAAGGGCTTCGAGGAGCGCAAGGGGCCGAGCCGGGACCTCGGCACGGGGCACGGAGTCAGCCGCAGCAACCGCAACTGGCTCGAGGTCCGGGCCCAGGAGGAGGCCGAACTCGGCACGGCGCGCCAGCCCTATTGCCTCATCGTCGGCGGCGGCCAGGGCGGCATCGCACTCGGGGCCCGGCTGCGCCGGCTCGGCGTTCCCACCATCATCATCGACGGCAATGCGCGCCCGGGCGACGCCTGGCGCAACCGCTACAAGTCCCTCGTGCTGCATGACCCGGTCTGGTACGACCACCTGCCCTACCTGCCGTTCCCCGACGACTGGCCGGTGTTCACGCCCAAGGACAAGCTGGCGGATTGGCTGGAAGCCTACGTCAAGATCATGGAGCTGACCTTCTGGGGCTCGACACTGTGCCGCCGCGCGTCCTACGACGAGGCCGCCGGCACATGGACCGTCGTGGTCGATCGCGCCGGCCAGGAAATGGTGCTGCGGCCGAAACAGCTCGTTCTCGCGACCGGCGCCTATGGTCCGCCCAATGCGATCGAACTGCCGGGCGCCGAAGATTTTTCGGGCGAGATCATGCATTCCAGCGCCTACCTGACCGGGGAGGGCTACGCCGGCAAGAACGCCATCGTGATCGGCGGCAACACGTCTGCGCATGACATCTGCGCCGATCTTTGGCGCAATCACGCGCATGCCACCATGATCCAGCGCGCCCCGACCACCGTCGTGAAGTGGCAGACCTTGATGGAATTCGGCTTCGGCAGTCTTTATTCCGAGGAGGCGCTGCGGGCCGGCATCTCCACCGACAAGGCGGACCTGCTGTTCGCCTCCATGCCCTACGGCCTGATGCCGGCCCAGCAGGCGAAGATCTGGGCCGACATCCGGCGGCACGACGCCGACTTCTACGCCGCACTGGAGCGGACCGGTTTCCTGCTCGATTTCGGGGAGGACGACTCCGGCCTGATGATGAAGGCCCTGCGTCGCGCCGCCGGCTATTACATCGAGGTCGGCGCCTCCGATCTCATCATCAAGGGCGAGATCAAGGTGCGGAGCGGCGTCGAGGTCGAACGCGTGCGCGAACGCTCCGTCGTCCTGACGGATGGGTCGGAGCTGCCCGCCGATCTCATCGTGGCGGCCACGGGTTACGGCTCCATGCATGCCGTGGCCGGCGCCCTGATCTCGCCGGAGGTCGGCGAGGCCATCGGCCCGTGCTGGGGCCTCGGTTCGGGCACCAAGGGAGACCCCGGTCCCTGGCAGGGCGAGTTGCGCAACATGTGGAAGCCCACACGGCAGAAGGCGCTGTGGTTCCACGGCGGCAACCTGCACCTGTCCCGGTTCTATTCGCTCTACGTAGCGCTCCAGATCAAGGCCAGACAGGAAGGCCTAGACATCCGGGTGTACGGCGATCCCGCCGCGCAGGCTGCACGCCAGGTCGCCGCCGCGGCCTGAACACCAGAACCGTCTTTCATGGGAGGAGAACGATGGCGCAGAACGCACCCGCTTCGGCGGCGCAAATCGCAGCCTCGATCAGGCGCCGGGACGTTTCCCCGGTCGAGGTCATGGACGGGGCCATCGCGCGGATCGAGGCCGGCAATGCCCGTCTGAACGCGCTCGTCTACACGGCCTTCGATGAAGCGCGGGCCAGGGCGCGCGACGCCGAAACGGCAGTCATGGCTGGCGAAGCGCTCGGGCCGCTGCACGGCGTCCCGGTCGCCATCAAGGACCTGTTCGATTTCAAGCCGGGCTGGCCCGCGACCTTCGGCGGCATTCCGGCCCTGAAGAATTTCAAGCCCGATTTGAGCTGCATATTCGCCGAGCGGATCGAGGCGCGGGGCGGCGCCATCGTGGTCGGCAAGACCAACAGCCCTACGATGGGTCTGCGCGGCACGTGCGACAATTACCTGTTCGGGCCCACCCGCAATCCGTTCGACACGACCCGCAACAGCGGCGGTTCCTCGGGCGGATCCGCTGCGGCGGTCGCGGCCGGCCTGTTGCCGCTCTGCGAGGGCACCGACGCCGGCGGTTCGATCCGCATCCCGGCCGCCTGGTGCGGCGTGTTCGGCTACAAGGCCTCGTTCGGCCGCGTGCCGGTGGTGACGCGCCCGAATGCCTTCGCGGCAACCGACCCGTTCATCTTCGAAGGACCGATCGCCCGCACCGTGGAAGATGCGGCCCTGGCCATGCAGGCCCTCGGCGGCTACGACCCGCGCGACCCCTATGCGCTCGACGAAACGCTCGACTACACGTCGGCGTTGCGACGCTCGGTGCGCGGCATGCGCATCGGGTATAGCCCCAACCTCGACGTCTTCCCGGTCGAGCCGGAGGTGGCCGAGGTGGTCGCAAGTGCCGTGCGCGCCTTCGAGGAGGCCGGCGCCCATGTCGAGGAGGTCAAGCTCGGGCTGCGCCGGTCGCAGCGCGAGCTCTCGGATCTCTGGAGCCGCTCGATCATGCCGCTCAACATCGCGGGCCTGGAAGGGCTGGCGGCGGCCGGCTTCGACCTTTTGGGCGAGCACCGCGGCGATTTCCCGCCCGAATATCTGGCCTGGATCGACGCCTGCAAAACCATGACGGCCGGCGAGGCCTTCCGGGATCGTGCGATGCGCACCGAGGTCTATGACGCTATCCAGGGCGTGTTCGGCACCTATGATATCCTGATCACGCCGACCGTCGCCTGTCTGCCGGTCAAGAACGCCAGCGACGGCAACACGGTCGGGCCCAGGACGGTCGCCGGCGAGGACGTCGACCCCTTGATCGGCTGGTGCCTGACATACCCGATCAACTTCACGGGCCATCCCGCGGCGTCGATTCCGGCCGGGCTGTCGCGCTCGGGCCTGCCGGTCGGCATGCAGATCGTCGGCCGGCGCTACGCCGACCTCGACGTGCTGGCCGCCAGCGCGAGTTTCGAGCGCCTGCGTCCCTGGGTCGGCACCTATCCTGACGCGGGCAGCTGCAAAGCCTGACCTGCCGGATCTCCGCGCATGCAAGAAAACGCAACCGCGCCTTGTCGATGCCCAGGAAAAGAGCGTATTGCGAAGGGCTCATTCCTCGATCCAGGACCCCCATGGCGCCCGTTCCGCTCGATGTCCTCGCCACACTGCCGCACGACGGCACCGCGGGCGCGCTCGCCGGCCGTGTGTGGAACCCGGAGCACGGCGGCCCTGCGGTCGTCGCCCTTCGGGACGGCATGGTCATCGATATCTCGCGCAGCTTTCCGACCATGCGCGATCTTTGCGAGGACCAGGCACCGGCCGAGGCCTTGCGGGCCGCCGAAGGCGAGCGCATCGGCCCTCTCGAAGACATTCTCCGCAACACGCCGGAAGAGACCCGCAATGTCGGCCTGCCCTGGCTGCTGGCGCCGGTCGACCTGCAGACCATCAAGGCGGCCGGCGTCACCTTCGCGATTTCCATGCTCGAGCGGGTCATCGAGGAGCGAGCCCGCGGTGACCTCAACGCGGCCGCGAGCATCCGGTCCGAGATCATCGGGATGGTGGGCGAGGATTTTTCCAAGCTGAAACCTGGCTCGCCCGAAGCCGTGCGGCTCAAGGCGGTGCTGGTCGAGCAGGGCGCCTGGTCGCAATATCTCGAAGTCGGTATCGGGCCCGATGCCGAGATCTTCACCAAATCGCCATCGATGTCGGCGGTGGGGACGGGCATGGACGCCGGCATCCACCCGAAATCCACCTGGAACAACCCGGAGCCCGAAGTCGTGCTGGCGGTGGCGTCCGACGGCCGTATTGTCGGGGCGACGCTCGGCAACGACGTGAACCTGCGCGACTTCGAGGGCCGCTCGGCCCTGCTGCTCAGCAAGGCCAAGGACAACAACGCCAGCTGCGCGCTCGGGCCGTTCCTGCGGCTCTTCGATGCCGGTTTCACGCTGGATCATGTGCGCGCCATGGAGCTGAAGCTGACCGTCGACGGTCCCGAGGGTTATCGGCTCGAAGGCGCGAGCTCGATGTCCAAGATCAGCCGTGACCCGGCCGATCTGGTGGGCGAGATGATCAATGCCAACCACCAATATCCGGACGGGGCCGTGCTCTTCCTGGGAACGCTGTTCGCCCCGGTCGAGGATCGGGACGCCCCGGGCATGGGCTTCACGCACAAGGTCGGCGACATCGTCACGGTCTCGGCACCCGAGCTCGGCGCCCTGACCAATCGCATCCGCCATTCATCCGATTGTGCCCCGTGGACGTTCGGGATCAGCCACCTCATGCGCCATCTGGCGAGCCGCGGCTTGCTGTGAGGCGTCAAACGACCATTACGGAGTTTCGGACGTGACTGCGCATTTCAAGAATTTCATCGCCGGCGAGTGGATGGACGGCGACGGCATCACCAGCAACATCAACCCGTCGAACACCGGGGACGTGGTGGGCGAATTCGCCCGCGCAAGCAAGGACCAGGCCCACAAGGCGATCGAGGCCGCCAAGGCCAGCTTCCCGAAATGGTCGCATTCGACGCCGCAGGAGCGGCACGACGTCCTGCTCAAGATCTCGACCGAAATCTTCGCCCGCAAGGAAGAGCTCGGCCGGCTGCTGGCCCGCGAGGAAGGCAAGACGCTCCCCGAGGGCATCGGTGAAGTCAACCGCGCCGGCCAGATCTTCGACTTTTTCGCCGGCGAGGCCCTGCGGCTCAGCGGCGAGAAGCTGGCCTCGGTGCGGCCCGGCGTCGAGGTCGAGGTCACGCGCGACCCCGTGGGCGTCATCGGGCTGATCACGCCGTGGAATTTCCCCATCGCGATCCCGGCCTGGAAGATCGCTCCGGCGCTCTGCTACGGCAATTGCGTGGTATTCAAGCCCGCCGACCTCGTTCCCGGCTCCGGCCACGCGCTGGCCGAGATCATCGGACGCTCCGGACTACCGGCGGGCGTCTTCAACCTCGTCATGGGCCGCGGGTCGGTGGTGGGCGAGGTGTTCCTGCACCACAAGGATGTCTCGGCGATCAGCTTCACGGGTTCCGCCGCCACCGGCCGCAAGGTCGCGCAGGCCTGCATCGACCGGCTCGCCAAGTTCCAGCTCGAGATGAGCGGCAAGAACCCGCTCGTCGTGCTCGACGACGCCGACCTCAAGGTCGCGGTCGAAGTCGCGGTTCAGGGCGCCTTCTTCTCCACCGGGCAGCGCTGCACCGCCTCCTCGCGGCTCATCGTCACCGAAGGCATCCACGACCGCTTCGTGCAGGCGCTGGTCGAGCGCACCAAGGGTCTCGTGGTGGACGACGCGCTCAAGCCCGGCACCCATATCGGGCCCGTGGTCGACCAGAGCCAGCTCGACAAGGACCTCGAATACGTCAAGATCGGACAGGACGAGGGCGCCAAGCTGGTGGCCGGCGGGGACCTTCAGAAGCGCGACACGCCCGGCTTCTTCCTGGCGCCGGCCATCTTCACCGAGGCGCGCCACGACATGCGCATCTCGCGCGAAGAGATCTTCGGGCCGCTCGCGGCCGTCATTCGGGTCAAGGATTACGACGAGGCGCTGGCCGTTGCCAACGACAGCGAGTTCGGCCTGTCGTCGGGCATCTGCACCACCAGCCTCAAATACGCCAGCCACTTCAAGCGTAACGCGGAAGCCGGCATGGTGATGGTCAACCTGGCAACCGCGGGGGTCGATTATCACGTGCCGTTCGGCGGCCGGAAGGGCTCGAGCTACGGGCCTCGCGAGCAGGGCAGCTACGCCAAGGAATTCTACACCTCGGTAAAGACCGCCTACACCCTGCCCTGAGGCCCAGATGAGCACGCCCACCCTCGCGGTTCTCGTTTTCGGTCACGAAACCCTGGTCGATCTCATCCCGCGCGGGGCGGCAACCTACGAGGCGGTGCTGGGGGGCTCGCCGTTCAACACGGCGGTCGGCCTCGGCCGGCTCGGCGTGCGCACCGGCATGACGGGACGGCTGTCGAACGACACGATGGGCGAGGCCTTTGCGGAGCGCCTGGCCGAGAGCGGCATCGACACGACCTTAGTGCTGCGCTCCCCCGAGCCGTCGCCGCTGGCCTTCGTGACCCGCGGAACGGCCGCGACGGGCGCCCGCTACAGCTTCTATCTGCGGGCCACGGCCTATGACACGCCCTCGACGCTGCCTCTGGATTGGCCGGCCCACGCGGGCCACCTGCACATCGGGTCCTTTTCGGCGACCGACGGCATTTTGGGCGAGGCGGCGCTGCGGGCTCTCGGTGCGGCGGCCGGACGGGCTACGACCAGCTACGATCCCAACATCCGGCCCTTCGTGGTCCCGCCACGCGCCGAGACAGTGGCCCTGGTGGAAGCGCGCGTGCGGCTCGCCACCCTGGTCAAGGCCAGCGAAGAGGATCTCGACTGGCTCTATCCCGGCACGCCGCCCAGCGAGGCCGCCGCCCGATGGGCCGGAATGGGGCCGCGGCTCGTCGTCGTGACTCGCGGCGGTGCCGGTGCCGAGGCCTATTTCGGTGGCGAGCGGCTGACCCAGCCCGCGCCGGCCACCGATGTTGTGGATACGGTGGGGGCCGGAGACAGCTTCATGGCCGCCCTCCTGGCCGCCATGGTGGACAGCGACGCCCTTGGGCCCGGCAGGACCGAACGATTGCCGAGCGAAGCCGACGTCGGGCGCTGGCTGATGTTCGCCATCGCGGCCTCGGCGATCACCTGCACGCGCCAGGGCGCCGATCCGCCGACCCGGCACGAGGTCGACACGGTGCTTGGGCGCCGTTGATCGTCGGGCTTCCGGGTCTTGCTGCGTCGCCCGGGAAGCGCCGGCACCCTGACGTCGCCTCACTCCGATCCCCCGAGCGGATCGGTCCGGACCGCCTCCGATCCGGAAGATCCCTTGATGGCTTCGAGCACGGCCTGGGGGTCGGCCGGAGCCGCCATGGCTGCGGCTTGCCGGTCGACACGGTTCCGAAGGTCCGGATCGTCGCGCCGAAGCTCCTCGAGAAGCGCGATGATCTTGGCCGCCTTCTGCTCGCTGAGGATGCCCAGTTCAAGCGTCAGCTGCTCGCGATGGCTGGCCAGTTCGTCCTCGCGGCGCTGCGTCGCCAGAATGAGCAGGGTCATATAGAGCGCCGCCAAGCCGATGGCTCCCTGCATCCAGAAGAATGGCGGTTCGTCCAGCGGCGGTCGGCCCGTCGCCTTGAGGATGAGGTTCAGCGCAATCCAGCCGAGCACCAGCGCGGTCAGCAGGGCTACGAATTCTGGGCGACCGGCGCGCGCGGTCAGCTTGTCCACGGTCTTCTGAAGCGGCGTTGCCTGCTCGTAATGCTCGGCATGGAGGCGAGCGATCGCCCGCACGGTCTCCTCGATGTGGGCTGGCAGGATCGGGGTCTCGGTCGATTGGCTCATCCGGCTCAACGCGACCCCAGGGGACCTGTTCCGCAAAGCATCTGCCCTGACCTGGAACGGTCGGCCCCTCTCGTGCGGCACTTGGCCCGAGGCCGCTGTCCGGCGACCCACGCGAATGGTGTGGCAGGGGACCTTGCGATCGGCTAGGGTCGACCAGACCTTACAGTGTGATGTTCCATGTAGGACGTGGGCGTTAGGGCGACATCATGCTCCATCCGCCTCTTGGCGCAGGCTCATCGGGCCGCGCTTCCGACAGACCCGCGTGCAATGGCCTGGTGGGCCCGGCGGGTCGGGCTTCGCGAATGCCGCGTTTGGGACGCATCGTGCGTTAGCAAAAGGTCTTGCCGCGAACTGGCCCAGGTTCGCTGCTTGCAGCATGTTCCACGAACCGGTGAAGCTCCATGACGCCTTTGTCTGACCGAACCGGCCCCGAGCCCCACCCGGGCAAGCCCGCCGCTTCAGCGCCCGTCTTTGGCGACCCGGCGCTCGACGGCGCGGAGCTCAAGGCCGCGGTTCGCCAGCTCGCGCGCGAGTGCTCGGTCTATCGAGAGCCGCTGATTTCCCGGGCGGTCGTGCAACTGGTGAGCACGCTTCTTCCATTCCTGCTGCTCTGCGGGCTCATGCTGTGGTGCGCCGCGCAGGGATACTGGCTGGCCTTGCTGCTCGCCGTGCCCGCGGCCGGCCTGCTGGTCCGCCTGTTCATCTTCCAGCACGATTGCGGACACGGATCCTTCTTCGCCTCCCGCACCGCGAATGACTGGCTCGGGCGCGCGCTCAGCCTGCTGACCATGACGCCGTACGACAGCTGGAAGCGCACGCACGCCCTGCACCATGCGTCGTCCGGCGATCTCAGCAGGCGCGGAATCGGCGATATCGAGACCCTCACGGTGAAGGAATATCTGGCCCTGTCCTGGTTGGGGCGCCTCCGGTACCGGTTCTACCGCAACCCGTTGTTTCTCATCCTGCTAGGCTCGCCGGCAAACTTCCTGGTACTCCAGCGAATACCCTTCGCGCTCGGCGTGCCATGGCGAACTACCTGGCGCAGCGTCAGCGCGCTGAACCTTGCCATGGTGGCGGCTTACGGCACCGTAATGGCGGCGGTCGGGGTCTTGCCGGTCGTGGCGGTCTACCTGCCGATCATCCTGATGGGCGCCTGGATCGGCGGCTGGCTGTTCTACGTGCAGCACCAGTTCGAGAGCACCACCTGGGATGACGCCGCCGACTGGGACGTGCAGGTGGCCGCCATCACGGGCAGCTCCTATTATGTGCTGCCCCGCGTGCTGCAATGGTTCACCGGAAACATCGGCCTGCACCACATCCATCACCTGAACAGCCGCATCCCGAACTATCGGCTGCAGGAATGCATCGACGACAATGCGGTGCTGGGGCGGGTCAACCGGCTGACGCTGCGCGAGAGTTTTGCCTGCTTGTGGCTGGCGCTCTGGGACGAGGAGCGCCGCAAGCTGATCGGCTTCTCGCAGATCGGCAAGCCCCAGCCCGCCTGACCTGATGCCCCTGCAGCGCGGTCGGACTTCGTCCCGACCTGTGGATAAGGGGTCACGCCGGCGTTGCCTCCGCCATGCAAGCCTGCGACGGCAACCCTCATCAAACATGAGCCGACCCGTGCGACAGATCCCTCGAACTGAAGAGTGCCGGGCCAAGGGGGCGCGCATCTTCGCTTGGGCGATCATTGTATCGCCGCTGATCCTGCTCCCGCTGCACGCTCGCGCGCAGGATCAGCCGCAGCCTGGCGCCGCCACTTCGGCGGGCGCGCCGCTTCCCGGCAACAAGGGTGACGATGGCGCCAAGCCGTCGTGGGCGGGCGATCTCTCCACGCGCTCGAATCTCCTGGGTGACGTCGGTGGTCTTCGCCCGGCGCTCGACCGCTATGGCGTCAGCTTCGGCCTGACGGAAACCAGCGAGACGCTCGGCAACCCGACCGGTGGCGTCCGGCGCGGCGCCATCGTCGAGGGCCTGACCCAGATGAGCGTCGGGGCTGACCTCGGGAAAACGATCGGCCTTGCGGGCGGCATCTTCAACGTCAGCGCCTTTCAGATCCATGGACGCGGTCTGTCGGCCAGCGACCTCGGCAATCTGAACGTCGTCAGCAGCATCGAGGCCGATCCGACAACAAGGCTCAACGAACTCTGGCTGCAGCAGGGTTTCTGGGACGGCAAGGTCGATGTGAAGATCGGCCAGCAAAGCGCCGATCTCGAGTTCATCACCTCGGAATACGAGGACCTGTTCATCAATTCCGGGTTCGGCTGGCCCACCTTGCCGGCCGTCGACCTTCCCTCGGGCGGCCCGGCCTATCCGCTGCCCACCCCCGGCATCAGGGTCCGGGCTAGGCCGACGGACCGGATCACGACCCTGGTCGGCGTCTTCAACGGCAGTCCGGCCGGGCTGCGGCCCGGCGACCCGCAACGCAACGATCCCTCAGGCACCAATTTCGACGTGTCCAGCGGGGCGCTCGTGATCGGCGAGGTCCAATATGCGGTCAACCGCGAGAAGGACGCCAAGGGCCTGCCCGGAACCTACAAACTCGGGGCCTGGTACGATTCCAACCGCTTCGCCGATGCCGCGCTCCAGAGCGCCGCCACGGCGCAGTCGCCCGGCGTCCTGGCCGGCCTGCAAGCGTCCAAGCGCGGCAACATGAGCATCTACGGAACACTGGACCAGCTGGTGTTTCGGCCCTCCCCGGACAGCACCGGCGGGCTCGGCGTTACGGGCCGTGCAATGGCGGCGCCGGACGACCGCAATTTGGTGGACCTCTTCGTTCAGGGTGGCGTGACCTACAAGGGTCCCTTCGCCCGCGACAACGACACGATGGGGATCGGCGTCGAATGGGCCCGCATCGGGAGCCGCGCGCGCGCCGGCGATGCCGCGACCGCCGTTGCAACCGGGTCGTTCGTTCCCGTCAGATCCAGCGAGGCCGTGATCGAGGCGACCTACCAGGCCCAGGTAGAGCCCTGGTGGCAGGTCCAACCGGATTTTCAGTACATCTTCAATCCCGGCGGGGGTCTGCTCGACCCGGCGCGCCCCACGAGGCGGATCGGTGACGCGGCCGTTCTAGGCATCCGAAGCGTGCTGACGTTCTAGCTCCAGCTCGGCAGGTTGGCGTACCGCGCCAAGCGAGACAATGAGCGATCCGGATAGTCCGACGCCCTCAGACGATCCGTGATCGGCCAAATGCAATACCTGCAACTTGGTGAGAGCTCTGGCGGACTACCCTCATGTGGGCCATTGCATAGCCAAGCTCCCGTATCTCGCCGGTCAGCCGCGCGATTCCACCTCCGGCGCGTCCTCGCTCCTTGACTGATGCGCCAGAGATCCGACGAGTCGCGCCGTCGAGGTCGGATCGCAGATCACGGTGTGAGAACGCTGTGAGTGTTCAGATCCGATCCCGGCGGGTTCCCAGCAGTTTGGTTGGCAAAGTCTCCGATGGCGAACACGCCGGCGATCGGTTGCCCCTAATCACGCGCATCTTCGGGGTGTTCGAACCACGCATGCAGCTGAACCGCCACTGAAGGGCGCAGCCCATGCGGGCAATTCGCAGGACCTACCGACGCACACGGTCGAGATCAAAGCCAGAATCGCGACGCCATGCCTTGGAAAGAGCTCACCAAGTCTGTCGACATCACACGAGCGTCCTTCAGGAATCGATTAACTCCGTAAGTATCCAGCTGGACGTCTCGCCATTCGTCGACCAAGCTGAAGTACTTATCCTTCAGAACCGTCGAGTCCGGCGAAAGGTTCGTGCATATTACCAAGCCGGTCGGGGGCGCATCGAGACAAAGGATCTTGAGGTCGGGGCGATATTGTTTAAGGATCGCGACCACCTTCCAAACGTCCCCCGTCCACCAGTCCGAGAAGCGCGCATTCGGTTGAGGCTCAGGCGAGGCGAACCGCGCCGCCATTCTGCCGGTAAGCGGCAGGCAATCGTGCAATGCTATTATCGAGTTGGCGGTACAGTGCCTCTCGGTGTTGATGAAGTCTCTCAGCAGGAACTCGAACAGGTGCATGCCGTCGAGAAACGCCAAGTCTATCGTGCGCCCAAACAATGCTTTCGGATCTTTGTTCGCAAAGAAGGTGTCGCTGCCAACCTGAAACAGCATCAGCTCTGGCTTGGTTCCTATGACGTCTTCGGCGATCTTGAATTCCGGATCGATGGCTATCGTCGGGCATTTGGCAAGAGCCAGACTGCCTCCAGAAAACGAGCCGATCTCCAGGTAGCTTTTGGGCGAGAGATAGCTGTGAAGCCAGCTCAAGACCTGTCGGTAATCTGTACCTCTATGCTCGTAATCCGCTGCAATCTCGATTAGGCCATGGTCGGCGAGCGTAGGCAACTTCGACAAGACAACTCTCCATTTTCCGTCGTAAAGCAAGCAGGCATGCGGACCAGCTGTGTTCAGCTAGTCGCGTTGAGCGCCCAAACCGACGGCATTTCGCCGGTTCGGCACCGAAGTGATCTAACTTGGCAAAGCGCCTTCCGGCACGCCGCTCCCGCGCTGCAGCCATATTTTAGCCTCGTCGACACGCCCGAGAACTCCGAGGAATTCCCCCATGAACGTCGCCGCCTCGCGCGAATTCGGCGCCAGGTTGACCGAGAATATTGCCCCTTCCAACGCCAGGTCCAACTCGCCAAGCTCGATCAATATTCTGCTCCGTAGAATCCGCGATTCGACTAGACCCGGATCCAGTCTGATCGCCTCCTCGATCTGGTCCCTGGCTTCCGCCAATCGTTTACAGTTGAAAAGCTGGTGAGCAAGGTTGTACCTGATCATTGGATGATCAGGCGCAGCAGCAACGGCTCTTTCTGAGTAGGCAAGCGCTTCCGTGTAGTGGCCCGGTGAACTTACGGCTCTTGCCAGCAGAGCAAGGAGCACTGGGTTTTCGGGATTTATCTTCAGTCCTTCCTGCACTTTCTCGCCAGCCTCGACGAAGCGATTTTGGTTCATCAGCAGCTCGGTCAGGTGACGAAAAACCTCCGGCGTGCAATAGCCAAGCCGAATTGCTTCGCTCGCGGCTTGCACCGCGCCGAGTGCGTCGCCTTGTGAGTGGCGGCAGGCTGAGAGCTGCAAGTAGAAGCTGCCGCAATCCGGGATCTTGCCGATCGCGGCTTCGATCGAGTCGGTGGCCTCGGGCACTCTTCCTTGGAAGTTGAGGATCTGCGACCTTTTGTGGTGCCAGAAGCCTACGAACCGATCATAGTCGCTTTGCTCCGCCGCTCGATAACCTTGGACCGAGGTGCGGGCCGAAAGGATGCCTTCCGCGAGCAATGTGCTATGGACTGCTTCTACGTCGAGCAGGAACGGGCCTGCAGCATCGAACGGCTCGAGCTCCGTTTTCTTGCATGCGTTGATATACACCGACGGCAAAGAGAACAATTCGTCGAGAACGAAGAATATGTCCAGCAATACGGGAAACCGGTTGATGTTGACAACCTGTTGTATATTGTCGCAATACAGCACATTATGCATGCCCGATCCGGTAAGGCCAGCAACTCGCTGTGCGCCGCGAAAGAGTGAGATCTGTTGAGAAATGCTCATCAGCTCCGGATGCACGACATCCCAGCCGTCACGCCGAAACATTTCCTCGATAGCCTCCTCGGGCACGGTGACCGCGGATTCAACATTGAGACGTGACACATACAGCTTCCGACTGCCTGTCGTACCCACAGGCGCGGAGCGCTTCAGGGTGTCGAATACCGTTCGGAATGCTTGAAAGGCTGTCCTTTGGTACCTGATGCAGCTGCCCGGAAGGATCAGGTCATGCACTTGCGTCGGCAAGCGCACAATTCGGACCCGGTCTGCAATCCCCAGCGCCCGGAAGAACTCCCAGTGGTAGCGTCGCAGCGGAACGCCAAAGGTGAGAAAAAAGATCGGCCACTCGTCCAGGCCACGATCTTCCAGGGGCAGCCACAATCGCGACAGCGACTCCAGAAGGAAGTGCCCGAAGTGATCGAATATCACACCGCCGAAGATCCCTTTTTCCGCCGTGTCGCGTAGAGTTGTCGATGGTTGATGGTGGTCTGGGACGAAGAGACAAAGATCATCCACGTCCCGCCACTGACCGGATGCCTCGACAAAGCGCCCATCTCGGTCGAGGACGCCTCCCTGCACGCCGTACAGGAAAGATCCCTTCTTGGGGTCGGGAACTGCCGGAATGAGCAGCGCGTCCGATATTCTCGTGACGGGGGGCTTTTCCGCGTGAATGCGGTAGGTGATCTTCTCGGCATCGGCGGGAGAAAAGCCGAACAGATTCGCTTTCTGCATTTCAACTCCCGTCGAATTCATTGGTCGACCAAGGCCGCCCTAGGCTCGGAACCCGCTTTCCGACCTTGGCGACTGTGCCGGCAGAGCCGCTGTCGTGGCTCCTACACACTATGAGAGCGGACTCACAGCCGCCCAGCAGCACGCGCGGTCCAGCCCCGTGCTGGCCTGGATCGTGAGCGGACCGCCCGAACGCTCGCACTCTTGCGGCCGAGGGAAGAGTCCAGCCGAGCACGGATTGGCTCGGCGGCGTCCCGCCACGCTCGGAGAACATGATTAGCTTGCCCGATGACCCGCGATCGATGGGAGGTCGATCACCTTCTCAACGAACTCGAGCGCGTTCCGAACCGCATCAGCCTTCCCGACTGTTTTCGCGCGGCGCGCCGCTTCGAAGCGGGCCTGGAAGTCTTGCGACCGATCGACCGCCAACTTCAGTCCCTCTGCGATCGATGCGGGAGTCAGCTCCACGCCGATCAAGTTCTCATTGCATGCTCTAAGCCAGGCTTGCGATCTGATTGGGGTCGTATTCGTGACAGTCGGCAAACCGAACGCCGCCATCTGGAAGTGAACGATACCAGGATGCGGCGTAGAGATGAACGAAGCCCCCACGTCCGCCGATTGCAACAACGCCACATATTCGGCGAACGGGGCCTTCGTCACGATTTTCAGGTGATGAGGACCCACGATGGGAAACAATCCCTCGTGCGCCAAGGACCCAATGCTGACGAATTCCCAACTGCCCTCGTCGAACACCCCATTGCGAATCGCCATCCGCAGACCCAACACGAACGTGGCAAAGTGATTTCGCGCTGCATGGGCTTCCGGTCTGCCATAAAAGACCAACGCCTTCGTGGCTGCGGCGCTCCGAAGCTCGTTATAGGCGTCCAGGTCGAGCTCTATGCCCCCTACGCTATTCTCGATGGTGCAGTATTGGTACTCAGCACCTTGCCGGGCAAACACGTTCGTATATTCCTGGAAGTACTGCCTAAGCTCGTCGGAGTTGTATATGGCGATATGGTGGAGCAGAAAGGCATTATGCACGAAGGTTCTCATGTCACCTTCAGCATGAAAATCAGGCTCAAATTCCTGGATGAAGAAGATCGGAGGCCGCCCAATTGCCCTGGCGGCCACATCCGCGACGTAGTGGGTCTCGGCGGAATACGAAATAACGTCGAAATTGCCCGGGATCTCTACCGACCTGGTGGGAAGAAAATGTGAGATTTCATCAAAAAGCGTAGACTCGATGCCCTCTCCGAGCTTCGCACGGGCTATGTTCCAGCGGTGCAGGTCCTGCGGCGTCCGATTAACGACAAGCAGGCGAATCTCCACGCCTGTTCGAACCTTAAGCGCGTGAAGAAAGGAGAAAAATGCACTGTAGCCTCCGAAGAACACCTCCGGCAGGAAATTCGGGACAAGGACCAGCAGCCCACGACCTGCCGTAGCAGGTAATTTTCTGACGTATACGTTCTCAGTGAAAAACTCGATGTCGGCCAGTACATCGAAAGCCTGCGTCTGCGTGATGGTCGGTATATTCTCCTCAAGTATCTCCCGCGTCTGTTCGGCCTCTCTGATCCTTTTATACTCGTCGTATTCGACTACGCTCAGGGAGCGCCGGTTCTCCCTGCCGACGTTGCTCAGGAAATGGTCGAAGCCGGATTTGTAGACGCCCTCGCGGATGGACTCTGCGACGTCCTCATGGATCGCGCGATACCCTTCCTCGGAGAATTCCGGCGATGGGGAAATCGCGTGCTCAGTGACCTCGGCGAAATAGAAATCGTATGGAGAGCTGTACTTGCTCCGATCTATGTCATAGTGGCTTTCCAGAAACTTCGGATCTATCTTGCTTCTCAGGAAAGTATTGGTGTCCAATTCGGGACTCCGAAGATGGTCCGGGGAAGGAGGAGCTTGCTTCTTAGGCCAGGCGGTGGAAGCTGTTTTCCAGGCAGAGCGTGCGGCTTCAATGGTTGTTCTCGCCACCGATCTCGCATTTTGCGGCGGGCTCTCAGTCATGCGCGATCACTCCCAAACCACCCTGATCTGGCCGCACGCCTGTCCCGCAACATGCCGTCTGCCTCACAGAAACGCCCTCGCGTCTGCCCCCGATCGCAGCCTCTGGCGCTATCGGATGGTCCGATATCCTGGCTTGATGCTGGTCGAAAGGCTTGCCCCTTGCTCGACAACTTCTATCGGTGAGGTCGGGTCCATATCGCAGGGGTCAATTCGATTGTCCAATAGCAAGCGGTACTGACGCGGCGGCGACCTACCCATAGGCCCGCCATCTCGGATGGTGAGTGCCAGTCGGACGCAACTGGGTGTACCGGTCGTGGACGCTGAGTGATTGTTGCCGTTGTCTTGTGAATTGAACGGCTTACGATGTAGATGGTGGAGCCAGACGGAATCGAACCGACGACCTCTTCAATGCCATTGAAAGCAGAGGGCAGGACACTGTAGGACTTTCCGCGACAGAAAACCCGTGCGTTTCCAAAGCGGTGGATTTGCCCGAAGCTCATTTACGGGTATTGTCCAGGACACAGGGTAACACTCCAAGACACCCGGAAACCGACACCCGGCTGTTACCCTGGGGGCGTGACATGGGAAAAGCACTTACGGTTCGGACCCTCGAAACCCTCAAGCCGGGTCCCACCCGAAGGGAGATCCCGGACGGGTTAGTGCGCGGTCTGTTCTTCATCGTACAGCCATCCGGGGCGCAGTCCTGGGCGTGCCGATACCGGATCGAAGGACGGCCGCGGAAGTTCACGCTCGGCACCTATCCCGCCATCGGTCTGACGGCAGCACGGGATTTGGCGAAGGACGCCTTGGTTAGCGTTGCCCGGGGCCAGGATCCTCATGCATTGAAGAAGGCAGTCAAGGCGCCGCCCGATCGCGACATCGTGGAACGTGTCGTCGCAAGCTTCATCGAGCGCTATGCGCGGCCGAACACCCGATCGTCATCCGCGGCCGAGTCTGAACGGGTGCTCAACAAGGAGGTGGTCGGACGTTGGAAGGGCCGACGGCTTTCCTCCATCACGCGTGCCGAGGTTCACGAGCTTCTCAACTCCGTCGTGGATCGCGGCTCCCCTATCATGGCCAACCGGCTGCTGGCGGTGTTCCGGAAAATGTGCGGATGGGCGGTCGAGCGCGGTCTGATCGAAACCTCGCCATGCGCGGGCGTGAACCCACCTGGCGCAATAGTTAGCCGCGAGCGCGTTCTATCGGATGATGAATTGCGGGCGGTGTGGAAAGCTTGTGACGCGATCGGCTACCCGTTTGGCCCGCTGATCAAGCTGCTGATCCTGACCGGCCAGCGGCGGGACGAGGTCGGGGCCATGACCTGGGCCGAGGTCGACCTCCTGGCCAAGCTATGGGCCCTGCCCCGGCATAGGACAAAGAACGGCACCGAGCACACGATCCCTTTCAGTTCGCAGGCTATGGCTATCCTCGAATCGCTGCCGCACATCGGCAACGGTCTGGTCTTCACCACCAACGGCTGCAATGCGGTTTCCGGGTTCAGCCGGGCAAAGAGCATTCTCGACAAGCATGTTCTTGGTCTGGACGGCGCGACCCTCCCGCACTGGACCCTTCACGATCTACGCCGCACTGCAGCCACCGGGATGGCTCGCCTGGGCGTCAACATCCACGTTGTCGAGAAGGTGCTGAACCATACCAGCGGCAGCTTCCGGGGTATCGTTTCCGTTTATCAGCGCCACAGCTTCAGCGACGAAAAGCGCCACGCCCTCGACACCTGGGGCGCCTTCATCGAGCGGCTGGTGTCGGACGAGGTGGGCGGCAATGTGGTCAGCATTACGAGGGCATCGTAATCGACATGAACGATGAGCCAGTCGAGGCCGGGACGGTTACGGGCGCAACAGGTGACTTCTATGCGAGTTACAAACGCGAGCTGTTTCAGCTTCTCTCGTTCATAGAGGCCCGCGGAGCTGAGAGTCAAAGCACGGACAAGTTGCCGGAGAGCGATAGGCATTTTCTCACAACTAACTTGCGTGTTGTTGAGGAGAAAGGGAAAGACCTGTCTCGGCTCTTATCAAACATCATCAATGAAAGTGACCCATCATTCTACGAAGAGTCCACTATCGAAGTTGTGTGGTCCTTACTTGAAGCTGCTTTCGCAACCGGTCAGTATGTCGGAATGACCAGCCTACACTTTCAGAAATATGAAAGACGAGAGCGGACGACCGTGCCGCGCAAAGAAAAACGCGACCAAGATGACAGCCGAAAAGAGCGACGCCTGAAGGCTTTGAAAGAATACATCCAAGTTCATCCGGTGGTCGCGTATACAAAGTTCATCCTGTCCCATCTCGACGCCATAAACGCGACGCTGGGCGACGACGACAAAGCTAAAAAGTCGACATGGATAGGGCTGATGCAGGAGCTTGGTTACGGCCCACAGAAGAAATCCAAGACTGGCAGTGTTGTAGGAAAAGTCCAAGACTAGCAGAGTTGGAACCGTAACAGCTTCCAATACTCCACCCTGAGGTCCAAGGTCGCCCCTGTTAAGTCCATACAGGGGCAGCAATGTCTACTTCAGGCACCAAGACTTATCTGCCGCGGTCTCAGACCGGGCGCAGGTATAACGTAACCGACAGATCTATTGCCCGGTGGGCGGCAGATCCTGAACTCGGCTTTCCGAAGCCGATCATCATCAACGGCAGGTGGTTTTTCGCGCTCGATGAACTCGAAGCGTGGGAGCTGTCGCGCGCCTCTCAGTCCAGAAAGGCAGCCTAACGCATGACCCGAAAGAAAATGAGGCCGGCGCTCGGGGGAGCAGCCAGCCTCGGGAATGTGTTCATTGCAGCGAACAGTCCCGATTATAGCAAGCCCCTAGCCCAGCGCCAAGCTGAATTCCTAGCCTCCAGGTTCGGCCTCCCGCCGTCTCTCGCCGCCGTCGTCGCCGATCTGGCCTTTAGGACGGAGGCTCGGCAATGACCCGCCGCTCCCTTCCCCACCGTCGCCGCGCCGAAACCTTCAACATCGAACATGCCGGGCAGACCTACTTCGTGTCGGTCGGGCTGTACGTCGATGGTGCGATAGGAGAGGTCTTCGTTCAGGCCGCGAAAACGTCGTCACAGATCGAAGCCTTGGCGCGGGATGCGGCGATCGTCCTCAGTGTGGCGCTCCAGTACGGGGCCTCCGTCGAGACCCTTTGCCATGGCGTGACCCGCGCGGCGGACGGCTCGCCGGCCTCCTTGATCGGCGCCGTCCTGGACGCGCTGCCGCGCAATGGAGGGGCCTCTTGATGCCGCTCCCTGCCGAAATCCGGCCCAAGCTCGCAAAACTGTTTCCGATGCTTTCGAGCGACAAAGCGTTCGAGGTCGCGGCAACCGCGGCAGCAATCGGGCGGACCCTCCAAGCTGCTGGCGCGGACTGGCATGACCTAAGCCAGATCATCGACGGCAACTCAGAGCCGGAGCCGTCGAAGCCGGTCAAGCATTCCGCCCGGATGCTGTTCCCGAAGTTGATGTACCTCACACGGGACGCCCAGCTTGCGTGGATGACCGCGATTGCCGCGCAGCCGTGGGCTACCGAGTGGGAATCCGCTTTCTGCGGTGACATCGCCCGGCAGATTTACACGCAGCCGCATCGGGGGTTCTCCCCGAAACAGGTGAAGGCGATCGACGGTCTGCTTCGGCGGGCGTTCTGCGAGGGGGTGCGGGCATGAACCTCGACCTCCGCACTGCCGCCCATGCGCTCGACGGAGAGATTTCGTCAGGGCAGATTTTGTGTCCTGGTCCTGGGCATAGCCGAAGCGACCGGTCTCTCGCTGTCAAACTCGGCAACGACGACGTGGTCGTCTTTTCACATGCCGGCGACGACCCGATCCGGTGCAAGGATTTTGTTCGGGAAAAGCTGGGGCTGCCCAAGTGGCAACCGAAGCAGGCCGACGACCCCTTCGGGCGCCTCCGGGCCCACGCCAGCAACGGCGATGGCACGCGGCCTCGTTACGTCGCAAGCTACATCTATAAGCAGGCGGACGGAACGCCCTACCTCCGGGTGTCCCGCACCGAGCCGAAGGGATTCCCCCAGTCTCATTGGACCGGGACGGGATGGGCGAGCGGAAAGCCGAAAGGCCCGAAGATCCCCTACCGGCTGCCCGAACTCATCGCGGCAGCGAGCGACGTGGTTTTTGTCGTCGAAGGCGAGAAGGACGCCGACGCGCTCGCGGAGCGGTGGTTCACGGCCACCACCAACTCGGAAGGAGCGGGTTGCTGGACGGAGGATCTGAATCCCTACTTCAAGGACAGAACCGTGTTCGTCCTCGCGGACAACGATCAGGCCGGGGCCGATCACGCCCTGAAGGTCGCTCGGCACCTTGCGCCCGTCGCGGCCGAGGTCCGGATCGTGAACCTGCCGGGCCTGCCGCCCAAGGGGGATGTGTCGGACTGGATCGCGGCTGGAGGGGACACCGCGACCCTGGTCGAGTTGTGCCGAACGTTTAAGGTGTTTGCCGAAAATTCGGCAGACCCAAAGGACGATCCCGAGCAGGCGCGCGGCACGAACGAGAGCCGCCCGACGATCAGGGTCGTCGCGGCCGACATCGAGCGCATCGTGGACGAAGCCGAGGCAGCCCTCATCAAGGCCGGGCGCGGGCTCTACCAGCGCGGCGGGCTCATCGTCAGTGTCGGTGTCGCCAAGATGATCACTGCGGACGGCAGCGAGGTCGGGGGGCAGCGTATCTTCGAGCGTGGCGAGCATGCCCTTGCCGAGGATCTGACTGCGGCAGCCCATTTCGAGAAATACAACGAGCGGGTCAAGGATTACGTCCCGTGTGACGCGCCCTCGAAAATCGTCAAAACTCTGCAGCAACGGACGGCGCGGCTTCGGCTACCTCCGTTGTCCGGTGTGATCAATGCCCCGACACTCCGACCGGACGGTAGCCTGCTCGAGGCGCCAGGATACGATGCCGCGACCGGACTTCTATTCGATCCTCGCGGTGAAACCTTCCCGGCCATTTCGACCAAGCCGAGCCGCGACGATGCCGTGAAGGCGTTGAGCCAGGTCAAGGGCCTGATCGAAACCTTCCCGTTCGTGGACGAGGCGGACCGCGCCGTTGCCCTCTCGACGATTTTGACGGCCTGCATCCGGCGCACACTCGGCGCCGCACCTTTGCACGCCTACACGGCGCCCGTGGCCGGCTCCGGCAAGTCCATGCTTGTGGACCTGGCCGCCACTATCGCTACGGGCCGCGAGGCGGGCGTGGTGGCGCAGGGGCGAACCGAGGAAGAGACCGAGAAGCGGCTCGGCGCTTTGCTGCTGTCCGGTGATCCCATCATTGCCATCGATAATTGCGAGCAGCCGCTCGGCGGCGAGTTCCTTTGCCAGGTGCTCACTCAGTCCGCAGTCCGGGTTCGCATCTTGGGCAAATCCGAAGCGCCGGAACTTCCGACCAACTCGCTGATCACGGCCACCGGCAACAATCTTGTGCTGGTCGGGGACATGACCCGGCGCGGGCTGCTCTGCCATCTCGACCCCCGTGTCGAGCGGCCGGAACTGCGCCAGTTCGAGCGCAATCCCATCGCAGCAGCCAAGGCAAATCGCGGTCAGCTCGTGGCTGCCGTCCTTACCGTACTCCGCGCCTACCAAGTAGCCGGCCGCCCGGCAGAACCGAGCGCCTTAGGATCATTTGCAGCTTGGTCGAGCCTGGTGCGCGGCGCTCTCATGTGGCTGGGCGAGGCCGACCCGGTCGATACGATGGAACGTGCCCGGTCACTCGACCCTCGCCTCGAGGAACTGTCGGCGGTGCTGACCCAATGGCGGGAGGTGATTGGGAAGGATGCAATCATCGTACGCCGGCTTATTGAGAAGGCAACCAAGCAGACTGTGGGCGATGGCTTCGATTACAGCACGCGTGAATTCACCCATCCGGACTTCAGGGAGGCGCTACTGACCGTTGCAGGCACGGGTGGAGCGGTGAACAGCCGTCGCCTGGGCAAATGGCTCTCAGCCAACAAGAACCGCATCGTTGGAGGGCTATGGATCGAACAGGGCGGGATTTTCGAAGGGAAACATGACATGGGTGCTGAAAGTCGAAAGGACCTTAAATCCGGTGCCTTTCGGTGCCTTTGGTGTGTTTGGTTCAGCCACTCTCTGTATTTTCGCAAGAACACATCCCTGACACATTGCGAAATCGCGCGGGGTAGGGAAAACAACCCACCGAAACACACCGAAACACACCGGATTGAGGGCTCGTGGCCCTTGGCTCAGAGACGAACCGGCGCCGCTTATTTTTCCAGAGACGCAGCGAGACAGAGCCGAAATTCTCGTTCCCTTGATATCATATCAGGTGCTCTGTCTGAGATTGTCTAACATTGTCAATCTTGTAAGATAGAACGTCACGCGCGTATAATTCACGGGTAACCAAAGGGTATCCGTGAGCGCCGTTTCATCCTTCCCCAAGCCATTGCCGAGCACTCGGTCTAGGGTCACCAATGGAAAGGCTTTGCTTACAGGCGAGGTGGACGGGCGTACGGCTGTTGCCAAGCGATACCGGGATATCCTGAGCGAGATTACCTCGGACTTGGGCGGCCCCGACACGTTGAGCGAAGGCCAGCGGCAGCTTGCCCGCCTCGCTGCTGCGATGTCCGTCGAGGCTGAGCAGATGGCAGCTAGGTCTATATCGGGCGATATGGCGCTCGATACTGACGCCTTCGGGAAGCTTGCTGATCGAATCGGCCAAGTCTTCGCCCGCCTCGGCTTGCGGCGTGTCGCTCGTGAACCCCTCACGCTGGCGCAGCAACTCGCGGCGGTGCGCCGATGAGTTTTCGCAACTCGCCACACCCGCTCGACTTCTTTGCGCTACTGAAGTGGATCGATGGCAGGCCATTGCTCGACACCATCGAGGACTACCGGCGCGATATCCTGACCGACACCCTCTATTCCTTCGACGGAGATCGCCCGCGCTACAATCTCGTGCTGAACGGCCGAGGCAAGAAGAACTGGAAGACCTCGGACCTCATCCTTGCGGTGCTGTACCGCTTTCTCGCGTGGGAGAGCCCGGCCGGCAATGACGCTTATGTGCTGGCCAATGACGAAGGCCAGGCTGCCGATGATCTGAGCCTTGCCAAGAAACTGATCCTGATGAACCCGACGCTGCAGCGTGAGGTGGACGTTCAGCAGAAGGCCATCATTCGCCGCGACAGCCGAGGGACGCTGCAGATCCTTCCGGCCCGCGATGCCCAGGGCGCGCATGGCAAGACTTACGGCATCTGTGCCTTTGACGAGATCCACGGGTATCGGTCACACGATCTATTCGAGGCATTGGCGCCCGATCCGACGCGGCTCGATGCGCTGGTGTGGATCACGAGCTATGCAGGCATTCGCCACGCGCCTGGCGTCCCCTTGTACGATTTCATGCGCGGGTCGCGCTGGCAGCGATCCTCGGATGTTCTTCAGTTGGTACGCTGGCGACTTCACGACCGATCCTGTGTTGTCGAAGCCGAGCCTGAGGTGCGGGCGAACCCGTCGATGGCATCGTGAGGTAATCCTGAATACCTTGACCAGCAGCGCCGTCGACTGCCGGCTCACAAGTTTCGCCGGTTGCACTTGAACCTGCCCGGTGCGCCGGATGGCGCCGCGTTCGATGGCGATAAGGTCATGGCGGCGATCGTCACCGGTCGTCGACGTGTTGAGCCGGAAGAAGGACGTCGTCACTTCGCCTATGTCGACATGAGCGGCGGCAGTTCTGACGACGCCGTCCTGGCCATCTCTTATCGGGACGAAGGGCGCAAGGTTTCGGTCCTTGCTTCCATCATGAGCGAGACCGGAAAGCCTCCGTTTAATCCTCGTGACGCCGTGCGCAAGTTCGCTGGCGAGATAAAGGCTTTCGGGCTGTCGCGGGTCGCTGGTGACGCATATGCGGGGCAAACATTTCGGCTCGACTTCCAGGCCGAGGGCATCACCTACGATGTCTGCAAGCAGAGCACGAGCGAAAACTACGAGGCATTTGAGCCGAAGCTCAACGCCGGCGAAATTGAATTGCTCGACGACGGTAAGCTTCAGGAACAATTACTTACGCTGATCTGGCGTGGATCGAAGATCGACCACCAGGCAGGCGATCGCGATGACCACGCAGCGGCAGCGGTTGGAGCTTATTGCTCGCAGCTGACCGCAAAGCCCGATGGTTATCAGCAACGAATTGTGGCCCGCATCTCGGCGATGCCGCCAAGCCGACCGACGAATGTTTACGCCGCGTCTTTGAGAGGACGCAGATAATGAGCCCAACCGACACCGAAATCTGCATCAAATACCTGGTCGACCGCCTCGACCCGAGCGATCGCGCCGACCTGGACGCGCTTCTTAGCGGTCCGATCAACAGTATAGCCGAGGACGTGATGAACGGCCGGCTGAAAGTCGCGCACGACGCGATGCCGGCGAGCTGCAGCGCCAATCCGCGCCGAACGCGGCCTGATCATACGGCGACCGACGCTGAATATGCCGCCACGTCCCGCACGCGGGGAGGCTCCGGTGAGCGCGCTTGCCAGGCTCTCGACAGCCAAGGCCCGGCGTTCGGCTGCACGCGATGCGCTTGCCGCGGCTATCAACTCGATCACGGGTTTGCACCGCGTGGTGAAACAGGCCGAGATCGTGGCGGGGCGAGCGCGATCCTTGCGACCAAGCGGCCGAACGGCTACGAGCTGAGAGCGCTGCCGCGTCCAGGGGCCGGGAGCAGCACACGAAGGCCATGCTGGCATCAGCACGGTGGAGATGCCGTTGCTGTCGGCGCGACCCGCGAACTTCGCATTGCCGCCGATGACGCGCGCGACGACCTTGACGCTGCCGAAGCCGCACTAGAAGCCGCAGAAACGGAGCGCGACGAAGCCATCGCAAACCGCGACCGCGTGGGCGAGAGATCGTAGTCGCCAAGGATGCGTGTTTGGCGAGGCTGCCGCGGTCTACGTGGCCGACGTCCGTATGGCCATGGATGACTTGTTCGCAAAGCCGCCGCGCTCAAGTTCCTCGGCCCGCTCCCCGGCCTGCCGCACGACGTGGGTGTAGCTGCCAGGGTATCGCGGCCAATGTTTGCTCATGCAGCAGAACAGCACCGGTGGATACGTGGAATTCTCCGTCACGGAGTGGGAGGCGGCTGCAAAGGCGCTGCTCTCTGATCCCGACGCGCCGCTACCAGAAATCGGAGGCCGGTGATGTTCATCGAGGCTTACCCAAATGCGGAACTGCCCAGTATGACCAGCGTCCGGTGTCGGATTTCATCCCCGGCGACACATCCGGCCTCCGCGTGCCGCTCTACGACCCCTACAGTTGCGGAGCGCACGCGCCTAAGGGCTGGTGATTACCTCTCCGCCTTCGCGGACAGCGGCTACGTTTTGCCGGTCTATTCCAGTCCCGCGGCGATGATGTCGAGGGACCATCGGCCCGTGTCGGCGCTTACGCCGCTAGGACGTGACCGAGGCCGTGTGCATGGCGTGCGCGGGAAGCGGCTAGCCGGCGAGTGCCGCCAAAAACCCCGGCAGCGTTGGAGGGCGCTCCTACGCCCGGCCACCGCACAGCCCGTCCGGACGGACCTCAGCCCGATCCGGCGGGGCGCTCCATCAGAGAGGATGCCATGCCCGATGATCTAACCGAACTCGACGCCCAGCTCCTCGCCTTAGCGGCCGCGACATGGAGGGAGGCCCGAGGCGTCTCCCCGGCGGGTGGCTCGAGGACAGCGCAGGCCAGCAGACACGCGCACGAGGCAGGGCGAGCCCGACGACGAACCTCGCGGCGGCGAGCGCATCGGGCGGATGAAGGCGAGGCTACGCGCCGGTCGCGGGTGGCATAACGGCAAGAACTCGATCCGTCCGTACATCGGTAAAAGGCATAGCCAGAAAGTCGTCACGGGCGGCGGCCCCACGACTCGATAAGTACGCCATAGAACCCCAGTATCCAGTCGCCGAAATGGCGCATTCCGTACAACCCGAACCGACGATACACGCCCTGAAGCCAAGGAATACACCCGGCTGGAGTCTACGGCGGCTACCAAGACAATGCGGGCGGTGTATCCGGAGGTATCAAGCAAAGCACAAGCGGCACAAACGCGGTGGACAGCTATGTCGACATTGGGCGCTGACGGGGACCAAGACATCAACGCGCGTGTGTCGAAGACGTGGCCGCCGGCTACACGCCACAGGACAAGCTCAGGTGGCCTGGACGCATGCTGAGTACGGCGTGACGCGCAATCGTCAACGTGGATTCTCCACTCCAAAGTACCCGCGCGGCTTGCCGAGATCGGATGGCAAGGATGTGTCGCGAGATCGCCTACAGCAAAGGCGCGCAGTGGTCGATCCAGGACAACCGGATCAACGTCATCGATGGAAAGAAGCGATCCAGACTCCACCTAGTGATGAATCCAAAACGGAAGATCGGATGGCCGAAGCAAACCACGAACGGCATCGAGGTAACAACCTGTTGAACTCGGCCCTACGGCCTGACACCCTCGTTGAATCAACGAGGCCAGCATCAACCAAGCAGAGCCGGACACTAACACGTATACGGGTGAGAATCAAGAAGACTATGATCTAACCTATCTGGTCTGACGCTGCTGACGGGCTATGCCGGTCATCTCATGGAGCGGACAGGCGACACCCGCGGCAGGAGTCGTTCAACGTCGGCGATATCGCGGTGAACCGATCTCCTGGCCGATGCCGATCGAGCCGGCTATCAAGCGGCTGGGAGTGATCGCCTCGATCGGCGCATCGGGGCTCTCACGGCATGTCACGGGGCGAGGGCCCAGGGGCAGGCGACCGACGGCAAGGTTCGGAGGTGGTGGGGTGGAGGGGGAATACGCTGTTCAGCAAGCGGAAGCTGAATTATTATTACCGGAACGGGAGGATCCGGTGACGACAAAGAGCACAACTGCCGATGCTGACGCGCGGATCGGGAGCGCGTTCGAGCAGCCCGCATGGCGCTGGCCTCAGCCAAACGCAACTCGGTGCAGCCGCAGGATGAGCTTTCAGCAGATCCAAAAATACGAAAAAGGACGCGACAGGATCAGCGTGGCGTGCCTTCAGGTCCTGGCGAAAGCTCTCGGTGTGTCCGGCAGCCTCATTGCTCGATCCGGAAGATGGAAACGGACGAAGACCAAACGCGGCTCACCATGCCGCGGGGCGCGGCCGCGCTGTTGCGCTCGTTCTCGAAGATCGAGAATGAGACCGTCAGGCGGAAGATCGTTGAGCTTGTCACGTCGCTGGCCGTAGAGTTTCACTAACCTCCGCGAGAAGCGACACGATCGAGCGCTAAGAGGAGGAGGTAAAACGAGGAAGAAGGAGATGGAGGACGAGTCTGAGCGAGACCGGAGAGAGCAGCAAAAATGAGAAGAATAACTTAGCAAGGATGCCGAAAAGTCCTAGGGTCTCGTGGCCGGCTCAGCGTCCGCCATCGGAACGATACCAGAAGGACAAGCGGCAGGTCGCGGAAGCTCGGGCTCGCCTGATGGGTCGCGCACTCGCATCGACGTCGCAAGGAAGAATAAGAGAGATCAGGGCGGCTGACGAGGCCTACGCCGCCGCTCGCATCGCTAAGGACTCAGGCACAAAAGAAGGCTTGGGGGTCATGGCAGCCGAAGGCTTCTTCAATGGACAAGGCGGGGTCGCCGTCAGCGTGGCCATCCACGACATCGGCGGCTACGCGAACGGCGAACGGCATTCAGGTTACGGTCTCGCAGCCGCAACAACGCTACCTTAGCGGCCCGTTTCTCGTTGGACCCACCATTTCAGCCACTGCGGTGGCCATACCGTCAGGGCGAGCGTGCATCATAGCACTTGCTCCTCGTGGTACCGGCGTTCCGGCAGTGGTTCGTATGCGATAGGTGCGCCGAACTGCAATGTGTACGTTAATTCGACCAGCTCATGCGATGTATTGTTGTCGGGCAGTGTTAAGGTTTCCGGCTATGATGTTTACTTGGAGAATTAGCCAGACGGGATGCACTTCAAGTTTGATCACGGTATCGGCCACCGACCAGCTGAAACTGAGCGCATCGCCGATTACGGACCCCTATGCATCACGGGTTATCCCGACGCCCTCAGGAACCTGTACGACCGTCGTTACAAGCCAGCGACCATAACCTTAACTCCGGAACCTATTGCACCTCGCTTGTGCTCAGCGGCACCAAGACCGTCAACCTCAACCCGGGCGTCTACATCTTCAACAAAGCTAGCCTCATCTCGGAGCGCCCATTACCATAAACGGGAGCAGCACTTGGTGTTCACCAGCAGCACGGGGTCCGGCTATGGTGGCATCACGGCATCTGGAACGATCAATTTCGATTTACGCCCATGACGACAGGGCCCACGGCAGGAATGGCTATTTGGCTAGATAAGAAGGAGCGTGATCTGTTAAGCAGCCGACGAATCAATATTACGGGCGCCGTCGAGGCGCCCGGCTGGCTGTAACGTGTCCGGCAACGCGAGCAGCACGTGTTCGAACTTATAGCCAACAACATCACCTTCTCCGGTGCTAGACCTTCAACACAACTGCACTGGCCTTGGGGTATCCGATGCCTCAGGCGGCGGTTACGCTCTGGTTCAGTAGAGTAGATGGCTCGCATGATCGTAACTCGGCCAAGGCGCCCTTTACCACATTGCGACCTGGACGAGCGAGGGCGGAAATGCGGCTGTGGAGTTCGCGATCACTGCACCCTTGTCGTACTGCTCTTCGCAGGGACCGTTAGCTTCGGTATTGCGCTCCAACTTAAACGGAGGTGGCCAACGCGGCCCGCGCTGGCGCCCGATACGCTGTGCTGCACGGCTACAATCAGGCGACGATCACTTCCGCCGCACAAAGCGCGACCGCCCTGTAGAGTGTTGCCATAAGTGTTCGGAGGTGACTGCAAGCTGTTCCAACCCCTCCTCCGGAGCAATCACCAGCGCTGGCGCACCCACTTGTCGCGAAGGGTCCGCTCCAGGCACTTACGTCACGGTAACGACCCAAATGCCTTACACTCTTCTCATTGCTCCACCCGGGATAGCAGCCTCAAGGATCTCACGCCACAGCTGTTGCTCGAATTCAGTGACATAAGGGCTCTACAATACGACGAGATGTCCGAGCGATGATCGGGCCTCGCACGATGGCCCTGGTCGGCCGTTTCTGCAGCCAGCAGACGGGCATCCATAGAGTTCGGGTTCCTTATCTTACCGATGTTGGTTTTGATTTTGGAGTGATGCAATTCGGAATGATAATCTGGACGCAGACCTCAATGCAATTTCGTCGAAGGGCCGCTCGCTGCGCTTCGGTGAACAAGACGTTGTGTGGAACATCTACGAAATCCAGCAATACGCGGCAACGCAAATGGTGGCACCTGGGGCTTCGTCAGGTAACTTCACCTACACGGCGGTAACATGTGGAAACCAAGTCACAGCAAGCTTCACATACAATTACCTTTTTCAGATGTTCCTGCCGGCGTCTGTTACATTGACCGCTAAATCGTGTTACCCAACCTAGAACAATCTTCGCGGCGTTGTTGCAGCTGGAAATGGGAGTTGATGTTGTTGGCACATTGTTAGGGCTCGGTGGTCTTGGGCGATCTTGGGAGCGATCTTCGGCTTCGTGGTCCCGCAGCGGGTATTGCCAAGGCCAAAATGGACGGGAACGACGTGCCCCTGTCATACGTTCTTGCTGACTACGACACGACGATCATCCTCGCTCGGTCGGTTGCGCTCAGCGTGGTCCTCTTTGTCCTGTTCAAACTCATCTCACACGGGTGAGCCCTGGTCTTCGACGGTTTGGCCTCAGCTTCCGTAGCTAAACTCGCAGGCACTTTCCAGCTTTTCCGAGCGTCGTGAACCGCCGGCCCATAGCCCAATCCGCGGTCGGCCAGCCGCGTCGAAGTTTCGGGTCCGGCGCTCACTCAGCACGCAACAGACCGCACGCCGTTCTGCCGCATGTTGCCGAGCGACATGGCAGGGCCGGTGTAGCGGGTCACGTCGGATCTTTGATAACGCCCGGAGATGGAGCCCTGTCCCAAGCCGCCAGAACCCAGTGTCGGATGTCGGCCTCTGTCGGAACGTGATTTGGCCCGGACGCTTGTTCCACCGGAGGGTCATAAACAACGCGGCCGCCCTTGGCTTTGAGGCTGCCCAGGCGCGTCTCTCCTCGCCAGAGATTGTGTTCGTCGTCGATCTTGAACGGCCCTCCTGGGCCGGCTTGATGTTGGAGAGACGCAAGATGGTTCGCCCTAAAGCGCTCGATGAGACGCTTGAGGTTCTTCTCTGAGAACTGAATGTTGGTCGTCATCGCCCCGTCACCCACTCAACACGTCCCGCCACCCGAACGTCACGCGGTTGTAGATCCGGTTATAGGCGGCCCGGCACGGATCTGTGAACCACCCGAATCCTCGCGGGCATTCAGGCCGAGGTTTTGCCGGACGAACCGGCGCCAGCGACGCGCGGGCGGCGATGGATTTCCGGAGCGAGGGAGTGCGCATGCCCATTTTCATCGAGTGTCACTCCTGCTCATACGCATTCGCCCGCTGTTCCTGGACGGCGATGGTCTCGGCCGCGTGGTTGACCCATACGAGAAAGGTCTGATCTCCCCGTCGAACGATTGATGTCTGGTCCGCTATTTTGAAGGGCTTGCGTTCAACATTTTCGGACTGGGGCGTGTAGCCGGCCGCCAGGACGCGCTCGACGATCGCGGCGCCAGAAAGGCTGAACGGATGAGGGTCGCGCAGCTCCTTCTCAAGGAACTCACGGCCCCGGCCGAAGAAATACCAGTAATAGAACGGGGCGCCGATCGGCATCACGGGGTCCATCATCTTGGCGCTCCGTTTCGTGACAACTTACCGTCACGGAACCGATTTGCGCAACCTCACCCCGGCTGATCGCCGTTCGTGAAACTCGACGTCGGCCGCTCCGAGGGCGCGCTTAAATTCGGCGAACATAGTCATAGACCAGGATAGCAAGTGATCCTCTTACCATGGCAGCCGCGGCTCCTGAGATCGCCATGAGCAGCTGTTGTGCCATGTCACCGTCCGCGTGAAGGCCGGCCGAGGCCATCGCATCTCGATAGCAGAGGCTGAAAAGGATCGCTCCGACCCCCAAACAATGACCCGATTTAGCTTTTTCAGTTAGCCCCTCTGATCCTCGCGGCGCTTGAGCAATCCCATGCCCGTGAGTTTCACTCGCTCTCCTTCCGGCCCAAAGGAGTGTTCTTGAAAAGCTTCACTTGAGCCGCTGACGAATTGAACCAGCTCACCGTTCGACTGTTTGCGCCGTAGTCGCGCCACGCGGGATCATCCCGAATGCGGTCGACGAGAAAGGCGGACAGGCAGCGCTTTGCCGTTTCGTGTCTCTCCACCGCGGCCGAATACTGGTGAAGTTCGTCAGGTGTGGCCGAACCGCTCGGCTTCAACCTGACGCGCTCGGACAAAGCCGCCTCCTGCTCGTCCTGCAGTGGCTTCTGTTCGGAATCCCAGTCTCGGGTCACCCTTGCTTCCTCAATATGATCCCCGGCCCTCCGCCGTTTTCCACGATGAATTCCACGCCGGCCACTTCGAGGGCGCGCTGGATCTTCTCCCTTTGGAGCGCCGTGATTCCGTTGTCGAAGCCTTCTGCTCTGTTCAAAGTTGCGAACTGGACGCTCGCTTTCCTGGCAAGTCCAATGAGACTTAATCCAAGTAGGTCGCGCCCCGCAGAAATTTGTCCGGCCGGTGATCAATGATCCTCACGGGGTTTGAGCAACGCCTCGGCCGATAATGCGCCCGTACCCTCGTCGCCGCTGAATTCCTGGCGCAGGCCGAGTTCGAGCAAGCGACGGATAGCCTCAGGACGCGACGGCTTCGGGTTGGGCTGCTGAGCAATCCAGGCGTCGAGCGGCCCGAGCTGGTCCGGCTGAACGCGAACTCCAACGAAGGTTCCGGTCTGCTTGGGACGAGGCTTGCGCTCAGTTTTCATGTTATCACGAGTTGACGCCGGCTATTCGTCTATGATAACACGAGTGCGGCCCGGAAGGAAGCTGCGACCCCTCCAACCGAGCCTAACCACCGCGACGCGGAGAACATCGCCATGGCTGTTTTCACAGATAGCACACGGCTGCCTATAGGCCAGGCAACCGTCCTTACAGAGTCCGAACTGCTCGCCCTATTCGACCGGGGCGCCGGCATCGACAAGCTGGTCGAGCGGCTCATCGACATCCTGGACGCGGCAGACGCGGCCTCCGAAGACCTAGAGGACGGCCACGACGCCGAACTCGACTTCGAGGGCGAGGCCACGCTGGGCGCCCCAGAGCAGCACCATAATCAAAGCAAATGGGGCCGCACGCAGGTCGATGGCGACGGTGAACTAGAACTGTCCCTCGGCGCACCGGAGCGGCACCCCAACCCCATGCGGACATTCGGGGATCGCTGGACCGCTCGCGGCGGCGCCAATGCCCAGACCGATTGGTCTGCCGGCAGTCGCAGCATCGAGCGAGACGAAGGCGAGGCCGAGCCGGGCTACGACCTACCCGAAGGCGATGAAGAATGGGACGGCGAAGGCGAGGACGCTGAACCGTCCCTCGGCGCGGCCAACAATCATCACAACCAAACAGATTGGGCGCAAGGCAGCGTGTCGGACGCGGAACTCGTAAACGAGGAAGGTATCGCGCGGCAGAGCGCCGGATTGGATTTGCAGGATATCCTAGGTCACGAACTCATAAAGGGGTAGCGGCGGGCGAGGGAAGATAATTCAAGCTCCTGAAGGAGCTTTGCCGATGAGCCCACGTCGCTACGAACTGTCCGACTTCGAGTGGTCGATCATCCAGCCGCTGCTTCCGAACAAGCCGCGCGGAGTACCGCGGGCGGATGATCGCAAGGTGCTGAACGGCATCTACTGGCGCTTGCGGACGGGCTCGCCCTGGGCTGACATCCCGGAGCGGTACGGTCCGGCCACGACCTGCGCCAACCGGTTTCGGCGCTGGGCTAAGATTGGTGTGTGGAACCGTATTTTCGAGGCCGTGTCACAGGCCTACGACGGCGACCTGCAGATGGTCGATTCCTCCTCCATCCGGGTCCACCAACATGGCGGCAACGTCAAAAAGGGGGTCCGGACGGCACGCCTGCCGCCGCTCGGGACCACGCTCGAACCCAATGCATGGGGCGCTCGCGGGGCGGCCTGACGACCAAGATCCACGCTCTCGTCGATTCCAACGGCCTCCCGGTGGTGCTGAAGTTGACGGAGGGACAGGCTCATGACGGCCGCAGTGCCGCCGACATGCTCGGTGGGGTCGAACAGGGTCAGATCCTGCTCGCCGACCGCGCCTACGACAGCGACGCCCTCCGGCAATCCCTGAAAGAGCGGGGAGCCTGGGCCAACATCAAACCCATGTCCCGGCGGGTCAACATTCCTTCGTTCAGCCCCTTCCTGTACCGCTACCGCAACCTCGTCGAGCGTTTCTTCAATAAGCTCAAGCACTTTCGAGCCATTGCAACACGCTACGAAAAGCACGCCGCCAACTATCTCGCCCTCGTTAAGCTCGCCGCATCACGCATCTGGTTGCGAGCTTATGAGTCGGTGACCTAGCGAACCGCGTTGCCGCCCGCGATCTGGCGAGGAGGGCCGAAGCCATCCGACGCCGCAAGAACACGTGCGCCACGGTGGCGCGCGACCCCGACGAAATCCTCCCCGGCAACCTGCGCCAGATCGGGGGCGGGCTCGTGCATGTCCTGGGGGTGGCCCGATGAGCGCAGCCTCGGCGCCGCGCCAGGATGTAGTCGGAGCTGGTGCCCCTCTGTTCAAGCTTATTATTATCAGCTTGCTCTACCTTGGTCCTCTTCCCGCCATGCTTGCCGAGTTTGACAGCATCATCAAACGGCACCGGCACGCCCGCGCGCACCTGCGTCGCAGTCGAGCGGGCACTCAGATCGAAACGGTTGCGTCTCTCACGGCCGCTGCATTTTCGTAAAGCTGAATGAAGTCGCCCAGCGTGATCGGCACCTCGATTTCGTCGAAGGCCGAAAACGGGTCGAGCCCCAACGCGTCTTCTAACCGAGTTACCAAGATTGCCAGCAACATCGAGTTCAAACCGGTGTCCGCAAGCATCGTCTGGTCGGTCAGATGAGCGCTACGCTTACCTCCGTCTGAAAGCAGTTCTTCGATCTCACGCCTTATGGTCGTCGCTATCATGCAGAGCCTTCCAACAGCTACCCCCGGCTTCCGACGCTCACGGCGGGCATCATACGGCTGCTCGACATGGACCGGAGGAACTTACCGGCAAATTAGGGGCGCTCCGGTGCCGGGCCTCCCTCACCATCGCGCCACGGTGGCGCAAACCCATCGGAGGTCCAAATGAGCAAGCCCGTCGCGTGTTACCCTGAGAGTTACCCGGAGCGGAACGAAGTCGGCGCGGCCCGTTAAGGTGCGAGGGCTGATTTCGGAGGCTATTTCAGGGGCTTAAGTGGTGGAGCCAGACGGAATCGAACCGACGACCTCTTCAATGCCATTGAAGCGCTCTCCCAACTGAGCTATGGCCCCACGTTCATCAGGGCGGCCGCTTGGGAACGGCCGGCGCTGCCGGGCGAAACCGACGATGTGGCGGCTGTATAGCGCCCCAGGCTGCGGTTCACAAGTGCGTTCGTAAGGCCTTGTAGAGAGCAAGTCAGGATCTGCCTGACGGAGGTTTCGACACCCCTGCCCTGCACTTGCCGGCCTCCATGCGGCGGCATGCGGCGCAGAACCGGCCAGCCCTCCTGCGGAAGACGCCACGGCAGAGCCATCGCAAGAACCCCGCTTGCTCGCTGCCGCAATTGAGCCATGATAGGCGGGCTTCGTCGGCCTTTGCTTCGCGGCTGCCGCGGGCATCGAGCCGCTTGGTTCGGATGCGCATGTCGAGACTACCCGGATTACCCGGGGCAAGGTTCAAGCCCGCCGGCTCAAAGCAAGGACGTGGACGTGGGAGGTTACTCCAGCGCTGAACAACGGCAGCATGGCTTTCAATCGGTCGTACTCGGTGTCGAGCCGCCGATCGAGACATTGACCAGGCACCGTCTGCCCTACGATCCGCGCCATATCTCGATTCGCTGGCTCGCAGCTGTCGTTCTGACCGGAGTAGCCGGTTCCGGCTTGATCGGCGTGACCATCCACGCGGCCCTCAACGGCCGCTCCAGCCTCGCCCAGACCCCTGAATTCGCCACGAAATCACGGCGCGACGCCGCTGGCGGCGAGCGTCCGACCAAAGGCGATCGCCTCGTCAGGTCCGCTGACGTGGTAGCCGAAAAGCAGAGCTTCCGGGCCCCGACCACCGTGAAGGTGGGCGACAAGCAGATCGTCAAGATGCGGGGTTTCACCCACGTTGCCACCACCCTGGCCCTGACCCCGATCAGCGCCGCATCCGACATTCCCGAGTTCAACCCGCTGAAACTGTTGGCCGCGAACGCCAATCTGCCTGAAGCACAGGTCGATCCCGGCCCGGCCCTCGACGATTCCGACGTGTCGTTCACCACCCGCGATCTCGCGGGCTCGGATCCGACCCTATTCGGCGGATCGCTCTCGGCGGACGAGATTCAGGCCCAGGTCAATGTCTTCGGCCGCAATGCCGCGGCACCGGGGCGCACGCTCGCACCCCAGATGTTGTTGATGCGCACGAGCCGGGCCGGGCTCTTGCCGTCCAATACGCTCGGCTTCGCGGACCCGGGCTTTCGGCCGGTGCCGTTTTCCTCGATCGAGGTCCGCATGGTCACGGAGAATGTGACCTCGGTGCCGCGAACGGATCCGGCGCGCGACAGCCGCACACCGGACGCACGTCTGGTGGTGTTCCGCCACGGCGATCAGCTCGAAGACGTTCTGAAGACCAACGGCGCCACCCGCGAACAGGCGAAATCGATCGTCAACGCCCTCCAGGCCAAACGGGGCGGCGGTCCTCCCGTGGTGGATGGGCGCCGCCTAAAACTCTATTTCACGCGAACCGACGACACCAAGCCGGCGCAGATCGCGCGCGTCTCGGTCTACGCCGATGAAAGGCTCGAAACCACTGTCGCGCTGTCGGATGCCGGCAGCTACGTGCAGGTGGCCGATGCCGATGCCCCGCCGAGCGCAGCACGGCAGGGGGCGAGCAACGCCGATGAGGAAGCGAGCGGCGGCGTGAGGCTCTACGACAGCCTGTACGAGACGGCTCTCAAACAGGACATGCCGCGGCCGGTCATCGACAATCTGGTCCACATCTTTGCCAGCGACGTCGATTTCCAACGGGCCGTCACGGGTGGCGACTCGTTCGAGGCCTTCTATGCGGACGGCGATGAGGGCGACGCGCGGCAGGAGCTGCTCTACGCCTCGATCACCGTGCATAACGAGGTCAACAAGTACTACCGGTTCCAGACCCCCGACGACGGCGCGCTCGACTATTACGACGAGAACGGGCGTTCGGTCCGCAAGTTCCTGATGCGCAGCCCGGTCCCGAACGGCATCTTCACCTCGGCATTCGGGCTGCGCTTCCATCCGATCCTGGGCTATTCACGACCGCACACCGGGGTCGACTGGGCTGCGCCGCTCGGCACCCCGATTTTGGCGGCCGGCAGCGGCACCGTGCTGCGGGCCCATCCGGAATCGGGCTATGGAAACCATGTCGAGATCCAGCATGCCAACGGCTACATCACGACCTATTCGCACATGTCGGGCTTCGCCCGCGGCATCGCGGACGGGGTCAGGGTCAAGCAGGGCCAGGTGGTCGGATATCTCGGGCAGACCGGCCTCGCCACGGGCCCGCATCTCCACTACGAGGTGATCGTCAACGGCCATTTCGTCGATCCCATGCGGGTAAAGCTTGCCCGCACGCGGGAAATGGACGGGAAGCTGCTGGCCGACTTCAAGCGCGAGCGCGACCGGATCGACGCCCTGATGGCCAGCGCTCCCAACGCGCCCAGCCCCGGCGAGGACAAGCGCGCCTCGAACTGAGCCCGGGCCGCCTCAGTCCAGCGCAAGCCGCCGCCGTGCTTCGGCCGCCGTCATCCCGGCGCGACGAAAGTCCCGCAGCGAGGGCGCATTGCGGCTTTTGGACAATTTCTGCCCCGCCTCGTCGAGGATCAGCCGGTGATGATGGTAGCGCGGCGCCGGCAGGCCGAGCAGCACCTGCAACAGGCGATGCAGTCCGGTGGCAAGGAACAAGTCGCGGCCGCGCACCACGTCGGTGACGCCCTGCGCCGCATCGTCGGCCACCACGGCCAGGTGATAGCTGGTCGCCACATCGCGCCGGGCGATCAGCGCATCTCCCCACAGGACCGGTTCGGCAGGGATCAAGGCAGGGCGGGTAGCGGTTTCGCCGAATTCGAGCCAGTCGAGCGGATCGTGGAACAGGGCCAGGGCACGCCGCCATGTCGAGCCGGTAGGCGGGGCGCCGGCCAGCCGCGATCCGCCTGTCGCGCTCGGCCCGGCTCAGGCCCCGGCAGGTGCCGGGATAGAGCGGGGTGCCGTCGGGATCGGCCGGCCAGTCGGGTCGGCCCGCCAGTGCGGTCTGGATGGTGCCCCGCGTGCAAAAGCATGGAAAGGCGAGGTCCCTGCCAACCAGATCGGCCAGATTGGCGGCGTAAAAAGCAAGGTGATCCGATTGTCGCCGCACGGGCCCTTTCCATCCGACCCCGAGCCAGCGGAGGTCCTCCTCGATCGCCGCCGCATATTCGGGCCTGCAGCGTGCCGGATCGATGTCCTCCATGCGCAACAGCAGCTTACCCCCGGTCCGGTGCGCCATGATGTGGTTCAGCAGCGCCGAATAGCCATGGCCGAGGTGCAGGTACCCGTTGGGAGAAGGCGCGAACCGAAACACCCGATTGACCTGCTGCATGCGGGGCCATTCCACCATGCTGGTTCGCATTTCCGCGCATTGTTGATTAAACCATGGCGGGCAGAGCTTGTCTCGCGCTCGACAATTCCCCGGGAGAGGGCGGCAGATGGGCGGAAGGCCGGAGTTGAGTCCGCATGACGCGAGCCGTGGTCCCGGTGGCAATTCGGACGGGCGTGGGCAAGGTGCTGGCGAGCCCGCGCTATGCGGTCGGGCCCCCGATCGACGGCGAGGCCGCCCTTGAGGCCGCTCTGGCGAAACTGCGGGAGCGCGATCCCGAGCTCGTGGCGCACCTGGTGGAAATTGCGGGCCCCCCGCCCCTGCGCTTGCGTCCCGCAGGCTTCGAGGGCTTGGCCGCCATCATCGTGTCGCAGCAGGTCTCGACCGCAAGCGCGGCCGCCATCCTGGGCCGGCTTCGCGCCGCATTGATTCCCTTCGAACCCGGCACCCTGCTGGCCATGACGGAGGATGGGCTCCGTGGCTGCGGGCTTTCGATTCAGAAAATCCGCGCCCTGCGGTCCGTGGCAGAAGCCGTGCTCGGCGGCGCGCTGCCGCTTGGAGAATTGTCGGGCATGTCGGCCGAGGAGGCCGTGCGCCTGCTGGTGGCCGTCAAGGGAATCGGGCCCTGGACCGCCGACATCTTTTTGCTGTTCTGCCTCGGGCACGCGGATGCCTGGCCGGCGGGCGACATCGCCCTCCAGGAGGCCGCCCGCATCGCGTTGAAGCTCGACCGCCGCCCCGATCCCACGGCTCTGCACGACATCGGCGAGCGCTGGCGTCCGTACCGCGGCATCGCGGCCCGGCTGCTGTGGAGCTACTACCGGGTTGCCAAAGGCAACCGCGAAGGCATGAGCCTGAACGCACCGGCCCCGGACGGAGCTTGACCGGGGGCAGCGGACCGGCGATCTGACCCGCTGCACCGATCAGAAACCCGGAACAGATACATGGCGGCAGCGATCAACGGTCCACGGCTTCCGGCACGTTCCGGCCAAGCCAAGCAGCTCGTGGTCTTTCTTCATGGCTACGGGGCGGACGGCAACGATCTGATCGAACTCGGCCGCCAATGGCAGGCGTGGCTCCCCGATGCCGCCTTCGTGGCGCCCCACGCGCCGGACCGCTGCACCCAGTCGCCCTCCGGACGGCAGTGGTTTCCCCTGACGACCCGTGGCGAGGACGAGCGCTGGGCCGGCGCCGTCGCGGCCCAGCCGGGGCTCGACGATTTTCTCGATCGGGAGCTCGAGACCCATGGTATCGACGATCGCCGCCTGGCGCTCGTCGGCTTCAGCCAGGGCACCATGATGGCCCTGCACGTCGGCCTGCGGCGACGGCGTGCGCCGGCCGCGATCCTGGGCTATTCGGGGCTCCTGGTCGGGCCCGAACACCTCGGCGAAGCCACCGCGCGCGACGGACGCGGCGTTCCGCCCCCGATCCTGCTGGTGCATGGCGACGCCGATAACGTCATCCCGGTAGAGGCCCTGTTCGCGGCATCGGATGCGCTCGGCAAGGCCCAGCTTCCGGTGCAATGGCACCTGTCCTTCGGGGTCGCACACGGCATAGACGGGGGCGGCCTCAAGCATGGCGGGCAATTTCTGGCCCAAAGCTTTGGGCTGAGGACCCCGGTATAGCCCTGTCCACTTATAATAGGCATCCTGGCGCTTGTTTCAGCGGCCCGGCACGCATTTTGGGCCTCCGAGGCGGCTCGGACCTGTTGACCCCTAGCCGATTTAACCGTTAGCCTTCCTTCCTATTGGAGGGTCAAGGTGAGCGAGCAGGTGCTGACCACTCCCGCCTATATGCGGCGGCAGAACACAACGTCGGTCCTCAAGGCGGTCCGGCGGCAAGGCCCGCTGTCGCGCAGCGATATCGCCAAGCGGACCGGCCTGTCCAAGCCCACCGTCAACGAGATCGTGACCGCGCTTGTGGCGCAGAGCTACCTGCGCGAAACCGATGGAGCCCCGGCCCGGCAGGAGCGCCCCGGTCCGCGGGCCAGCCAGCTGAGTTTCGCGGCCGACCTCGGTTTCGTGCTTGGCATCGACCTCAGCTTCTACAAGGTCGCGGTCTCGGTGGCGGATCTGAAGGGCGAGATCCGGGCCACCGAAACGCTTGTGCTGAAGCCTGCCCACCAAGCCGATGCGGCTGCCTTCGTCACGACGCTCTCTCGTGTGGCCGACAAGGCCCTGACAGCCGCCGGGATCGACCGGTCGAAGCTTTGGGTCGTGGCGATCGGTGTGCCGGGTGCCTTCGACCCCTTGACCGGTACGATCAAGCTGGCCCCAACTCTCGCCCGCTGGAGCCATCTGCCGCTCGGCACCATGCTGCACGATCTGTTCGAGTGCCCCGTACTGATCGAGAATGAGGTTCACCTTTCCGTCCTGGCCGAGCGGCGGTGGGGCGGTGCCGTCGACGTGCGTGACGCCGTGTATTTCCATGCCGGCATCGGCCTTGCCCTGGGATTGCTGATCGGCGGGGAGATCTATCGCGGCTTCGAGGGCATCGCGGGCGAGATCGGCTACATGGTGGGGCCGAACGATGACCCCGAGGCGGCGGCGTCGAGCTTCGGGCCGTTCGAATGGGCAGCTGGCGGCCTCGCCTTCGCCCGGCTCGCGCGCCAAGCCATCGAAGCCGGTACGGGCGAAAGCCTGCGCGAGCGGGCCGGCGGCAAGCTCGGGCGGATCGACGCCAAGCTGGTGTTCGATGCCGCCCGCGAGGGCGACGCCGCGGCTCGGACCATCGTTGCGACCATCGTCGAGCGGCTCGCCATGGGGGTTGCCAATGTCTGCTGCGTGCTCAATCCGGCGGTCGTGATTTTGGGGGCGGGGCTGGCGCAGGCCGGCGCCGACCTCCTGGAACCCCTAAAGGCGCGCGTCGCAGCCTTGATACCCATGCCGCCCAAGGACTTCATCGTGTCCGGCCTCGGGCCCCGTGCCGTGGTCCTGGGCGCGGTCGAACATGCGCTGCATGCCGTCGAGGAGGCGAGCTTCCACCTGTTCGCGGATGCGCCGGGACTCGAACAGCCCATTCGGAGGCCTGCGCTTGTGGGCCATTCCAACCTGGACGCGGGCGGCGGCGGCACGAGCGGCTTTCGTCAGAAGGCCGTGTAGAGGACGAGGAGAGTGCGATGAGCGACGACGACGTTCTGTTGCGGCTCGACGATATCCAGAAGCGCTATGGCGCCATCGAGGCCTTGCGCGGCATCAGCATGGAGGTTCGGCGAGGCGAGGTCATCGCCTTGCTGGGCGACAACGGCGCCGGCAAGTCGACGCTGGTGAAGATCATCTCGGGGGGCGAGAAGGCCACGTCGGGCCGGATCGTCTTCGACGGGGCCGAGCGCCACTTCACATCGCCGGCGGAAGCCAAGGCGGCCGGCATCGAGACGGTCTACCAGGACCTGTCGCTCTGCACCAACGTCGACGTCGTGGCCAATTTCTTCATGGGCCGCGAGCTGACACGCAAGGTCCTGGGCATCCCGATCCTGCGCGAAGCCGAAATGCTCAAGCAGACCGCAAAGGCCATCGCGGATGCGGGCACGCGCATTCCCTCGCTGCGCACCAACGTCGAGCATCTGTCCGGCGGTCAGCGCCAGGCCATCGAGCTCAACCGCTTCGTCCACTGGGGCGGCAAGCTCGTGCTCCTCGACGAGCCTTTCGCGGCGCTCGGGGTCGAGCAGACGCGGCGCGGCCTCGACATGATCAAGCGCGTGGCGGCGCGCGGCATCGGCGTCGTGGTCATCACGCACATCATGGCGCAAGCCTTCCAGGTGGCGGACCGCATCGTGGTGGTGCGCCAGGGCGCGGTCGCGGGCGATGTCCGAACCCAGGACACCAGTCCCGAAGCCGTCATCACCATGATCACGGGCGACATCCGCATGGGTGTCTCAGCATAGAAGAAGAAAACACCCGGTCCCACTGTCCTCGCTACGTCCCAAAGGAGAACAACAATGAAGTCATGGTCTCGATTCCTGGCCGCCACCGCCGCCGTCGCTGTAGCGACGGCCTTGTCCATGTCGGCGAGTTCGGCCGCCACCAAGGGCAAGGTGTATTATCTCGTGCCGACGCTGCTCGACGAGTTTCAGAGCGAATCCGTAAAAGCGATGGCCAAGTTCATGGGTGACGTCGGCTACGAGACCGTGTCGCTCGATGCGCAGAACCGCACCGATCTGCAGCAGAACCAGATGAACGACCTCATCAACCTCAAGCCCACCATGGTGGTGCTGGCCGCGGTCGATTTCGAGGCCATGAAGCCCGGCATCGAGAAGGCGCGCGCCGCCGGCATCCCGGTGATGATCTTCGACCGCCAGATCACCTCGACCAAGACCGACCTGACCTCCGTGGCCGGCACCGTGGAAATCGGCGAGATCGCGGCCGATCAGATCCAGAAGCTGCTCAAGGACAAGAAGGGCAGCGTCAAGGGCAAGGTGCTGCAGATTCTCGGCGATCCGGGCGACAGCTACACGCTCGACATCCAGAAGGGCTTCGAGACCAAGATGAAGGCCTTCCCGGACGTCAAGATCATCTCGGCGCCGGCGCTGCAATGGGAAGCCTCGAAGGCCGGCGACATCGCTTCCGACCAGCTTCTCACCAACCCGGACATCGACCTGATTTTCGTGCACGCGGCCCATCTGGCGGTGCCCGTAGTGGCCATCCTGGAAGCCAAGGGCAAGAAGCCCGGCGACGTGATGCTGGTCAGCTCCAACGGGGCGCCGGTCGGCCTCGACCTGATCCGCAAGGGCTGGGAGCAGGTCGAAGTCGAGCAGCCGCTCTATGCACAGGCCGCAGGTTTGGCGATGTTCGCCGACAAGGTGGCCAAGAAGGAGCCGATCAAGCCCGGCACCTACAAGGTCCTGGGCCTCGATTCGACCATGACCGAAGAAAGCTGGGGGCCGAACCTCAAGATCCCCGGTGCAGCGATCACCAAGGCCAACGTCGACGAGCCTCGCTTCTGGGGCAACCTGAAGCCGCCGGCCGATCCGGTCAAGCCGGTCGAATAAGCGGCCTTTACGCGAGGCGGACCGGAATCCGGTCCGCCTGACTTACGCCCATACCGGCCAGGGGACGATCGCCATGGACCTCGCACGTACCGAACCCACCTCGAGCGTCAATCCGCGCCTGTTTCATCGCGCCATGGCCGAATTTCTGCTCGACAATCTCGTCTGGCTCGTGCTGGTCGTCGTGCTGCTGGTGTTTTCGCTGGCCATTCCGAACTTCTTCCAGATCGGAATCCTGCTCAACATCTTCGAACAATCGACCTTCGTGGGCATCCTGGCGATCGGCCTGTCGCTGGTGATCATCGCCGGACACATGGATCTGTCGATCGAGTCCACGATGGCCTTCACGGCCATGGTGACATCGGTGCTGTTCGGATCGAACGGCGCCGGACTGAAGCTCTCCTTGCATCCCGTATGGCTCAACCTGCCCGCGTCGGTGGCCCTCAGCATCCTGATCGGCGTGCTGATCGGCGCCTCGAACGCCTATCTGATCGTCCGGCTGAAGATCAATGCGTTCATCGTCACGCTCGCCTCGTTCATCTGGGTACGCGGGCTCGTGGTGGTGCTCTCGGGCGGACGCTCGGTCTACGGCCTGCCTGACGAGATCCGCTGGGTCTCGATCACCTCCGTGCTCGGCGTGCCGATGCTGGTCTGGACGACGCTGCTCGCCTTCATCGTGTTCGCCTTCATTCTGGCTAAGACCCCCTTCGGCCGGCACCTCGTGATGCTGGGAGGCAATCCGATCGCGGCCTTCCGGGCCGGTATCCGGGTCGACCGGCTGATCGCCATCACGTTCCTGCTGTCCGGCGGGCTTGCCGGATTCGCCGGATGGCTGCTGGCGTCGCGTACCGCAGGGGCCACGGCCAACCTCGGCACCGGCATGCTGTTCGAGGTCTTCGCCGCCGTGGTGATTGGTGGCGTCAGCCTCAAGGGCGGGGTGGGCGGCCTTTCGGGCGTCGTGGCCGGCGTGCTGCTGCTGAGTTCCATCTCGACCGCCATCAACGTCATGGGCATGCCGCCCCACTACACGCAGGTGATCCGGGGCGGGCTCGTACTCGCCGCCATCCTGCTCGACACCGTCAAGACGTCGCTGCGTCGCCGTCTCGCCTGATCCACCGAGGTTTTATCATGTCCGGAAGACTGGAAGGACGGGTCGCCGTCCTGATTGGTGCGGCGCGCGGCATCGGTGCCGCCATGGCCGAGCGCTTTGTCGAGGAGGGTGCACGGGTCATCATCGGCGACGCCGAAGCGGAAGCCGGGGCCGCCACCGCGGCACGCCTGGGCGAGCACGTGGCGAAGTTCGTCGAGACCGACATCTCAAGGCCCGATCATGCGAAGGCCGTGGTCGCCGCCGCCGAAAGCGAGTTCGGCAGGCTCGATGTCCTGGTGCAGAACGCGGGGATCTATCCCTGGACCCTGATCGAGAACATCAGCCCCGAGGAATGGGACCGCGTTCTGTCCGTCAACCTCAAGGGGACCTTCCTGGCCGCCCAGGCGGCGCTCGGGCCGATGCGGGCCAGGGGCTACGGGCGGATGATCTTCACCTCGTCGATCACCGGCCCGCGGGTATCGAGCCCGGGCCACGGCCATTACGCGGCCACCAAGGCGGGCATCAACGGGTTCATCAAGTCGGCCGCCATCGAATTCGCGGGCTATGGAATTACGGTCAACGGCGTCGAACCGGGCAACATTCTGACCGAAGGCATGAAGGCGCATCGCAGCGCGGAGTTCATCACCGCGATGGAACGCTCCGTCCCGCTCGGCAGGCTTGGCACGCCGCGCGACATCGCCCACGCGGCCCTGTTCCTGGCGACCGACGAGGCGGCCTACATAACCGGCACGACGATCGTCGTGGACGGCGGCCAGACCCTCCCCGAAAGCCATGACTTCCGCATTGTGCCGACGTAAATCGCCAAGCACCCACCTGGAGACGATCCCTCGATGCCTTTCCCCATGCCGACTTCCGTCCTGGTCACCGGCGCCGGCGGCAATCTCGGCCGCAAGCTCGTCGAGGCCCTTGCCGCCACGCCATGGTGCCGCCGGATCGTCGGGCTCGACCTGGCGGCCGACCTTGGGCCGTTTTCGAGCGCAGCCGCCGCGAAGCTTACCCTGGGGCATGGCAATCTGGCCGAAGCCCAGGCGCCATGGCGCGATGCCTTCGCAGGTGTCGAGGCCGTGATCCATCTCGCGGCCCTCAACCCGAACGTGGATGCGACCTGGCTGCAAGCCTCGCTCTCGTTCGACATGACCGTCAATGTCGCCATGGCGGCAATGCGCCACGGCGTGAGACGTGTCGTGTTCGCCTCATCGAACCATGTGATGGGGGGCTACAAGGATGCCCCTCTGGCCGACTCCATGGGCCCGGGCGCACTCGGGACGGACCTGCCCGCCGCCCCGGGAACACGCTGGCACGACGGAACCTCGTTCCAGGATTCCACCGCCTATGCCACCGCCAAGCTGATGGGCGAGCGCCTGATGTCCGGTGTCGCGGCCGATTCTGGCGGAGCCCTCACGGCGGTCAGCGTCCGCATCGGCTGGACCCAGCCGGGCGACAACGCGGCCGCCACCATCAGCCACGCCGGCTCGACCATCGGCGGGTTTCCGAAAGCCGAGACAAGCGACGCCAAGCGGGACCTGCGGTGGTTCCGCAACATGTGGCTCAGCAATGCCGACCTCGAGGCGCTCTTTCTGGCGGCGGTCTCGGCCGATCCGGCCGGATGGCCAGCACCCGGCATCGTGGTCAACGGCATGTCGGCCAATCGCGACATGGACTGGAACATCGCCGAGGCAACGCGCCTTCTCGGCTATCGGCCCAGACATGATCTTTATGCGGAGCTCGATGCCTGAAGCGGCGAGCATCGACCCGCCGCCATGGAAGTTTCCTGCCCCGCAGTGCCGAAGCCGAGGATGTCTTCCCGCTCAGTGATGAACGGAACTCGCCTTGTCGATGAGTTGCGACGCCGCTTCGACGCAGGTCTTTACGGGTTCATCGTCAGGGCACTTGATGTCGAGGGCGAGGTCCGGACCCTTGATCCGGAAATGCGCCGCCTTCGACGGAGCCCGGTGCTGGCCCATGCCGCGCCGGCCCTGATCGTCGGATTGTCCTTGCGCGTCCTCGTTGTCGCCCTGCCCCTGCATGGCGCCGTCGTTCGCCTGCGACTGAGGGACGAAATAGGATCCGTTCGGCGTCTGGACGATTTCGCCCTGATATTGTTCGTCCGGACTACCAGGATTGGCGGCCTGGCCGTTGTCAGGCCCCTGGTTTCCGGGATTTGGAGCTTGCGCGTTCCCGCCATTGCCCGTCTGCGGCGTGGACGTGGTCGCCGATGCTGGCGGGGGTGACACCGGGCCCGTGCCGGTCGTCGCGGTCTGAGCCCAGGCGACGCTGCCCAAAAGGCTCAACAGCAGGCCTAACGAAGCTGCTTTCATGACAATGTCCTTGCTGGTCCCCGGGGCGTCCGTTCAAGCCGCCTCACCCGGCGCATTGACGCTCGCTCACCTGTCAAGGTTCCGGGCGCTCGCGCTTGCGGCCAATCTGCAACCACTCCCTAGGCAGGCTCCACTTCCGCGGTCTCGGTGACCTCTGCCGAATCCCAGGTCTGTCCCTTGATCCAGACCTTGCTCACCTTCAGCCGCCCCTTGGGCCGCAGCAGATCGTCGGGGAGTTGCACCTGCCCGTTTTCGAGCTTCAGGCCGAGGATCGCGTAAGCGGCTGAAAGCATGCGGGCCGCCGAGCCCGTGTACCAACTCCAGCCACCGCGACCGCCATAGCTTTCCCCGTCATAGATGTCTGCAGGCTGCTGGTGGGGTGCGAGACCATAGATCGCGAGTTCATCGCCCTCGGTTTTTCCGAGCGGCGAGATCTTGGTCCAGCATTCGAAGGCGCGCGCGATCGCGTGCGCCGCAAGTGTCGCATTCCCCTCCTGCTTGGCGAGTTCCGCGATCCGCACATAGGCGTCCACGGTCCAGGATGCGCCGTGGGAATATTGACCGCCGTTTTCCCGCACCCCCGGCGGATAATCGGCGATCCGCCCCGGGTAAGGATCGGAATGTTCGTCGAAGGGTGGCGTAACGAGGAGGATGCGATTGTCCTTTTCGAGCGCCGCCAGCCCGTGCTCCAGCGCCTGGCGGCCGCGCTCGAGGCCGACTGCGCCGGACAGCACCGGCCAGGCCGCGGTCATGATGCTCGGCGGGTCGAGCGGCCGGCCGTCGTCGGCAAAATCGAAGATGTAATGGTCGCCGGTCCAGACGCCCTCGATGGCCTTCGACAGCCTTGTCGCCTCCGCCAGGTAGCGGGCTGCCGCGGCGTCGCCCTCGCGCCTGGCCGCGAGCGGCGCGAACCGCACCAGGATGTCGTAGAAGAAGCAGGCCAGCCACGTGCCCTCGCCGCGTCCGGCCGGGCCCGCGGCATCGATGCCGTCGTTCCAGTCCCCGGTGCCGATCAGCGGCAAGCCGTGTTGGCCCATCCGCGCCATGGTGTATTCGATGGCGCGTCGGCAATGGTCGTAGACGTCGCCGGTCTCGCGCGAGAGCCGCGGCGGCAGCAAGAGATCGACGGCGTTGGCCGGCACCGGCGCGCCCTCGAGATAGGGCTGCTGCTCGGAGAGCACCGACCAGTCGCCCGTCGCCTCGACATAGCGGGTCACCACGTAGGGCAGCCAAAGGTGAGGGTCAGAGGCCCGGGTACGCTGGCCCAGGGCGGTGCGCCCGTCCGGCGCGACATGCCACCATTTGAACACGTCGCCTTCCGGGAACTGCACGCCCGCATGGATCACGATCTGCCGCCGTGTCAGGCTCGGGTCGAAGAACAGGAACGGCAACACGTCCTGCAGCTGGTCGCGGAACCCGAAGGCGCCGCCGCGCTGGTTCGGGCCGGTGCGCCCCCACAGGCGCGAGGCCAGCACCTGGTAGGGCAGCCAATGATTGACCAGCCGGTCGAAGGCGGCATCGTTGGTCTCGATTCGCACGGCGCCGAGGCGCTCCGCCCACCAGGCTTCGGTGGCTTTGAGGGCGGCGCGGGCCGCTGCCGGGTCGCGCAGGTGGGAGGCCGCCATCAGGGCTTCCCGGTTGGTGGCCGTCTGGCCGAGCACCACGGCAACCTCGCCGGTGCCGCCGGCCGGTACCTCGATCTCGCCCGAGAAGGCGGCGACGCGGCGCCCGTCGTCTTCGCGCGAGCCATCCGGCAGGCCGGTGTCGACCATCACCGGATTGGTCAGATCGCGGCCCGGCGAGCCGAGAAAGCGCGTCCGCACGGTTTCGGTCCGGGCGGCCATCAGACTGGTGACCGCGAAAACCCAGCCGCGCTGGAAATCGTTCATCGAATTGCTGAAGAGCAGCGCTTCGGTAGCCTCGTCCCGGATCACTTCGAGGCTGCCGAGACTATCGGTCGGACTCTCGGCCAGGGCCATCTCGAAGTAGGGCACGACGCGGAATTTCTTGGCAATGCCGCTGCGGTTCTTGATCCGGAGAATGCGGACATCCGCGGGCGCGTCGCTGAACACGAACACGGTCAGCTCGATCTCGACGTCCCGCCGCGTGTTGCGGAACGTCACTGCGCCGAGCCGATACTCGACGTCGTAGCGCGCGTCCGTGCGCCGGAACGGCACGAAACCGGCGGTATCGGCCTCGCCGTTCGCAAGATCGACCACATAGATGACCTGCCCGGGTTGCAGGGTGGCACCGGAATCGAAACGGTAGGGGGTGAGCGCATTCTGGCGCTCGTTGCCGTTGAAGGAATGGATCTCGCCCTCGTTCGAAACCACCGTGCCATAGCCGATCGGGTTCGCCATCACATGGGCCCAGGGCCGCGGCGTAAACGGGGTCAGATCGAGCTTCGTTTCCTCGGTGAACCTGAACGGCCAAGTGGACGCGGGCGGCAGGGGGCCGGGATCGATCAGCCGCTTGACCTCGAGAACGCTGCGCAGAAGCCCCTCTTGCAGCGGCATGCCGCAATGGCGCGCTACCTGCTTGGCAGCCGCTATCTCGTTGCTGGCCCGCCCGGTGACATAGAGAATCTCGGCCTCGCCCTTGGGAGGCAGGTCGACGGATATTGCCAGGCTCGCGGCCGGGTCGAACGTATAGAGCGACCCTTCGTCGTCCGGGCCGCGGCGGTGTTCCGCATCGAGCCCGCGCGGACGGCGCAGCCCGCCAGGGCCGATGAACCGGGTGCGCGAATCCTCATAGCCGACGAGCCGCATGCCGGTGCCGAGCTTGGCGGCATGAAAGCAGGTTTCGTGCGACATGCGGTGCGTGGCAGGATCACGGAGCAGCCGGTTGCGGGCCAGCACCGCATTGAGCGAGCGCACGAACCAGGTCTCGACATGCATGCTGTTGAAATCGGGATCGCGGAAATAGGCCCCGAGCTCGTGCACCGCGAGTTCGCGGAAGCTTGTCACCTCGATGCGCCGCGGTACGTCGCCGAGGTTTTGCAGCCGCAGGCGGAAGAATTCCGTGGGCTCGTGGTCGGAGAGCGTTATCCAGGCCTCGGACCTGATGCCTGCCACCGTGTTGCGGATCTTGATCCGGTTCGGGTCGGATTGCTTGACCGAATAATCGTTCCCGACCACCTTGGTGGGCTCGAAGCCGAGGCTCCATACCGCGTCATTGCCTGTGTCGCGCAGGAACACGAACGGCCCGCGCAGCTGCAGTGGATCGCTGGGACGGCGCGTGATGTCGATGGGGAAGCTGCCCCGCACGACGCCGGCGACGGCCGTGAAGCCGCGCCCGTCGGCCGTCAGGTCGACCGTCATGCAGCCATTCGACAAGCCGAAGGCGTTGGGGCCCTGTAGCAGGGCACGGGGCGTGCCGGGTGCAACGGGTGCCGCGGATGCGCTTCGGCCATTCCAATGGCGGGCGATCACCCAGGACACGACCGCCATCAAGGCGCAGGCAAGCGCATATACAAGGATGAGGCTGAGCACGGCGTGGGTCGGCCCGAGCGATTGGGCGCGAATCTTTTCGGCGCCGGTCCAGGCCTGGTCCCACGCATCGCCGCGCGGAATATAGAACGGGATCAGCAGCGGCGCCCAGGTGGCGAAGCGCCGGATGCCCTCGGGGATTACCCGGGTGCGCCCGGCATAGCCGACATACCGGGCCGCGGCCTCGTCGAGCCGGTCGCCCCCGATGAAACTGAGGTTGACCAAGGTCGCGACCCTCAGGCCCATGTGGTCGAACCAGATCAGCACCCGCAGCCAATCGTAGGCCAAAAGGCCCGTGAACACCGACAAGCTCCAATCGCGGAAGCTGCCAACCGGCATGAACATGTTCGCAATGGTCGCGGCGCCGGTTCGCACCGCGCCATCCTGATTGTACCAGGACGGCGTCGGCGACTGTCGCAGGAAGGAATTGATGACGGGAGCCATCCAGAGGCCCCAACGGAGCACCCTGACGGTCTGTTCGACCAGGCCCTGGAACCCTTGGGGGCTGACCAATTGCTTCAAGGGTGCGACGCTGCGCTGAAAGATCGCCGACAGAACGAAGAAGTTGATGCTGAACAGCGGCGCCGCGATGCCCCAGTTGATCACACCGGACAGGGATTCGTTGAAGAACAATCGCGTTCCCCCGCCCACCTGGCCGAGGTCGACCGCGCCGTACTTATTGAACAGGGGATAGATCGAGAAGGACGCGACCTGTCGGCCCGAGGCCGCGTAGGCGAGGTCGGCATAGCTCCAGAACTTGGTGGCCACCACCACGATCTGGTTCGGGTCGAAATACCAGCCGAGCGCGCCCCCGACGACGCCGCCGAGCAAAGCCCCGAGTCCGTACACTCTGCCGCGCGCCATCACCTTGCGCCGGCCCCGCATCACCGCGACAGCATCGAATATGAGGTCGACACCCGCGTAGGCCGCCGCGCCCAGCACGAAGGTGGCCGCAAAACGGGCGATGCCGCTTTCGCTGTTGAGATCGACCAGGAAGGCGAGCGCCACCCCCAGCCCCAGCACCGCCCCGCGCGCGTAGGACCGGCGACGGCGATAATTGTTCGTCAGCCGGGCAAAGAACGGCGGCGTCCCGTCGGCGCTGGAGATCACCGTCTGGGCGAGCGGGAACAGCAACGCGCAGCCGAGCACGGCCGGCACGATCGGACCTCCACGGATCGCCTCGTTGACGCCCGGGAGCCGCAACACGGCTGCCCCAACCACCACGATGGCCATGAACACGCCGCCGTAGATACCGCCCTTCATTGCGCCGCTGCGCCATTGCGCATAGGCGGCCGCAAAGGTCGGCGGCGTGCCGTTCAGGGCATCGATGGTCAGGCCGGTCACGATGAAGACGATGGCCCAGAGGCCGGCCTGGGCCAGCGCCGCGGCCGCAACTGCCACCAGGGGCTGCAACGGGCCAAGCGCCCCCACGATCTGCGGCAGGTCGGCGATGTGCGGCGTCATGGCCGCATGGACGGCGCTCCCCAGCAGCAGCGCGTGAAGGCGCCAGTCGCGTGTCAGGTTCCCGGCTACCAGAATGCGCAGCAGCCCTGTCAGCACTTCGCAGAAGGCGAACAGCATGAGGCTGCGCCCGACCACGAGGTTGACGGGTTCCGGCAGCGCGATGCCGCCCGTGGCCATCGCCCCGAGATCATGCATCATGCCGCCGTTGCCGAGGCTGAGGGCGAGGTTGAACAGCCACGGAAGGATGAAGATGGCCAGCCGTTCGCGCAGGGCCAGCATGCGCCCGCCGCCCAGGGCCAGCGCCAGGCTCGCGGCGAAATAGATCAGCGCCATGGTGACAACGCCGACCGACGTCATGGTCAGCAGGTGGCTCCAACGCCACGGCAATTGCCACACCCCGAAGCTCGGGTCCCGGGACGCGGCAAAGACCGCCAGGATCAGGGCATCCAGGGCCACGTCGGCGGCCCGGTAGGGCACCGCGGCGGCCTTGCGGGCAAGGGCCAGGCCGCCCGCCCCGAGCGCCGCAAGCAGGAGGGTTCCCCAAAACCCCGGAATCGCCACGGCCACGAGTGCGCCCACCAGGGCGGCGGCACCGCCGGCCGCATCAAGCCTTCGCGGCGCCGAAAGTTCCGAATACGCTTCCATGAAGCCTCCTCGGTGTGGCATCCGCTCTGACCCAGCTTTGGGGCGGAGCAAAGGCGGGGATGCGCCTGCGCCCAAAACCGTGTACGGAGCCGACCCGAATCACCTTGGGGGAGTTTAGCGGCCCCGGAGCCTGGCCCCCAAGCCGTTTCTCAACCGCGCGGGTTCCGGCGCACATGCGCCTGATACGGGAATTCCGCTGCCTCTGCGGTACGAAAGGGTTGGGATCCAGCGTCGTCGCGAGGCATATTGCTCGACGCGGATAGCCTTCGCAATGCTCTGGCCCTCGGGCCTGAGCCCGGCAGATTCCGGTCGCCTGGTCGGTGCTCGCCCGCGGCGAGACGCGGCGATCGACCGCCAGCTTTGCAACCCTGCGGTCCTGGTTCCGGGAGTCGAGCCTCGCCCTATCGCCCGAGCTTGGACTTCAGGGCGTCGATGCGCTTGGAGGCTTCCGCCTTGGTCAGCCCGTCCTCGTAGCCGGCGTCGTCCTTGGCTTCCTCGGACAGCGTCTTGAGGTACGAGGCCTGGGCTCCGGTCATCGGTTCGTCGCCCGTGGTCCAATCGTCGGGATTCTTTTCGGTGTTGGACCCGGGGTGTTCGTCGAGCTTTGGATTATGCGCCTTCTGATCGGCCATGACATCGTCCCGTTCACGTTATGTCCGGTACTAATGCCATGCAGCACGACCCGGTTCCGTCCAATCCGGACTCTACCGCGCCGCGGCGAGTTCGGACCGGGCGGCGGCGCGCAGCAGCAGGAGATCGGTCGCGATCGTGTTCAGGCCGAACCCCCGCCCCACCATGGCCTTCGCCTGCACGCCCGTGAAACAGAAGATGCCGGCAAGCTTGCCCGCCCGTTCGGCGCTTGCCGCGATCCGGTCGAGCGCGGCATCGACCTTTGCGGAGGACGGGTCGAGGGTGCCGCCGCTGAGCCCGATGGACAGGTCCGACGGCCCGACGAAGACGCCGTCGATGCCCTCGACGGCCAGGATCGCATCGACATTGTCGAGGGCCGCCCGGGTCTCGATCATCGCGATCGTCAGCTGCATGGCATTGGCCCGGCCGAGATAGTCCGGACCGTCGAGACCGCCGCTCAGGGTCGTGACGCGACCCGGGCCCCAGCTCCGCTCCCCGGTCGGCGGATACTTGGTGAAGCCGACAAGCCGCCGCGCCTCCTCGGCTGAATTGATCATCGGGGCGATGATGGCGCCGGCGCCCGCGTCGAGCATGCGCGACGCCGTGGCGAAGTCCCCGACCGGCACCCGGACCAGGGCCGGCTTGCCGAACAACGCGCAGCTCGCGACCCCGGCAGCCGCCTTGGCGATGTCGAACCCGCCGTGCTGCATGTCGAGTACGGCCCCGCCGAAATCCTCCCTGAGCAGCGCCTCGATCACTGCCGGCTCAGGGGCCACCACCCAGGCCGCGAACAGGGGGCCGCCGCGCAGCTTGGCCGCGAGACTCGGTATCGGAGCATCGTGCATGGATCTTCAGCCTTCATTCAGGACGCGAGAGGAACGATGGGCGGTGTGGATTCGACGAGGGCGTTACCCACGCTGCGGCCCACCAAGGGGGCCAGCGCGGGCTTGCGGTATGGCAATTGGCGGCCGACCGTCCGCCGCAGCGGGATCGGGCGGTACAGCTGCTTCGTGGCCTCGACCAGATGGATGCCGGCCCCTGGCAGCGCCAGCCGTCCGCCGATGCGTTCGAAGGCCGGCGCCAGGCGCAGCAGCATGCGCCTTTCAAACGGTGGCACGTAGAGCACCTCGGCAAACCGCTCCGGCGAGAACAGCGTTTCGCGCAGCAGGGCACCCAGTTGCCGCCGGGAAAAGGGTTGCCCGAACCCGAAGGGCGTGGTGTCGACGCGGGCCCACCAGCCCCGCCGGTTGCACGCCACCGCGATCATCCTGCCGCCCGGGGTCAGCACCCGCCACACTTCGGCCAGCACGTCGCGCGGGTGTTCGGTCGGCTCCAGCATGTGGACGAGCAACAGCCGGTCGATCGACCCGTCCGGCAGCGGCAGGCCGGTGGCCTCGACCAGCGCGGTCGAGGAAGTTCCGTCGAGCGGCCAGTGCACGATGCCCTGTTCGGCCGGCATGAAGGCCAGCACGCGCACGGATTGATCGCGAAACGGCTCGAGATAGGGCGTCGCATAGCCCAGGCCCGCCACCGCCATGCCGCTGGTGTTGTGCCACCAGGCCCGGACGACGCGGCCGATGCAGCGATGCGCGATGCGCCCGAGCGGCGCGGCATAGAAGGTGCGGAGGTCGACGACGTCGATCGGCATCCAGGCTTTTCTCAGGAACCATGCCGGCCGGCAAGTCCGCTGGCGCCGTGTCCTCGCTGATGCCTCACGGAACTCCCGGCCCGGCCCAACGCTGCGTAAAGCCTGTTTGTAGCTGGCCCTTGCAGCACATCCTCAAAGGATCGATCATCGGGTTTTTCCATCCTCGGGTCACAAAGGACCAGGAATGCGCACTTGGAACTTCTCGCTGGCGGTGGCGCTCGGCATGGCGTCGCTGCCCGGTGCGGCCTTTGCCGCGGTGGACATCAGGGTGGACCTCTCGTCCCAGACCATGCAGGTCTCGTCCGGCAACGGGGAACACTACACCTGGCCCGTATCGACGGCGCGCAGGGGGTTTCGGACCCCACGCGGCACCTATGGGGTGCAAAGCATGGCGACGATGCACTATTCGCGGAAGTACTATAATTCGCCTATGCCGCACTCGATCTTCTTTCACGGCGGCTACGCGATCCACGGCTCCTATGAAACCGCTTCGCTGGGCCGGGCGGCCTCGCATGGCTGCATCCGACTCTCGCCCGGCCATGCGGCGGAGCTCTACGAGATGGTGGCGGCCGAGGGCGCCCGCATTACCATAACCGGCTCGAACCCCTATGGCGTCGCGGCGGAAACCCGCCGGCATGGAGCCCGACGCCTTGGCCGGACGGCGCCCGACGAGGGCCTTACAGACGGACAGGACGTTTTGGCACCGGCAGCGCCCGCCTCCGACGGCTGGTCGCTGGACGGCGGCGACGACACTTTCTAGCCCCGTAACTACTGAGACTGGCCATCCGCATTCCGAGGAGGTCCGCTACGACAGTCTCGTTGGCATAATGGAAGCAAGAGGTACCTTGCAAATCATCCGAGTGGATCCGGACTAGCCCTCTCGCTACCGGCCGCTCGGGATCGTCCTCCTACCTGAGTTCGCGGGCGGCTTAGACGTCGCGTTCGGGTTACGGGCTCTTCATGCTGACGGCTGCTCAGGCTGCGCTCAAGCGATATCGGGACACTTCATCGTTTGCTGCAATTACGACGCTGCCGGCGTTTGACAGAATAGACCGAAGTGCCGGATCGGTACCGTCATAGTCGGCCAGCGCCGCGGTGATGATCGGCGGAGACAAAAGAGCTTGCGTGTCCGTGATCTTCATGTTCGCCATGGCAACAGCCTGAGTGGTCGGCGAAACGAGTTCGAACAGGCGGATGATTGCGCCATTTCGCTCAACCCCGGCATCGAACTCCCACTTCCTCCCCGTCGCTCCTGGATACTCAAGATCGAAGGCCACCTTGTCTCCGAAAGCCGCCCGCAGACGTTTATCGAAGAGGTCGCGAGAACGTTTGATCCTTGGTTGCTCCAGCGACGCTGCCATTCGTTCAATGGCCCTCGCCGAGGTATTAGCAATCAAGCCGACGGCTATATGGAGGGAGGATTGCGCGACTTTCGAGAGCACGAAAGCACCATGCTCGAAGTTTACACCCGCGCGGCCGGCAACCCCGGGCGCCACCCTATTTAGAGCAGAGGCCGCCCCCATGGATTCGGCAATTACGGCAGCGTAGCCGTCATCGGATACGACAAAACCGTCGCGGCTGGGGTCAATCCGCACGATCGTGGCCACGCCGTTCGTGTAAGTCACCCCGGTGGACACAAACGCAGTTGTATTCCGGACGCGTCCATAGCACATGGCTTTGGCAACATCGGAAGCGATCTCGCTCATCAATCGCGCTTCGGTCATAGCATTTTCCTCGTCCACGGAGGAGGCTGTAAACCCATCAGGTCAGGGCAAACCCACAGGTCAGCGCAAAGGTCAGTGTACTCCGAAAAGGTAGACGGCGCACGTGGCAAGGGCACGGCAATCCCGGATCCGGATTGGTCGAAGGGGGTTAGGCCGAACGGGGCATTGATCTCGAACGGTAACCACCTATCCCAAAGTCGAACACTTCGATGGGCGGGAGGAGCATTGGGAGGATTATCGTGATACCTCAGTGGCTTCCATTCCGCGGGGTTCAGCCTCAGAGCCCTGGACATTCCCGGCAATCGGACCTCGAGATGGCCATATACGTCCTCCTCCCATGCATCGCGTGGGGTGACCATACGGATCGATACTCCCCCTTTCAGAACCTTGTTCAATCGGAGCGCCACGACAAGCGTTAGCCTGCTCGACGAGCGGTTCGGCGCGGTTGTCCAGTCCGGCTTAGAGTTCGAATGACTTCCGAGCCTCAGCGATGAATCGTAGCCTCTCCAGAATAGGCCCAATTTGAGGGCCCGTCGTGCCCCGGTCAGTCATCGGGCGGCGAAGTCACTTACGCTTCTCCCGTTTTCGCCTGCCAACGTGGGCCGGCCGGGGCGTCAATCGCTGCCCGACGATGTTTTTCAACGCAAAGGATCGCTTCGCAAGCCTTTTACGCCATAATTCGCTTTATTGTTGTGCTGAAAATCGAATTAGGCAAGGTACTGCTCAAATGAGCCTCGCTGACGTGCTCAACCCTTGCGGACCAGCGGCCAAGCCTGCAGCACGCAGTTCCCTGAAACTCCGGGCCTGAAATGGGCCTTGCGCAGGCAGGGGCAGAGGTAAGGCGAAATCCCGGAGTTCGCGCGCCAGCCGTAGCCTCGCATGGAGGCTTGCCGGCGCCCCAGCCAGGCCGGGCCGGAATGCGGGCGCGCATGCCACGCCGCCACGGCCGAGCGCGTGATCGGCCGCCGGGCACCGTCCTGGCGTTCAGCAAAATAGCCAGCTCCGGCGCGCGAGCCGCGACGCACCGCCCCGCCCGTTTGCCCCGCGACGGCCCGGGCTGCCGCGATCCTGGTCTCAAGGCCGGCGAGTTCGGCCTTCTGCGCATCGACGGCGGCCGTGAGTTGCGCGAGCGAGCTTTCCAGCGCCTGCTTGGCTTGCTGGGAAGTGTTCTCGCCCGAGAGCCTGTCTCGCTCGGCCGCGTCACGCTCTGCCGTGATCCTGGCGAGGTCGTCCCGCCGTTGCTGAACGTCGGCCTGCACCTTCTCGATCTGACCCTCCAGGCCCGCGAGTTCGGTTTTCCGCCGCGCCACTTGTGTGGCCAGTTCAGCCGCGGAGGCGTCCATGGCCAGCTTCGACTGCCGGGCCGCGGCCTCTTCGGCCTTGGCGGCGGCCGAGGCCTTGTCGCGCTCGGCCGCGATCCGGGCGAGATCATCGCGTGCCTGCCGCGCCGCGCTCTGGGCCTTGTCGATCTGCGCCTGCACGTTCGCGAGTTCGGTCTTGCGCTGGACGGCTTGTGCAGTGAGCTGGGCCACGGAGGCGTCCAGCGCCTGCTTGGATTGCTGGGCATCGCTGGCGTGCGACTTCGCTTCGCTCTCGGCCTTGTCCCGCGCGGCCGCGATCCGGGCGAGATCCTCGCGACCGGCCTGCGCGGCTGCCTTGGCTTTGTCGACCTGCTCCTGCAAGCTCGCCAGTTCGGCCTTGCGCTGGGCCGCCTGGGCGGTCAGCTCGGCCACGGAGACATCCAGCGTCTGCGTGGAGCGCTGCGTGTCGCTGGCGTGGGACTTCGCCTCGCTCTCGGCCTTGTCGCGGGCGGCTGCAATTCGGGCAAGATCGTCGTGCCCGGCCTGGACGGCGGCCTGGGCCTTGTCGATCTGCTCCTGGAGGCCGGCAAGATCGGCCTTCCGCTGCTCGGCCTGCGCGGTCAATTGCGCCACGGAGCCATCCAGCGCCTGCGTGGAGCGCTGCGCGTCGCTGGCGTGCGACTTCGCCTCGCTCTCGGCCTTGTCCCGGGCCGCTGCGATTCGGGCAAGATCGTCACGCCCGGCTTGGGCTGCTGCTTGGGCCTTGTCGATCTGCTCCTGGAGGCCGGCAAGATCGGCCTTCCGCTGCTGAGCCTGTGCGCTCAATTGGGCCACGGATGCATCCAGCGCCGCCTTGGACTGTTGCATGGTGCTGGCGTTCGATCGCGCCTCGCTCTCGGCCTTGTCCCGGGCGGCCGCGAGTTGGGCGAGTTCGTCACGTCCGGCCTGGGCCGCCGCCTGCGCTTTGTCGATCTGGTCCTGGAGACCCGCGAGGTCGGCCTTGCGTTGCTGCGCCTGCGCGGTCAGTTGCGCCACCGTGGCGCCGACCGCCTGCTTGGACTGCTCGGCGGCGGCGACCTCCTGCTTGGCGTCGTTCGCCGCCTTTTCGCGTTCGGACGCGATACGGGCGAGGTCGTCGTGCCCTTCCCGAACAGCAGCCCGCGCCTTGTCGACCTGCTCCTGAAGTTGCGCCAAGGCGGTCTTGCGATCGGCGATCTGCGTCGTCAGCTGCGCAACCTCGGCTTCGCGGCCGTCTTTCGACGGAGGGGGCTGGACGGGCGCTAGGGCCGAAGTCTGCTGGTTTGTTGCATTGCCGGTGCTCGGGCCACTTTTCGCAGTCGGGCTGGTTTGGCTTTCGCCCATGACACCGGACTGCCGCGACGCAAGTTCCGGAACCGACCCGTGACGGTTCAAAAGGAAGAGCAGCCATCCGACGATCGCCACTGCGCCAAGGACGAGCACGACGGGATGGCGCAGTTGCTGGCCGACACCTGCCGCCATGAGTAAACTCCCCTAACCCAAGTTCATGCAAGATGGCCCAAAGGTCATCTCCTCAGCTCGAAGCTACAGGATAAAGAAAGCCACGGCACATTTACCGGGCATTAACACTAATGTGCGCGGCTGACTTTGTTCATCCTTGGGAGCGTAGCGCGTTGGCCCGCAGAGTGGCCAGTGTGGCCGTGGGCGTGATGGCCTCGGGGTCGATCTTGACGTGCAGGATTGCAGGCCGCTGCGACGCGAGCGCGCGCTCGAACGCCGGCGCGAACTCGGCCGTGGTCTCGATCGTCTCGCCGTGGCCGCCGAACGCGCGCGCATAGGCGGCGAAATCCGGATTGGCGAGATCGGTTCCGGTGACCCGGCCTGGGTATTCGCGCTCTTGATGCATCCGAATCGTGCCGTACATGCCGTTGTCGACCACGATGACCACGACCGCGAGCCCGTATTGCACCGCTGTCGCGAACTCCTGCCCGGTCATCAGAAAACACCCGTCGCCCGCAAAGGCCACCACGGTCCGCTCGGGCTGCAGCCGCTTGGCCCCGATCGCGGCCGGCACACCGTAGCCCATCGAGCCCGAGGTCGGGGCCAGTTGCGTGCCCCATTGGCGGAAGCGATGGAAGCGCCCCGGCCAGATGGCGTAATTGCCTGCGCCATTGGTCACCACCGCGTCGGGCGGCAGACGCTCGCGCAGCCAGATCACGATCTCGGCCATGTTGACGGACCCTGGCCCGGCTGGCGGGGTGTCGGTCCAGGCGAGATAATCGGCGCGGGCCTGTCGGGTCTCGGCGCCCCAAGGGATTTTGGTTGGCGGCTGCAGGCCTTCGAGTGCGGCCGCGAAGGTCGTCGGCGCCGCATGGATGCCGAGCGCCGGATGGTATACGCGCCCGATCTCCTCGGCCCCGGCATGGATGTGGACGAGCTTTTGCCGCGGCAGCGGGATGTCGAGCAGGGTGTAGGACTGCGACGGCATTTCGGCCATGCGGCCGCCCGCCAGGATCACGAGGTCGGCGTCCGCGATGCGGGCCTTGAGTTTCGGGTTGGGTCCGATGCCGATCTCGCCCGCATAATTGGCATGGTCGGCATCGAACAGGGCGGCCCGCCGGAACGATGTCGCGACCGGCAGGTCGAACCGCTCCGCGAACCGCATGGCGGCGGACCGGGCCTTGTCGGTCCATTGGCTGCCGCCGAGGATCAGGAACGGCCGGGCCGCGCTCCACAGAAGCTTCTGCAGTTCGGCCATCTGGCTCTGGCCGGGCCAGGGCAGCACCGGCTCGACCCGCACGGCATCGGCCACGACGGCGCGCGCGGTCAGCATGTCTTCGGGCAGCGCGATGACCACCGGGCCGGGCCGCCCCTGCATGGCGACGTGGAAGGCCCGCGACACAATCTCCGGAATGCGGGCCGGATCGTCTATCTCCACCACCCACTTGGCCGTGGAGCCGAAGACCGCCGCATAATCCATTTCCTGGAAGGCGCCGCGCCCCCGCATGCCGCGCTCGATCTGTCCGATGAACAGGATGAGGGGCACCGAATCGTGCTCGGCGATATGGATGCCATGCGCCGCATTGGTGGCCCCGGGACCGCGCGTCACCATGCAGATGCCCGGACGATTGGTGAGGCGGGCCGATGCATCGGCCATCATGGCGGCGGCGCCCTCGTGCCGGCACACCGTCAGCGCGATCGGCGAGCCATGCAGCGCGTCGAGCACCGCGAGATAGGATTCGCCCGGCACGCAGAACACATGCTCGACACCCTGTATCCCGAGCTGGTCGACGAGGATCTGCCCTCCGGTCCGCCCGTGTCCTTCGCTCATCATCATGGCTCCCTTGCGCAGTCCGGCTTAGGGCCGGCGGCATTTCGGATCAACCGCGCCCACCGACAAGGCGCTCCAGTTGCGTCGGTGCCGCGCAGCCGGCATGGTGCGGCGCTCCAAGAATGATCAGGTCCATGGCTCCACAGCACCGCATCGAGCGTCTCGTCATTGCCACCCACAATGCCGGCAAGCTGCATGAATTGCGCGACCTCTTGCGCCCCTATGGCATCGAGGCCGCCTCGGCCGGGGATCTCGGGCTGCCCGAGCCGGAGGAGACAGGCACGAGCTTTGTCGCCAATGCCGTGCTGAAGGCCGAGGCGGCGTCGCGGGGCGCCGGTCTGCCGGCCCTGGCCGACGATTCCGGGCTCTGCGTCGATGCGCTCGATGGGGCACCGGGCATCTATTCGGCCCGGTGGGCGGGCCCCGACAAGGATTTCGCCGGCGCCATGGCGCGTATCGGCGCGCTGCTGGCCGAACGCGACGCCGGCACGCCGGCTGAACGACGGGCCCATTTCGTGGCCGCGCTGGCCCTGGTCTGGCCGGATGGGCAGCGTGAAACCGTGGAGGCGCGCGTCTCCGGAACCCTGGTCGAGACCCCGCGTGGCACCGAGGGTTTCGGTTACGATCCGATCTTTCTGCCGGACGGGCACACGCGGACCTTCGGCGAAATGAGCCGCGACGAAAAGCACGGCATCCCGGCCGACGGGTCGGAGGCGCTCTCGCACCGGGCGCGTGCCTTCCAGCAGCTTGCGCGGCGCTGTTTCGGCCCGGCATCCACCCGCCTCGAACGTGCGTGACCGCGGCCCCGCCAGCGTGCCATAAGACCCCCATGATTTCCAGCACCGATCCGGGTTTCGGCATCTACGTCCATTGGCCGTTCTGCTTGTCGAAATGCCCCTATTGCGATTTCAACAGCCATGTGCGCCAGGCGCCGGTGGACGAAACGCGCTTCCTGTCAGCCTTCCGGGCCGAGCTTGCGCATCGGGCGCGCCTCGCGCCGGGGCGTGTCGTCTCCTCCGTGTTCTTCGGCGGCGGCACGCCCTCGCTGATGGCACCCGCCACCGTCGGCAGCATCCTGGAGGCGATCGCCGAACATTGGAGCGTCGATCCTGGCGCCGAGGTGACGCTCGAGGCCAATCCGACGAGCGTCGAGGCGACGCGGTTTCGCGGCTACCGGGCCGCCGGCATCAACCGCGTCTCGCTTGGCGTGCAAGCCATGAACGACCGCGACCTCAAGGCGCTCGGCCGCCTGCATAGTGCCGCCGAGGCCATGGCCGCGGTGGAGATCGCGGCCGGTGCCTTCGAGCGCTATTCCTTCGACCTGATCTATGCCCGCCCGGGCCAGACGCCCGCCGAATGGCGGGCCGAGCTCTCGGCCGCCATCGACCGCGCCGCCGAGCACCTGTCGCTCTACCAATTGACCATCGAGGCCGACACCATCTTCGAGAGGTTGCACCGGGCCGGCAAGCTGATCGTGCCCGATTCCGAACAGGCCCGCGCGCTGTGGGACGTGACGCAGGACGTGACGGCCGCGCGCGGCTTGCCGGCCTACGAGGTCTCGAACCACGCCCGGCCGGGCGCCGAGTCGCGCCACAACCTGATCTATTGGCGCTACGGCGAATATGCCGGGGTGGGTCCCGGAGCGCACGGGCGCCTCGTGGTCGACGGATCGCGCCGTGCTCATTCGACCGAACGGCACCCTGAGATGTGGCTGACCGTCGTCGAGGGCGAAGGCCATGGCCTCGTGGCCGACGAGAAGCTTTCGGCCGAGGAACAGGGCGACGAATTCCTGCTGATGGGGTTGCGCCTCGCCGAGGGCATCGCGCCGGCGCGGTTCGAGGCCCTGGCCGGGCGAACGCTCGACCGAAGTCGCATCGACAGCCTGATCGAGGACGGCCTCGTCGAGCGCAGCTCGGACGGCCGCCTCCGCGTCACCCCCGGCGGCTTTCCGGTACTCGACGCCGTGGTGGCGGATCTGGCGGCCTAGCTTGCCGGAACCGCTGCAAAGGCGAAGCCGCAGCCTCGCGCGGCGCCTGCATCTGCAGACGGCGCGCATCTGGTGGCCGCGCTGGCGACGACGCGCCTTCTTCCTGGTCGGCGGCCTCGTGGTCGGAGGCATGGCGGTAGGCATGGCCTTGCTGGCCGACCGGGCCCAGGACCTGTTCCAGGTGATGCACGGGCGCTGGCCACTGTCGCCCTTCCTGCTCACGCCGCTTGGCTTCGCACTGGCGGCGTTCATCACCCGCCAGTTCTTTCCCAATGCGAGCGGCAGCGGCATCCCCCAGGTGATCGCAGCCCATGGGTTGACCGATCCCGATGCCCGCGCCCGGCTCGTCGCGCTGCGCGTGGCCGCCGGCAAGGTCCTGCTCCTGCTGCTCGGGCTCGCCTGCGGGGCCTCCTCGGGCCGGGAAGGGCCGACCGTGCAGGTCGGCGCCTCGGTCATGTTCGCACTCGGGCGACTCTCGCCGAACCGCCAGCCCGGCCTGCTCATCGCGGGATCGGCCGCCGGGGTGGCGGCCGCCTTCAACGCGCCGCTCGCAGGAATCATCTTCGGCATCGAGGAAATGAGCCGCTCATTCGAGCAGCGTACCAGCGGCCTGATCCTCGGCACCGTCATCGCGGCTGGCCTGACCTCCCTGGCGATCCTCGGCGACTACGCCTATTTCGGCACCACTCCCGCGACCCTGCCGTTCGGGCCCCAATGGATTGCCGTGCCGGTGGCCGGCATCCTGTGCGGCCTCGCCGGCGGCCTCTTCAGCCGCAGCCTGATCGTCATGGCGCGCGGGGTGCCGGGCGCGACCGGCCGCGCGATCAAGCGCAACCCCGTGCTGTTCGCGGCGCTCTGCGGTCTTGGCGTCGCGCTCTGCGGCGCGGCTGCCGATGGGACCATCTTCGGCACCGGCTACGCCCAGGCCAAGGCGATCCTCAACGGCGGAACGCCCCTGCCCGCGAGCTTCGGCCCGCTCAAGCTGGTGGCCACCGCCCTTTCCTCCATCAGCGGCATCCCGGGCGGCATTTTCTCGCCCTCGCTGGCGGTGGGGGCCGGCATCGCCCAGGACCTCGCCGGGATGCTGCCGCAACTGCCCACCGGCGTGCTCGCAATACTGTGCATGGCCGCCTATCTCAGCGGCGTCGTCCAGGCCCCAATGACGTCCTTCGTGATCGTGTCCGAGATGACCGAGAACCACGCCCTGGTGATCCCCATCATGATCTGCGCCTTCGTGGCCAGCACGACGTCCAAGCTGGTCTGTCCGGATGGCGTTTACCACGCGCTGTCCCGCTCCTATGGGCCGGGACCAAAGCCGGAGCCCACGTGAGCGAGGCGGCGGGCCCGATCGAGATCTTCGTCGATGCCGATGCTTGCCCGGTGAAGGCGGAGATATATCGGGTGGCTGAGCGCCACGCCCTCAAGGTCTTCGTCGTGGCGAACAGCTACATGGCAGTGCCGCGCGAGCCCTCGATCGAGCGCGTGGTCGTGGCCAGCGGGTTAGACGAGGCCGACAACTGGATCGCCGAGCGCGCCCGGCGCGGATCGATCGTGGTCACGGCGGACATTCCGCTGGCCAGCCGCTGCATCAAGGCCGGCGCCGAGGTGATCGCGCCGGGCGGCCGCGCCTTCACCGAATCCTCGATCGGCATGGCGTTGGCCACTCGCAACCTGATGGACCAGCTGCGGTCTGCCGGCGAGATCACGGGGGGCCCAAAACCCTTTTCGCCGCGCGACCGCTCGGCCTTCCTGGGCACGCTCGACCGGACCATCGTCCGGCTGAAGCGGAGCGGTTTCGGGTGACAATTCCCCGCAAGAGAATAAAGTAAAGTATCGGCCTGATCGGAAGGCCTGACCCCTCAGGGGGACTGATCGCGATGTGACCATGGGCTATGGATTAGCCCGCCTCCCTGAGACTACGCAGAGGAGACGGTCCAATGAAAGCAGCGCTTACCTGTCTGTTCGTCGGTTCTCTCCTGGGCTCGGTCTCGGTCGCGCATGCGCAGCATGCGATGGTCAGCGACCAGGAACTCTTGCGCAAACTGAAGGACGCCGCGCCGGCGCATGTCCTTGAACACGCGACCGTCATGAACATGGGCGCCGACGGCACCATGAAGGTGATCCAGGACGGCAACAACGGCTGGACCTGTATGGACCCCGGCGAAGCACCGATGTGCGCCGACAAGGCCGCCATGGAATGGGCCCACGCCTGGCAGACCAAGGCCGCCGCGCCGCAGAAACTCGGCTTCATCTACATGCTGAGCGGCGACAACGGCACGAGCAATACCGACCCTTACGCCAAGCAGGAAACGCCGGACAACAACTGGATCAAGACCGGGTCGCACGTGATGATCGTGGGCGCCGAGGCGAAAAGCATGATGCAAGGCTATCCGAGGGACGCCAAACCCGACCCGTCCAAACCCTACGTGATGTGGCCCGGCACCCCCTATGAGCACCTGATGTTGCCGGTGAAATAAACCGAGTGCCGGCGCAAGCCGTCGCGGCGCTCGATGCCGCGCCGTCTTGACACTGCGCCGTTCATTTAACATACTCGTTAAATGAACTCACTCGACGGCACCTTTTCGGCCCTGGCCGACCCCACTCGCCGCGCCATCCTGGCGCGCCTGGCGCTGGGCGAGGCCACGGTCGGCCAGTTGGCGGAGCCGTTCGCAATCACCCTTCCAGCGATCTCGCGCCACCTGCGGGTGCTCGAGGACGCCGCGCTGATCGCACGACGCCGGGACGGCAAGCAGTTGCGCTGCCGCCTCGAGCCCGGGGCGCTCGCGCAAGCGCACGATTGGCTCGATCATTACCGCCGGTTCTGGACCGACGCCTTCGACCGGCTCGATGCGCATCTGAAACGGCCCCCGACCCCAAGGAGTCCCGAATGACCTTGATCGACCAGACGGCCGTGTCGCTCGACATCGAGCGACACTTCGCGGCACCGCCCGAGCGCGTCTTCGATGCCTGGCTTGGTCCCGAGTTCGGCGACTGGCTGCCGCCCTCGCAAGCCTCGGGAGCCGTGGTGTCGTGCAACCCCGTGGTGGGGGGGACGTATCACGTCCGCATGACAATGGCGCACGGACGCGCCGTCGAGGTCCGGGGCCGCTACATCGAGATCAGCCCTCCGCACCGGCTCGTTTTCACCTGGAAGCCGAACTACGGGGTCGACCAGGAGATGATCGTCACCGTGTCGCTGCGCGAGGATCGCGGCGGCACGCTGATGACGTTCCGGGTAGATGGCATTCCCGGGGCCGACATGCGCGATCGCTACAAGGAGGGCTGGGCCGGACGGGGCGGCTCCTTCGACAAACTGGCAGAGCGGCTGGCGAGGGCCTGAACGCTCGCCGGCACCGTACTTTCAAAGATCCGACAAGATCGAACCGAGGAACCGACCATGGCCAACTTCATCGTTCACAGCATTCCAGGGAGCCCGTACGGGCGCAGCGTCCTCGCCACGCTGGAGGAAAAGGGCGCGCCCTGGTCGCTGTCGCCGGTCCGGCCCGGCACGCTTCGGCAGTCGCCGCACGTCGAGAGGCATCCTTTTGGGCGGGTGCCGGTCCTGGAGCACGACGGGTTCCGGCTCTACGAGACCCAGGCGATCCTGCGCTATCTCGATCGCGTGCTGCCGGAACCGGCCCTGACCCCGGCGGACCCGCGGCAAGCCGCCCAGATGGATCTCGTGATGGCGGTCAACGACTGGTACCTGTTTCACGGCGTCTGCAATGTCATCGTGTTCCACCGGGTAATCTCGCCGCGCCTGCTCGGCGGTACGCCGGACGAGGCGGCGATCGAAGCCGCGATGCCCAAGGCTAAAACCGTGTTCGACGAACTCGGGCGCCTGCTGGGTGAGAGGCGTTTCATGGCCGGACCCGACGTGACGTTGGCCGACCTTCATGTCGGGCCGCAACTCGCCATGATGGCGCAGACGCCCGAATGGGCCGCGTTGACGGAAAGCCACCCCAACCTCCCGGCTTGGCTTGCCCGCCTGGAGACGCGCCCGAGTTTTGCGGCCACCAGTTGGGAGCGTGTGGCGGAACTAGCGCGCGCCGCATAATCGCGCGTGCAGCACACGCCGATTTCCCCAGGGCATCAGCGCCGGTGCCTTTGACCGCCTACGACAAGCACGGGCCTCGGCTCCGGAACGAATAATCCGTCCGCAGCCGTGTTTACCGGTCCCAAGCCAAGGCGATCGGAACCGTCATGGGTCTGCCACCTGCCCGGAAAACCCGCCTTCTGCTCGCCTTCGCGCTGTCGCTGGCTGCCGAGAGCCTTTCGACAAAGGCGGCTGCGCCTGCTTCGGACTGGGTGATGGATCCGTTGAACACCCACATAGGCTTTGCGATCGACGCGATCGGTTATCCCCGTACGGAAGGAGAATTCCATGAATTCGCGGGCCGCATCAGCGTCGACTTCGCCCATCCCGACCAGAGCCGCGTGAATTTCCAAGTTCAAAGCCGGTCGGTCGACGCGGGTTCGGGGCCGTTCAGCGATTATCTGCGCAGCGAAGCTCTACTCGACGCGGCCCGCTTCAAGCTGATCGTCTTCTCCTCCACGGCCGTGAAGAAGCTCGACGAGCGCAATGTCGAGGTGAGCGGCGATTTGACCCTGCTGGGCGTCACGCGGCCACTGACCGTCGATGTCACTGTGAGCCGGCCCGCTGGTCAAGCGCAGGCGCGGCTCGGCTTCACGGCGCGCGCCAAGATCGACCGGCTCGAATTCGGCATGAACACAGGATATCCGCTGATTTCGCGTAATGTCGACCTGACCGTCGCGAGCGAATCCGTCGAACACTGATCGCCGTCGTCCTTCCGGCCGAGGCCGCTGCAATCAGATCTAGGCTTCCCTGCCCGCCGCCATGATCCGCCCGATGCCGGCTGCCGTCGTGGCCAGCCGCTCGTACTCGGGGGCACGCAGCTCGCCGCCCATGAAGACGTGGTCGCGCCGCAGCCGCATAGGTCCCGCCACGCTGGTCAGTGCCGCGAAGTGGATTTCGCGCGGCCTCGCGCCGGCAACGATCCGTGCGACGTTGCGCGCATTGATGCCGCCGCCCGGCATGATGATGACGCGGTCGCCGGCCCGCCTCACCAGTTCGGCGATGAGTGGCAGGCCTTCGAGCGCGGTGGCCTCCTGGCCGGAGGTGAGGATCCGATCGACCCCGAGTTCGATCAGGATTTCCAGCGCCGCGAAGGGGTCGGTCGTCATGTCGAAGGCGCGATGGAAGCTGAGGGCGAGCGGCCGGGCCGCCGCAATCAGTGCGGCGGTGCGATCCCGGTCGATTTCGCCGTCCGCCGTCAAGGCACCGATCACGACGCCATCGGCGCCCTCCTCCTTCGCGGTCTCGATGTCGGCGAGCTGCGCCGCGAACTCATCCTCGTCATAAAGAAAATCGCCGCCGCGCGGCCGGATGATAACCTGGAGCCCAATGCCCCCGACCTTGCGGGCCTGCCGGATGGCGCCGCGGCTCGGCGTCAGCCCGCCCTCGAACAGGGCCGCGCAGAGTTCCACTCGATCGGCCCCAGCCTCGCGCGCAGCCCTCACGCCCGCGACCGAATCGACGCAAATCTCGTGCTTCATCCAGGTATCGCCCCCTTATTCGGTCTGCCCGGTCCACCGACCTGCATGCCTGTCGCATTAGGCAATGCCCGTGTCGCGTCCGGCAGCATCTCGCCCCGCGCGACGCTCCATGCTGGGCCACCATAGATCTGCCGGAGCTCCTCGCCCCCATGAATCAGAACGTGTTCATTACCTGTGCGGTTACCGGGGCTGGCGACACGACGGGCCGCCACCCCGGCGTTCCGGTCACGCCCCGGCAGATCGCGGACGCTTCGATCGAAGCCGCCCGAGCCGGGGCCGCCATCGCGCATATCCATGTTCGCGATCCCGAGACCGGCAAGGCCGCGCGAGCCGTGCATCTTTACCGCGAGGTGGTCGATCGCATCCGCGACTCGGGGGTGGACGTCATCGTCAATCTGACGGCCGGCATGGGCGGCGACGTGGTGTTCGGGGCGGGCGAGAACCCGCTGCCGCTCAATGATGCCGGCACCGACATGGTCGGTCCGGCCGAGCGCCTGGCCCATGTGGAAGCCATCCTGCCCGAGATCTGCACGCTCGATTGCGGCACGATGAATTTCTCGCTGGGCGATTACGTGATGACCAACACGCCCTCGACCCTGAGGGCCATGGCCAAGCGCGTCCAGGATCTCGGGGTGCGGCCCGAACTGGAGGTGTTCGATACGGGTCATCTCGTGTTCGTGCACGATCTGATCAAGGAAGGGCTGATCGACGCTCCGGCCATGATCCAGCTCTGCATGGGCATTCCCTACGGGGCACCGGACGACCCGCTGACCCTGATGGCCATGGTGCATCGCCTGCCGCCCGGTGCGGTGTTCAGTGCCTTCTCGATCGGCCGGCGGCAATTGCCCTATGTGGCCATGGCGGCGCTGGCCGGCGGCAATGTCCGGGTCGGTCTCGAGGACAACATTTATCTCGACCGGGGTGTGCTGGCCTCCAATGGCCAATTGGTCGAGCGCGCCGCCACTATCCTGACCGCCATGGGATCGAAGGTCATGGGACCCGCCGAAGTCCGCGAGAAGCTGAAGCTGCGGCAGCCCGGCCAAAGGAGCGCCGCATGAGCGCCATCAGGCACATCGGGCTCATCGGCGGAGGCGTCATCGGGGCCGGCTGGGCGGCCCGTTTCCTGCTCAACGGCTATGACGCGACGGTCTACGATCCCGATCCGGAACTTCGTCGCAAACTCGAAACGGTGCTCGACAATGCGCGTCGCGTCCGGGCCAAGCTGCTGCCCGGGCTGGCGCTGCCGGAGGGCACGCTCCGCATCGCGGCCTCGGTCAAGCAGGCCGTCGCCGACGCTGATTTCGTGGTCGAAAGCCTGCCCGAGGTGGAAGCCCTCAAGCAGCGCGTGCTGGCCGAGGTGGATGGCGCGACCCGTCCCGAGGTGGTGATTGCCTCCTCGACCTCGGGCCTGCTGCCGACCCGGCTGCAAAGCGCCATGCGGCATCCGGAGCGCCTGATCGTCGGCCATCCGTTCAACCCGGTCTATCTCCTGCCGCTGGTCGAGATCTGCGGTGGCGAAAAGACCGGACAGGCGGCCCAGGACGAGGCCGCCGCGCTCTACGAAGCGATCGGCATGAAGGTGCTGCGGGTCCGCAAGGAGATCGACGGCTTCATCGCCGACCGCCTGCTCGAAGCCGTGTGGCGCGAGGCGCTATGGCTGGTCGGCGACGGGATCGCCACCACGGGGGAGATCGACGACGCGATCCGCTACGGCGCCGGCTTGCGCTGGAGCTTCATGGGCACGTTCCTCACCTACCGGCTGGCCGGCGGGGAAGCCGGCATGCGCCATTTCCTGGCGCAGTTTGGCCCGACCCTGAAGCTGCCCTGGACCAAGCTGGTCGGCCCGGAACTGACCGACACATTGATCGACCGCATTGCGGAGCAATCGGACGATCAGGCGGCCGGCATCACCATCCGCGAGCTCGAGCGCAAGCGCGACGATTGCCTTGTGGCGGTGCTGAGCGGGCTGCGCTCGCAGGACTATGGGGCCGGCGCGGTGCTCAAGGCGCATGAACGGGCCGTCGCGAGCCGGCTCGGCGAGGCGGCCGGCGCCGATGCGGAGGCCGCCGATGGCCCGATGGTGCTGTGGCGCGGCCGCGTCCAGCCCGACTGGATCGACTACAACGGCCACATGACCGAATACCGCTACCTGCAATGTTTCGGCGAGGCCACCGACGCCCTGTTGCGGCGGATCGGCGTCGATGGCGCCTATATGGCCCGGCACCGCAGCTTCTACACGGTCGAGACGCACCTCATGCATCTCGGCGAGTCCAAGCTCGACGATGCGCTCGAGGTCGACACCCAAATTCTCGCGGCGGACGGGAAGCGACTGCACATATTTCACCGGCTCAGGCGTCCGACCGACGGTGCCGTGGTGGCCAGCGCCGAACAGATGCTGCTCCACGTGGACACGGCCGCGGGCAAGACCGTCTTGGCGGAAGGCGAGGTGTTGGCCACGGTGCAGGGTCTCGCGGCGTGCCATGCTGGCCTGCCGCGGCCGAAGAGCGTCGGCCGCAGCGTGGGATCGCGGGTTAAGGCCTAGCGGGCCGGAAGCCCCTTCGCGAGGAGCGCAGCGACGTGGCGATCCAGCGTCGCCGACCTTTGCCCGTCCTGGATTGCTTTCTTTTCCGCTCATTCCCGCGAAAGCGGGAATCCAGGAACAATGGCGGTCAAGGGCCGTACCTGCACCGATGCTGAATATCTGACGTAAGGTATTCGCTGGATTCCCGCTTTCGCGGGAATGAGCGGCCATTTCTCCTCGCTAGGCCAGCAGTGACCGGGGGTCCCCGTCTCGCGACCGGCTAAGGCCGTCATCGCGGGGCGCGCAGCAACGTTGCGATCCAGTTCCTTCGACCTGCGCTGGTTCTGGATCGCCTCGCTGGCAAGCTTGCGCAGCCCGCGCAAATGTGGCCGCGCTCGCAAGAACGCAGCTCACCGGTATCCCGAGCAACGCCAGCGTCCGCCGGCGTCCCGGCAGGCGGAACTCGCCACCGGGCTACCGGTTTCACGCGCGATCCTAAGGGTTCCGTCTTCCCGCACCAGGTTGAGCGTGATCGTGTTGGCGCCCTTGCTGCCGCGCCCGGAGGCATCGGCCTTGTCCCAGGACAGGATCGCCGAGATTCGGCAACGCTCCTGTCCCGGTGAACAGCTCTTGCTGACCGAGCCCGGCACCACGCGATAGCGCCGGTCGGGCCAGCGCCGGATGTAGTTCAGCTTGTCGCGATAGACCTGCGCGGGCGTCATGGCCTTCCCGTAGTAGATGACCCGTGACGCGTAGAGTTCCTGCACCGCCTCGGGCGTGATCCGGGAATTATCGGCCCAGATCGAGAAATAGCTGTCCATTTTGGCATCGGGCGAGGCCGCGAGCACCGGATTCGCGAGTCCGAGGCAGCCAACCAGGATTGCGAGCGTCCGTTTCATGCCTGTCTCCCTGCGTTGGTGGGAGAACAGGGCTGCGCTGGCTTGGTTCCCTGGGCCGCACGCGGCGGCGGTCGGCGGCAGGGCTGGGCGATGCTCAGCCTTGGGGTGTCCCGAGGTTCTGCACGCGCCGCAGCGACGGGAACAGCCGCGACCAGAGCAGCGCCACCACGACGGTGCCGAATCCCCCGAGAACCACGGCCGGCACGGTGCCGAACAATGCGGCCGTCGCGCCCGATTCGAATTCCCCGAGCTGGTTCGAGGTGCCGACGAACATGGAATTGACGGCGCTCACCCGGCCTCGCATGGCGTCCGGCGTCGCGATCTGCACCAGCGAGGAGCGAATCACGACGCTGACCACATCGGAAGCGCCCAGCAACAGAAGGGCCGCCAAGGACAGCGGAAACCACCGCGACAGGCCGAACAGCACCGTGGCGGCGCCGAACAGCCCGACCGCCGCAAACATTTTAAGGCCGACGTGCCGCCGCAGCGGATGGCGGGCCAGCACCAGCGAGGTGAGCAGGGCCCCCACGGCCGGGGCGCCGCGCAGGATACCAAGGCCGATCGGCGAGGTGTGCAGGATATCCTGCGCATAGACCGGCAGCAGCGCCGTCGCGCCGCCGAACAGAACCGCGAAGAGGTCGAGCGAGATGGCGCCGAGCACCATCGGATGGTCGCGGATGTAGACGAAGCCGGAAAACAGCGATGCGAGGCTCACGGGCTCCCGCGCTGGCGGTACGCGCGCAATCGCGATGCCGCCCACCAGCAGGCTCGCGACGCAGAAGAGCGCCGCGATCACCGCATAGGCCCAGGCGGAACCGGCAATATACAAGGCACCGCCGAGCGCTGGCCCGATGATGGTCGCGCTTTGCATGGCCGAGGCCGAGAGGGCCAATGCGGCAGGCAGGCGTTCGGGCGCCACCACACCGGGCAGCAGGGCCGAGACCGTGGGGCTCTCGAAGCAGCGCGCCGCGCCTATCACGGCGACCACTCCGAAGATTGCCGTGGTGCCCAGCCAGCCTTCGAGGGTGCCGAGAGCCAGAAAGGCCGCCGCGCATCCCTCGACGCCTTGGCAGATCCGCACGACGATCCGCCGGTCGTAGCGGTCCGCCACGTGGCCGGCCGGAACGGTCAGCACGATCATGGGCAGGAACTGCATCAGTCCAATGAGGCCGAGCTGGAACGTGTCGTGCGTCAGGGCATAGATATGCCAGCCGACCACGACGGCCAGCATCTGAAACGCCAGCGTGGAACATGTCCGGGCCGACCAGAAGCACAGAAACGGCCGCTGCGCGAACAAGGAGCGTTCCTGGGCGCGAAGAGGGGTGGAGTCGTTCAACGAGGGCGCTTTCAAAAGCCGGGATCGTCCGGTCGATCTCCGCAAGGGCTCTCCTCGCATGCCGATCGCCACCTCGAAACCCTTATCTGGCCTCAACCGGCATCGCGCCGACGCACATCCGTTGCAGGACCGCCCGTTCCGTGGAATGTGACGCCCGTGCCCGGTACGCGTTGGGTCGAAGAGGAGAGCCCACGTGGCATCGATACGGCCGATCGCGATCACCATGGGGGAGCCGGCGGGCGTCGGCGCGGAAATCGCCTGCAAGGCCTGGCGCCAGCTCCGCCCAGCGGGTCCCGTCTTCTTCGTGCTGGACGATCCGGGCAGGATCGCCGAGGCAGACCCCGCCTGCCCGGTGCGCATCATCGCTTCTCCGGCCGAAGCCGCCGGCTGCTTCCGCACGGCGCTTCCTGTGCTGCCTTTGGTGACGCCCCTAGTGCTGCGGCCGGGGCGGCCCGATCCGGCCAACAGCGGCGCCGTGATCGAGAGCATCCGGCGAGCCGTGGAACTCGCGCTTGCCGGCGAGGCTTTGGCCCTCGTCACGAACCCCATCCAGAAGGGCAGTCTTTACGCGGCCGGGTTCACGCATCCAGGCCACACGGAGTTTCTGGCCGCCCTGACCGGCACACCCCTCTCCGTCATGATGATCGCCGCGCCGGACTTGCGCGTCGTGCCGGTGACCATCCACATGCCGCTGTCCTCGGTTCCGGGCGCGCTGACGCCCGAACTGATCGTCGACACGGTGCGGATCGTCGCCGAGGGCTTGAGGAAGGAGTTCCGCATCGCCCGCCCGCGCATCGCTGTCGCCGGCCTCAACCCCCACGCCGGCGAGGACGGTTCGATCGGCACGGAGGATCGCGAGATCATCGCGCCGGCGCTTGATCGGCTGCGCGCGATGGGCCTCGATGTGACAGGACCGCTGCCGGCCGACACGATGTTCCATCCGCGGGCCCGAGCCCGCTATGACGTGGCGGTGTGCATGTACCACGACCAGGCCCTGATCCCGGTCAAGACGCTGGATTTCGATCGGGGCGTCAACGTCACGCTCGGCCTGCCGATCGTGCGCACGTCACCCGATCACGGCACCGCGCTCGACATCGCGGGCCAGGGCATCGCCCGGCCCGACAGTTTGATCGCGGCCATCGAGCTCGCGGCCGTCATGGCCTCGAACAGGGCTTTGGCGCCGCGGCGCTCTAAGCGGCCCGGCGAAACTCCACCGCGGGCGCCGGCGCCACGGCACTGGCCACGATCTCGGCGGTGGCAGCCGAGAGCGTCCATCCGAGATGGCCGTGGCCGGTGTTGTAGAACACGCCGGGCCGACGGCCGGGACCGACGCGGGGCATCATGTCCGGCATCATCGGGCGCAGCCCGCACCAGGGCACGACCCGGCTGGTGTCGAGCCCCGGAAACAGCCGCCGCGTCCAGTCGACCAGCGGCTTGATGCGATCCGCCCGGATGTCGCGATTGGCGCCGTTGAACTCCGCCGTGCCGGCGACCCGGAACCGGCCCTCGCCGAGGCGGCTCGAGACGATCTTGGTGCCTTCGTCGAGCAGGCTGACCCAGGGCGCCGCATCGCGGCTCGCCTCGTCGAGGTCGACCGTGATCGAATAGCCCTTCACGGGATAGATGTTCACCCGGTCGCCGAGCGCTGCCGCAAAATCGCGGCTGGCCAGCCCGGCGCAGATCACCACGCCGTCGAAGCTGGTGGTCTCCGGGGCATGGTTCCGGCCCGCATCCCGGGCATCGGACCAGACCACGTCGAAGCGCCGCGTGACTGAGTTTGCGGCCGGCAGCACGCTTTCCACGGCCGCATCGAACACGAACCTCGCCCCGCGCCGACGACAGGCTGCGGCGAGGCCCGAGGTGAACTTGTGGATATCACCGGTCGAGTCCGAAGCCGTGAAGAAGCCGCCGTAGAACTCGCCTTCGAGCGCGGGTTCGATCGCCTTCATTTCGGCCGGTGTGACGGCGTGACGCTCGAGGCCGCCCCGGCTAAGCAACGCGTTCACGCGCGCGGCATGCTCGAAGCCCGCCTGGTCGCGATAGATGTGCAGGATGCCGCGCTCCTCGAGGTCGAAGTCGATCTTTTCGCGGCGTGCCATGGCAAAGAGATGCCGGCGCGCCTCGATGGCGAGGCGGGCCGTCTCCACCGTGTTGCGCTCGTAATGAGGGATGTTGGCCACGAACTCGGCCAGCCAGGAATATTTGTGCCAGCTCGGCCGAGGGTTGAGGGACAGCGGCGCATCGCTTTTCAGCAGCCACTTCATGCCCTTGAGCACCGTGCCCCAGGAGTTCCAGACTTCGGCGTTGCTGGCCGACAACTGGCCGCCGTTGGCAAAGGAGGTGTCCATGGCGGCGTAGCGCTGCCGGTCGAATACCGTCACCTCCACGCCGCGGTCGAGCAACGCGTAAGCGGTCGTCACGCCGGTGATACCGGCTCCGATGATGGCAATGTGTGTCATGGGCAGTCCCGCCGGCAAGAGTAATGCCCGGATCGCTTCGCGATCGGACATCCCCCTCTGTCACGGGTGCCTGAGAGCTTGGCGGCTCCTGCGAGCCGACCTTCCCCTTCGGCGGGCGCGGCGCGCCTCTCTCCAGAGTGCTCTTGCGATGCGGTCCTTTTGCCTGAGAGTTTCCGGGGGGTTGCTCCGTCGGCGCCTCGGCCTTGCGGTCGAGGTCTCTCCCGCATCGTTCGGCGAGCATCCTCTACATAGCACAGCTTGGCCCGGCATTCAATGAACAAGGCTGAAACGAGCCACTTGAGCGGGCCCCCGCGACGCGATACGCCTGTTGCAACGCCAAAGGTTTCTCGACCGACGTCGGACCGTCGCCGATCTTCGCCGGCAGCGCGAACCGGAGGGGCAGCCATGAAGGTGACGCTCGATCTTTCGCGCCTGCTCGCCCAAGGCCAGATCACGCCGGAGGAATACGAGAAACTCGGCCGGCTTGCGGCCGCCGATACCGGCTCGCTCGGCTTCAACATCCTGATCGGCACCGGCGTGGTGGCGGTGGGCGGGGCCGCCTTGGCGCTGGTGCCGACGCCGATCACCGCAATCGTGCTCGGTGCGGTCCTGATGGCGCTCGGCCTCGCCCTGCTGGTCCGCTATCCGGCCTGGCTGGTGCTGGCCAACATCTTGGTCCTGGTCGCCGCCCTCATGTTCAGCGGCGGCGTGCTGTTGCTCTCGGGCGGCACCGCGCTCGCCTTCCTCGGGCTTTCCGCCATCCTGCTGGTGTCGGGGGCTGTGGCGCGCAGCGGCCTCCTGGTGGCGCTCGGAATCGTGGCCATATCGGGCGCGCTCGGCGCCGCGACCGATTATTCCCACGCGAGCTACGAGCTCGTCATCGAGCAGCCGGCCCTGACCATCCTGATTTTCTTGGCGATCGCGCTCGCCACCTATTCGGTGTCGATGCGCTTGGGCCACGAGGCCGAACGGCTGTGCCTCGTAGCGGCCCGCACGGCATTGTTTCTCGTCGCCTTTGGGTTCTGGATCGGGTCGCTCTGGGGCGATCGCCTGACGTGGCTGCGGCGGAGCACGAACGACGCGTCGAGTTCCGAAACGCCGCCGATGCTGTCCGACAACTTTTTCGCAGTGGTGTGGGCGGTGGCGCTGATCGGCGTCGGGATCTGGGCCGTCCGGGCCAACCGGCGCTGGACCGTGAACCTCGTGGCGGTGTTCGGCGCCATCCACTTCTATACGCAGTGGTTCGAACATCTCAGCGCCACGCCGCTCAGCGTTCTTGCGGCCGGGCTTGCGACGCTGGCAGTCGCCATCGGCCTGTGGAAATGGAACCAGCATTTTGGGTCGCGACCCGGCAGAGGCGGCGCCCTGCCGCCAATCACGCCTGGGCGATGAACTTCATGCGATGGACCTTGTGCAGGTCGATGATGGCCGCGGCGGTTTCCTCGATCGAACGCCGCGTCACGTCGATCACCGGCCAGCCGTTCTGGGCGAACAGGCGCCGCGACTGGGCGATTTCCTCCGCCACCGACATCCGGTCCACATAGGGCGATTCTTCGTTGGCGTTCAACGACAGCAGCCGGTTCTGGCGGATCTGCACGATGCGCTCGGGCGAGGCGATGAGGCCCACGATCAGCGGGTTTTTGAGGGAATTGACGGCGCGCGGCAGCGGCACGTTGGGCACCAGCGGGATGTTCGCCGTCTTGATGCCCCGGTTGGCCAGATAGATGCTGGTCGGGGTCTTGGAGGTTCGGCTGACACCGAGCAGCAGCACGTCCGCCTCGTCCATGCCTTCGGCCATCTGCCCGTCATCGTGCAGCATGGTGAAGTTCAACGCGTCGATCCGCTTGAAATAGTCGGCGTTCAGCATGTGCTGCGCGCCAGGCCGCGGCGTCGACGTCGTGCCGAGGTAGGACCCGAACAGAGCCAGGATCGGCTGAAGCACCGACAGGCAGGGTGATCCGGCCTCGCGGCAGGCGTCCTCGAGCCGCTTGCTGAGATCCTGGTCCACGAGCGTGAACAGCACGATGCCGGGTGCCGCTTCGATCTCGGCCACCGCCCGGTCGAGTTGCAGCCGCGAGCGAACCAGCGGGTAGACATGTTCGATGGAGGAAACGTCCTGGAACTGGGCCGCGACGGCGCGGCTTGCGGCGATCAGGGTCTCGCCGGTCGAATCGGACACGAGGTGGAGATGAAAATATTGCCGTCCCAAGGAACCTCTCCGCCTAGCTGCATGTTCGCATTTCGGAATCGACCTTCGTCCCGCGTTGCCGGGCGGGCCTGTGCATAAGCTGGCCTCGCCTGCATCCCGGCCGGGCTATGGCCGAACCTCTGTGGACATCGCCTCAAACGGATAACAGTTAACGGCCTGTGAATCGATCGGGGCCGAAGAGCTGTTCAAAGCAGGAACTATGGGGACAACGGCGCCTCCCTGGCGCGTTATCGTTTCGTTAACCTGTTCGCTCCGTTGACGAAACGCTAACCATACCGGCTGTTCCGTTAACCTTTGGGTAACCACACCGGCTTTGCCCTGGCGGGGGCACAGCTTGTGCCCCGCGATTCATAAGGCTAGTGCAGGCCCAATAAGACGAAAGAGAAGTAAGATTTTAGATTAGGATTCTTTTTTGAACGATCCTCTGCGTCGGCTGGTGCCCACATCCACCAGGCCGCTTATGCGTGTTCTCGCCGGAGAGGTGTTGTCGCGGCCGCCGCTGTGGCTTATGCGCCAGGCCGGCCGCTATCTTCCCGAATACCGGGAGCTTCGCGCCAGCACGCCGTCCTTTTTGGACCTTTGCTATTCCCCAAAACTCGCCACCGAGGTCACGCTGCAACCGATCCGGCGTTTCGGCTTCGCCGCCGCGATCCTGTTCAGCGATATTCTGGTGGTGCCCGATGCCCTGGGCTGTCCGGTGTCGTTCGAGACCGGCCATGGGCCGCGCCTGCGTCCGGTCACCAGCGCCGGCCGATCTCGGAGCGCTGCACGAACGGCTCGACATGGGTCGGCTGGCCCCGGTGTTCGAGACCATCGAACGGGTCAAGGCGGCTCTCGATCAGGCAACGGCACTGATCGGCTTTTGCGGCGCACCCTTTACGGTGGCGAGCTACATGGTGGCCGGCCGCGGCACCCCCGACCAGGGCCCGGCCCGTCAATTGGCCTATCGCGATCCCATGCTGTTCGACCAACTGATCGAGCGGCTGATCGGAAGTTCGATCGATTACCTCGCGGCGCAACTGGATGCCGGGGTGGATGCGGTCCAGGTCTTCGATTCCTGGGCCGGCGTCCTTCCGCCCCTCGAGTACCGCCGCTGGTCGCAGGCGCCGCTCGAGCGCATCGTGGCCGGGCTGCGGACCCGGCACCCCGGAGCCAGGATCATCGGATTTCCGCGCGTGTCCGGCGGCCAATTGTTGCAGGCCGCCGCGAGCGGGGTGACGGCGCTCGGGCTCGACACAATCGTCGAAGCCCGATGGGCCAACCGGGTGCTTCCGCCTGGCCTGCCGGTCCAGGGCAACCTCGATCCCCTGGCATTGATTGCCGGCGGACCGGCGCTGGACGAGGCCGTGGATGCAATCCTGCTCGGCTTCGAGGGCCGGCCTCACATCTTCAACCTCGGTCATGGCATCTTGCCGGAAACCCCGATAAGCAACGTCGAGCGATTGGTCGCGCGCCTGCGGCAAGTGTGACCTGCCGGCCGAAGGAGCGTTGAATGGCGGATTATTATCTCTGGCTCAAGGCGATCCACGTGATCGCGATGGTGGCCTGGATGGCGGGGATGCTCTACCTGCCGCGGTTGTTCGTCTACCACGCCGAGGTCGGGTCGGGCACGCCGCAATCCGAAACCTTCAAGACCATGGAACAGCGGCTTTTGCGCTTCATCTGCACGCCGGCCATGATCGTGGTGTGGATCACCGGGCTTTGGCTGGCCTATGCGGGGGGCTGGTTCCACTCGGGCTGGCTGCATGGAAAGATCCTGCTCGTGGTTCTGATGAGCGGCGTACACGGGATGCTGGCCGCCTCCACACGGCGCTTTGCCGCGGACGCCAACCAGCGCCCGGCACGGTTCTATCGCATCCTCAATGAGGTCCCGACCATTCTACTGATCGGCATCGTCATTCTGGTTGTAGTAAAGCCCTTCTAGGGATGGCGCCTCAAGCACCCCCGCCCTCGTGGCGGATGGAACGCGGAAGCGTGCCATCGTTTTTGTTCGGCCTCAGCCTGACGTGATGTTTCGCTCCGGCGTTGACGTCATGGAAACAGGATGCGGCACCGTCATGCGAGCGAGATTTTCGTGCCAGCTTTGAACCGGTCGACGCCGCCATTGCTTGGGTCTGAGGGGGCGTGTTGAAGCGCTACACGAATTACATTTGGCCGGCGATCGGGCTCAGCGCGGTTGCCTTCTCGTTGTGGCTGCTGCTCCGCGAGTTGCGGGGCCTTTCCTGGGTCGCGGTCGAAGACGCATTCGCCAACATCTCCGGCTGGCACTGGGCCCTGGCGGTCGCGTCCACGCTCATCGCCTATGCGGCCCTGGCCTGGTACGACCGCATAGCGTTGTTGCACCTCGGCTTTCGACTGCCCTGGTCGTTCATTTCGGCGGTGTCCTTCACGACCTATGCGCTGTCGCACAACATCGGCATGACGATGTTCTCCGGCGCGATGGTTCGGTATCGGGCCTATTCGACCAAGGGCCTGACGATCGCCGACGTGGGCTTTCTGGTCGCCTTCTGTTCGTTCACGTTTTTCCTTGGCACCATCCTGCTGGGCGGTTTCGTGCTGCTGTACGAACCCGAGATCATCCAGAGGCTCTTCGCCTTCGATACCGCCTGGACCCGGCTCTTGGGCGCCCTGATGCTGCTCGCGGTCGCGGCCTACGTGGTCGGCTCCGTGCTGCACTTCAAGCCGCTGGTGGTGGGCAGGTTCAAGCTGGTCTACCCGCGTCTCGGGATCACGCTGCGCCAGTTGGCGGCCGGTCCCTTCGAACTCATGGGGGCGGCCGGCATCATCTATTGCGCGCTGCCGGTGGAGAACAATCCGGGCTTTCTGATCGTGCTCGGCATCTTCCTGGCGTCGTTTTCTGCGGCCCTGCTCAGCCACGCCCCGGGCGGTCTCGGGGTCCTCGAACTGGTCTTCGTCGAGGCGCTCCCCGACGTGCCGAAGGCGGACGTGATAGCGGCTCTGCTGGTGTTCCGGCTGCTGTATCTGATCGCGCCGCTGTTCATGGGCATCGTGGCCGTGGTCCTGTTCGAACGCAGCCGGATCGCCAAATCGCCCGCGCCGGACTAGATTGCGGGCTCGTTCCTGCCTGGGAGCAGTCCATGTATATGCCGCCCGCGTTTCGGGAGCAGAAACTCGAGGCCCTGCACGAGTTGATCCGCACCTGTCCCCTCGGAACCCTGATCACCACGACACAGGGCGGGGTTGTGGCCAACCATGTGCCCTTCACGCTTTATCCGGAGGAAGGCTCGGCGGGATCCGGTTTGCTGCGAGCCCATCTGGCGCGCGGCAACGACCAGGCCGGACCCGACGGCAGCACCGCGGACGCGCTGGTGATCTTCCTCGGCGTCGATCACTACATCACGCCCTCCTGGTACGAGACCAAGATCCGCACCGGCAAGGTCGTGCCGACGTGGAACTACATCGCGGTCCATGCTGCGGGACCGATGCGGGTCATCGACGATCCGGTTTGGGTACGCCGGCAGATCGAGGATCTGACGACCCAGCACGAAGGCCGGCGGCTGGCCCCCTGGGCGGTGTCCGACGCGCCGGCCGATTTCATCGCTTCGCAACTGCGCGCGATCGTGGGTATCGAGATCGATCTTCGCGATCTCAAAGGCAAATGGAAGCTCAGCCAGAACCGCACCCTGGAAGACCGCAAGGGCGTTGCCGAAGGTCTGGCCCGGGAGCCCGACGCGGCCGGGCCCGCCATGGCACCGCTGATCGAACGATAGTTCACCGGTCCGGGCGCCCTCGAAGCTTTCGCGTGCCGGAACAACCGGGTTGCCGCCAACCCTTTAGCCGCATAGAACGCCCCTTTCGTGCCGCAACCAGCAGGGAAGCCGAGGACATGCGCGTCTACTACGATCGGGATGCCGATCTCAATCTGATCAAGGGCAAGAAGGTCGCGGTGGTCGGCTATGGCAGCCAGGGACACGCCCATGTGCTGAACATGCGCGACTCCGGGGTCAAGGACGTTGTGGTGGCGTTGCGCGAAGGCTCCCCCTCGGCCAAGAAGGCCGAAGGCGAGGGCCTGAAGGTGATGAGCGTGGCCGATGCCGCCCGCTGGGCCGACATTGTGATGATGCTCACCCCGGATGAGTTGCAGGCCGACATCTACCGGGCCGAGCTGGCGCCCAACATGAAGAACGGCGCGGCCCTGATGTTCGCGCATGGGCTCAACGTCCATTTCAACCTGATCGAGCCGCGTCCCGACATCGACGTGCTGATGGTCGCCCCCAAGGGCCCGGGCCATACGGTGCGCTCGGAATACCAGAAGGGCGGCGGCGTGCCCTGCCTGATCGCCATCGCGCAGGATTCGTCCGGCAACGCCCATGACCTCGGCCTGTCCTACGCCTGCGCGATCGGTGGCGGCCGGGCCGGCATCATCGAGACCAGCTTCAAGGAGGAGTGCGAGACCGACCTTTTCGGCGAGCAGGTCGTGCTCTGCGGCGGCCTCGTGGAACTGATCCGTGCCGGTTTCGAGACGCTGGTGGATGCCGGCTACGCGCCCGAAATGGCCTATTTCGAATGCCTGCATGAGGTGAAGCTGATCGTCGACCTCATCTACGAGGGCGGCATCGCCAACATGAACTACTCGATCTCGAACACGGCCGAATACGGCGAATATGTCACCGGGCCCCGCATCATCACGGACGAGACCAAGGCCGAGATGAAGCGCGTGCTGCACGACATCCAGTCGGGCAAGTTCACGCGTGACTGGATGCTCGAGAACAAGGTCAACCAGACCTCGTTCAAGGCGACCCGCGCCAAGGCCGCCTCGCACCAGATCGAGGACGTCGGCGAGAAGCTGCGCGGCATGATGCCGTGGATCACCAAGAACAAGCTGGTCGACAAGGCCAGGAACTGATCGACTTTCCTTCTCCTGCTCGCGGGAGAAGGACCGTGCCCCTTGGGTCGTGTCCATGAACATCCTCTCGATCCAGTCGCATGTCGCCTACGGACACGTCGGCAATGCGGCCGCGACCTTCCCGATGCAGCGGCTCGGCCATGAGGTCTGGCCGATCCACACCGTGCAGTTCTCCAACCACACGGGCTATGGGGCCTGGCGCGGCCAGGTGTTCGATGCCGGGCTGATCGGGGAATGCGTCGAGGGCATCACCGAGCGCGGCGTGCTGGGCAGCTGCGACGGCGTCTTGTCGGGCTACATGGGCTCGGCCGACACCGGCACCGCGATCCTCAGTGCGGTCGAGCGTGTGCGTGCCGCCAACCCGGCCGCGCTCTATTGCTGCGATCCGGTGATCGGCGATGTCGGCCGCGGCGTGTTCGTGCGCCCCGGCATTGCCGAATTCATGCGAGACCGGGCCGTGCCGGCCGCCGATATCGTGACCCCGAACCAGTTCGAACTCGAACTTCTGTGCGGCCAGGAGACCGGGACCCTGGCGGGGGTGCGCCAGGGTCTTGCCAAGCTTCACGCGGCCGGCCCCCGCTTCGTCCTCGTCACATCCTATCTCGGCGAGACCACGCCGGCGGAAAGCATCGACCTCTTGGCCTCGGATCGCGAAACCCTATGGCAGGTTCGCACGCCCAAGCTCGATGTCTCGGTGAACGGCGCGGGCGATGCCATTGCGGCGCTGTTCTTCGTGTCCTTGCTGCAGCACCGCTCGGTGCCTGATGCGCTCGCCCATGCGGCCTCGGCGATCTTCGGGCTGCTCCGACGCACGGCCGAAGCCGGATCGCGCGAACTGGCGCTCGTTGCCGCACAGGACGAATTCGTGCGCCCGACGGAGCTCTTCACGGCAGGGCAGGTCTAGGGTCCGGGCTTCGAACGGTCGCTTAACCTCGCGCGTGCAGGCTGACCGGGCCACAAGCCGGTAAGGTGTTCGATGAGCATCCCGCCCAACGCCGCGTCGGCTTACGACGCGGCGCAGTTCGATGACAATTTCCCGCCCGGCGTCGAGGACCACTTCTGGTTCCGGGCCCGCAACGACGTGCTCGACCGCGCCCTGAGGGCCGCCGAGCGACGGGGCCAAATTCCGGTCAATGCCTCCATCCTTGAGGTCGGTTGCGGGACCGGCGTGGTGGTCCGGGGCTTGCTCGAGCGCGGGCACGATATTCAGGGCGTCGAACTCGGCCGGCCGCCGCGTTCGCTTGTCCCGAACCGGATCCGGACCGGCATGAGGGCGCAAGATCTGGAGCCGGGCGTTCGCGCCACCATCGATGTGCTGCTATTCCTCGATGTGATCGAGCATGTGCCTGACGACGTGGCCTTGCTTCGAGGAGACGCTTGCGGCTTTTCCGAAGTGCCGCGCCGTGATGGTCACCGTGCCGGCGCGGCCGGAACTCTGGTCGGATCATGACCGCCACTACGGCCATTATCGGCGCTACACGCGTCGGTCTCTTCGAAGAACCCTGGCGGGGGCTGGTCTCGAGGTCGCCGACACGAGATATGTGTTCCGCTCCCTCTACGCCGCAGCGGCATTGATCAGGATCAGCGGTCGACAGCGGAACCCGGTGATGAACGCGCCGACCGGGCGCGGCCTGCACCGCGCGGCCGCCGCAGTGTTGGTTGCCGAGGACCGAATTCTTTCCGCGTTGCCCCTGCCTGGATTGTCCGTCCTCGGCATGGGGCTACGGCGGTCAGGACCGATCGCGTAACCGACGAACTCAGGCCTCGGGCAGCGGACTCTCGGTCGCCATGACGGGTACCATGGGGCGTCTTGCTTCGGCTCGGGCGGCGCGCCAACGCGCCTGCCACTGCGCGATAGGCTCGGCGGCCTGCACGGCGAGGAATGTCGCCCAAAGCAGGAAGCAGACGCTGAGGTGGCGATAAAGCAGGTGGACGTGAACCGTCGCGTGGTTCTGCATCACTAGCCACCAGACGCAGGACATGCCGACCCCGATCAGACCCAGAACAGACCAGCGCCGCAAAAGGCCGAGCGGAGGGAGGCCGTTGTCCCTTCGCCGCATGTCGATGCCGCCCAGGATCACGGCAATCAGCGGCCACCACATTCCAAGTGTCAGCCCCAGAAAACGGAAGGCGTGCGAAGCGAAGAAGTCCGGCGGCTGGTTCCAGAACGGCAGCGCGATCGGATAGGGCGAAACCACGTAGAAGTAGATGAGGGACAGAGCCGTCTGCAGGGAGGCGGCGTCCTGTGCTTCATCGGTGCCGGCACGATAGCGCGCGGCGCTGTGCAGATCGGCGATCGCGTCACCGAACGTGCCGTAGAAACTCCAGACCTCGCAGAAATGCAAAAGCTGCGCGACCACGAAGCTCGCTCCCACGAGCATGCAGCGACCGAGCGCAAGCCGCCAGCGGACCGCGTGGTCCGGGTCGATGCAGCGCAACGACAGCTCCGCCCCCAGGGGTACCAGGACGGCCAGAAACACGTAGTCGAAGGACAGCCATCCCTGCACGAAGCCGATCAGGAGAAACGGCACCCATGAGCGATTGCGTCCGATCGCGACGCCGGTCTCGACCAGCAGGAGCGCAAGCGCATAGCCGAGAAGATGCACCGAGGAATTGGCATCATGGAGCGGAGCAACCGCGAGGCTTGCCAGCATGACGAGCCAGGCCGCGGTCTCACCGAAGCGACGCCGAAGGCTGAGGCCGAAGAACAGCGCGGCAGCGCCACAGCAGGCAAGCGGCACCAGCCGCAAGCGCGACACGGGTTCGGGCCCGAATAGGGCCTCGGCGGCATAGAGCAGGTATTCCGGGCCTGGCGGATAATGGGTGTAGACGCCGCTCGGCGTGAGGCTGCGAGCCCGCTTCTCACCGTGGGTAGCCGCAAAGCCGTCGTCGGGATAGCGCGAACCGAACAGCACATTGCCGAGGCCGGCGTCGTGCGTGATGCCCTGGGCCCGGAAGCCGTCGACTTCGCGCAGCGCATTTGCCTCGGAATAGGCATCGACGGGCGAGAGCGCATCGCCCCAGTCGCGCATCTGCCATCCGGCGAAGATCGTACCGGCGCAGCAGAGCAGCACAAAGGCGAGAAGCCGGAGCCGGCGACCAAGCCCCTCAGTCATAGGCGACCTCGACCGCATGGGCTGCTGGATCGCTCGGCCCTCTCGCCCACCCGATTGCCCCGCCAAGCGCGGCGGTGCCGAGCGACCTTGGCCGGCTGACGAGCGCGGCCGGGATGCAGGCGCGCGCGCCGTTGCAGGGCGGCGTTTCGTGCACATGGATGCAGGGCGAACAGCTCATTCTCGCGAAATAGACGCGGTCCTCCACTCCTCCCGGCCGCAGTCGCGTCGCCGGGTCGCTCGGTCCCCAGATGCTGGTCGAGGGCACCCTGAGTGCACGGGCGAGATGCAGCATCAGGGAATCGATGCCGAAAAAACGCTCCGCTCCCGCAAGAACGCTGGCTGATTGCGCGATGTCGAGCTGGCCGGCCAGGCTGATGCCCTGATCGATTTCCGCCGCGACAGCACTGCAAAGGTCACGATCCGCGGCGCCCCCGAGCAAAACGACCGCGGTCCGCTCAAGGCCCTCGTTCAGCAGCAGTTTCCGCCATTCGCCGGGGAGCAACTGGCGCTCCTTGCCGAAGTCCGAGCAGCCGGGCGCGACCACGACATAGCGACGTGGCAACGCAACGTTGTCCGGCAGACGCGCTGCGGCCACGCTGGCCCGGAAGGCGGCATGCACGGGTGCGACCGGAACGCGATCAATCCCGAACCACGCCGCCAGCATGTCGTAGAAGGCGTAGACCGGGCCTTGTGCGTTGAAGAACGTCATATGCGTGTAGAAGGCGCGCTTCCAGAACGCGATTTCATCCGCGAAGCCGATACGATTGCGGACTCCCGTGAGGACACTGAACACGGTGGTTAGCCGCGAATGCACCTCGAGATCGATGACGTGGTCGCAGTGCAGCGCAAGGCCGCACAGCGCCCGCAATGTCGACGTGATCAGGCGGATGACATTGGTGTCATCAATGGTCCAGCACCGATCGAACCAGGCGAAGGATTCCGCAAAGTCGGTGACGCCCTTCGTGCCGACAAGAAAGAAACGTCCTGGCGGGAACTGGCCCCGGATCGCCTGCAACGACGGGTTGGCGAGGAAGAGGCTGCCCGCGCCGATCAGCTTGATCACGGCACAGCCGCGCCGGTCGCTCAGCGAATGGTCGCGGCGCAGCAGAAGACCGAGGCTGCGCACCGGGACATACAACAGGAACAGGAACAGGCCACCGAGCCAGAAATCCACAGTTCGCTTGGTGCGGAAATTCATCGCGCAGCTGCCGGGCCGCAACGCGGCCTGGAGGCTGCCGGGCGAAGGTTCCAGGCAAGGAGTTTTGGCGTCAATCCATGCTTGTTCTTCGACCCGCCGAACACCAGAACGATCAAGCCCGGCAGTCCCGAGACCATCCCAAAAGCGCCGAACAGCAGGGACAGTGACAGCGCCGCGGCGGCTGGCACCCCGAGCGGGCCGAGGAGGAGCACCATCGCGCCTTCGCGCACGCCCCAGCCTCCCAGCGAAATCGGCAATGTCGTGGCCAGGGTTACGACCGGCATGACGATGGCCAGATCCCGTAGGGTTACGTCGATCCCGAGAGCGCGGCCCAGCAGAAAAGCCGAAAACACGAAATTGAGGTTGGAGACGAGGCTGGCTCCCGCGAGCGCGACGCCCCAGCGGGACATGACCACGCGGCGTGTGGCCTGTGCTAGTTCGGCCAGAAGCTGCCAGAGCGGCATTCCAACGAGGCGGACGGGCGCCCGATCGGCGATCAGTATCGCGCCGAGCCCGGCGATACCGCAGGCCAACAGAGCCGCGCTCAGCCAGATCGGGGGCCTGTACCCGGTGTTTGCCGCCAGCATCGGCGCCGTGCCCAAGGCCAAGGCCAGGACGGCAAGAACCATGAACATCCGTTCCAGGAGGACGCTCTGCGCCGCCGCCCGCACGCTGTGCCCGTTCCGCGCGGCAAGCCAGATACGCGTCCCGTCCGCAGCCACCGAAGGCAGCACTTGGCCGATCACGGCCGCGGCCGAGAACAGGACGGCGATCCGGACCAGCGGAGCCCGTTCGCCGATGCCCCGCAGTGCTATCCACCAGCGCAGTCCACCGAGCGCCATCGCGAGGAGGAACGGCATAAAGGCGATGAGGAGCTTCGGTCCCGAAGCTGCAGCGACGCTCTCGCGAACCCCCGCAAGATCGACATGAGAGAGGACAAGCGCCACGACCAGCGCCGAAACAGCCGCTTTGGCCGTCAAGCTGAGAGCTGTTCGCGCGTTGACCAATGTCAATCTCCTGGCGCCGTCGATCCGGTTGCGTGCCAAGCTTGGCGCCGATCGAGAGGATCGAGGAAGGATTGCCGACGGGGCGCCTCCCAGGTTCGGATTTGAGCTTAGCGCGGCCCGGTTAAGAGCCCGTGATGAGGCGGTTGCAAACGCGCCCGATCACCGCCGCCGGCGTGCCCACAGCGTCACGCGGCCATAGTCGCCCCGGCGCTCGTAGTTCTGGAAGGCGGCCGCAAGCTCGGGGTTCTCTTCGATGTAGCGTTGCCAGCGTGGCCCCTGGACCAGGATGGCATCGGGCTGCTTGAACACCACGTCCTGTGTCGTGATGACCCGTTCCGCGTCGCTGAGGGCCTGCAGTTCCTGATCCGTGCCGGTCGACACGCCCCGGTCGCGCAATGTCTCGGCACCCTTGATGGTCCATTCGGCCGGGAATGTGCCTACCCATCGGCCCGCGACCTCTCGTACAAGGGGATGACCTATCGATATGTCGGAGGTCAGCGCCATTACGGTCGGGTGGGGAGCGACCTCAGCCAGAGCCTGCTCCAGGCCGGGGATTGCCGCCCCCATGGTGTTGTGGGCGGCGAACAGGATCGCGCCGACGAGGGTGATCGCACTCAATGCCGCTGTGGCCAGCACGCGAGAGCGGTTCCAAGGAAACCCGCCTTGCGGCCCGCAGACGACGGCCAGCACCGCCAGCGCCGCGAGCAGAACCCCCGGGAGTGCATGATAGGCCCAGGGTTTTCCCTGCAGGATATAAGCAGCATGAAAGCCGATGGCGCTCAGAAGCAGCATGCGCGGCCAGGCGCCGAACCGAACCAGGCGGCTCAACCGAAATGCCACGATGCACAGGGCCGCAAATACAAGGCCGATGGGCGAAGCCAGCAGCTCGAATGCGGGTCGCCGAACCGGAACGTAGGCAACTAGCACCCAGTGCAGCACATCCGATAGAAAGTGAGGAAACCAGACAGGGATGCAGGCGCCATAGAGTGCCGCGACGCCCCAGGTAAAGTGCAGCTCCGGGGCCGAGACCGCGTGTCGCCAACCGCGGCGGGCGATCACATAGACGAGAGGCCCGAGCAACCCGAGCCCAAACAGGGGCTTGATGGCAAGCGCGATCCCTCCGCCGAGCCCTGCAAGGGCAGCATCGCGCCAAGCCGGCGGCCTGCCGATCACCCGAGCGCTCAGCACGGCCAGCAGAGGCAAAATTGCGAGCAGGGCGATGTGTTCGCGCTCGGCAAAATCACCGGCCGGGACCAGCAGGAGGAGAGCCAGCAAGGCTGCGCCCTGCCAGCCAACCTCAGGGGTGGGCAGCAACTCCGCCCTTTGCAGGACGCGGCAGGTCAGAACCGCGCTCGCCAGGGCGGCGAGGATCACGAGCGCAATCACGCCCGCTTCCGGTGAGACGCCCAGCAGGCGCCCCAGCGCGATCGCCGGCATGTAGAGCAGGACCGATGCCGGCGGATTGACTTCGATGGTGCCGACGTAGGGGGTTTCGCCGGCAGCCCAGCGTTCGCCGACTGTGAGGAGCCAGGACACGTCGGTATTGGTCGACGACAGAAGATGATAGGCCGCGGTCGCGCCCACGATCATCACGCAGAGAAGGGGCATCGCGGCGGAGCGGATCAGGCCGCCGAATACGCCTCCACGGGAGAGCGCAACCGCACTCATTTGACCCGTCTGGCGGAACGAACCCCCTCCGGGCAACTCTCGCGCGGCGACACGTCGCCGGCGCGATCGAAACCTGACTGGCGGTCGATGAGATAGAGCGGGCGGGCCTTCACCTCCGCGTAGATCCGTCCGACATAAAGGCCCATGATCCCGGTGACCATCATGTTGGCCCCGCCCAGAAAGGCAGCCACGAACGTGGTCGAACTCCAGCCGCGCACAAGTTCCGCGTCCGAGGCCCAGAGAGCGACGATGTAAAATCCGTAGAGGATGGCCAGCGCCGAGACCAGGATCCCCGACCAGAGTGCCGCCCGGAGCGGCGCTTCCGAAAAGCTGATGACGCCATTCACGGCCAGCGACACCATTTTCCGGACAGGATATTTGGTGACGCCCGCAGCACGGGCCGGCCGCTCGAAATCCACGGTGGCTTGTTTGAAGCCCATCCAGGCAAACAGGCCTCGCACGAAGCGCTCGCGCTCGCGCAATCCGCAAAAGGCATCCACGACCTTGCGGTCGAGCAGGCGGAAATCCCCCACATCCTCCGGGATCTCGATGGCACCCAGCCGGCTGATCAGCCGATAGAACAGGTGCGCGGTGGCGCGCTTGAACCGACTCTCGCCAGCCCGCGACACGCGCCGGGCCGAGACGACCTCGAAGCCCTCCCGCCACCTCGCCGCGAGCGCCAAGGCCACCTCGGGTGGATCTTGCAGATCGGCATCCATGATGATGACCGCGTCTCCGCTCGACAGGTCGAGTCCGGTCGTGATCGCGATCTGGTGGCCGAAATTGCGCGACAAGGTAACGTATTTGAAGCGTGGGTCGGCGCTGGCCCGCTGCTCGAGAATGAAGGATGTCAGGTCACGACTTCCATCGTCGACGAAGATCACCTCGGCGGGGCCATCCAGTCGCTCCAGCAGGCCATCCAGGCGCGGCAGCAGCAACGGCAACACCGCCTCTTCATTGTAGACCGGAATGACCAGCGAATAGGTGGGTCGGACGCTCACGGCGGAGTCTGCCTCTACCTCGGGTTAACGCAACTTGCGCGCGTCGAGGTTAAATTACCGTTCGGCACACCCCGGAGTCACTGCTTTTTCCTCGTCCGGCGGGAACGCATTGGGGCTCAAAAGGTTGTCGTGGCGCTTCGACAAGGTATGGGGAGAGTGGCATGGCGGTGGGCAGGCATTCCAAAAGCGACACGGACCCCGCATCCCTGAATACCCCGAACGACCTCGGCGACAACGGTCGGCAGGAGATCGCGGACGCGGTCAACAAGCTCGTCGCTGACGCCTTCGCGCTCTACGTGAAGACCAAGAATTTCCATTGGCACATGACCGGTCCGCACTTCCGCGACTATCATCTGATGCTGGACGAGCAGTCGGATCAGATTTTCGCGACGACCGATCCCTTGGCCGAACGGGTCCGCAAACTCGGTAAGCGCACGATTCACTCGATCGGCGAAATCAACAAGACGGCGCGCGTCCAGAACAACGACGCGGATTACATTCCGCCGCTCGAGATGCTGCGGGAACTGCTGGTCGACAACAAGAACATGGCTGCCGCCATGCGCGACACGCACGAGATCTGCGACAAGCACAAGGATGTCGCGACCGCCAGCCTCCTCGAGGTCTATATCGATGAGACCGAGCGCCGGACCTGGTTCCTGTTCGAGGCAAGCCGGGGCGCGGACGACACCGGCCATTGACCGAAAGCGGGCTCGAGCCCTGCGCTGCCCGGGCCGGTTCGCCTACTTCGTCGCCGAGAGGCCCTTCATGAAGGCCGTGAACTCGGCGTCGGGGATCGAAACGAGGTGGCGCGGTTCCGGATAGGCGCCGCTCGCCACATCGGCGCGGAACTCAGAGAAGGCGGCGATGCGCTCCTGCTGAAGGCGGTCGTATTCGGCGCGGAAGTTCCGGTAGACCTTGGCGTGGCGGGGCTGATGGCCCCGCGTGTAGCCCAGGACGTCTTCGGCGAAGAGGTATTGAGCGTCGCCGCCCGGCCCAGCTCCCATCGATAGCATGATCAGCGAGGTGCGTGCCGAGATCTCCGCCGCGACCTTGTCGGGTACCACTTCCAGTTCTGCCCCGATCGCACCCGCGGCTTCCAGAGCCTTGACTTGGCTGTAGACCTCCAACGCGCTTTGCGCGGTCTTGCCCACGGCCTTGAAGCCGCCAGTCCAGGTCGCCTTCGAGGGGATCAGGCCGACATGACCAATCACGGGAATGCCTTCGGCCGCAAGCTTGCGGATAGTATCGAGACTGGCCGCGCAATAGACCGCATCGCCGCCGAGTCGGATGACCCGGTGGGCCGCCCGCAGGTAATCCTCGTAGGTGCAGAGCTCGCCATAGAGCAGTCCGACCTGCACGAAACACGATCCGGCGGCCTTGCGCATGTCCGGGTTCCAGACCGTGTCGACGATCGAGAGGATGTCGATGCCGGCCGCAGCGGCAGCGGCCGCCTCCTCGAGCGTGTCGACGTAGAGCATCGTCAATTGCCGCTGACCCTTGAAGGCCCGTAGATCCGCGACCGTCATGCGAGCGTGCTTCATCTTCCTCCCCTGGTGGCGGCGTCCGGATCGGTCGGATTCCAAGCCGCTACCTGCCATACGCGACGCGGATCGCGGTACAGACCCGTCTAGTCGGTCCGGCGCCCGTGGCGAGCCCTGATCGAGAAAAGACGTCGGAGCGGGCCAGCGTCGAGAGTCCGATGCGGGGGACCTGGGGCGCCCGAGCGTGCTCGAGCGGCAGGGCAGCACGCGCTGCATGCGCCGCCCCGATGGGCTCGGCGTCAGCCGCCGGTCTGGCAAAGTAAGTACGAGGTCGGCGGATCTCCGTCGCCGCCGCCGTGGTCGCCTATTTGGACTTTGCAGTCCCGGCGCTCTTGGGCGCAAACGGCGACGGCTTCTCCACGTCTTTGGATTTCACCTGCTTGGGTTTCTTCTTTTCTTTGTTGCTGCGCTGCTCGCCCTTGGCCATTGCCCGTCTCCCCGCCAGATTGCTCGGCACGCTCGGAAAAGGGATCGGCCCCACAAGGGGCCATCTCCCTGCCCATGCGATGTGGGATCATTAAAGAGCAATCCCCTGCGGGGTGCAACGTCGGGCGCAGGGGTCAGGCTCGCGCGGATCCTGAGCAAAAGCCAGGATCGGCCGAGGTCAGCGTCGGGCCTTCCTGGCCGCGTAACGCGCATCCCGGGCTGCCTTGCGGGTTGCCTCGTCGGCGATGATCTTTGCTGCACGCTGCAGCCGCGCTTCCTCAGCGGCCACGCGTTCGGCTTCCTGCTGCCGCTCGAGTTCTGCCGCAGCTTCCGCCTCGGCTGCGGCCTGGGCGGCCCGCTCCTCGGCTTCGCGCGCCTCACGCTCGAGCCGAAGTGCCTCGCGCTCGGCCTCGCGCTTCTGGCGGGCTTCGACGATCGCTGCGCGCTCGGCTTGCTTGGCCAACGTGGCCGGATCATCGGGGCCCGGCTTTGATCGAAGCTTCTCGAGCATCGCCGCCTTGGCCTGCGCCGAGGCTGTCTTTCGGTCGTCGAAGTTTGCGTGTTTGAAACTGGCCATATCGTTCCAGGAGAGAGAAAGTAGCGCCGAAGGATCACCTTGGAGGGACCGTCCGGCGCGTTGGCAGGAAATGGGTCATCGGCCCCATCGCAAGCCTGGCGCGGTACGCCGGTCTTGACGGAGCCATGCGCTCGCGTTCCATATGCCATTCCGTGGGTCAAAAATCCAGGGTGCACGAGCGGGTGAATCATCCGCTACCTCCCGGACCGGGTCAAAATCTGCCGAACGGCCGATGCCAGTTTGTGGCCCGGGCATTACATAGGACGTAAAGGCTCGACAGGCGTGACCGCGCGGGACCCGGGGCAAGAATTTGGCCCCAAGCCGTGGCCCGGGTGGCCGGGAGGGCCGAAGTTATCCGTGAGGCATTCGGAGAATGACCATGGGCAACCCGAAGGGCACCGCTGCCGACGACCCGCTGCCCCAGCAGGCGGGGGAGGCCGGCGAGAACCGCGAGGTCCTCGACGCGATTTTCAAGGCCGGCGAGGAGGCACGGCGTGCCGGCACGCCGCTGACCGACAATCCTTATGCGCTGGGCAGTGACGAGCGGCGCGAGTGGTCGGCAGGCTATTGCGCCACCCCCGAGTTGGACGAACAGGATCCGGAGCCGAATTCCGGCTACGTCAAGAACTGAGCGCGGCGCCCGGCGGCCTCTTGGTTCTTCGCCCTCATGCGATGCGCAGGACCCCGGATGCGTCGGCCGCCGCTGCGGCCTGCTCGATGGTAAGGCCGCCGATGGACCGCTCGGGTCGCAGTTCGGCCAGCGGCACGAGCACGAAAGCCCGGTTCAGAAGGCCGGGATGAGGCAGCTTAAGACGGGGCGTTTCGAGCACGACATCACCGTAATAGAGAATGTCGATGTCGATGACGCGCGGCCCCCAGCGTAGTGTTTCCACCCTGCCGAGAGCCGTTTCCAGGGCTTTGATGCGGGTGAGCAATTCCGTTGGCGGCAGATCCGTTACCCCGACCGCGCAGGCGTTGACGTACCAGTCCTGTTCGACCGGCCCCCACGGCGCGGTTCGGTACAGGCCGGAGCGCGCGAGTTCCCCCACTAGACCGGCCGCCTCGAGGCAGGCGACCGCCCGCGCGATATTGCCAGGCTTGTCGCCGAGATTGCTTCCGAGGCCGAACGCGACCTCGACGGTTCCGCCCCGGGTCATGGCAGGGCCGGCTCGCGCAAAGCGTCGAACACCTGGAGGGCCGCGACATGTTCGGCCACATCGTGCACCCGGAAGATCGTAGCGCCGGCCTGCGCGGCGACCAGATTGGCCGCGAGCGTCTCGACCAAGCGGGCCTCCGGGCCGGCGCCCGTCAGGCGCCCCAGGAAGGATTTGCGCGACAGGCCTATGAGGATCGGCAGGTCGTAGTCCCGCAGCCTGGCGATACCCCGGATGGCGGCCAATTGCTGGGGCGGCGTCTTGCCGAAGCCGATCCCCGGATCGAGCACGACACGGTGCCTGGGGATGCCGGCCCCAGCCGCGATGGCGAGCGAGCGGTCGAAGAAGCCGCGCAGGTCATCGACGATGTCGAGACTGGCGTCCTGTGTGGCGCGATTGTGCATCACGATCACGGCAGCTTCTGCCTCCGCCACCACCGGTGCCATCGCGGGGTCGCCTTGCAGGCCCCAGACGTCGTTGACCACCGAGGCGCCGAGCGCCAAGGCGCGCCGGGCCACAGCGGCCTTGGTCGTGTCGATCGAGACCGGCACCGGCAGGCGTCCCTCGAGCGCCTGCAGGACCGGGATGATGCGCCGGAGCTCCTCCTCGGCTGGAACCGGCGTAAAGCCGGGCCGCGTCGACTCGCCGCCAATGTCCACGATGGCGGCGCCGGCCCGGACGAGGGCATGGGCCTGCGCAACGGCTTCGTCCGGCGCGCCGAAGCGGCCGCCGTCGGAAAAGGAATCCGGCGTCACGTTCAAGATGCCCATCACCTGCGATCGCCTGCCGGCGTTCGCCATGAAGGCACCGAACCGCGCCCGACCGTCCACGTCCATGTCTGGGTTCCTGCCGATATTTGCCTGTCGGGCCCGCTCTTAGCGGCGGTTCGCGCCGCTTATACGCGTGCAAACGGCCCCGGCTAGCCGGGAAGCGCCACGCGAGAGTGTCTCAGCGGGCCATTGCCATGCCGGCGCTCGCCTTGTCGCGCCGCCGTTCGACCGAGGAAGGAATGCGCAGGCTTTCGCGATATTTGGCCACCGTGCGCCTTGCGATGTCGATCTCGGCGGCCTTGAGGCGCAACACGATGGCATCGTCGGACAGCACATCGGCCGGGCTTTCCTGGTCGATCAATTGCTTGATCCGGAACCGGACGGCCTCGGCCGAATGCGAGCCCCCCGCCAGGGTCGACGCGATCGAGGCGGTGAAGAAATATTTCAACTCGAAGATGCCGCGCGGGCTGGCCATATATTTGTTCGACGTGACGCGAGACACCGTGGATTCGTGCATGCCGATCGCGTCCGCCACCGTTTTCAGGTTCAACGGTCGCAGGAACTCCACGCCACGGGCCAGAAACGTATCCTGCTGCCGCACGATCTCGGCCGAGACCTTGAGGATCGTGCGCGCCCGTTGCTCGAGGCTTTTGGTAAGCCAGTTCGCGCTCTGCAGACAGTTCGCGACGAAGCTCCTGTCGGCCTCGCTCCCCTGTTTGCGGCCGATACGGGCCTGATAGGTCTGGTTTACCAGAACGCGCGGCAGCACATCGGTATTCAGATCGATCAGCCAGGAGCCGTCCGGCGCGGCACGCACATAGACGTCCGGCACCACCGTATGGATCGGGCCGTCACCGAAGGCACGCCCTGGCTTGGGATCGAGGGCCCTGATCTCGGCGATCATGTCGGCCAGGTCTTCGTCGTCGACGCCGCAGACCTTCTTGAGTCCGGCAAGGTCGCGTGCGGCCAGGAGTTTGAGATTGGCCACCAGCGCCTGCATGGCCGGATCGAAGCGGTCGCGCTCCCGCAGTTGCAGCGACAGGCACTCGGCCACGTCACGCGCCGCAACGCCGGTCGGCTCGAACGACTGCACGACCGCCAGAACGGCTTCGACCCTCCGCAAGGGTGCGCCGAGGCGTGCCGCGATATCGACCAGTGGCTCGGGCAGGTAGCCGGCCTCGTCGACGGCATCGATGAGGGCATGGCCGATTAGCCGGTCGATCGGGTCCGGCACCGCGAGGAGGAGTTGCGCCGCGAGATGGTCCTGCAGCGAGCCGGCCGATGCGACGTAGCGCTCGATGTTCGGCGCTTCGCCGTCGCCCGAGGAAGGCGCGCCGGTCCAGGACGTCGCCGAAAGGCCCTGTCCGTCGAACGCCGGTTCGGGTGCGACAGGGGGGCCGTCGGCTTCGAAACTGTTCTCGAGTTCGGTTCCGAGCCCGGCCTCCATGGCCGAACGGTCGGTTTCGAAATCTTCCGTCGACCAGTCGCCTTCGGCCGGGTCCCCGACAGGATCGGCCTTGCTCCCCTCCTGGGGGTCGAGGTCTTGTCCCTCCTCGACGCGTTCCAGCAGTGGATTGCGCTCCAGCTCGTCTTCGAGAAAGGACGCGAGTTCCACGTTCGACAATTGCAGCAGCTTGATCGCCTGCATCAGCTGCGGCGTCATCACCAGGGTTTGTCCCTGGCGCATCACGAGCTTGGCTGACAAAGCCATCGACACGCTCAAACGCTGGAATGGACACGCCGCCTCCAGGCGGCTGGGAAGCGGAACCTATAACACGGTTCGACACCGGTCGTAACGGAGCGCGGCCTTGCGCGGGCCTGCCGCCGTGGAGGCGGTTAATCGCACCACAACGAAGACGCGCACCGGTGGCTACATCCGGAAGTCGTGCCCGAGATAGAGGCGCCTTACGTCGGGGTGGGACACGATCTCGTCGGCCGTCCCCTCGGTCAGCACCTGGCCGGAGTGGATGATATAGGCCCGGTCGATCAGCCCGAGCGTTTCGCGCACGTTGTGGTCCGTGATCAGCACGCCAATACCGCGTCCCTTGAGATGGCGCACCAGGTCCTGGATGTCGCCGACCGCGATCGGATCGATGCCCGCGAAGGGCTCGTCGAGCAGCATGAAGGACGGATGGCCGGCCAGGGCGCGCGCGATCTCGCAGCGCCGCCGCTCACCGCCCGACAACGCGATGGAAGGCGCCTTCCGGAGGCGCTTGATATTGAATTCATCGAGCAGATGGTCGAGCTCGGCCTCGCGCTGCGCCTTGTCGGGCACGGTGATTTCGAGCACGGCCCGGATGTTGTCTTCGACGTTGAGCCCGCGGAAAATCGAAGCTTCCTGCGGCAGATAGCCGATGCCGAGTCGAGCCCGGCGGTACATCGGCAGTTTCGTAACGTCGTGACCGTCGAGCTCGATCGCGCCCTTGTCGGGCCGCACCAGGCCGGTGATCATGTAGAAGACGGTCGTTTTGCCCGCCCCGTTGGGACCGAGCAGGCCGACGGCCTCGCCTGGATGGAGGTGGATCGAGACATCCTGCACGACCTGGCGGCCGCGATAGGCCTTTCCAAGGTTATGAACCGCCAACCTGCCTGTCCCGGGCGCCGTCTGGTTATAGGCTTGCGCATAATCGAACCGCGCTGCGGGCTCGACGTCACGAGCGTCCTCGTACTCCAGCTCCGGAGCGGGTTGGCCAACGTCGTCGCTCACCGGAACCCCGAAGGCCACGGTCGCGGCTCCGTCGGGATCGGGCGAGACGCGCCTGCGGCCCGGCAGCAGCCTGGCAAACCGTTTGCTCAGATGTGTCGAAGGTGCCACGGAGTGCTCGTCTGGCCGAAGCGATCGATGCGGACCGGCAAGGTTCTCCCCGAGCGGAGGCGCTCGTCCGGTTCGCCGGCCTGCCGTTGAAAAGCAAAAACCGCGCCGGGACGGTCGAACACCCCTTATTGCTCGGCGGTCGCGTCGGCCGGAGACGCCGGCTCGACCCTGGTCGGATTGGCCGCCTTGCCGCTCGCCGAGGTCTTGCGGGATGCCGACTTCCCGGCCGCCTGTGCCTTGTGCTTCGGAACTCCGGCTTCCTCCGCACTTGCGGGGGCGGCCTTGTCGGGCTGGTCTCCGGGCGATCCACTTCCGGGCGTAAAGACGCTTTTGACCCGGGCATTGGTGGTTCCCGAAAACACCTGCGCCTGCCCGTTGGTCAGGTCATAGATCAGCCGGTCCCCCTGCGTGACATTCGTGCCCTGCGAGAGAGTCACATTGCCGTTCATGTAGACCCTGTTCTCGGCCTTGTCGTAGGTGGCGTGATCGCCCGTGCCGACCTGATCCTTGGAGATGAGCGTCACGGGTCCGTCGGCTTCCATGTGCCTGACCGAACTGCCGCCGGTCGGACCGCCAAATCCTGCCGGTGCGGCGGCCGGAGCCGCCGGGGCCGTTGCGCCTGCCTGGCCGGCAGGGTCCTGCTTCTGGAGGAAGATGGTCAGAACCGAGGCCTTCATGGTGGACTCGCCCTGCACGGCCACGACGTCGCCCGTATAGACCAGCTTCTGCTCCTTATCGAAATAGTCGAGTTTTGCCGCGTCGATGCTGACCGGCTCCTTGGAGCCGGCCCCGGGCAGCAAGGGAACGTTGGATCCGGCCGGCGCTGCAGGCTTGGCCGGGCTGGTCGCCGCAGGCGCGGCTCCGGTGCCCGGCTTGACCCGTTTTGGGGTCGCGGCCTGCGCGGCGAAGGGCAGCACGGCGACCATGACGGACGCGACCATCAGGTTGCGGGAGAACGTACGACCATGCCGCGACATCAGGGCTTCGCCTCGCTGACCGCGTCCTTGGGCGGGGCTGGGGAAGCAGCAGGCGTCGATCCGGTCGGCAACATCACCGAGTGGACATGGCCTTCAAAGGTCGCTTCTTTGCCGTTGTCGGCCATGTGCATGCTGTCTGCCGAAACGCTGGAACTGTTCATGAGCACCGTGAGGGGAGCGCGCGTGTCCACCACGCCGGTCTTGAACTCGACATAGGCGCTGGCCATGCGGACATCGTAGCCCGCCCCGCTGGTCAGATGGACATCATGGTCGAACGTCATGGTTTCCTTGGAGCTGTCGTAGGTGCCAAGCTCCGAGACGACGTGCACGACGCTCTGGTTCGCCATGGTGACGTGGGCGTCGATCTCATGCAATTCGAGGATGTTGGGCGTGCGGGCGTCCTGCACCGCCGTGCGCGCGTTGAGTGTGTAGGGCCGCCCGTCGCTCTTGAAGCCGGAGAGCTTGGGATGGTCCATCGTCACCTTGGTGCCGTTCAGGCCGACGCTGTCGATACTCACGGACGGTATCGCCACACGGAATGGATTGAAGAACGCGAACACCAATACGGCCGCGATGCCGAGCACCGATCCCAACAGGATGAACCTGCGCAACCAGCGCACACGCGACGTGTGGCGACCCGCAGCCCGGAATGCTGCGTGTCTGGACGCCGGCGCGGCGAGGGGTTCCGGCGCGCCCAAGCTGGCGAAATCTGTCATGCGAGAGGACGGTCGATCCCAAATCTTGAAGGTCGCTCGACGAATGCCTCGCGGGCGTGGCTAAGTTAAGGCGCGCACGAGCGGCGCTGCAAGGCGCATCGAGAGTTGTTTAACGGCCCGCCATCCAACCGGCAGGCACCCGAGCCGCTCAGGATGCGTGCGCGAAAATGTCGCTATCGGGCCAGCCAAGCAGGTCGAGCCGGGCTCGTGAGGGCAGAAAGGCGAAGCAATGCTGGGCCAGGTCGTCGCGGCCCTCGCGAACCAGCAGGGTGTCAAGCCGAGCCTTGAGCGCGTGCAGATGCAGCACGTCGGATGCCGCATAGCTAACCTGGGCTTCGGTCAAGGCATCGGCGCCCCAGTCGGAGGATTGCTGCTGCTTGGACAGGTCGATGCCCAGAAGTTCGCGGCACAGGTCGCGCAGTCCGTGCCGGTCCGTATAGGTGCGCACCAGCTTCGAGGCAATCTTGGTGCAGTAGAGGTTGGTGGTCATCACCCCGAACGTGTGGAACAGCACCGCGATGTCGAAGCGCGCATAATGGAAGAGCTTCTTGACGCCCGGGTCGTCGAGAAGGCGCTGCAGGTTGGGGGCCTGCCTCTGGCCGACCCCGATCTGCACCACGTCCGCGGTGCCGTCGCCGCCCGAAAGCTGGACCACGCAAAGCCGATCGCGATGGGGGTTGAGGCCGAGCGTCTCGGTGTCGATGGCGACGCTGGAACCGAAATCGTAGTCGGCCGGCAGGTCGCCCTTGTGCAGTCGGATGGTCATCGAAAGAACTTTGCAAAACGGCGTTGCGCACGAGCGGGATTGCGAGGGCGGGCAACTTCTACCGCCCGCTCTCGATAAAGCAAACCGATGCGTGTGGGCGCTCGCTACACCTTGCGGCGGCGCGATTTGGCGAACGTGTCGAAGGCGACCGCCAGGACCACGATAAGCCCGATGATGATCTGCTGGATGTACGAGGACACGTTCAGCAGCAGCAGCCCATTGAGCAGGACGCCGATAAGCACTGCCCCGATAACGGTCCCGAATACCGTGCCGATGCCGCCGAACAAACTCGTCCCGCCGATCACCACCGAGGCGATCACGGTCAGCTCATAGCCCATGCCGGCCACGGCCTCCGCCGAGTTGAGCCGCGCCGCCAGCACGAAGCCGCCGAGACCGGCGAAAAACCCCATGATGACGTAGACGCTCATCAGCACGCGGCCGACCTTCAGCCCCGAAAGCCTCGCCGCCTCGGGATTGCCGCCGACAGCATAGACCTGCCGCCCGAACCGGGTATACCGCAGCACCACATGGGCCAGGATGGCGAAGCCGAGGAAGATCAGCACCGGGGTCGGAACGCCGGCGACGCGGCCCTGCCCCCAGAACCGGAAGTTCTCGTCGAAGCCGCTGATCGGCCCGCCACCCGAGAGCAGTAGCGCCGCGCCGCGGAACACCGACATGCCGCCGAGCGTGACCACGAAGGGCGGCACCTTGGCCCGGGTGATGGCTAGACCCTGAATGGCGCCCCCGCACAGGCCTATCGCTACCGCCACGGCAAGCGCCGCCTCCCATCCATAGCCCGGCGCCGGGCCATCGCCGCCGAGCGAGAAATTGCCTGACGCATTGCCCTTGGCAATGATGGCGGCGGCAAGACCACAGAAGGCGAGCAGCGAGCCGACAGACAGGTCGATGCCCGCCGTCAGGATGACAAACGTCATGCCGATGGCCAGCAGCCCCGAGATCGACACCTGACGGAGCACGTTGAGGAGATTGACGCTCGACAAAAAGCGCGGTTCCGCCAGCGCGAACCCGGCCATCAGCACGACCAGGAAGATCAGGGGCGCGAAACGCGCCAGGATCCCGAACAGATCGAGGTCGCGGTCCGGGCGGCGGAGCGGGCGGACGTCGTTCGCGGTCATGGGACGTTCCAGCAGTAAATGTGTCGCGACGCAGCGCCAGGAAGACCACCTGCTGTCGCCGAACGGGCCAGGATTCCCGCCGGCACGGGAGTGACATGCAGCAGGACGCTGTCCGAAAACCCGTGCCGACGTTTCGGAACCATCCTCTAAGCCGCCTTGCGGCGCGTCATGGCGCGCATAAGAAGTTCCTCGCTGGCCTCGGCGCGCAAAAATTCGCCCGTGAGTCGACCCTCGCAGAGGGTCAGGATGCGATCGCTGATCGCCAGGATCTCCGGGAGTTCCGACGAGATCGCCACGATCGCGATGCCCTCCTCGGCAAGTTTCCCGAGCAATTGATGCACCTCGGCCTTGGCCGCCACATCGATCCCTCGCGTCGGCTCGTCGACGATCAGCACCTTGGGCTTGAGGGCCAGCCAGCGGGCCAGCACAACCTTCTGCTGGTTGCCGCCGGAGAGGTTTGCGACCTGTTGCTCGGAACCGGCCATGCGGATGCCGAGCGCCCGGCGGTATTGCTCGACCAGCCCACGCTCCCACCGGTCGGACATGAACCCGAAAGGGACGGCCAATCGGCCCATGGCTGCCACGGCCACATTGGCCCGGATGGCCAGCGACAAGAACAGCGCCTGCTGCTTGCGATCTTCCGGCACAAGCCCGATCCCGAGGGCGATCGCGTCCGCGGGCGACCGGATTCTTGCCGGCGCCTCATTGACGTAGACGGCGCCGGTGGCGAACGGGTCGGCACCGAAGACGGCGCGCGCCAGCTCCGTGCGCCCCGCGCCCACCAAGCCGGCCAGGCCGAGAATCTCGCCCGGCTGTACCGCAAGCGAGATGTCGAACAGCCGTGTGGCATGCGGATCGAGGGCGGACAGGTCCGTGCCAAGCCCTTCGACGCGCAGGGCTGCCGGCCCCGGCCGGGCGGTCCCGCCCTCGATGCGGGCCAGCGCCCCGAGGTCGCGCCCCACCATCATGCGGACCATCGTGTCGATCGTGAGGTCCGGCTCGAGCGCCGTCGAGGCGACCGGCACCGTGCCGACCAGCTTGCCGTCGCGCAATACGGTGGCCCGGTCGCAGACGGCGAGCACTTCATCGAGGCGGTGCGTGACGTAGATGATGGCGATGCCGCGGCTCTTCAGCCGGCGCACGATGGTCAGCAGACGATCGACTTCGGTGGCGCTGAGCGCCGAAGTGGGCTCGTCCATGACGATGAGGCGCGACTCGATCGAGAGCGCGCGCGCGATCTCGATCATCTGCTGGTCGGCCACGCTGAGGTCCCGCACGAGGCGTCGGGGGTCGACGGTCAGGCCCAGGCCGTCGAGCGCCTTGCGGGCATCCCGCATCATGGCGGACCAGTCCACGCATCCCGCGCGGCCGGGCTCACGGCCGATCAGGATGTTTTCCGCGACGCTCAGGGTCGGGATGAGATTGAATTCCTGGTAGATCGTCGTGATGCCTTCGGCCTGCGCCTCGTAGGGCGCCGCAAAGGTTACATCACGGCCAGCAAAGGTGATCGTGCCTTCATCGGGCGTCTGGGCGCCCGACAGGATTTTCAGCAGGGTCGACTTGCCGGCGCCGTTCTCACCCAGCAAACCATGGACCTCGCCCGCCACGACGTCGAGATCCACCCCGTCGAGCGCCAGGACACCAGGGAATCGCTTGACGATGCCGCGCATGCGCAACAGAGCAAGCGCGGCGGCCTCTGGACTGGTTCGCTCATCCCGGTTCTCACCGGGACGAGGTGTCGTGCTTTCCACCGGCATCTTCGGACCGCTTCCAGCGCCTACTTGACCTCGTTGAGACGCTCGGCCTTGTCGAGATTGGCCTTGGTGATCGCGATGGGGGTCAGCAGGACAAGGTCCTTTTCGGGCGGCTTGCCGGTCTTGAGATGCTCGGCCAGCACGTCGACCGCCTTGCGGCTCTGTCCGCCCGGGAATTGCTCGACCGTGGCCGAGAGGCCGCCATCACGGATCGAGCCGAGCGCTTCGGGCAAGGCGTCGAACCCGATGACCTTGACCTTGCCCTGAAGGTTGCGGCCCTTGACAGCTTCGAGCGCGCCGAGCGCCATGTCGTCATTGGCGCAAACGATGACGTCGGGGGGCGTCGATTGCGAGGCCAGCAGCGATTCCGTCACGCTCAGGCCCTGGTCACGGGCGAAATTGGCGGTCTGTTCGGCCGCGAACTTGTACTTGTCCTTATGGGCGTCGAGGATGTTGTGCAGGCCCTTGTTGCGGTCGATGGCCGGGCTCGCGCCGGGCTGGCCCTGCAGGTTGATGAGGGTGGCGCCGTTCGGGTAGTTGTCCATAACCCAATGGCCCTGGGCCTCGCCGCCGATCACGTTGTCGGCCCCGACATGGGCCAGGATACCCTTGACCCCAGTGACTCGGCGATCGATCGTGACCACCGGGACCTTGGCATCGACGGCTTCCTGCAAGGCGGGCGCCATGGCATTGACGTCGATCGGGCTGATCACGATGCCGTCGACGCCCTTGGTCAAGGCCGCTTCGACGTCGGCGGTCTGCTTGGGCGCATTGTTCTGGCCGTCCGATTCAAGAGGGGTCGCGCCGACCTTGGTGGCCTCCGCCTTCAATTCGTTCATCATGTGAACGAAAAACGGGAAATTCAGGCCCGGCACGGAGGTCAGGATGGTCATCGTCTTGGCCGACGCACCTGACAGCGGCGCCGTGCAGGCCAGGGCAACGACCGCGCCCAGAAGGGCGCGCTTCAGAGCATTCATCGATTCTCCTCCTCGCGGCGTTATGGAGGTTGACCCGTGCCGCTGCGGGAGCGCGAAGCATCGCACTGCTTCCAGTGTCGGCTAGACCTGCGAGCATCGTCAAGCGGCTCGACTGGCAATCCAAGCCGCCCTCGTGCTTCGACACGAATGCTGTCGCATTCGGCTCACCCTGAGGGCTGAAAAGACCTTCGCGATTGTCGGAGCCCTGTCCTGGCGCCGCGAGGACTAGGCCGCTTCCCCTGCGGCCGCGGCGCACCGAGCGTCACCGGCGCAAAACGCAGTTCTGGTGCGGCAGCCGGGTTTCCCATGCGACACGCTCGAGTTCGGGCGTGTCGGTTTCGGCTTCGGGATAGCCGAGACAAAGGTGGCCGATGAGGCGCCACTCGGCGGGAACGTCCAGCACCTCGGCCACACGTCGCGGGTCGAGGATCGACACCCAGCCGAGTCCAACGTTCTCGGCCCGGGCCGCCAACCACATCGTGTGGATGGCGGTCACCACCGAATATTCGATCATTTCGGGCATTGTGTGCCGCCCGAGGCCGTGCCCGGTGGCGGTCCCGCGATCCGCGAAGACCGTGACCTGGGCCGGGGCCTCGGCCATCCCGGCCAGCTTGAGCGAGGCATAATGCCCGGCCCGGTCGCCCGAATAGCCTGCGAGCGCTTCGGCGTTGCAGGTCTTGAACACGTCCATCAGGGCATCGCGGCGCGCCTGGTCCTCCACGACCACGAATCGCCAGGGCTGGCTCAGCCCCACCGACGGGGCGCGGCAGGCCGATGCGATCAGCCGGTCCAGCGCGCCTTCGGGCAGCGGGTCGCGGCGGAACCGCCGAACGTCGCGGCGCCATGCCAGGAGCCGCAGCAGATCGGCCTGAAATCGGTCGTCGAATTGCACCTAAACTGGTCTCCGGTCGCCCGGTCCACAGTGTAGCGCATTCCGGCCGGACCGCATCCGTGTTCGCGTCAGCCGATCGCCTGGCGAGTCATGCGGCCTTCCGACAGCAAGGCTTCGAAATAAGGTATAGTCCGCTCCAGCCCCTCACGCAGTGCGATGGTGGGCCGCCAGCCGAGCAGCCGCTCGGCTTCGGAAATATCCGGGCGACGCTGACGCGGATCGTCCTGCGGCAGCCGGCGATGCACGATCTTCGAGCGCGAGCCGGTCAGTTCGGCTACTATTCCAGCCAGTTCGAGGATGGTGAACTCGCCCGGATTGCCGAGGTTGATCGGACCGGTGACCTCCTCCGGACTGTTCATCAACCTCAAGAAGCCCTCGATCAGGTCGTCGACGTAGCAGAAGGAGCGTGTCTGCCGACCTTCGCCGAAAATCGTGATGTCCTGGTTGCGCAGGGCCTGGACGATGAAGCTGGACACGACGCGACCATCGTCCGGATCGAGGCGCGGCCCGTAGGTGTTGAAGATGCGGGCGACCTTGATGCGCACCTTGTGCTGGCGCCGGTAGTCGAAGAACAGCGTCTCGGCGCAGCGCTTGCCCTCGTCGTAACACGACCGGGGCCCGATCGGGTTGACATTGCCCCAATAATGCTCCGGCTGGGGATGCAGGTTCGGGTCGCCGTAGATCTCGCTGGTGGAGGCCTGAAACACCCGCGCTCCACACCGCTTGGCAAGGCCCAGCATGTTGAGTGCCCCGAGAACGCTCGTCTTGGTGGTCTGCACCGGATCGCGCTGGTAGTGGATCGGCGAAGCCGGGCAGGCCAGGTTGAAGATGTCGTCGACCTCGATGAACAAAGGTTCGGTGACGTCGTGATCGATCAGCTCGAATCCCGTGCGATCGAACAGATGGGCGACGTTTCTCCGCGTTCCGGTCAGGAAATTGTCGGCACAGATTACGGAATGGCCGGCGTCCAGCAGACGTTCGCAAAGGTGGGAGCCGAGAAAACCTGCCCCGCCCGAGACCAGAATACGACGTCGCTGCTGCACCGAGAAGGTCTTACGCAGGCTCATCTGGCCGGAATCCCCGAGGCAGCGTTGCGGTTTGAAAACACCAAGGCGAAGCGCCCTAAAAAGCCCTGTCCGAAAGCTGCAGCCCGCATCACACCTCCCGAGTGCGGCTAAATGATCTTAGTACATCAACAAAATCGCCAAGGGCAATCAATCGTATCACGCGCGATGGTGCGGGCCCCGGCATCCCCCGGTGTGGAGCCCGACCGACGGCACAAGGCCATGACTTCGTTGACCTTCTTAACCGATCCGACACAAGGAAAGATCCATCCACGGCTCCGGCCCGGAGAGGTAGCCTGCATTGTTCCGGCAGCGCGGCTTCAGTGCGCCGCCTGGGCGCCCTTCGCGGGCTTCACCGAGCGGAGGGTCAGGGCCAAGGGAACCGCCGCCGCCGATACCAGGGCGAGTACGAAAAACACGTCGATGTAGGACAGGAAGCTCGCCTGGGCCTGGACCGTCCCGCCGATCCAGCCGACCGCCATCTGGGCGGGACTTCCACCGCTCGAGGGTTGGGTCGCGAAATAGCCCTGCGCCCTGTGCAGCGCCTGCCCGTAATAGGGGTTCCAGGTCCCGATATGCTCGACGAGGCGGGATTGATGGAACTGTTCCCGGCGAGCCAGCACGGTCTGGGCGAGAGAGACGCCGATCGAGCCGCCGAAGTTGCGGGCCACATTGATCAGCGCCGAGGCCTGGTCGGTCTTCTCCGGTGGGATGCCGTCGTAAGATGCCGTCGTGATCGGGATGAAGATCAGCGGCAGCCCGATCCCGATGTAGACGCGGGACCAGGCGAAGAAGCTGAAGTCGAGCCCCGCGTAAAGATTGGTCAGGTTGTACATCGCGGCCGCGACGATGAGGGCACCGGCCGCGATCAGATATTTGGGCTGCACAAGCCCGCCGAGCCGGCCGACCACGAACATCATCATCATGGTAACCATGCCGCCCGGTGAAAGCACGAGGCCCGCCAGGGTGGCCGTGTAGCCGTAGTCCGCCTGCAGGACCTGCGGCATGAACTGCGTCGTGGCGATCAGGATCGCCCCTGTGGCGAGCATGACCAGGAAGCAGGTACCGAACTGGCGGCTGACCAGCATCTTGAGATCGATGAGCGGGCGGCGGACGCTCAGCTCCCACGGCACGAACAGTACCACCGCGGTTGCGGAAGTCGCCATGCAGGTCACGATAAAGCGCGAGCCGAACCAATCTTCCTCCTGCCCCTTGTCGAGCACCAGTTCGAGCGCCCCCAGAAAGGTGGCGACCAGCAGAAAACCGACGCCGTCGAAATGCAGGCCACGTTCCCAGGCCTTGGCCCGCTCCGTCTTGGCCTTGGGCGATTCGGGGATGATGAACCAGATCGCCACGAGCGACATGATGCCGACCGGGGCATTGATCAGAAAGCACCAGTGCCAGGAGTAATTGTCGCTCAGCCAGCCACCGAGCGCCGGCCCAACAACGGGCGCCACCACGACCGCGATCCCATAGAGCGCAAATCCCTGCCCGCGCTTTGCTGGCGGAAAGGCCGCGGCCAGGATGGATTGCGCCACCGGCGTCATGCCGCCCCCGGCCAGCCCCTGCAGAACACGGAAGACCAGCAGGGACTTCAGGTCCCAGGCGAGGCCGCAAAGCACGGAGCTGGCGGTGAACAGCGCGATGCAGACCAGGAAAAAATTACGCCGGCCGAAAGCTCCCGCGATCCAGCTTGACGCACAGAGCACGATCGAATTGGCCACGAGATAGCTTGTCACCACCCAGGCGGCTTCGTCGGGCCCCACCGCCAGTCCACCCCCGATGTAGCGCAGCGCCACATTGGCGATGGTGGTATCGAGCACCTCCATGAAGGTCGCCACCGACACGACGATGGCGATCAGCCAGGGGTTGACGCCTGGGTAGGCGGTCTCCTCGCTCGACGTCCGTGGGCCCGCGTCGCTCTCGTGGGCGGTCATGTGATCCTTGACGCTTCGGGGCCGTTCAACGGGCGGGCGGACGCCGGCCGGTCGTCCGTCCAATCCGGGGCAGCGCGCCGGAGTTCCGAGCCGCCGTCGTTGTTGACTCCCGGACCCCGGGGGGATTTATTTGCAGCATGGGGGTCGCGGTCTCCCCACGAGGCGACATGCCGAAGTATCGCGTCCAGCTCTCCTGCGAGGACGCGCCATGTCGACAAACACGATCACGCCCGAAAAGCTGTTCCGTCTTGTCGGGACGCCGAAATGCCCGGCCGTCGTCGACGTTCGTACCGACGAAGATTTTTCATCCGACCCCTTCCTGGTTCCGGGGTCGACGCGGAGACCGCACGCGACCGTCTCCGATTGGGCCGGGGCGTTCGAGAAGCGCCCGGTCGTCGTGCTCTGCCAGCTAGGATCGAAGCTCGGCCAGGGCGTCGCGGCCTGGCTGCGTCATGCGGGCGTCACGGCGGAAAGCCTCGAAGGAGGCATGGAGGCCTGGAAGAGCGCCGGCCTGCCCCGTGTGCCGGCCGAGAAACTGCCGGTGCGCGACCGTGAACAGCGGACCTGCTGGGTGACGCGCGAGCGGCCCAAGATCGACCGGATCGCTTGCCCTTGGCTGATCCGCCGCTTCGTCGACCCTGAGGCCATCTTTCTGTTCGTGGCACCATCCGACGTGGCGGGCGTCGCCGAACATTTCGGCGCGGCACCGTTCGATGTGGAGGGTGTCTTCTGGAGCCATCGGGGCGAGAAATGCTCCTTCGACATCATGGTCGAGGAATTGGGCCTCGGCACCGAGCCCCTTCGGCGTCTCGCGACCCTGGTGCGTGCTGCGGATACCGGCCGCCCGGACCTTGCGCCCGAGGCTCCCGGCCTGCTCGCCGCGTCGTTGGGCCTGTCGCGCATGTTCGCAGACGATCTGGCACAACTCGAGGCCGGGATGACCCTCTACGACGCCTTCTATCGCTGGTGCCGGGACGCCACAGGCGAAACCCACAACTGGCCCTCGCGAAAGACGCCCGCATGAGCGCGACCGAGCGCCTGCCCGTGCCTGCCGCACACCCGGCCCATGGCGTCGACCTTGCGCAGGCTTTCCGGGTCTGGCTGCGAGTGGCCGCGCTCAGCTTCGGGGGACCGGCCGGACAGATCGCGGTGATGCACCGTATCCTGGTCGAGGAGAAGCGCTGGGTTTCAGAGAGCCGGTTCCTGCATGCTCTCAATTATTGCATGCTGTTGCCCGGTCCCGAAGCCCAGCAACTGGCCACCTATATCGGCTGGCTGATGCACCGCACCCTCGGCGGCATCATGGCCGGAGGCCTGTTCGTCCTGCCGGGCATCGTCTCGATCATGATCTTGAGCATGATCTACGCTGCCTTCGGCCAGGTTGGCATCGTGGCGGCGGCGTTCTTCGGCCTCAAAGCGGCGGTCCTGGCCATCGTTCTTCAAGCCTTGGTCCGGGTGGGCAAGCGCTCTCTCAAGACGCCCGTCATGCGGGGGATCGCAGCGGCCGGGTTCGTGGCGATCTTCTTCTTCGCGCTGCCCTTCCCCCTGATCATTCTGGCCGCCGGGGCGATCGGCTTCGTGGGCGGCGTGCGGGGAGCCCCGGCCTTTGCGGCGGGGGGTGGGCACGGCCCCGCCACGGCCGGCGATCAACCACCGAGTTTGCTCGGGGAGGATCTGCCGGAACATGCGCGGCCGAGCCTGGCCCGAGCTGCGAAGGTCGCGGCGCTCTGGCTCGTGCTCTGGCTGGCCCCGGTCCTCGGCCTGGTTGTTCTGGCCGGCGACACCAGCGTGTTCACATCCATCGCGACCTTCTTCAGCAAGCTCGCCGTCGTGACGTTCGGTGGGGCTTACGCGGTGCTGAGCTACGTCGCCCAGCAGGCGGTGTATGGGTTCCATTGGCTCAAGCCGGGCGAAATGCTCGACGGGCTCGGCATGGCCGAGACGACACCCGGCCCGCTGATCATGGTGTTGCAGTTCGTCGGCTTCATGGCGGCCTATCGGGCGCCTGGCAGTTTCGCGCCCATGCTGGCCGGTTTCCTGGGAGGATTGCTGGCCACCTGGGTGACCTTCGTGCCGTGCTTTCTATGGATCTTCGTGGGGGCGCCCTACATCGAGCAACTGCGCGGCCACAAGGCCCTTACGGGCGCCCTCTCGGCCATCACGGCGGCCGTGGTTGGCGTGATCCTCAACCTGGCGATCTGGTTCGCGATCCACACGCTGTTCCACGACCTTCGGCCCATCCGCGGATTCGGGCTCGCATTCGATGCGCCCCTGCCGGCGAGCGTAGACCCTTGGGCGCTCGTGCTGACGCTCGCGGCTGCGGTGGCGATCTTTCGGTTCAACATCGGGATGGTGCAGACGCTCGCGGCCTGTGCGGCAGCCGGGATCCTGCTCCATAGCCTGGGAGCCGTTTGAAGAGCCGAAATCGCCGGGGATGGGACCGACGAGCAATGGAGCAGCACCGGGACTGATCAAAGGAGAGCGACATGCGTGCACGTTTCATGGCCGCGACGGCTGTGCTGGTTCTGGTCTGGACCGGCCCCGCGCAGGCCGAAACCGACTGGGCGAAGGTCGATGGGATCTTGTCGCGCACCGGCGCGACCAGCGGCCCGGTGCATCGCTATGGCTTGCCCCGTACCGATCTCACGGTCACGCTGGATGGAGTTCAGCTCAAACCGGGTTTCGCACTGGGCGGATGGCTGGCCTTCAATCCGATGGGACAAGGCTCGATGATGATGGGCGACCTCGTCCTGACGGAAGCCGAGATCAACCCTGTCATGACCAAGCTCCTCGCCGAAGGCTTGCAGGTTACGGCGGTCCATAACCATCTTCTGCGGGCCGACCCACCGACCTTCTACATGCACGTCGCCGGACAGGGCGATCCTGAGACGCTGGCGTCGCTGATCCGCGTCGCCCTCGAGCAAAGCAAAACGCCCCTCGACGCGAAGCCACCGGAGGTGCCGAGCGCGCCCGATCCGGCGTTCGACGCAGCGAAGATCGATGCGGAGATCGGCGCCAAGGGCCGCACCAACGGCGGTGTTCATCAGTTCAGCCTCCCGCGATCCGACAGCATCCGGCAGGATGGTGCCGCCATCCCCGGCGCCATGGGCACGGCGATCGCGATCAACTTTCAGCCGACCGGGAACGGCAAGGCCGCGATCACGGGTGACTTCGTGGCGCTCGCCGGCGAGGTGAACCCGCTCATCAAGGCGCTGCGGGACGGCGGCATCGAGGTCACGGCAATTCACAACCACATGCTGGACGAAGAGCCTCGCGCGTTCTTCGTCCACTTCTGGGCCGATGACGACGCGGTGAAGCTGGCCAGGGGACTACGAGCGGCGCTCGAGGCAGTGCACGCCGCGCCGAACCGGTAGCGGAGCCCGGGTCAGGTCCCGAGGGCGGAGATCCAGGCCTGAGCAGCCAGCCCGGCGAACAGGATGAGGCCTGCATCGCGGTTGGACCGGAACAGGGTCAGGGCGCGTTGCGGATCGTCGAGCCGGATCCGCGCCACCTGAACCACGAGGTGAACCGCAAAGCCGGCCAGCCCCAGCCAGACAAAGGGCCCTGCCCCGATGCCCCGGAAGGCCGCCGCGCAGGCCGCAAACGAGAGGGCATAGAGGACCGCCACGCCCTCCCGGACCCGGGGGCCGAAGCGCAGCGCCGTCGAGCCGATGCCGACGATTGCGTCATCGGCGACGTCCTGCACGGCGTAGATCGTATCGTAGCCCATGGTCCAGAGAATGGCCCCGAGATAGAGCGCCAGCGGCGGCCAGGCCAGCGAGCCGAACAGCGCCGACCAGCCGACGAGCGCACCCCAGGCGAAGGCGAGGCCCAGCACGGCCTGGGGCCATGAAGTGAATCGTTTCATGAACGGGTAGAAGGCCACCGGCAGCAGGGCCGCAATGCCCAGCCCGACCGTGAACCGATTGAAGCACAGGAGCACAGCCAGGCCCACGAGGGCCTGAAGGACCAGAAAGAGTGCGGCGGCCTTCACGCTGACCCGCCGGCTGGCGAGAGGGCGCGCGCGGGTGCGTTCCACCTTTCGGTCGATGTCGCGGTCGACGATGTCGTTGAACGTGGACCCGGCGCCGCGCATCACGATGGCGCCCACCATGAACAGAGCGAGATGCACGAGGTTCGGTGCCTGGCGGGACGCCGTGGCGGCCAACGCGCTCCCCCACCAGCACGGCAGCAGCAGCAATTGCCAGCCGATCGGACGATCGAAGCGGGCCAATTGGGCGAAGGGGCGTATCGAAGCCGGCCAATGGGCCAGCAGCCCCGACGGTGTATCGGGCAGGATGTCAGGCGCCGCGGGCGGAACCGGGCCCATCACATAGCCCGGGTTGGGTGGATCACAACGGCCCTGTCGGAAGCTTCAAGGCCTGTTGCTGTTGCTGCTGTTGCTGCGCGGCCTGGGCCTGCTGCGACTGCATCTTCTTGATCTTGACCGCGAAATCGCAGGCCTTGGCCGCGATGCCGGTGGTGCGGACCCGGCTGGCGCTCATCTTGGACACGATGTCGTCCGGGATGTTGCACCAATCCTTGTTCTTGGTCATGTAGGCCACGACCTGGCCTTCCGCGGCGGCGAGCGAGCGCAGCTTGGGACAGGCCAACGTGGCGTCGAGCTTGCCGCCGTGTGTCTTGGTGATCTGGTTCAGCGCATCGATGCCGGCCAAGCGCACTTTCATCAGCGCGCCGATGTCCGAATTGCAATCGGCACGGGCCGCCATGGGGGCGAGCATGGCGGAGGCGGAAAGGCCAAGGCACAAGATGGCGGTGCGGCCGGAGCCAAACATCGAATGCAGCACGTTCATTCGGCGAATCTCTCGAGTTGCGGCCCTTCCAACCACCTGCCGCGGTCCAAGGCAATACGCGAGGCAAGAAGGCCTTGAAAAAGCGGCGACTTGATGACTGTCGCGGCGGCGCCCGATCGGCTAGACGGAAGCGGGCCGGTGCCCCTGCCCCTTCCCCCAGGATTGACCGTGCCGCGCCCCGATTTTACCTCGCCCCGCCTGTATGTCGAACAGCCGCTCGCCGAGAACGGCAGCGTGCCGCTCGATCGGGACCAGGCCCATTATCTCGGCACGGTTCTGCGGCTCCCGCAGGGCGCCACGATTCTCGCCTTCAATGGCCGCGATGGCGAGTGGCGGGCTACCCTGACGGGCGCAAAGTCCGCGGCGGCCCTGCAGCTCGTGGAGCGCAGTCGTCCCCAGCCGACGGCGGGCGACGTCCATTATTGCTTTGCGCCCGCTGAAACATGCCCGTCTCGACTATCTGGTCCAGAAGGCCGTCGAGATGGGGGCGAGCGTGCTCCAGCCGGTGACGACCCGGCGCACCCAGGCGGCGCGCGTCAACCTCGAGCGTATGCGCAGCAACGTGATCGAAGCCGCCGAGCAATGCGGCGTGCTCAACGTGCCCGCGGTACGGGACCCGGCGCGGTTTTCGGACCTGCTGGCCGGATGGCCGCCGGACCGCCTGATGGTGTTCTGCGACGAGGATGCCGAGGTCGCTAGCCCGTTCGAAGCCTTGCGGGGTGCGCGGGACGCCGCGCGGAGCGGCGTCGGCGTGATGATCGGGCCGGAGGGCGGGTTCGACGAGGAGGAGCGCCGGGCCCTGTTGGCCCTCCCCCGCCATCTGCGGATCTCCCTTGGTCCGCGCATCCTGCGGGCCGACACGGCGGCCGTGGCGGCTCTGGCGCTGGTCCAAGCGGTGCTCGGGCGACTGGGGCCCGGCACCCACCTGACCGGGAACTCAGAAGATCGGCATGCCTCCGGCCACCGTGATCAGCGCTCCCGAGGTGTAGCTGCTCTCGTCGGACGCGAGCATCACATAGGCGGACGCCAGTTCGGCCGGCTGTCCGGGGCGCCCATAAGGCACCTTGGACCCGAATGTCTTGACGGCCTCGGGTTTCATGCCGGCCGGGATGAACGGCGTCCAGATCGGACCGGGCAGGACGGCGTTGACCCGGATGCCCTTGGCGGCCAGCAATTGGGCCAGACTGACCGTGAGATTGCCGAGGGCGCCCTTGGTGGCCCCATAGGCGAAAAGCTCCGGGCTAGGATGCTTGGTGTTGACCGAGGCCGTATTCACGATCGCGGCACCCGGCTGTAGATGCGGCAAGGCAGCCTTGATCAGGTAGAACGGCGCAAAGACGTTGGTCCGGAAATGCTTGTCGAACTCCTCGTCCGAGCATTCCTCGACCGAGCTATAGGGGTGCTGGAACGCCCCGTTGTTGACCAGGATGTCGAGCTTTCCGAAGGTCTTCGCTGTCTTGGCAACGATCTCGCGGCAATGTGCGGCTTCAGCGATATCGCCCGGCAGCATCAGGGCTTTGCGCCCGGCTTCTTCGACCCAGCGGACGGTTTCCTCGGCATCCTTCTGCTCGCTCAGATAGGCAATCGCCACATCGGCGCCTTCCCGCGCGAACGCGATCGCGACTGCCCGACCGATGCCGCTGTCGCCGCCGGTAATCAGCGCCGCCTTTCCCGCAAGCCGGCCCGAGCCCTTGTAGCTCGTTTCGCCGTGGTCGGGCTCGGGATGCATGGCGCCGGTCTTGCCCGGAAAGCTCTGCGGCTGCTCCGCGAACGGCGGCCGTGGATAAAGCGTCAGAGGATTGTTGGTCATGCATCGGCTCCCGATGGCAAAGCGTCCGGCGAGCGGCTGGCAGGATCGGACTCACGGGTCGTCAATCCTTGACCCGGATGGCCGTCGCGCTGCCGTCGATTTGCGGAAAGCCGGTTCACCCAACCGCAGTTCCGTCACAGCCTGCCCGATGACGGTGCGGTGGGCGAAGTCGGGTATCAGGCGTGGCCGGCGTCCGCCGACAACATGGCCGGATCGATGCCAAGCTTGCTCAAGGCACGTTCGTACTTCGTGTCGAGGATGGTATCGAAGATCAGACCTTGATCGGCCGGGCAGTTGAGCCAGCCGTTGTGCTGGATCTCGGCCTCGAGCTGCCCCGGCGACCAGCCGGCGTAGCCGAGGGCCAGCATGGCGCGGTGCGGGCCCGTGCCATGCGCGATGGCCCGCAGGATGTCCACCGTGGCCGTGAGCGAGACGCCGTCGTCGATGGGCAGCGTCGAATTGTCCACGAAATAATCGGCCGAGTGGAGCACGAATCCCCGGCCCGTCTCGACCGGGCCACCCTTGACCACGGGAACCGAGCCCGCCTGGGCCGGCAACCTTATGGCTTCGTCCGGCGCAATCACTTCGAGTTGCACGAGGAGTTCCGAAAAGCTCACCTTCTTGGCCGGCTGGTTGACGATGATGCCCATGGCCCCATCCTGCGAATGTGCGCAGACGTAGATGACACTGCGGGCAAACCGGTTGTCGGCCATCGTCGGCATGGCAAGGAGGAGCTGGCCGTCGAGATAGCCGGGACGGCTTGGTCCGTGGGAGGCGAAATCCATTCTCATTCCCGATATTATGCGCCATCGCGGCTCGGCGACAAGGCAAAGCCGCACAGGCTTGCCGCCCAAGTAGTGGCGAAACCGTCCTGGAGCAGATACTCCTCGTCCATGGCAAAGTTGCGGACTAGTCTGGGATGGATCGAGGCAGCTTGCGCTTGCGTGGCGAGTTTAGCTGTCCTCCGGTGCCGCCTTGGCAGGCGCATCCTCCCCATGGATCGGCAGCGCCCATTCGGCGGTGCGGCTGATCCCGGCAGGCCACGCGGCGGCGGGCGACGACCTCCCGGCGGGAACCCTTCTGGCCGGCATCGAAGTGCGGCTCGACCGCAGCTTCATCACCTATTGGCGCAGTCCGGGCGACGCAGGCGTGCCGCCGACGTTCGGGTTCGCGGGTTCGGAGAACCTCAAGGCCGCGCGGGTCGAATATCCCGCCCCGAGCCGGCTCGACGAGGGCGGGGCCGATGCGTTCGGCTATGCGTCCGATGTGATATTTCCGCTCGTGGTGATGCCCAGCGACCCTGCCCGTCCAGTGACGCTGGACGTCACGCTCGACTATGCGGTCTGCGCCAATATCTGCCTGCCCGCCAAGGCCCACCTTACGACGGTGCTCGACGGTTCCGGGTCCGCCGAGAGCGCCCTGGTGCACAGCGCGCTCGCGCAGGTGCCGCGCGTTCGCAGCCTCGGCGAGGCAGGGCCGGTTCGGATCGATGCGGTCAAGCCCGGGCCGACGGGCAGTTTCGTGGTCGAGGCGACGACGCCCGACGGCACCGGCACGCTGTTTGCCGAAGCCCCCGAGCCGTGGTTTCTGAGCACGTCCCCGGGCCGGCCGGCCGGGGACCGCCACGTGAGCTTCACCATGACCTTGTCGGGTACTGGGCCGCTACCGGTTCCGAGCGAGCCGGTGCGCCTGACGCTCGTCAGCCCCGCGGGCGCCATCGAGGTTCCGGTCCCGCTCGACGCCCTGCCGCCAAAGCCTTAAGAAGCTCCGTCCCGATCCCCCTTTTTGGAGATTTCCATGCCGATCGAAGTTGGCCAGCCCCTGCCCCAGGCGACGTTCACGGTCAGCGGACCGGACGGCCCTGCCAGCAAGACCACCGACGACATCTTCAAGGGCAAGAAGGTGGTGCTCTTTGCCGTGCCCGGCGCGTTCACCCCGACCTGCGATCAGAATCATCTGCCGGGTTACCTGTCCAACGTCGACAAGCTCAAGGCCAAGGGCGTCGACACCGTCGCGGTCACCGGCGTTAACGATGTGTTCGTCATGAAGGCTTGGGCCAAGGCCTCGGGCGGCGAAGGCCGGATCGAATTCCTGGCCGACGGCAGCGGGCATTTCGCCAAGGCACTCGGGCTCGATCTCGATCTCTCCGAACGGGGGCTCGGGGTCCGCTCCAAGCGCTATTCCATGCTGGTCGACAACGGCATCGTCAAAAGCCTGGCGGTTGAAGATTCGCCCGGCAAGGCCGATGTTTCGGGAGCCGACGCCATGCTGGCCGCCTTGTAAGCACCGGCTCACCAGAGAAGCTTTTCCCTTTGTCCGCACTCGTTTCACCGGCTCTGCCCATAGGCACGCTTCCTTCGCACGAGGCAGCGCCCGGCGGCTTGCGGCTCGAGGGCGCGATTGCGGCTGCGTCCGAAAAGCCAAGCCTGGCCGGCATGAGCCGGGCCGAACTCGCGGAGGCGCTACGCTCAATCGGGGTGGCGGAGCGGGAGCTTCGGATGCGGGTGGCGCAGCTCTGGCAGTGGATCTACGGCCATGGCGTGCAAGGCTTCGACGCCATGCTCAACGTCGGCAAGCCGCTGCGGGCCCGATTGGCCGAAAGGTTCACGTTGCGCAGGCCCGCGGTGGTCACCGAACAGGTGTCGGCCGACGGCACCCGCAAATGGCTGGTGAGACTTGATCCGACAGGTCCGCACGACCGGGGCGCGGAAATCGAGTGCGTCTACATCCCCGAGGCGGATCGCGGTACGCTCTGCGTCTCGAGCCAGGTCGGGTGCACCTTGACCTGCTCGTTCTGCCACACCGGCACCCAGAAGCTGGTGCGAAATCTCACCTCGCGCGAGATCGTCAATCAGCTCCTGGTCGCACGCGATCGGCTCGGCGACTTTCCCGGACTGGCCCCGCCGACAGACGGGCTTGTGCCGCCGCCCGGCACCCGTGCGGTGTCGAACATCGTCTTCATGGGCATGGGAGAGCCGCTCTACAATCTCGATCACGTCCGCGAGGCGATCGGCGTGATGTCGGACGGCGAAGGGCTTTCGCTGTCGCGTCGACGCATCACGGTATCGACCTCCGGGGTCGTGCCGCAGATCGAGGCGCTCGGCCGCGAGTGCGGGACCATGCTGGCGATCTCGCTCCATGCCGTGCGGGACGACTTGCGCGACGAACTCGTGCCATTGAACAAGAAGTACCCGATCGAGGCCCTGCTCGACGCGTGCCGGACCTATCCGGGCCTTTCCAACGCCCGCCGCATCACCTTCGAATATGTGATGCTCAAGGGAGTCAACGATTCCCTCAAGGATGCCCACGCGCTCGTGCGGCTGTTGAAGGGCATCCCGGCCAAGATCAATCTGATCCCGTTCAATCCGTGGCCGGGGAGCCGCTACGTCTGCTCGGACTGGAGCACCATCGAAGCCTTCTCCGATGTGGTTTTCAAGGCCGGCTATGCGAGCCCCGTGCGCACGCCGCGCGGTCGCGACATCCTGGCGGCCTGCGGCCAACTGAAGAGCGAGACCGAGAAGCTGCGCGCCCGCGCCCGGCTGATGCTCGAACACAGCCTCGTCCTGGGCGGAGACGACTGATCGGTCGCGTACCGCGAACCGGAACTTTTCAGAGCCGTCCCTGTTGCAATCGTGAGTCCGGCGGCCAATGTAAGGCTTATCCGGATCAGATGCCGAGCCGGCCGCATAAGGGCTTGGCGCTTTTCGAAAAACCGTGTAGACTTCGAGTCGGAATTCGGGATGATACGCCCGTGTGGATGATGCCACTCCACAAACAGGCCTCCGCCTTATTCGCTTCTTTGGTCTTGGATCCACGTGAGATCGACCATCAGAACTGCATGTCTGGTCGGACGGACCGCACTCGGATAGAGCCGCGATAGAAGATTGCAGATTTCCAACTTGATCTCTTACCTGACCTTGTGGGCTGGGCTGTTGGATCGAGCCGCGGAATGGATCCGGCTGAGAGGCCTGATTGTGATGGCGCCGCTAGCATGACTTGCATGGACGTACCGTGCCGATCGCGGGCCTGATGTCACTCAAGGATGATCGATGAGACCAGGTCAGAATAAGCGTATGCGCGGCCGGAACAACAACAATCGTAAGGGGCCCAATCCCCTCACACGATCGTATGAGTCGAACGGCCCCGACGTTAAGATCCGGGGCACTGCTCACCACGTGGCCGAGAAGTATCTGCAGCTGGCGCAGGGACGCGCAGTCTTCCGGCGACCCCGTCGCGGCCGAGAGTTACCTGCAGCATGCGGAACATTACTTCAGGCTGATTGCCAGCGCGCAGCAGGCCCAGATGGGAACGCGCCCGGCCGAAGAAGCCGACGTGGAGGAAGGCGACGAGGACGATCTCAACGCCTTGCCGGACCGGTTCGCTTCGCCGCCGGAGCGGACTCCCCCGCCCCCGGCTTTCAGCCAGCCGCAATCCTATCCGGAACGCCAGCCCTACTCGGGCGATCGGCCGCCGTACAACGGCGATCGACAGAGCTTCAACGGCGATCGGCAGCCCTCGCAAGAGCGTCACGACCGGAATGGCTACGACCGGCAGCGCAATGACCGTTCCGGTCCGGGGCGCGGACCGCGCCCGCCATACCGGGACCAGGACCAGCGCCAGGATAGCCGCGGCCAGGACAATCGCGGCCAAGAGGGCCGCGGGCCCGACAGCCGCAGCCAGGAAGGTCGCGGACAGGATTACCGGAACGGCGGGTATCGCGAAGGAAACCGGGACAGCGCACGGGACCAGGGCGGCTTTGGCGACAGGCAGCCCCGGGAGGCGCGCGAACAGCCGCGTGAAACTTATACCGAGGCGCGCCCGCCCGAAGCCGGTGATCCGGCAGCCGGAGCCGGTGCAAGACCAGGCCCCCGAGCTTCCCTCCTTCATCACGGCGCCGGTCAGGGTCACGTTGCCGGTGGGGGAAACGGCTGGCATTGAGCCGGGCCCCAACGGTTACGACGCCCTGCCCGAACCCGTAGGTGACGAGGCTGCTCGGTTCCCGCGCCGCCGTCGCCGAACGCGGCCCGCCGCTGCGGCTGCCGAGGGTGGCGCCACGTCGAGTGATGTTCCGTCGGGCGAATGACCCGACTGTTCGATCATGGACTCTGTGGGTGGGCACTGCCCTGCCCGCAGGTCCCCCCGCTGGAGATGATCTACGAGCAAGCTTCAGCCAAAACGGCTTGCCAAAGTCCTGAAAGCTTTCTACTCATTCGTTCCCTCCAAAAGACCTTAGTGACTGCCCGCGCGATTTAGCGTCGAGGCCGGACAGGTTGCCAGCCCTTCCCCCCTTCGTTCAGACATCTGCCGTTCGTGGCGGTGCCTTGTTGGCATCCCGGACGATGCATTGAGGATCTCTCCCCATGCGGGAAATCAAACTCCAGGACCTCAAGTCCAAATCCCCTACCGAACTCCTGGCCTTCGCGGAGGAGCACGAGGTCGAGAATGCATCCTTGATGCGCAAACAGGAGCTGCTGTTTGCAATCCTGAAGGAGCTGGCGAACCGCGAGATCGAGATAATCGGCCAGGGCGTGGTCGAAGTGCTGCCGGACGGTTTCGGCTTTCTGCGCTCGCCGGACGCCAATTATCTTGCCGGCCCGGACGACATCTACATCTCGCCCTCGCAGATCCGCCGGTTCGGCCTGCGCACCGGCGATACGGTCGAGGGCCTGATCCGCAGCCCCAAGGAGGGCGAGCGCTACTTCGCTCTGCTCAAGGTCAACACGATCAATTTCGAGGACCCCGAGAAGGTCCGGCACAAAGTCCATTTCGACAATCTGACGCCGCTTTATCCGGACGAGCGGCTCAAGCTCGAGACCGAGGACGTCACCCGCAAGGACATGTCGGCCCGCGTCATCGACGTGGTTGCCCCGATCGGCAAAGGGCAGCGCGCCCTCATCGTGGCGCCTCCTCGCACCGGCAAGACGGTGCTGCTGCAGAACATCGCGCAGTCGGTCACGGCCAATCATCCGGAATGCTACCTCATCGTGCTGCTCATCGACGAGCGGCCCGAGGAAGTCACCGACATGCAGCGTTCGGTGAAGGGCGAGGTCGTGTCCTCCACGTTCGACGAACCGGCCACCCGCCACGTCCAGGTGGCCGAAATGGTGATCGAGAAAGCCAAACGCCTGGTCGAGCATGGCCGCGACGTCGTGATCCTGCTCGATTCGATCACGCGCCTCGGGCGCGCCTACAACACCGTCGTCCCCTCCTCCGGCAAGGTGCTGACCGGCGGCGTGGATGCCAATGCGCTGCAACGGCCGAAGCGCTTCTTCGGTGCGGCCCGCAACATCGAGGAAGGCGGCTCGCTCACTATCATCGCGACGGCGCTGATCGACACCGGGTCGCGCATGGACGAGGTGATCTTCGAAGAGTTCAAGGGCACCGGCAATTCGGAAATCATTCTCGACCGGAAGATTGCCGACAAGCGGACCTTCCCGTCGATCGACATCACCCGCTCCGGCACCCGCAAGGAAGAGCTGCTGGTCAAGCCCGACATCCTCAAGAAGATGTATGTGCTGCGCCGCATCCTGAACCCGATGGGCACGATCGATGGCATCGAGTTCCTGCTCGGCAAGCTGCGCGAAACCCCGAAGGGGAATGCCGGCTTCTTCGAGTCCATGAACACCTAGCCATGACGGCTGGCGGCCCGAGAAGGCCCGCCTTCCGTTTCCCAGGGCTCTGAAGCCGGCCGGCGGGAGTCGGCATCCCGGGAGGCCGAACCTCATGCTGGAGCCGACGATCTTCGCGCTGGCCTCGGGGGCCGGACGCTCCGCGATCGCCGTAGTCCGGCTTTCCGGCCCCGCCACCGGCACAGCCCTCAAGCTGCTCGGGGGTACGCGGCTCGAGCCGCGCCGCGCAACGCTTGTCGCGCTTCGGGACCCGGACACCCGCGAGCCGCTCGACCGCGCCCTTATGCTCTGGTTTCCGCGACCTCATTCGTTCACGGGCGAGGATGCGGGAGAACTGCATCTGCACGGCGGGCGCGCGGTCGTGGCCGGCGTGCTGAGCGCCCTAGCCCGGGTCGACGGGCTCCGCCTGGCCGAACCCGGCGAATTCACCCGGCGTGCCTTCCGTAATGGCAAGATGGATCTGCCCGCTGTCGAGGGCCTTGCCGACCTCATCGACGCCCAAACCCAAGCGCAGCGGCGGCAGGCGTTGCGGCAGCTCGACGGCGCGCTCGGGCGCTGGGTCGAGGGCCTGCGGGAAGGCCTGCTGGGCGCTCTCGCACTGGCCGAGGGCGCAATTGATTTTGCCGAGGAGGACGACCTCGTCGCGAGCTTCCGGCGTGAGATCTCCGACCGGGTCGCGGCTGTTCAGGCCATCATCGGGGCGCAACTAGAGGCTTCGGCCAGCGGTGAAAGATTGCGGGAGGGCATCGTGGTGACCCTCGCGGGACCCACGAATGCGGGCAAATCGACATTGCTCAATGCCTTGGCGGGGCGCGATGTCGCGATCGTGTCGGCCCATGCCGGGACCACACGCGATGCCATTGAGGTCGAACTCGACCTTGGCGGATGCCCGCTGGTGCTGATCGACACCGCAGGACTGCGGGAAACCGATGATCCGGTGGAACGCGAGGGCATGGCCCGGGCGCGTGCGCGGGCCGCCAGCGCCGATCTTGTGCTGTGGCTCAGCCAAGAAGGGGTGGGCTGCGAGGCAGCCGACCTTCCCGCGACCACGGGTGAGCTCTGGCGCGTGGCCACCAAGATCGACCTTACCGGCGAACCTACGGACAAGGCCGACTACGCCATCTCGGCCCGGACAGGGGCGGGGCTCGGTCGGCTTCTGGCGGGGTTGCGGGCCTTTGCGGGGCAGCACACTGCCGGCGGAGAGACGGCGCTGATCACGCGGCTGCGCCACCGCGTCGCGTTGGAAGAGGCACGCGATGCCCTGGCCCGAGTGCTCGCGTCGGAGCAGGCGGACCTCGAACTTGTAGCCGAAGATCTACGCTCCGCCAACGCGGCGCTCTCGAGCCTGATCGGCGCCGTGCAGGTCGAGGAGGTGTTGGGCAGCATCTTCGCTCGCTTCTGCATCGGTAAATAGCGTTTCACGTGAAACGCCCGTCGGCCCCGAAGGGCTGATGCCCTGTTGCTCGGGGTGGAAGCGCGATATAAGCCGGGCTCTTGTCCCCTATGATGCTGACGGCCGCGCGGCTGCGCTGGATTTGAATGATGAATTTGAACTTCGACGTGGTGGTGATTGGCGGTGGTCATGCGGGCTGCGAAGCTGCGGCCGCGGCCGCCCGCATGGGTGCCCGAACCGCGCTGGTAACCCAGCGGTTGGCGGCCCTCGGCACCATGTCGTGCAATCCCGCGATCGGCGGCCTCGGCAAGGGCCATCTGGTCCGGGAGATCGATGCCCTCGACGGCATCATGGGACGAGTGGCGGACTTAAGCGGTATACAGTTCCGGGTGCTCAACCGTCGGAAAGGGCCAGCGGTCAGGGGGCCCCGCGCCCAGATGGATCGCTCGCTCTATATGAAGCATATGCAACATGTGCTGCACGGCATCCCGGGCCTGCATCTGGTCGAGGGAGAAGCATATGGTGTCGAAACCGTTGACGGCGTGCTTAGGGCGGTAACCTTAACGGATGGTCGTCGGCTCGGCTGCGGCACCGCCGTGCTGACTACCGGCACTTTCCTGCGTGGCATGATCCATATGGGCGATATCCGCATACCAGCGGGCCGGATCGGCGAGGCGCCGACCCATGGATTGTCGGCCATGCTGGAGACGCACGGCTTTGCGCTCGGTCGCCTCAAGACCGGCACCCCGCCTCGCCTCGATGGACGGACGATCGATTTCGACGCGCTGGAACGCCAGCCCGGCGACGACGATCCGGAGCCCTTCTCAAGCCTCACGGCCGGGATCGAGACGCCGCAGCGGGACTGCTTCATCACCCGCACCACTGGCGCGACGCACGACCTGATCCGCAATAATCTCGACCGTGCGCCGCTGTTTTCCGGCGCCATCACGGGGCGGGGTCCACGCTATTGCCCGTCGATCGAGGACAAGGTTGTGCGCTTCGGCGAGCGCGACAGCCATCAGATCTTCCTAGAGCCCGAGGGGCTGGACGATCCGACCTTTTATCCGAACGGGATCTCGACCTCCCTGCCCGCCGATGTCCAGGAGCTCTTCGTTCGGACGATCCCGGGGCTCGAGCGTGTGACGATCTCCCAGCCCGGCTATGCGATCGAATATGATTTCGTCGACCCGCGCGAACTACGCCCGAGCCTCGAGACCAAGCGTATCGGCGGGCTGTTCCTGGCCGGGCAAATCAATGGCACCACGGGTTACGAGGAGGCCGCGGCCCAGGGACTGATCGCGGGGCTCAACGCCGCACGACGGGCCGGAGCGGGGGCTCCGATCCTGTTCGAGCGATCGCGCTCCTATATCGGCGTGATGATCGATGATCTCGTCACGCGCGGCGTCACCGAGCCCTACCGCATGTTCACGTCCCGGGCCGAGTATCGGCTAAGCCTGCGGGCCGACAACGCCGACCAGCGTCTTACGGAGCTCGGACGGGATTGGGGCTGTGTCGGCGCTGAGCGCGCTTCGGCCTTCGCGACAAAGCTTTCCTCCATCCACCAGGCCCGTGCCCTGGCCGACCGGCTTCAGGCGACCCCTCAGGAGCTCGCACAGGGCGGCATCGCGGTGAGCCAGGACGGGGTTCGTCGCAGCGCGTTCGAGCTCTTGTCCTATCCGACCATCGATGCCGAGAGCCTCAAGAGGATCTGGCCGGAACTCGCCACCATCCCTCCGGGTGCGATGGCGCAAATCGAAGCCGATGCGAAATATGCCGTCTATCTCGGCCGGCAGAGTGCGGATATCGAGCGGGCGCGCCGGGACGAGGATCTTACCATTCCTGACGACCTCGACTATGCACGGCTGCCTGGCCTGTCGCGCGAGCTTGGCGACAAGCTCGCAGCGCTCCGGCCGGCCACCCTGGCGCAAGCGAAAAGCATCGAGGGAATGACTCCGGCCGCGGTGACGCTGCTGCTGGCGCGCTCGCAGGTCGCGCAGAGTTCAAGGTCGATGCGGCATGGCAAGGTTCAGACCGCGGCGCAGCGTGCCTCCTAGGCAGGGTCGGGAACCCGGTCCGGACCCGGCTGCAGACAGGCGGCTTGCCCTCGGGCTTGTGCCTGTTTCACGTGAAACGGAAGCTGCCTTTTCCGTGTATGCGGAGCTTCTGGGGCGCTGGCAGCTTGTGAAAAACCTTGTCGGACCTTCGACGCTGGGTCAGATTTGGACGCGGCATATCGCCGATTCGGCGCAGCTTCTCGAATTCGCGCCCGATGCCAAGACATGGGCCGATATGGGGTCTGGCGCGGGCTTTCCGGGCATGGTGGTCGCCATCCAAATGCGGGGCAGGGCCGGTGCGGCAGTGCACCTCATCGAAAGCAACGCGCGCAAATGCGCCTTCCTGCGGGAGGCGGCGCGCGCCTGCGACGCTCCGGCTTTCGTTCATAACGCCCGGGTCGAGGACGTATTGCCGGAGATCGCCAACCTAGATGCCATTACGGCACGGGCGGTAGCGCCCTTGCCTCTCCTGCTGGAAATGGGCAAGATTCCGTTGGACCAGGGTGCGGTTGGACTTTTCCTGAAAAGCGAGGCCGAGATCGCGGCGACCGATCTCGCCGCCCTCGGTGTTCGGTGCGCGGTGCACCCCAGCAAAACGAGCCGAGAGGGCCGCGTCATTCTCGTGCGGCGCGGCGAGGCGGCAAGCGCAGTGGCGGATCGAACCAGAACGGAAGGTTTTCCAGCATGAAGGGGCGGACCGCGCGGGTTCTCGTGCTCGCCAACCAGAAGGGCGGCGTCGGGAAGACCACGACCGCAATCAATCTCGGTACGGCGCTCGCGGCCGTTGGCGAGCAGGTGCTGCTGGTGGATCTCGATCCCCAGGGCAATGCCTCGACTGGTCTGGGGGTGGAGCGCAAGGACCGCACGCTGTCCACCTACCATGTGCTGACCGGCAGTCACGCCATCGGGGAGGCGGCCCGGCCGACTTCCGTTCCGAACCTCTCGATCGCGCCCTCGACCATGGACCTGCTGGGCCTCGATCTCGAGATCGCCAGCCACAAGGATCGTGCCTTCAAGCTGCGCAACGCTCTGGCGGGCTTGGGAAGGGAAACCGACGAGCCCCGCTTCACCTATGTGCTGGTGGACTGCCCGCCTTCGCTGAATCTCCTTACCATCAACGCGCTCGCGGCGGCCGACAGCGTTCTGGTGCCCCTGCAATGCGAGTTCTTCGCCCTCGAAGGGTTGTCCCAGCTTCTGGCGACGGTCGACCAGGTGAAGCAGAGCCTCAACCTGTCGCTGTCGATCCACGGCATTTTGTTAACCATGTTCGATCCGCGCAACAATCTCGCCGCCCAGGTGGTCGCCGACGTGCGCGAGATCATGGGCGACAAGGTCTACGACACGGTGATCCCGCGCAATGTGCGGGTGTCCGAGGCACCATCGCACGGCAAGCCGGTGCTGCTTTACGATCTCAAATGCGCCGGCAGCCAGGCCTATCTTCGCCTGGCGTCGGAAGTGATTCAGCGCGAGCGCCGGATGGCCGCATGAAGAGGGCAGGATTGATGAACATGGCAGAAGAGCAGGTGCGGCCACGCCTCGGCCGAGGCCTTGCGGCCCTGATCGCCGATTCGACGGCGCAAATGCCGGTCTCGAACGACATCAAGGAGCGGCGACGCCTTTCGGTCGACAAGCTGAAGCCCAACCCGCGCAATCCGCGGCGGCACTTCGACAATGAGGAACTGGAGGATCTCGCGCATTCCATCCGCGAGAAGGGGGTCATCCAGCCGATCCTGGCGCGGCCTCTGGACGGCGTCGAGGACGCGTTCGAGATCATTGCCGGGGAGCGCCGGTGGCGGGCCGCCCAGGTCGCCCAACTCGATGAGGTGCCGGTCATCATCGTCGAGGCGAGCGACAAGGAAGCGCTTGAACTGGCGATCATCGAGAACGTGCAGCGGGCGGATCTCAACGCCATCGAAGAAGCCCGGGGCTACGAGCGGCTCTCGCACGAGTTCGGCTATTCGCATGCCGATCTAGCGCGCATCATCGGCAAGAGTCGCAGCCATGTCGCCAATATGCTGCGGCTTCTGAAATTGCCGAGCAGCGTCGAAGCCATGGTCGTGGACGGTGCGCTCACGGCCGGCCATGCGCGCGCGCTGCTGAGCTTTGCCGATCCAGAACCGATCGCCCGTCGGATCGTGGCTCGGGGTCTCAATGTCCGCGATGTCGAGAAACTGGCCCAGGCAAGCCAGCGGCCCGCCACCGTGCCGGCGGAGCCGCGTCCGCTGCGGCCCGACACGCTCGCCCTGGCCAACCGGCTGAGCAATGTTCTGGGGCTAAGGGTCGCCCTGGAGCCGCGCCAGGAGGGCGGAGAATTGCGCATCCGCTACAAGACGCTCGAACAACTGGAAAGCCTCTGCCGCCAGTTGATCCGGTAGGTGCTACGCCGCCCTGACCGGAGGCGATCAGGGCTTTGGCGGCGGCGGCACCGGCAGGGCAGGGGCGCCCCGAGCCGTCGCGGGCGGCTTGTCGGGCGCCGGTTTGGGTCCGGCGATGGTGCAACGCGTATACCGCCGCCCGCGTGCGATCTTCAGTCGAACCACCTGCCATTTGACCAGGATGGCGTCCTGGCCGAGCATTCTGATCCGCTCGGTAACAGTGCCGGGCCGTTCAGGGCGGTGGCACTCCTCGAAGAGCTCCCACTCGCCCGAACCAAAGGCCACCTTGCGCAGACTGCAGTGGCCTCCGGACACGATGAGCTCATGGGCCGTGTAAGTGCGCGTGTTGGGCGCGGTCGGCGAGCAGATCCGGTCGGCCTTCACCCAGGTCCCCTCGAACGGGTAGGGTTGCTCCGCGGCGAGGCTTGCGGTTGCGAACAGCGCCGTACCGGCCAGCAACGCCGCCGTGACCACGCCCGCAAGGCACCGAGCACCAGCCCGAGACACGTCCGGGAAAGAGTCCATCCGATCCTCTTGGGCGACGAACAACACCCCATTTTCGGACTGAGCGACGTCATGCGCAACCGCAATCGCTTCACAGCGCGAGCCGCATCCCTCACTCGTCATTTGCCGAACTCAGCTGGTCTACCGGCAGACTGACGGCCTCGGTCGGGCGGGCTGCACGTAGCCGAACGCCGTCCTGATCCAGGAACTCGATGCCGGCGCGTTCGAACGCGGCCCGCAACTTGGCAGTAGGGTCGGGGTTGCCGACCTCCTGTTCGAGCGTGGCGATGGCTGCTACTTCGACGCCGGCCCGAGCGGCCAGTTGCTCGGCCGTTACCGCCAGGGCGGCGCGTGCCATTCGGACCTGAACTGGACTCATGTCTTACACCTCGATGTCACGGCCGATGGTCCTCGGGGAGCTGCAGTCCGTAGCGAGCCCGCACGGCACTACAACGCCTGGAGTGCCTCATAGTGGCAGCAACGCACGGGGACGACCGCGGTGCAAGGCCGACTCGTTTCTGATCGCGGTTTAAGGGCCCGGGCGGTCCGGGTCAGGGGCAGGGGTGTCGGCCAGTTTTGCGGTAAGCCAAGCGTCGAGCTTGTCCAGCGCCGGGCTGCTGACCACCGGGGCGGGCAACGGCTGGGCCAGCCCGGCAGCCTTGAATCGGGCATGGATCTCGAACAGCAGGTCGCTCGTCACCCTGATGGCACCTTCCACGTCCTCGACGAAACACACGAGGTCGAATTTCATGCCGGTATCGGTCAGGCTCGTAAAGAACACCTGCGGGCTCGGTATGCCGAGCACGAGATCATGCGCCTTTGCGGTTCCGATCAGAATCGCGCGGACCGCTTCCGGGTCGGCCGTCAGTGGGAGCGCGAAGGGAAGCTTGATCCGCCCGATGCGGTCGTTGCGCACCCAGTTCTTGACCACGCCGGTGATCAAACTGGAGTTCGGCATGATGACGAGCGCGCGGTCGAATGTCTCGATCTCCGTCGAGCGCACGTTGATGCGTCGGACGTAGCCCTGCTCCTCGCCGACAGTGATCCAGTCTCCGACCCGAATGGCGCGCTCCCACAGGAGGATCAGCCCGGAGACGAAGTTGTTCGTCACGGTTTGCAGGCCAAGACCGATGCCGAGCGACAGGCCGCCGGCAACCAGCGTCAGGCGTTCGAAGCTCAATCCGAGATGCGACAGCGACAGGGCGAGCGCGACGATGACGCCAACGTAGCCCAGGCTCGTCTTGATCGAGTTCCGGAGCCCTGAATCGAGCTTCGTGTGCGGCAGGAATTTCAGCTCCAGCCAGCGTTGCACCGCCCGGGTTGCCACGATGCATGCCACGAACAGCAACACCGCCACGATCAGGGCCGAGAGGGAGATCGTGACGTCGCCCAGGGAGATGCCGAAGAAGGCCGCCTGGATCGTGTCCAGCATGTCGGTCGATTCGATGCGCCAGGGCGCAAGGACCAGCAGGATCGCAGCGACATAGAGGGCGATCCGGGCGATGCCGGCCAACAAGACGGCAGCCTGGTCAAGCGTGCCGGATCGAACACCCATGGTGGCCGTGAAGGCGCGGCTCAGCGGCGAGCGCGGCCGGAAAGCCGTCACGAGGCCCTCGTCGGCAACTACCAGCAGCAGGTAGAGCAGCGCCAGCGTTCCGGCGACCTCGATGATCTGTTCGACAAGAAAGGCCGCGAAGGCAACGTAACCGACCGCCACGGCGCCGAGCAGCACGACCACGACCGTCCAGGCGATCATCCGCAGGATCGCGGCCCAATGTTCGGTCTGCGGCGTCCGGCTCGCATCCTGGGACAGGGCCCTGGCGCGTGCGCCCTTCCTGATCTCGTTCAGCAGGACGAACGCCACACCCACGGCGCCCAGCCCCCGCGTCGCGACGGCGGTCGGCAGGCCAACCGCGATCACCTCGTTGATGGCTTCGGCGATCTTGTCGACCGCAACCACGGCCGTGATCGCGATCGTGGTATGGTAGAGGGCCTTGGCGGCCATGTCCGATAAGGGAAGCAGGCGCCAGTTGGGACTCTTCGGCGCCAGCAGCCCACGCGACAGGCCGGCCGAGGTGGCGATCACCGCGACCCCTACGGTAAGGGAGTGGCCGATCGCCTGGAACTGTATCGGAAGGTCGAAGAGGTCCCACAACAGCCCCAGCGCCAACATGGCGACGATCGGCACGGCTGCTGTCGCAATGGCAACCCGCAATGCTGCCAGCGCCTTCCGCAACCGCGTCGGCGACGCTGAAGAGTTGCGTCCGCGAACGTGTCGAGCCAGGGACCAAACGGGCCAATAGAGAGCTGCGATCAAAACCAGAAGGCTGCCCAGCGCGAGTTTTTGAAGCTGGGACAGGCGGCTGGAAGCCGCGCTGGTCCAATCTGCCGTGAGCAGGGAGATCGCGCGCCCGTCCGCGGGCAGTTCATGGATCACCACATCCCACAAAGCGGGGCTGAGCAGGCTGGTGGAGCGGGCAAAAAGCGCATGGGCGAAGCTGGCCCTGAGACGCGCGCCGATGGTGGCATTCGTCTGGCTTGCCTGCACAGAAAGCACCTTGGCGCGCTTGGCCGTGGCGTCGAGGTCGTTGAAAAGCTTCTCCTGGGCGGCGCGCTCGGCCGAAACGTCGGCGCCTTCAGGCGGATCCTTGGGGCCGGGTTTGGGGCCAAGCTGCGCCAGCCGGGCCTTGGCGGCGTCGAGGTTTGGGGCGAGTTCCGCCGCGATGGCGGCCATCTGGCCGGCCAGCGGATCGACCTCCGACCGGAAGGACTGCAGGGTGCTGTCCGAGAGATCCTGGCGCGACAGGCTCGCTGCGACCTGATCGAGAACGACCTTCGCGGCGTCGAGGCGGGCATTCGGGCTCGGCGGCGTATCGGCTAAAGCGGGACCGAAGGCGGCGAAGATCAGCACCAGGCGGATGAGGATCGATCTAAGCAAGACACCTCCCTTCGGGCAGGCTAGAGCGTCACCCATGATCGGTCACCCGCAGCCCGTCCGCTTCAGGCGCAACTCGCCTCAGTAAAGGGGAGCAAGGCGGAGCGCGGTCTTGAACGGGCCGACAAGGACGCGCCCATCCGCAAGAACAATCGGCAGGCTCACGCCGGCGCCGTCCTGCGTGGCCGGCCCAGGGGCACCTCGGTTCAGCAATTGCGCGATCGCGCCACCGACCGAGATGGCCTGCAGAGGAATTCCCAGCCGCCCGGCGAGCGATTCATAACCCGACATCGTGGCGATGAGTTTGCCCGCGGGCCGGTGTGCATCGTCGATCCGGAGGCTGCCCTGGGCATCGGCATGCAGGTCACCTTTGGCGAGCGACAGGGCGGCCAGCTCCAGGGTGCCTCCCGCAACGCGCCAGCGTTCGGCCAGCTCCTGCCAGGACGCAAACCGCGCAATCGCAAGATCGGTCAGTACGCCCTTTTCCTCGACGGCAAGGCTGTCTGCAGTGCCGGTCAGAGCATCGAGCGCGGGGATCTGGCCGTTGTCGAGTGTCAGCAGGACCTCGTAGGCGTCCTCCTCGGCCGGCCGGCCCGGGGCAGGGCCCAGGCGCACATCGAGGCGGTCTGCCCGGGTCGTACTGCCATCGGGCAACGTAAGTTCGGCGCCATCGAGAAGGAGAGATGCCCGGCGACGGTCGGCTACGAGACCGCGGAACGTCATGTGCAGACCCGACCACGCGAGCGATCGTGTCGGCACCGTCGCCGCTCTCGTCATGAACCGTCAGCGGGCCCGTCGCCGAGAGGTCGACCTGGCTGGGCTGATAGATGAATGTCTCGGCGTCGAGCCCCGCGAAGGAAGCCTGCACGACGTCGCGGCCGATGGTGCCTTTATAGGTGGGATTGCGGCAGGACACGTGGATGGTGAGCGGGAAGCCCGTAATCTCCCGATTGGGACACGACCAGAGGCGGCCGTGGCCGGCCTCCCCCGAGATCCACGCGTCCATGATCTGAGCGGCCTGTTGCCGGCCGAACATCCACAGGGATGACCAGCCCAGCGTCAGTATGAGGATCGAGATCAGGGGCATGGCGAGCCAGGGGCTCGCGCGTCGGCGCCTGCGAAGTACGACGCCCTGCGTCATTGCGGCTCGCCCCCCGGAACGGATCTGGTTACCATCGCGAGCACGGCTGGCCGAACGGCGAGGAGCGCGGCAGCATGGCGGCAGGCGTCGACACGCAAGACCTTTGGATTTTCGCTTACGGATCGCTGATGTGGCGCCCCGACTTCGCCTTCGAGGAGGTGCGAAGAGCGCGCGTATTCGGGTTCCATCGAGCCCTCTGCATCTATTCGCATCTGTATCGCGGCACGCCCGCTCACCCCGGTCTCGTACTGGGGCTCGACCGCGGCGGATCCTGCGTCGGCCTGTGCTTTCGTATCGCAGCCGAGGCGGTCGCCGCAACCCTAGCGGCCGTGCGCAAGCGCGAACTGGTCACAAGCGTTTATGCAGAGATCACGGCCCCGGTGCGGCTGGCGGACGGCCGAAGACGGATAGCCATAACCTACGCTGCTAGGCGGGATCACGTACAATACGCTGGTGCGCTGCCCCGGTCCGAGCTTCTCCGCATCGTGCGGCAAGGATCGGGAATATCCGGGGCGAACCTCGATTACGTGCGCAACACGCATCATCACCTGCTCGATCTCGGGGTCTCCGATCCGACCCTGGCGTGGCTTTCTGGCGAGGCCAGCCGGAGCGATCAGGCCCCTGAGGGGGGCCGGATTTCGTCCTGTTGCGATGAGACTGCGGTCCCGCGACGGTGACCTCGTCCGGCCTCTTACTGTCTCTTGCACCCCACCACAGGCTACGCTAGCGTCACAACGATCTAGCGAAACGGGGAGCTGCGATGGTCGTGCGGGTTGCGACCGTCGCGTTCGAAGGCATCGAGGCTCGGCCCGTCGATGTCCAGGTCCAGATCACCAACGGCAGCGTCGTGTTCAACCTCGTCGGCCTCGGCGACAAGGCGGTCGGCGAGTTGCGCGAGCGTGTCCGGGCGGCGCTGACGGCGTCTGGGCTAGCACTACCGGCCAAACGCATCACCGTGAATTTGGCCCCAGCCGACCTTCCTAAGGAGGGCAGCCATTACGATCTTCCGATCGCGCTCGGAGTGATGGCAGCCATCGGCGCGATTCCGTCCGACGCCCTGGCCGGCTACACGGTGATTGGGGAATTGGCCCTCGACGGCACGATCTCCCCGGTCGCTGGCGTGCTGCCGGCGGCCGTGGCCGCCAATGCGGCCGGGCATGGCCTGATCTGTCCCCGCGCTTCGGGGCCGGAAGCCGCCTGGGCTTCGCGCGAGCTCGACATCCTGGCGCCCGCATCGCTGATCCAGCTCGCCAACCATTTCAAGGGCACGCAGGTGCTGTCCCGCCCGGAACCCGCGATGCGGGTCGCCCCGGGCGCCTCGGCCGATCTGCGCGACGTGAAGGGCCAGGAGAGCGCCAAGCGCGCCCTGGAGATCGCTGCTGCCGGGGGACACAATCTCCTGCTCAACGGTCCCCCAGGCGCGGGCAAATCCATGCTGGCCTCGCGGCTTCCCTCCATCCTGCCGCCAATGACACCACGGGAACTGCTCGACGTCTCGATGATCCACTCGGTGGCTGGGGCTTTGGCGGGTGGCGCGCTGACGGATCGGCGGCCCTTTCGGGCGCCGCATCATTCGGCGTCGATGCCGGCGCTGGTGGGCGGCGGGGCAGGGGCGCGGCCGGGCGAAGTGTCGCTCGCCCATAACGGGGTGCTGTTTCTGGACGAATTGCCGGAATTCACCACGCCGGTGCTCGATTCACTCCGCCAGCCGCTCGAAACCGGGGAGGTGTCGATCGCCCGGGCCAATCACCGGGTCACCTATCCGGCACGGTTTCAGCTGGTCGCGGCCATGAACCCCTGCCGGTGCGGTCTTGCCACGGAGCCCGGCTATGCGTGCAAGCGGCAGCCGAACGAGCGCTGCATGGCGCAATATCAGGCTCGCCTGTCCGGGCCTTTGCTCGACCGCATCGACCTGCATATCGAGGTTCCGGCCGTCAGTGCCGCCGACCTGATCCTGCCGGCGCCCACCGAAGGTTCGACGGAGGTGGCGCTTCGGGTTGCGGCGGCCCGCGCCATCCAGGTGAAGCGCTATCAGGATCTCGGCCTGTCCGAGATCACGACCAATGCGGCGGCACCCGCCTCGGTGATCGAATCGGTCGCCGGCATAGACAGCAGCGGGGCGGAGTTGGTGCGCTCCATGGCCGAACATCTGCGCCTGTCGGCTCGCGGCTTTCATCGCGTCCTGAAGCTGGCCCGCACCCTGGCCGATCTCGACGCCACGCCCCGCGTGTCTCGCGTGCACCTCGCCGAGGCGCTGTCCTACCGGCCGAGCAGCGACCGAAAAGCCCAGGCCGCGTAGGCCCGACGGCGCCTTTCACCATAATCTGGCCTGTGTTGCACGATTGTCATATATCGAACCACCGCGGTGCCGACAGGGCAGGGGCGGCGATCGATGGATGGCGAACCGCATGGCTTTATTGGACCAGGGACATAGGCCGGTCGCGACGTCGATCGGCGACTTCATATTCCGCCATCGCGACTGGCTGTTCCCGGTCCTCGTTCTCGGCCTGTTTGCCTGCGCCACGCCAACCGACAAGAGCCTTCCAGAGGCGGGCCTGGCCCGCGCCGTGGATTTTCTGGCCGTGCTGATCTGCGTCGCCGGCGTGCTGGTTCGCTGCCTCGTCATCGGATTCGAGCACGTCAGGCGCGCCGGAAGCGACCGGCGCATCCATGCCGATGCGCTGAAGACGGGAGGAATGTTCCGGCTCTGCCGCAATCCCCTCTACGTCGGTAATGTGCTGATCGCTTCGGGGATCTTCCTGAAGCACGGAAATCCCTTCGTCGCGGTCGCCGGCATCGGCCTTTACGTGGCGATCTACCGTTCCATCGTGGCGGCCGAGGAACGCTATCTCGTCGGACGTTTTGGCAGCGCTTACGCCGACTATTGTGCCGACGTGCCGCGCTGGGTGCCCCGGCTGAGCCGCTGGCGCGAGGCAAGGGACGGTTCCGTCTTCAATTTCCGGCGGGTATTGCTGGTCGAATATACCAACATCGGCCTCACCCTGTCGGTGCTGCTGATGGAGGAAATCTACGAAACCTATTCGCATGCGCCTTCCGACCGGAACGGCCTCGAGGTCCTGACCGGCGCCTTGGTGCTCGTCCTGGCCTGGATCTTGACCGTTCGGTTCATCAAGAAGCGACGCATCATCGTGGCCGACACACCGACGGCCACCGATGGCGTCGTGAGCTTGGCGGCGGAGCCAGAACCTTAACGGGAATAAACGCCTTTTAGCGGATCGGCGCAAAGCAACCGCAAACGTGACGGAGCATAGTGGCCTGGACCGGCCGGTGGTGGCCGCCTTGGATGCCGTCCGTCATGTGCACCTCGTCCTGGCTGCTCGTCTCGGTATTGCTGGCCATACTGGGCCTCGCTCTGGCCGACAATCTGCGGGTGCGGTGGAGCTTGCGTGGCCTGCGCGAGGAACATGAGTCTCTGGGCGACGAAATCTGGGAGGTGCGGGCCGCGATCGCGGCGAGGCAGCGGGCGGAGGCGGCCAGCGAGGCTAAATCCCGCTTTTTGGCAACCGTCAGCCATGAGATTCGGACCCCGCTGAACGGCATCCTCGGGCTAACCGACCTTCTGGGCGGCACGAAGCTCGATCGGGAGCAGCTGGCCTATGTCGAGGCTGTCCGAACCTCCGGCCGGGCCCTGGCGACGCTGATCGATGAAATCCTCGATTTCTCGCGCATTGAGGCCGGTAAGCTTGCGCTCGAAGCCGAAACCTTCGACCTGGGAGCCCTCGTCGAGAGCGTTGTCGAGCTCCTGGCCCCTCGGGCGCAGGACAAGGGCCTCGAAATCGCAACTTTCCTCGACCCCGCTCTGCCCCGTGGCGTGGTCGGCGACCCTGTCCGGTTGCGACAGGTCTTGACCAATCTGGCTGGCAACGCCGTCAAATTCACCGAAGCCGGCGGTGTCGGACTTTCGGTCTCGCTCGTGCGGCAGGGCGCGATCCGCTTTGCGGTCCACGACACGGGCCCGGGTGTGCCGGCCGAGCAACGCGACATCATTTTCGACGAATTCGAACAGGGTGATGGCACCAGGACCCGGCGGCACGGGGGATCGGGGCTTGGGCTTGCCATCTCCCGGACCATCGTCGAACGGATGGGGGGCGCGCTAACGCTGGCAGACCGGCCGGGCGGCGGGTCTTCTTTCGCGTTCGAGGTCGATCTCGCCGGGGCGGAGCCGCCCCTGCAGACGCTTCCCTGGCCGGGTCTCGAAGGGTGCCGGGTGCTCGTGGCAGCGGATTCGCCGTTCCAGGCCCCCTATCTGGCGGCGCGATTGCAGGCCGCGGGCGCCGCGATATTCCTCGTCAGCACGGTAGAGGAGGCGCTCGCGCAGCTCGGCGACGGCGTCCCCTTCGATGTCATTGCGGTCGATTGTGCGCTCGGCGAACAGGCGACCGGCTCTCTGGCCACGGCGGCCCGAAGCGCGGGCGTCGCCCGGACCTTGCTTCTGTTCTCGCCCTTCGAGCGGCGCGCCTTCGGGGAAAGTCTCGCGGCGGGCTTCGATGGATGGCTCGTCAAGCCCGTGCGAGCTGGGTCCTTGGCAACCCAGTTCGGAACGCCAAACCGGCCGGCGCTGCCGGACTCTCGCCGGTTCGAGCCCACCATATGGAGCCAATCTCAGAAAGCACGCGTGCTCCTCGCTGAGGACAACGAGATCAACACATTGGTGGCGAGCAATTTCCTGAGCCGCCTCGGGGCTGAGGTCGTGCATGTGGCGGATGGGATCGCGGCACTCTCGGCCGCGCTGGCCGCCATGCGAGGCGACACCGACGGGTTCGATGCCATCCTGATGGATATTTCCATGCCGGGCCTCGACGGGCTCGAAGTCGCACGGCGATTGCGAACGGCAGAGCGGGTAGGCCGGTTCGCACCGGTTCGGATCGTTGCCCTGACCGCCCATGCGTTCGAGGAGGATCGCCTAGCCTGTCTCGCGGCCGGGATCGACGAAGTGGTCACCAAACCCGTCGAACTGGCCCATCTGGCGGCGGCGTTGTCGGGCGCGGAGGCCTTGCGATCCGCGGGCTGACCGGAACCCGAGAGCCCTCATTCTGCGCTGTGCTGAACCGTCCGAGGCTAGGAGTGATTGACAAGGAAAGGGGATGTCCCAATCCTCGCTCCCGTGCTCGATTCCTTCGACTTACCACCTACCAGGGCCGGCGAGCCGGAAGAGCTGGTTCGCTTCGGCGCGCGAGCGCTGGCCGGGCTGATCGCAACGCGGCAGGTTTCCGCGCGCGAGGTCGTCACGGCCTTCCTGGACCGGATCGAAGAGTTCAATCCGACCTACAACGCCATAGTGTCCCTGCGGCCTGCGGGCGAAATCCTCGCGGACGCCGATGCTGCCGATCAGGCGGTGGCCCGGCGCCAGCAGATCGGCCCCCTGCATGGGCTGCCGATGGCCATCAAGGACCTTTCGGCAACACGCGGCCTCCGAACAACGCTCGGCTCGCCCTTGTTCGCGGATTTCGTACCCGATTCGGACACGGTTCCGGTGGCCCGGGTGCGCGAAGCCGGCGCCCTAATCATCGGCAAGACGAACACGCCGGAGTTCGGTCTTGGCTCGCACACGTACAACGCGGTGTTCGGCGTCACCCGCAACGCCTTCGATCCGACGCGCAGCGCCGGCGGCTCAAGCGGCGGGGCGGCCGCAGCTCTCGCCCTGTCGATGCTGCCGGTCGCCGACGGAAGCGATCTCGGCGGATCGCTGCGCAATCCCGCGGCCTGGGGCAACATCTTCGGCATGCGTCCCTCGCAGGGGCGTGTTCCGTCCAGCCCCCTTCCCGAGGCCTATCTGTGCCAGCTCTCGACCGATGGGCCCATGGGGCGTTACGTCGAGGATGTGGCCATGCTCCTCTCGGTGCAGGCCGGCTGGGACGTGAACGCGCCTCTCTCCCTGCCCGAACCCGGCTACCGCTACGAGGACCGGCTCAATGAGGCGCCCGGCAGGCGGATCGCCTGGCTGGGCGACCTCGGCGGCCATCTCCCCATGGAGGATGGTGTCCTGGAGCTGTGCCGGGCTGGGCTCGATGGGCTCGGTCGGCTCGGGTGCGCGGTCGAGAGCGTCGTGCCGAAATTCGACTACGACGCCTTGTGGCGTGCCTTTGTGGTGCTCCGGCAGCTCTCGATCGGGGGCAAGCTCTCCCGCTTTTACGAGGACCCGGTCAAGCGGGCGCTGATGAAGCCGGAAGCCCAATGGGAATGCGAGCAATTCGCCGGGGTAACGGCCGCCGATCTGTTTGAAGCGTCGGCGACACGAACGGCATGGTACGGGCTGGTCGTGGAATTGTTCGCGGAGTTCGACTTTCTCGCGCTGCCCTCCGCCCAGGTGTTTCCATTTCCGGTCGAGTGGACGTGGCCGCGCAGCATCGCGGGCCGACCCATGGACAGCTATCATCGCTGGATGGAAGTGGTGGCACCGATCACGCTCACCGGATGTCCGGCCATCAGCATTCCGGTCGGGTTCGGTCCCGGACCGAACGGGCGGCTTCCGATGGGCATGCAGATCGTCGGGCGCCCTCGTGACGATCTCTCGGTACTTCAGCTGGCTCACGCCTATGAGCGCGCCAATCCTTGGATCGCCGCGGCGCGGCCCTGACCCCCGAAGGCCCTCAGTCCCCGGTCGCCTTGGCACGGCTGCGATCGGCGGTCTTCGCCAGGAATCCGCCGACCCCCGCTTGCGCGTCCTCATGCAGCATGTTGCCGGCCATGACCCTTCCCGCAAACGCATAGGCCTCCGGCAGCGGCATTCTTTGCTGCTCGTAGAACATCGCCTTGCCGATGCGCAGCCCTTCGCGGCTCTTGCGGCAGAGTTCTGCGGCGTAATCGGATACAGCGTGATCGAGATCCTGGTCGGGTACGACCCGGTTGACGAGCCCCTGGGCTTTTGCCTCCTCGGCATCGATGAAGCGCCCGGTCATCAGCATGTCGAGCGCGGGTTTTGCGGCCATGTTGCGCGACAGCGCGACGGCGGGGGTCGAGCAGAACAGGCCGAGGTTGATGCCGGACACCGCGAAGCGCGCGCTCGCTGCCGCGACCGCAAGATCGCAGGCGGCGACGAGCTGACACCCTGCCGCGACCGCCACGCCCTGCACCTTGGCGATGACCGGCACGGGTAGAGCCCTCAAGCTCAGCATCATCGCGCTGCAGCGTGCGAACAGCGCCCGCAGCTGCGCTTCATCCTGCATGGCGCGCACTTGATGAAGGTCGTGCCCGGCGCAGAACGCCTTGCCGGCCGCCGCGATCACGATGCAGCGCAGGCTTTCGTCGCCGGCCACCGCGTCAAGTTCGTTCTGGAGCGCAACCATCAGCGCCTCGGACAAGGCATTGTACTGTGCCGGCCGATTGAGGGTCAGCGTGGCGACGCCGCCCTCACGGGCCGACAGGACGAGATCGGACTGAGGCCTCATACGCCAGCCCGGTTGCTGTCGCGCAGCAGACGCTTCTGGATCTTGCCCGTCGAGGTCCGGGGCAGGGTGGTGAACACCACCTGCCGGGGACATTTGTACCCCGCGAGTTTCGTGCGGCAGAACGCCATGATGTCCTCGGCGGTGGGTGGTGCGGCGGACGGGATCAACTCGATAAAGGCCGCCGGGACCTCGCCCCAGCGTTCGTCCGGCAGGGCGATCACGGCAGCTGCCGACACGGCCGGGTGATGGTGGAGCGCATCTTCGACCTCGATGGACGAGATGTTCTCGCCGCCCGAAATGATGATGTCCTTCAGCCGATCCTTGATCTGGATGTAGCCGTCCGGATGCCGTACCGCGAGGTCGCCCGAGTGGAACCAGCCGCCCGCAAAGGCAGCATCGGTGGCGGCCGGGTCCGCCAGATAGCCCTTCATGACGACATTGCCGCGAAACAGGATCTCGCCCATGGTTTCGCCATCCCGCGGGACCTCGGCGCCGCTGCGCGGATCGCCCACCACGACATCTTCCAGCACGATATAGTTCAGCCCTTGGCGGGATCGCCGGGCTGCCTGCTGGTCCGGCTCGAGACTGTCCCATTCCTCCCGCCAGGCGCAGGCTACGGCGGGTCCGTAGGTCTCGGTCAGGCCGTAGGTGTGCGTGACATCGAACCCGCGGGCCTGCATCTGCAGCAGCACCGCGGCCGGGGGCGGGGCGCCGGCCGTCATCACCTTGCAGCGGCCGGCAAATCCGCGTCGCTCGTCAGGGGTGGCGTCCAGCATGATCCGCAACACGATCGGGGCGCCGCAGAGGTGGTCGGCCCCATGATCCACGATGGCATCGTAGATGCCCTTCGCCGTGACCTTCCGAAGGCAGATGTTGGTTCCCGCCTTGGCCGCGAGGGTCCAGGGGAAGCACCACCCGTTGCAGTGGAACATCGGCAGGGTCCAGAGATAGACCGGATGCTCGCTCATGTGCCATTCGAGGATGTTGCCGATCGCGTTCAGATAGGCGCCGCGGTGGTGATACAGCACGCCTTTTGGCCGGCCGGTGGTGCCTGACGTGTAGTTTAGGCTGATCGCATCCCATTCGTCCTCGGGACCGGCAGCAGCGAAATCGGCATCCCCGCTCTCCAGCAGGGCCTCGTAATCCATCTCGCCCAGCAACTCGCCCGGGGCGGCCGGATCGACGATGTCGACGACGGTGCGCGAGCGCCCGCTCTTCTGCAGCGCCGCTTTCATGGTCGGTGCGAATTCGCGGTCAGTGAGAATGATCTTCGCGTCGCTATGATCCAGGATGTAGGCGATCGTGTCGGCGTCGAGCCGGATGTTCAGGGCACAAAGAACTGCGCCGGCCATCGGCACCCCGAAATGCGCTTCGTAGAGCTCCGGCGTATTGGCCGCCATCACGGCCACGGTATCGCCCGGTTTGATGCCCAGTCGCATGAGCCCGGAGGCCAAACGGCGCACGCGACGGTCCGTTTCCGCCCAGGTAATGGCGCGCGCATTGTAGATCGTGGCGACGCGGTCGGGATGCGCCGCAGCGGCGCGTCGCAGGAACGAAAGCGGCGATAGCGGAACGTGGTTGGCGGGTCGCCGGCCAAGAAAATCCTCCGGCGCTGCGCCTGAACGGCGGTCCATCGTGTTCGCCATGTCGCCCACGCCCTCTCCCGACAGGTGATGTCATGCGCGCTTCAGCGCTCCTCGTTGACGGGCATTCAAGACACGATCTGGCAGAAAGTCGAGGGCTCCCGAGGCCATGCGAGCCCCCCTATGGCGAGCAGGCGACCGCGATGCGGCGCTGTCCTTTGCGCCCGCGAGGCGCTCACGCCCGTTTCCAATGACCCTTCTTGATGTCGAACGCGACCTTCTTTTCGGCACGCAACCGCAACAGCATTTCCTGCAACGCGTCCTGCGATCCGGACGGGTCGGCGATCTGCAGGATCGAATAGGTGCTCCTGGGCTTGTCCAGTGCCTTGAGCACCGTGTCTTCCGTCATCGCCATGTCGCGCTCCTCGCAATAGTGCTCGTTCATACCACGGAGCGATGGGTTCGGCGCCTAGCTCGCAGATTTACCGGGTCAGATCGGCCGGCCGCTCCTCGTCCTGGGCAGGGCGCGATGCTGTGGCGCTTGAAGGTCCAGCAGGGCCAGAGCCGGCCGCTCGCAGGGACAGCGCCAACCGCGATAGCGAGTGGCGCTTGTCGAGCCATTTCGAACATTAAATATTCATAGCTGCCTTGCATTGAACCAGTGTTCATGCAAAAAACCTCGACCGAGACAAAAAAAGACCGCCCCGAGGAGCGGCCCAAGTCTAGGGAGGAAACGCCCAAAGAGGGCATGCAGCGCCAAGCGCTGCGACAACAACAATATGCTGCATCGCACACTAATGCAAGCCCCTTTCGGGGCTATTTGCGTTTTCTGCCTTCTACGAAGACCCAGGCGCGCCTAAGCGGGCCCTGCGGCCGGCCGGCGCGCCTTGGCAAGCCCATGCTCGGTCTTATTCCACGCATAGGGGGCGCCGATGAGCTCGCGCAAGGCATACCAAGCCGCGACGCTCACAAGCAGCAGGTACAGCGGCAAGAGCGCGGTCCAACCCAGAAGGTCGGTGCGGCGACACCGTCGAAGACCAAGGATGACGGGCCAGATGGCGCTGGTCGTGCCGGTGATGACGAGGAAGCAGCTCGCCGCGCTCCATAGCGCGTCGCCGGGCGTGGTTGGTGTCAACAAGGTTCCGCAAGTCGCCCCGATCAGCACGGCGCCGTAGAGCAAGGGGCCGAAGAGGCAGCTCAGCACCGTGCCGAACAGCGAGGCCGTCACCGAGGCCGCGCCGCAAAACCCCAAGTCGCGCCACAGGCGAACGGGATGCCGGGTGTGGACCGCGAGCGTGACCATCCAGCCCTTCAGCCAGCGCGTGCGTTGTGGCAGCCATTTCGCAAAGGTGAGCGGCGCTTCCTCGAAGGTGGTTGAAGCCAGGGTTTCGACCCGGTAGCCGAAGCGCGCCAGGCGGAAGCCGAGGTCGATGTCCTCCGTGACGTTCCAGGCGTCCCAGCCATTTACGCGCCGGAGCGCCGCGAGCCGGAAGTGGTTGGAGGTGCCCCCGAGTGGGATCGGCAGGCCGAGCGCCGCCAGCCCCGGCTTGATGACGTGGAACAGCGCCGCATATTCGAGCGCGAACATCCGGGTCAGCGGTATTATGGCGCAACTGCCACAAGCATTTGCCCCGCTCCCAACCACCTAACCCGAGGTTGGATATGAGCTAGGAGAACCCGCGTGTTTACGCGCGCGCTCGTGGGAGCGCTATGTTGCCTAGTCCGCATTCGGTGTGTCAGCAATGATTCAACCGGTCGTAGGCGGGCAGAAAATCAATGGCAATCGGCTTTAAGAGGCTGTTCGAAAACCTCAGCTCTCACGTCACCGTATGGACGTGGGCATGGCCATACATCGCTGGCGTGGTGGGAGTTGGCGCTGTGACCGGCTTCATCGCCAAGGCCACGGCTTGGATTGAGCCGTGGGGCGCCATAGGATGGTGGGCGGCGTTTTTAGCGGGGGTTCTTCTTGCCGCTTTTGTCCTTCTGCTCGGATCGATTGCGTATTCTCGTGCTACAGATGCCAGACTTAGGAAGAAAATCTATGGGGATAGCGACAAGCTTAACCCGTTAGATAATTTCTTTCAGGGCAAGCGCATCAAGCTGGACGATTTAGTCTTTCCGCTCGATGTGTTTGTCAGAAAGAAAACGTTTGAAAACTGTGACATCATTGGCCCATACAACGTAATTTTGGTAGGACGCGGAACCCTCGCAAACTGTACAGGGTCATTCGTTCAAGCTGCTATTGTCAAAGACGGATCGCAAATAACGAATGCTATTGTGCTTGAAGAATGCACTATTCGCAACTGTCGCCTGTACCAAATCACCTTCCTCGTTCCGAAGAGCTTTTTTGAGGTCTTCTCCAATGGAATGAATAACATCACATGGATTACAGACACACCTCACCTATAAATCCTCCAACCGTATCCCCTCCATCTCCAAAGCCGCAAGGCAACCAAGCAGGAAGGTTGCTGCGAAGGTTCCTCGTTTCAGCTTCGCGGCGATGGAGTCGCGGGTCTCGTCCAGCCCGTGCTCTTTGAGACGTCCCGCCAGCTCGTCATAGGTCACGCCGGCCCGCTTTATCTCGGCTTTGAGGAACCGGCTTGCGCGATCGGCAATTTCAGCTTCGGTCTGTGCAAGGCCCATGGTCGTTCCTGACAGAAAAGTGTCGAAAGTGACCTTTTACCCCTTTACATCGCCCACGTACAGTGTCACATATGACCTTGTTAGGTCACGAGTGACACAATGTCTCAGCACTTCCTCCTTACCCGCCCTGCCAAGAGCCTGAACCTCGCTCAGGTGTTCCGCATGTCGGACCAGGAAGCCGAGACGGTGTTCCGGGCCGTTCGTTGGACCGAAACCGATGGTGCTCCGGTTTGCCCGAACTGCGGCGGCCTGGACGCCTATGAGTGCCGCCGCCCGAACGGTGCCCTCCGGTTCCGTTGCCGCGCTTGCAAGAAGGACTTCACGGTCACGTCGGGTACCCTGTTTGCATCGCACAAACTGCCGCTCCGGTCCTACCTCGCGGCCATCGCGATCTTCTGCAATGAAGTGAAGGGCAAGGCTGCGCTGGCCATGTCCCGCGACCTGGGCCTGAGCTACAAGGCAGCCTTCGTGCTCTGCCACAAGCTGCGCGAGGCCATGTCGGAAGAGATGAAGGGTCGGGTTGTGGGGGGCGAAGGCAAGGTCGCGGAAGTCGATGGCGGATACTTCGGCGGCTACGTGAAGCCCGCCAACCTCCGCGAGGATCGCAAGGACCGCCGCCTCATTCAGAACCAATCTGGCAAGCGCAAGGTGGTCGTCATCATCCGCGAGCGGAACGGCAACTCGGTTCCCGCCGTGTTCCGTGCCGAAAGCCAAGCCCTGTCATTCATCAAGGCCCGGATCGCCAAGGGCACGATCGTGAACGCCGACGAAGCTCCCGGCTGGGATGACCTTCACGCCACGTTCGAAATGAAGCGCATCAACCACCAGGACGCTTACAGCCTGGACGGCGCTTGCACGAACATGGCGGAGGAATATTTCAGCCGCCTCCGCCGCGCCGAGGCAGGCCACCATCACCACATCGCGGGCGCCTATCTGCTCCGCTACGCCCAAGAGGCGAGCTGGCGCGAGGATAACCGCCGGATCAGCAATGGGGATCAGGTGCGCCGCTTGGCTGGGCTGGCGATGGGCAAGCGGACCAGCCCCGATTTCGTAGGCTACTGGCAGCGGCATGTGGCGGGGTGAGAAGACGCCAGCCCCACCCTCGCACACCTATTTTTGACGATCTTGTGATTTCGTACCACTAAACGACCGATATCTGGCATGAAAGAATCGGCGGCTCGCGGGCTAGATGGTGGGAAAAATGGCGGTTTACGCGCTCTGGAACAACAAAGGGGGAGTGGGGAAAAGCTATCTAACTTTCCAGGTAGCGGCAGAGTACGCACGTACTCACCGCAATCAAAATGTGCTCGTACTGGATCTTTGCCCGCAGGCTAACGCATCTGGCATGTTGCTCGGCGGAATGATTGATGGCGAGGCAGCAATTGAGCGCCTTTCAGGGTCGACGCCACCGCATACCATTTCGGGATATATTGCAGATCGTATAGTTAGCCCTTACGTAAATACCAGATCGGGAGCAAATTACCTAACCCGCGTCCGCGATGTGAATGGCAACGTGCCAGGTAACTTGTTTTTGGTTTGCGGAGACGAAGAATTAGAAATTCAAGCATCTGGCATAAGAATGGCCTGTGCGGCAGGCCCGCACAACTCTTGGCAGATTGTACACACATGGATTCGAGATCTTATCGAGGATGTTAGATCATCCTGGGATCAGAGAGAAATCACTGTTTTTATAGACTGCAATCCAAGTTTCACAATCTATACAGAACTCGCCCTGTCAGCTGCGGACCGCCTGATCCTACCATTTTCTGCGGACGGCTCATCAAAGCGTGCCGTCCGGTCTGTGTTAGCTCTGGTGTATGGAATCCTAAGGAGGCCAGGTCAACCACAGTCAGAGTTCTATCGCAACACTCAGCAGTTTAGGATGGCCAGGCCAAGGATATATACGTACGTCGGAAACCGTCTTACTCAAATGAACAACAGTTCGGCGAGCGCATTCCGGAATGTTGTTCTTGAAATATTTACTGAAGTGTTTAGAGCATATCAGGCTGATCCAGGTTTGTTTGCTATTCACCCAAACGGTAGTCCCGCACCCACGACGCGGATGACATTCCGGGCAATGTTCGAGGACCAAATCAACGACGCTAATACCGCCTCTGTGGTGTCTGGCGCTCTAGGGATTCCTATATGTCATCTTACGGCAGGAACAAAGGTATTCGCCGGGAGAAGCGCCCAGGTGAACCAAACTCAGTTGGATCGACAGCAGCCGAACATCAGGGATTTCGTTGCTAAGATAGAGTAGGTGACGCCTTTAACCCCCACCGCGCACGCTCCCGCTCCCCTTCCTTGACCACAAGATCGCGGACCTTCGTGAGGTACACCAGGTTGGCCCGTACCCTGGATCGCAGCCCGGCCGCTGCATCCGGCCCGAACTCGGTCTGAGCCGCAACGGCGTCAACCACTTCAGCCGTGCTCATTGGCCTTCTGCCGGCCCTGAGAGCCCCGAGGATCATCCTGTTGAGCTTCCCAGCCCCGAACAACTTGGACCGCTTGTAGAGGCCCTTGGGCGAGATCTTGGACGGGTCTGCGTCGGGATCGAACAGCCGAAGCGTGCAATCCATGTGCTTGATGGACTCGCGCAAGGCCCGGAGCTTGCGTTCAAGCAGGACCAGTTCGCCAGCCATCTCGGCACGGCGTTCCCGTAGGGCGGCTAATGCGTATCGGTTGCCAAGCTCGTTCATGCCCCGGAGATGGGGATGGACCGGTTAGGACGCTTGTGGCAGTTGCGCCATAATACCGCGGGTCAGCCAGCTCTCGTCCGCATGGTCGATGGTAAGACGCGCCTGCAGGCAGGCCACCCGGGAGGAGCGTGCCCGGAAGGTTTCGACGGCGGCCCGCAACTGGCCGGGTTCGGGACGGTCCTCGGCATCATAAACCACAAGGAAGTCACCGCGCCCGTATATCAGTCCGATGTTGAGGGCGCGCGGTTTTGTCTGCGGCCTGTCCACGGGTGCCACGATCACGTCGTAGCGCGCTGGCAGGCACAGGATTTCGAGGGCCGCGATCGTTTCGGGATCGTTCGCCTCGACCATGATCTTGATGTCCAGTTTTCCGCGCGGATAATCGATCGCGTCCAGCGCCGCGACGAGATCAGGCACGACCCGCGCTTCCCGGTAGAGCGGGACGACGATCGTGTAGACGGGAAGCTCGTGGTCGGGGACGGGACCGCCGGGCTTGGGCGCCGGGGCGGCGCTCGAGACGGTCGCCGAAAGGCGCAGCACCACGGCGGCGAGAAACATGAGCCAGAGTGCGGCCATCACCACACCGAAGGTCGCCAAGGGACTCACGGCAGCGCCGCAGCACGCCGCCAGGGCCGTGCCGATAGCCACCTGCTTCTGGCGCCGCGTTATGCCGGCCTTGGCCGAAAGGCGCGTGTCCCAGGCGGCGAGCCCGTGGCTCGCCTGATGCAGCAGGGCGCTCCTGTCGTGCCGCCGCACCAGGGCCGCGAGGCAGCGAGGTGAGGCAATGACGATGCGGGCGAGCCGCCCTCCGCCCGGCCGCACGTGATGGAGGAGCGTCCGGAGAAAGGCGCCGCGTGGCGCCAGCACGTAATCGAGGTTCCGGTCGTTAAACGCGAGGGGCGCGATGCCGGCGTCCCAGGCTTGCGGGCCTTCGCCCCGGGCCGTCTCGAGCCGCATCGGCCGCTCGAGATAGGGAACGCCGAGGTGGCGGGCCAGCATGCGATAGAACGTATCCTCCGGAAATCCTTCCCCGAGCAGTGCCACGTCGGCCGGCACGCCGGTTGTGGCCGCAACCTCGGCGGCCCTGAGCAGGAGCGCCGGCGCGACGCCCTGCGTGCCGAGAAAGCCGATCTCGTGCGGCCAGGGACCGGCCGCGGGGGCGCGTGGCGAGTCGCGGCGCCGCGCCGGAAGGCTTCGCGCCTTGGCCGGCTGCTCGGCTTCACCCTGACGCGCTTCGGCTGCCATGCTAGATTGGCCCCGGTCGAGTTCGTTAGCGAAGCTTTAACACTTTCTACCCGAGGTCGAAAGATGAAGAGTCGTACCCGGAAGAGAATCTGCCGAGCGGCGACTTTCGTAGCATTGACGCTGGCCGGCGGGTTGGCGGCTGCGGCCGCGCAGGCTCCCGCGCCGCCGGCGTCCAGTCCCAACGTCTTCGTGCCGAGCTTCTGGGACCCGAAAGCCCCGCTGGAAAAGCCGGATCTCGGCAATGTGCAGAGCCTGCACTTCGTCACCGGGGACGATTATCCGCCGTTCGGATTCACGCTTCCGGACGGCTCACTCGTGGGCTTCGATGTCGACCTTGCCCGGGCCATTTGCGACGAACTCAAGGTCACCTGCACGGTCCAGGTCCGGCGTTTCGACACCATCGTGCCGGCGCTGAAGGCCGGCACCGCGGATGCCGCGGTGGCGTCCATGGCGATCACCGACCAGGCCCTGCAGAGCGTCGATTTCACCTCGCCCTATTATCGTACGCCGGCGCGCTTCGTGGCCAAGCTCGAGAGCAAGCTCGGCGCCATCCTGCCTGAAACCGTCGTGGGGAAGCGTGTGGGCGTGCAAAGCGGCACCGCGCACGAGGCCTTTCTCAGGACCTTTTTTCCGGCCGCCACGGTGCAAAGCTACGGCAGCGCCGCCGAGGTCCGCGCGGCCCTGACCTCCGGAGCGGTCGATCTCGCGTTCGGCGACGGGATCGCATTGGCCGGGTGGCTTGCGGGCTCGGAGGCTTCGGCCTGCTGCGGCTTCGTGGGCGGCCCGTTCACCGAAACCCGCTTCTTCGGCGAGGGTGCCGGCATCGCGGTGCGCAAGGGCAATATCGCGTTGCGCAAGGCGCTCGATTACGCCTTGGCGCAACTCGCGGCCAACGGGGTCTATTCGGACCTGTATCTCAAATATTTCCCGATCAGCATCTACTGAGCCCTGAGGGTTCTCAGGCGAAGGCCGACTCTCAAAGATATTTCGAGAGCGCGGCCGCGGCGGTCTCGGGTTTCTCCAGATCTGCATTGAAGGATTCGACGAACTCGCCGCTCTTGTCCATCAGGTAGACGAGGCCGGTATGGTCCATTGAGTAGTCGCCGCCCTGGGTGGGCACTTTCTTGGTATAGACGCGATACTCCCTCTCCACCGCCTCGAGGGCTGCCGGGCTTCCGGTGAGCCCGACGATGCGCGGATCGAAACTCGACAGATAATCCTTGAGCACGGCGGGGGTGTCGCGTTCGGGATCGAGCGTGATGAACAGCGCCGCCGCCTTCTTGTCAGGTCCAAGCGCGGCCAGCACCTGGGAGAGGCTGGCGAGGGTTGTCGGGCAGATGTCGGGGCAGTGCGTATAGCCGAAGAACACCAGGGTCGGCTCACCCTTGAAGTCCGCGTCTGTGACGGTCTTGCCGTTGGCATCCGTCAAAGTGAAAGGACCGCCGATGCCCGAGGAGACTGGCGCCTCGGCCCCGAATCGCAGGACGAGGCCACCAACGAGGAGGAGCAAGCCAAGCGCCATGGCGGCGAGTGGCAGCATGATGTGACGCGGCGGAAGCTTCATAAGCGTCTGGTTTAGGGGGCCATTGCGGCGCGCGGAAGGATTTTTGGGTCGAACTCGATCCCACGTCCTAATGAGCTAAAGTCCGCTCACCACCCGCGAGATGACCTGCGCGGTGTAATCCACCATGGGGACGACCCGCGCATAATTGAGCCGCGTCGGGCCGATGATACCCAGAACCCCGATGATCCGCTGCGAACTGTCCCGGAACGGGGCTGCCACCATGGACGACCCGGACAGGGAAAACAGCTTGTTCTCGGAGCCGATGAAGATCCGCACGCCTTCGCCGGTTTCGGCCCGGTGCAGCAGATCGATCACGTCGGTCTTGGTTTCGAGATCGGCGAACAGAAGCCGGATACGCTCGATCTCCTCCACGGCCGTCAGGTCCTCGAGCAGGTTTGCCTGCCCGCGGACGATCAATTGGCGGCTTTCGCCCTGCAGGCCGGCCCAGCTTGCCAGCCCCGAATCAACGAGCCGTTCGGTCAGCCCATCGAGTTCCCCCTGGGCGGCGCGACGCTCGGCCTCGATGTCGGCTCTCGCCTCCAGCAAGGTGCGGCCGCGGATGCGCGCATTGAGGTAATTGCCGGCCTCGACCAGCGCCGAGGCCGGCAGGCCGGCCGGCGTCAGCACGACCCGATTCTCGACCGACCCGTCTTCGGCGACCAGGATCGCCAGCGCCCGCTCGGGCTCGAGCCGCAAAAACTCGATGTGCTTCAGTCGGGCATTGTCCTTGGTAGTAACCACCACACCGGCGCCGCGGGTCAGGCCCGAGAGCAGGCTTGTCGCCTCGCCGAGCGCGCCCTCGAGAGTTCGCGATTGCGAGGCAGCCCGTACTTCGGCCTCGATCCGCCGCCGCTCGGTGTCGGACAGATCGCCGATCTCGAGCAGCGCGTCGACGAAGAAGCGGAGCCCCAGGTGAGTCGGCAGCCGGCCCGCGCTGGTGTGCGGCGCGAAGATCAGCCCCAGTTCCTCGAGGTCCTGCATGACGGAGCGAACCGAGGCCGGGGAGAGCGGCATCGGGAGCACGCGCGACAGGTGCCGCGAGCCGACGGGCTCTCCCGTGGCCAGGTAGGCATCGACGATGCGCTTGAAGATCTCGCGAGAGCGGTCGTTCAACGTCGCCAATGTTCCTTGGGCCGGTTGCGCGAGCCGCTGGTCGAAGGAAAATGCCATGCGTTCAAAATGGCGCGGCGGCGCGGTTCATGCAAGGCACTCGCGACGCGTGGGGTGGGCCTCACTGATCCCGAACGGGACGATCTTGTTGCGGATGTCATGGCCGATATCGGCCCGCCCCAGGTAGGGGATGCCGGACCTGTCGCACCAATAGCGCGCGACCTCCTCCTCGCTCATGCTGAAATCGGGATCGTTTTCCGGGATCTTGCTGCAACGGCCCAGCATGAGGCCCTTGACGCGGCGTATGCCGGGATTGCTGGTGATATGGAACAGCGACCGGTCGAGCCGGTACATGTGCTCCGAAACCTCTTCGAGCATCAGGACATGGCCATCAAGGCAAGGTTGCAAGGGCGTGCCGAGCAACTGGCTGAGGATGGTGACGTTGAAGGCGGCGGTCCTTTCTCCGGCGCGGACATTCGGCTCGAGCGCGTCGGGCGTGCCATCCACCAGCCAGGCGAGCGCGCGCCCGGCAGCCTCGTCGCCACGCTCGCGCAACACGTCCTGGGCCACGGGACCGTGCGCCACGTGCTTGAACCCAGCCCCGTAGAGGGTGGCCAACATGGTGCCGACGTCGCTGTAGCCGAGATAGACCTTGTTTCGGGCGCAGGCGTCGAGGCCGGCCAGCACGGCTTCCGCGATGCGGCAGGAGCCATAGCCGCCCCGCCCGAACCAGATCGCGTCGTAACCCGGATCGTTGGCGAATTCGAGGAAGGCCGCAGTCCGGGTCTGGTCGTCCCCGGCGAAATGCCCGTGTGTCAGAAAACATTGCGGATGAAACACGATCTCGGGTGTCCGGCCCGGGAACAGGGATTCCGCCAAGGCGTGCACGCGGGCCGGCACCTCCGGGGCCATGCGCGAGGCCGGTGCCACAATGCCGATCCGGTAGGGCTTTCCCTTCATGGTTCCCCGCAGCTTCGTTGCGCACCGGCTAGGCCGCCTGTACACCGCGCCCATGATGCAGGATCGCGATTACTTCTTCTGCGGCGTCGGCGGTAGCGGCATGACACCGCTCGCCCTGATCGTCCAGGCTCGCGGCGGCCGGGTGGAAGGGTCGGACCGCTCGCTCGACCAGGGCCGAAACGGCGCCAAATTCGATTTCCTGCGCAAGAGTGGCATCGGGCTACATCCGCAGGACGGCAGCGGCGTGACGCGGGCCGACCAGGTGCTGGTGGTTTCCGCCGCGATCGAGGAGACCGTGCCCGACGTCCAGGCGGCCCGCCGGGTAGGGGCTTCGATCACCACGCGGGCGCGTCTCTTGGCCGACCTGTTCAATGCCGCCCCGCTCCGGATCGGCGTCGCCGGCACGAGCGGCAAGTCCACCACCACGGGCATGATCGGCTGGATCCTTGAGCGGGCAGGCAGGAGCCCGACGATCATGAACGGCGCCGAGATGAAGAACTTCGTCTCGTCCGACACGCCCTTCGCCAGCGCCAAGGTGGGGCACGGCGACGCCTTCGTCAGCGAAGTCGACGAGAGCGATGGCTCGATCGCGTCCTTCACGCCGGGGATCGCGATCGTCAACAACATCTCGCTGGACCACAAGTCGCTCGAGGAATTGCGCGGCCTCTTCGGCGATTTCGTGAGCAAGGCCGAGGTGGCCGTGCTCAATCTCGACAATGCCGAGACGGCCGCGCTCGCGGCCCGGGCAGAACGCGTGGTCGGCTACAGCCTCCGCGACCCTGCGGCGGACCTTGTGGCGCGCGACTTCGACCCCGCCCCGGACGGCATCGCGTTCGAGGTCGCGGCCCGAGAGAGCGGCGAAACGGTCCCGGTGCGGCTCAAGGTGCCGGGTTTGCACAATGTGTCGAACGCGCTGGCGGCCTTGTGTGCCGTCCGGGCCTGCGGGATCGGACTCGCGGAGGCCACACGCTTTCTGGGCGAATTTTCCGGCATCCGGCGCCGCTTCGACATCGTCGGGCGAGCGCGCGACATCCTGGTGATCGACGATTTCGCCCACAACCCGGACAAGATCGCTGCCACGCTCGACACCTTGCATGGGTTTCCGGGGCGCCTGCTGGTGATGTTCCAGCCGCACGGCTACGGACCGCTCCGCCTTATGAAAGAAGCCCTGGTCGAAAGCTTCGCGGAAGGGCTCGGGCCGGAGGATGTCCTCCTGATGCCCGAGCCGGTCTATTACGGCGGCACGGTGGATCGCAGCATCGGCAGCCAAGCAATCACGGAGGGAGTTGCACGGCGCGGTCGCGGGGCCTTCGCGCTCGCCGACCGTGCCGCCTGCGGCGACCGTCTCGTGGCGTTGGCCCGCCCGGGCGACCGTATCGTAATCATGGGTGCGCGGGACGATACGCTGTCGGTCTTCGCGGCGGAAATCTTGGCGCGGCTCGGCGAGCGGGTCGACACCACCGTGTGCGCAAACCTGGAACTGCCGGCGCACAGCCCTTGAGATGACCGTCGGGGTTGTCAGCAGAGTGATGGGCCGGGATCGCTCCCGGCCCAACTTGTTCTCAGTAGTCCATGCCGCCCATGCCGCCCATGCCGCCGCCACCGCCCGGCATCGAGGGCGAGTCCTTCTTCGGGGACTCGGCCACCATGGCCTCGGTGGTGATCAGCAACCCGGCGACCGAGGCCGCGTCCTGCAGCGCCACCCGGACCACCTTGGCCGGATCCACGATGCCGGCGCTCAGCATGTCGACATACTTCTCGGTCTGGGCATTGAAGCCAAAGGTCTGCGAGGAGTTCTCGGTGACCTTGCCAACCACGATCGAGCCTTCGACACCGGAATTCTCGGCAATCTGCCGGATCGGCGCCTCGAGAGCCCGCAGCACGATGCTGATGCCGGCCTGCACGTCCGTGATGTCGTTGCTGAGCTTGGCGACCGCAGCCTTGGCGCGCAGCAGCGCGATGCCGCCGCCGGGAACGATGCCTTCCTCGACAGCCGCGCGGGTCGCATGGAGTGCGTCGTCCACCCGATCCTTCTTTTCCTTGACTTCGACTTCGGTGGAGCCGCCGACCCGGATCACCGCCACGCCGCCCGCGAGCTTGGCCAAGCGCTCCTGGAGCTTTTCGCGGTCATAATCCGAGGTGGTTTCCTCGACCTGGGCCTTGATCTGGGCGATCCGGGCGTTGATGTCGCCCTTGGAGCCCGAACCGTCGATGATCGTGGTGTTCTCCTTCTCGATGCGGACCCGCTTGGCACGGCCGAGCATCTCGAGCTTCACATTTTCCAGCTTGATGCCGAGATCCTCGGAGATCGTCTGGCCCGCCGTAAGAATGGCGATGTCTTCCAGCATGGCCTTGCGGCGATCGCCGAAGCCCGGAGCCTTGACGGCCGCGACCTTGAGGCCGCCGCGCAGCTTGTTGACCACCAGCGTGGCCAGGGCCTCGCCATCGATGTCTTCGGCGATGATGAGCAGTGGCTTGCCGCTCTGCACGACCGCTTCGAGGATCGGCAGCATCGCCTGCAACGACGACAGCTTCTTCTCGTGGATCAGGATGTAAGGATCTTCGAGTTCGGCCGTCATCTTCTCGGCATTGGTCACGAAATAGGGCGACAGATAACCGCGATCGAACTGCATGCCTTCGACGACGTCGAGTTCGGTCTCGGCGGTCTTGGCCTCTTCGACCGTGATCACGCCCTCGTTGCCGACCTTCTGCATCGCGTCGGCGATCATCTTGCCGATCGAGGCGTCGCCGTTCGAAGCGATCGTGCCGATCTGGCCGATTTCCTCCGAGGAGCCGACCTTCTTGGCGCGGCCCTCGATGTCCTTCACGGCAGCCGTCACGGCGATGTCGATGCCGCGCTTGAGATCCATCGGGTTCATGCCGGCGGCGACCAGCTTTATGCCTTCCTTCATGATGGCCGCGGCCAGCACGGTGGCCGTGGTGGTGCCGTCGCCGGCCAGGTCATTGGTCTTGGAGGCCACTTCGCGCACCATCTGGGCGCCCATGTTCTCGAACTTGTCGGAAAGTTCGATCTCCTTGGCTACCGTCACACCGTCCTTGGTGATGCGCGGCGCCCCGTAGGACTTGTCGATGACGACATTGCGGCCCTTGGGGCCGAGCGTGACCTTGACGGCGTTGGCGAGGATGTCGATGCCGCGCAGCATGCGGTCGCGGGCATCGGAGGAAAAGCGTACGTCTTTTGCAGCCATGGGGTGAACTCCTGCGGGTTATGGACCTGGATGAGCCTGTTCAGGCAGCCTTCTTCAATGCGGCGGCGCCTTCGAGCACGCCCATCACATCCGATTCCTTCATGATCAGGAGCTCCTGACCGTCGATCTTGACCTCGGTACCGGACCATTTGCCGAACAGGATGCGGTCGCCGGCCTTGAGGTCGAGCGGGGTGAGCTTGCCGTTTTCGTCGCGGGCGCCCGGGCCGACGGCGACGACTTCGCCCTCCTGCGGCTTTTCCTTGGCATTGTCCGGGATGATGATCCCGCCCTTGGTCTTTTCCTCGCCTTCGATGCGCTTGACGACGACACGGTCGTGGAGGGGGCGAAAGTTCATGGAACGTTTCCTTTCAGGTCCGAGGCTCTTCGGGAGAGCCGGTTTTGATGATTGGCACTCTGCTGAAGTGAGTGCCAGCCTTTCGGAATACTAGCAAGGCACAAAAAAAATTTGTCGTGCGTGTGGAACCATCGGCCACCTTTTCGAAAGGTCTCCCGGCTAAGTGGAGCTGACAACCGGCCAGGATGTCCCACGAGCCATGCCCAGCGAAGCGCATCTTCGGGAACAGGATCGGCTCGCCGCGCTCGATCGCTACGACATCCTCGACACCCCCGAGGAAGAGCGGTTCGACAGGATCACGAGGCTGATCTGCCGGATATTCCAGGTGCCGATAGCGACGGTAACGCTGCTCGACGCCCATCGCCAATGGTTCAAGTCGCGCCAGGGCCTTTCCGTGTGCGAGACCTCGCGCCGGCCGGCGTTCTGCAGCGTGGCCATCCAGGAGGAATTCCCGCTGATCGTGGCGGATACGCTTACGGACGAGCGGTTCAGCACCAATCCGCTGGTTCTCGGCGAGCCCCACATCCGGTTCTACGCCGGCGTCCCATTGCGCTCTCCCGATGGCCATCCCATCGGCACGCTCTGCGCGATGGATACGGAACCGCGCACGTTCGAGGCCGAGCAGATCGAGATGCTGTCGGATCTGTCGCGGATCGTCATGAGCGAGTTCGAGTTGCGCCTTCTGGCAACAACCGATTCCCTCACCGGAGCCCTCTCGCGCCGCGCGTTCAAGCAGGAGGGGAGCCGGGTTCTGGCCCTTGCGGTACGGCACCGGTTCGACCTGAGCTGCATCGTTTTCGACCTCGACTATTTCAAGTCCGTCAATGACACGCACGGCCATGCGGCGGGCGACCGCGTTCTTGTCGAAGCCATCGGGGCCTGCCGTTCCGCGCTGAGGGAATCGGACCTGATCGGCCGCCTCGGCGGGGAGGAATTCGCCGTCCTGCTGCCCCACACCGGTCGCGCGGCCGCCATGGAAGTGGCCGAGAAGCTTCGGGCGGCGATTGCGGGCCAGCCGGTGTCCGGCCCGTCCGGGCTGGACAATGTATCGGCCAGTTTCGGGATCGCCACGCTCGACCGCTCGGCGCGTGACCTCGAGGCGATGTTGCAGAACGCGGACGCCGCCCTCTACCGGGCCAAGGCGGAGGGCCGGAACCGCTGTGTGGAGTGGCGGCCGCCCGAGGCGCTCCAGCCCAATCTGCGGCGCCGGGTGTTGAAAGCGGGGCAGATCTCGTTCAATGCCGGGCGCTCGACGATCGACTGCACGGTCCGCACACTTTCGGAGACCGGCGCCGGCCTCGATGTCGTCAGCTCCGCCGGTGTGCCGGAGACCTTCAAGCTCAGGATCGACGCGGACGACCTGTCCCGCGTCTGCCGGATGACCGACAAGCGGGACAAGCACATCGAGGTCGCGTTCGACTGAGGCGCGAATGTTTGGCTGTCGCGGAAATTTAGATTGGGCAGCGCCGCCGCGCCGCGCCACACTGGGCCCTGCGGGTCCGGTTTGGCGTCCCAGGGGAGAGCAGCGTGCGGAACGCGTTTGAGGACCATCTCGACAGCGTGCTCGACGAGATTCGGGCCGATGGGCTCTACAAGGGCGAGCGGCTGATCGCCGGCCCCCAGGGCGGCCGAATCGAGGTCGTGGCACGGGGCCTGACCCGCAATGTCGTGAACCTGTGTTCAAACAATTACCTCGGCCTCGCCGACCATCCGGAGGTAGTGGCCGCCGCCCGGCAGGGGCTTGAGCGATTCGGTTTCGGCATGGCCTCGGTCCGCTTCATCTGCGGTGCCCAGACCCTGCACCGCGAGCTCGAGGTCGCGGTCGCCAACCATCTCGGGAAGGACGACGCGATCCTGTTCGCGGCCTGTTTCGACGCCAACGGGGGCGTCTTCGAGCCGCTGCTCGGGGCCGAGGACGCCATCATCTCGGACGCGCTCAACCACGCTTCGATCATCGACGGCGTGCGCCTCTCCAAGGCCAAGCGCTTCCGCTACGCCAGCAGCGACATGGACGACCTCGAGCGCCAGCTGCAGGCCGCCGAGGCGGCGGGCGCCCGGTTCAAGCTGATCGCCACCGACGGCGTCTTTTCCATGGACGGGCATGTGGCCAACCTGCCGGCCATCTGCGATCTTGCCGAGCGTTATGGCGCCCTGGTGATGGTCGACGATTGCCACGCCACCGGACATCTCGGCGAGAGCGGCAAGGGCACACCCGCACTGACCGGCGTGCACGAGCGCGTCCACATCGTCACGGGCACCTTCGGCAAGACGCTCGGCGGCGCCATGGGGGGCTTCGTGGCCGCGAGCCAACCGATCATCGAGCTTTTGCGCCAGCGCGCCCGGCCCTACCTGTTCTCCAACAGCCTGGCCCCGCCTGTCGCGGCGGGCTCGCTGAAGGCACTGGAGATCGCCCGCGCCGCGGACGACCGCAGGGCCACGCTGGCCCGCCACACCAAGCGGTTCCGGGCCGGGCTGGAAAAGGCCGGTTTCGAGACCCTGAAGGGCGAGACGCCGATCGTCCCCGTGATGCTGCACGAGGCGCGCCTGGCCCAGCAGATGGCGGCCGCGCTCGACGAGCGGAACGTCTATGTCGCGGGCTTCTTCTTCCCCGTGGTGCCGAAGGGCCGGGCCCGCATCCGCACGCAGCTGTCGGCGGCGCTCACCGACGCCGATGTGGATGTCGCGCTGGCCGCTTTCGAAGATGCCGGACGGGCGTTAGGGATCGTCTAACTCTGGCCCGATACCCTCGCTCCTCGACAAGCCCGCGCTTGCATGGGCCGGAGAATAAGAGCCTGATGAACAATGACGATTTGAGGTTTCCGATCCCGCGAAGAACGGTCCTGTCCTCCGGGCTGGCGGCCGCTGGTTCGCTCGTTTTCGGGAGCGGCCGTCCGACCAACGCGGCCGAGGCACAGGATCTGGGCGCGCGACACTTCGATGCCAGGATTCTGACGGCGGATTTCGGGTTCAAGGGACCGGTCCTGAGTGCCGCCGATCCCGGTTTCGAGGAGGCCGCATTCGGAAACCTGTTCAATAAGCTCCAGCCGACCCGTCACCCGCAAGTGGTTGCGCAGGTCGCCGACGAACAGGATGTCGTGGCGGCGGTTAAATTCGCCCGGGCCAACAAATTGAAAGTCTCTGTGCGCGGTGGTGGGCATAGCTGGTGCAACCCGTCGCTGCGCAACAACGGGATCCTCATCGATCTCACCAGCTTGAACAATATCGTCTCAATCGACTCGACGGCCAGACGAGCGGTTCTACAACCGGTCGTCAGCAACAGAGCCCTTCAGGCGGCCCTGACGCCGCACGGCATGGCCTTCCCTGCGGGACATTGTCCGACCGTGAAGATGAGCGGCTACCTGCTCAGCGGAGGGATGTCCTGGAACCACGGTGTCTGGGGCCCGGGGGTGGGAAGCGTGGAAGCCATCGAGATCGTCGATGCGAATGGCGATAGGATCACCGCAAGTGCGACCGAGAACCCCGACTATTTCTGGGCTGCCCGTGGTGGTGGGCTGGGATTTTTCGGCATCGCGGTCCGCTATCATCTCAAGCTTTACCCATTGCCGAAGGCGATCACATCCAGCCATTATTATTACCCCTACGAGCACGTCGTCGAACTTGGGCGGTGGCTCGACCGGCTCGCAGGCGACCTGCCGAGCAGCGTCGAGCTGAGCTTGTTCGTCGTAGAGGCCCCCTCCGATCTCGCCCAAAGTGCGAAGGCCAGCAACGGCAAGGTGGCGCTGGTAACGGCCGTGATGTTTGCCAATTCGGCGGACTTGGCCGCCGCCACGCTCGGGAAGCTCGAGAACTATCCGCACCTCGGCGAATGCCTGTCGAAGTCGGTCGCCAAGCCGACGACCTTCGAGGCGTTGTTCGACGCCTCCGGGGCGCTCTGGCCCGGCAACCTGCGCTGCACCGTAGATGCAGTATTTTCCAATGCGCCACTGCCGGAGGTGCTTCAGGCCGTGAAGGATCAGGTGGCTGCCGCGCCGTCTCCGAAGACCGTGTTCATGCTGGCCGTGTATACCGGGACGGATCGCGCCCCAGCAACCCCGCCCGATGCCGCCTTTTCGGTGACCGGGAAACTCTATGGTGGCCTCTGGACCATGTGGGAGAGCGCCGCACAGGATGCAGCGAACATCGCCTGGCACACGAAGTGTAACCAGCTGCTGGCCCCCTATCTGTCGGGTCATTACATCGGAGAGACCGACATCGTTGGGCACCCCGAGAATGCCAGCCTTGCCTACGCTCCAGAAACCTGGAACCGGTTGGCTCAGCTCCGCAAGAAATATGACCCGGATGGCCTGTTCTTCGACTTCAGCGCTGGGCTGAGCTGAGACTGCAACAGACGAAGGAACGGCGCTCTCCAGGATTTGTTTACTACCCTTTCATGCGAGGCATCGAGGGGCCCGGAAACTTACCAACGGCCCACGAAATAAGCCTACGTTGTTTCCGAGCAGCGCCTGCTCTTCGCGGAGACAATCATGAAAATCACGCAGTGCCATTGCGACAGCCAGTGCCAGTGTGACGCTCCTTCCAGCACTGGGCGACGAACCTTCATGGCTCAAGCAGCTGTCGGGGCAGGCGTGGCCGCGACCGGTCTGTTTGCAGCCACACCCACCAAGGCTGCGCTGGACCCGGACCGGCGCAAATTCATGGAAGAGGCTGCACGGCTGGCGACCGAGTCCGTGGTGAAGGGGTGGGGCGGGCCGTTTGGGGCTGTCATCGTGAAGGATGGGGAAATCATCGGTCGCGGCCAGAACCGTGTTCTGCTGACCGGATGCCCCGTATACCACGCCGAGGTCACCGCCATCATCGATGCGTCGAACCGGCTTAATCCCAAGGGCTTGCTGGGCAGCGAATACGGCGCCGGTACCATGCTCGAGATGATCCCGCGGCCCGCTGGATCTCCCGATCTGGTGGAAGCGCGCGCCCGCATGCTGAAAGGATGCGAGATCTACATCAATGGCGCACCTTGCCCGATGTGCATGAGCGCCATCTACTGGTCGCGCATCGACCATCTCTACTTCGCGGCCAGTCTGGAAGACACGAACCACATCGGCTTCTCGGACGCCTTTCAATACGACGACTTCAAGCTGCCCTGGGAGCAGCGCAAGGGCATTGCCGTCACGCCGGGCTTCGAGCGGGACGTCGGGCTGACGGCGTACCAGGCCTGGGAAGACAAGAAGGACCGTCACCCCTACTGAGGGGGCTTGCGCTGGAGGCGGTTCCGCTATCGCGCGAACCGCTCCAGGGTAAAGGATGGAGCAGTGACAGGTTGAAAAGCTAGCCGCACTCCCGGCTGGCTTCTGACAAAGCCCGGAGGATGGGGTGCGACTGACGCGAGCTTGTGCGGTCCTCGGCGCAGTCACGGCGCTTTCCATGGCCGCGCTCGCCTTCACGCTCCCGGCGGCGGCGCAGGATCGATGCGCGCGCGGCTACTACGCCTGCAACATCAACGCAGACGGATCCTTGGATCCCAACAATCCCGGCTGTTGCTTGCATGTGCCGGGATTCCAGCGTGCTTGCTCGCCCGGCTTTTACGCCTGCAAGTACAATGCATTCGGCTCCGCAGACCCTGCTCATCCCGGGTGCTGCCTGCATGTGCCGGGGGTTCCCCACGTGAGGTGATGTGCGAGCGCGCCGGCGGATTCGTGCCGGGTTCAGCCGACAGCGGCGTTCTGGTTTCCACCGCTAAAAATCCGGCTTGTGGTGGCCAGGAATCCGGTGTCCATCGGGGCTAGCCCCAGGCCACGACCGAGGCACGCCAAAAAGGTCCGTGCATGAAAGCCCTGGTCAAGGATAAGCCCGAACCCGGCCTGAGCGACGAACCCGTGCCGGTGCCCGGCCCCGAATGGGGCTGAGATCCAACCGGAAGCGGGATATCCTCGCTCACGTCAATCCAGGGGAGCCGCATGGTATCGCTTGGGATAGATCCGCTGGTCGGAGCCGGTGTCGTGCTGGCCACCGCGGCGACCGATGCCGTCTATGTGATGTTCACGGCCGCGGTCTCGGCGCGGAGGCGCGTGCCGGCCGCGACCTGGAGCAGCGTGTGGTACTTGCTCTCGTCCTTCGCGGTGATCAGCTACACCAACAACTGGATCTACGTTGTCTTCGCCGCCCTCGGCTCGTGGATCGGCGCCTTCGCGTCGATGACGTATTTGCGCAGACCGGAGTGACAGTGGGGGCGGGAATGTTGGTATGGACAAGCCTGACCCAGCTCCTTGTCACAGCGGCTGGCAGGCGAATGTCCCGCTCATCCCCGCGCAAGCGGGGATCCAGCACAAGGCTCAGGTCTCAGATTCCATATCAGTTCGGTTTGCGCGCCGATCGCCAGTCTTCCTGGATTCCCGCATGCGCGGGAATGAGCGGAACGAGGCCGTCGTTTCGGGGCGCATAGAGGCCTCACCCCTAAAAATCCGGCTTGTGGTGGCCAGGAATCCGGTGTCCATCGGGCGCTAGCCCCGGGCGAAGACCGAGGCACGCCAAAAGGTCCGCATGAAAGCCCTGGTCAAGGATAAGCCGGAACCCGGCCTCACGTTGCGCGACGAGCCCGTGCCGGTGCCCGGCCCCGAGGACGTGCTGGTCAAGGTCCACAAGACCGGCATCTGCGGCACCGACATCCACATCTATGGTTGGGACGAGTGGGCGCAGAAAACCATCCCGGTGCCCATGGTGGTCGGGCACGAATATGCCGGCGAGATCGTCGAACTCGGCGCCTCGGTGCGCGGCCTGAAAATCGGCCAGCGCGTGTCGGGCGAGGGCCATGTCATCGGCATGAAGAGCCGCGCGGCGCGGGGCGGGCGCTTCCATCTCGACCCGGAAACCCGCGGCATCGGGGTCAACATCCCGGGCGCCTTCGCCGAATACGTCAAGGTGCCGGCCTTCAACATCGTGCCGCTGCCGGACGACATCGACGACGAGCTCGGCGCGATCCTCGATCCGCTCGGCAATGCGGTGCACACGGCGCTCTCCTTCGATCTCGTGGGCGAGGACGTGCTGATCACGGGCGCGGGGCCGATCGGCATCATGAGCGCCGCGGTGGCCCGCCATGTCGGGGCCCGGCACGTTGTCATCACCGACGTCAACCCGGCCCGGCTGGCGCTCGCGGCCGAGGTGGCGGACGTGACCCCGGTCGATGTCTCGAAGGAAGACCTGCGGTCCGTCGCGGCGAAGCTTGGCCTCAAGGAAGGGTTCGACGTCGGCCTCGAGATGAGCGGCGTGCCCTCGGCCATTCAGCAGATGGTCGACAACCTCGTCATGGGCGGCAAGATCGCCATGCTCGGCATTCCCGCAAAACCCTTCGCGATCGACTGGACCCGGGTGGTGTTCCGCATGCTGACCATCAAGGGCATCTACGGCCGCGAGATGTTCGAGACCTGGTACAAGATGCTGGCCATGCTGCAATCGGGCCTCGATGTGCGCCGGGTGATCACCCACCGTTTTCCGGTCGACGATTTCGCCCGCGGCTTCGAGGCGATGCAAAAGGGCGAGACCGGCAAGGTGGTGCTGGACTGGGCAGGGTAGCGCCCGCCCGCCACGCGAGGCGAGCCATCAAGCTTTCGCCAAAATCATCCAGCACGGGAGCCGCAGCATTGCGATGAGTCGAGAGTGGGGCGACGCGGGCGCGAAAATGTGAGACAAGCGCCGCGGCTGGCGCATCCGCCTCCCGGTCTCCGTCGCCTATCCGCTCAGAAAAGCCGAGAACCCTGCCCTGATGTCTCTTGCTTCCTCGTTCGCCGATCCGATCGCCCGTCACGCCCAGTCCGCCATCGCGGGCCTCGATGCGTCGATCCGGCGCGCCCATGAGGCGCTCCTCGGCGAGCAGCGCCAGGATGGTCATTTCGCGTTCGATCTCGAGGCGGATGCCGCGATTCCGGCCGAATACATCATGGTCAAGCACTTCCTGGGCGAGCGCGACCCCGAGATGGAGCGGCGCACCGCCAATTACCTGCGCCGCATCCAGGAGCAGCATGGCGGCTGGCCCATGCTGGCCACCGGCGGCCTCAACATGTCGGCCAGCGTCAAGGCCTATTTCGCGCTCAAGATCGCCGGCGACCCGATCGATGCGCCCCACATGGTGCGGGCCCGCGAGGCGATCCTGGCGCATGGCGGCGCCGTCACCATGAACATCTTCACGCGCATGATGCTGGCCTTCTACGGCATCGTGCCGTGGAGCGCCGTGCCGGTCATGCCGGTCGAGATCATGCACGCGCCGGACTGGTTTCCGATCAACATCTGGCGCTTCAGCTATTGGGCGCGCGACACGGTGGTACCGCTGCTGGTGCTGATGGCCAAGAAGCCGCGCGCCGCCAATCCGCTCAACATCAATATCGACGAAATCTTCCACGTTCCGCCCCACCGGGTGAAGCGCTGGCCCAAGACCGCCAACCAGGTCGGCCTGTGGGGCGCGTTCTTCATGGGGCTCGACCGGGTTTTGCGCGTCGTCGAGCCGTTGTTTCCGGCCCAGTCGCGGCAATCGGCCATCGACAAGGCGGTGGCCTTCCTGCGCGAGCGGCTCAACGGGGAGGACGGGGTCGGGGCCATCTATCCTTCCATCGCCTACACCTACATGATGTTCCATGTGCTCGGCGTGCCGCACGATCATCCGGACATGGTCACCGCCAAGGCGGCGCTCGAGAAGCTGGTCGCGCACAACGGCGAGGAGGCGTTCTGCCAGCCCTGCCTGTCGCCCATCTGGGACACCGTGCTCTCGACCCAGGCGCTGCTCGAAGCCTCGCCCGACGATGTGGCGCGCGCCGAACAGGCTCTCGATTGGCTGAAGCCGCTCCAGGTTCTCGACGTCAAAGGCGACTGGGCGCACAGGCGCCCCGACCTGCGGCCGGGCGGCTGGCCGTTCCAGTACAAGAACGACTATTACGTCGACCTCGACGACACGGCCGTGGTGGTGATGGCCATGGACCGCGCCCGCGACAAGACCGGCACGCGGCGCTACGACGAGGCCATCGCCCGCGCCCGGGAATGGGTCGTCGGCATGCAGAGCAGCAACGGCGGCTGGGGCGCCTTCGACGTCGACAATACGTCCTATTACCTCAACCACATTCCGTTCGCCGACCACGGCGCGCTGCTCGATCCGCCGACAGCCGACGTGTCGGCGCGCTGCCTGTCCATGCTGGGGCAGCTCGGGGAACGCGCCGAAACCAGCGAGCCGGTGCGGCGGGCGATCGATTATCTCATCCGCGACCAGCACCCCGAGGGCAGTTGGTTCGGGCGTTGGGGCATCAACTACGTCTACGGCACGTGGTCGGTGCTCTGCGCCTTCAATGCGGTCGGCCTGGACCCCAGCCATCCCGCGATCCAGCGTGCAGTGGCCTGGCTCGAAAAGATCCAGAACCCGGACGGGGGATGGGGCGAGGACGACCAGGGCTATGTGCTCGACTACAAGGCCTACAAGCCGGCGCCGAGCACCGCCTCGCAGACCAGCTGGGCCGTGATGGGGCTGATGGCGGTCGGCGGGGTCGACAGCCCGGCGGTTCAGCGCGGCGTCGCCTACCTGACCGCCCACCAGGGCGAGGACGGTTTCTGGGCGGAAGAGCGCTACACCGGCACCGGCTTTCCGCGCGTCTTCTACCTGCGATATCTCGGCTATTCAAAATTCTTCCCGCTCTGGGCCATGGCGCGCTATCGCAACCTCAAGGCCGGCAACACCACAAGCGTGCTGCACGGCATGTAGGCGGCAGGCGGCCGACGGCGTGGTCCGGGACACCGCGCAGGCCGCCAGCTCGCGCGGAACCGGTCTTGCTCCGGCCGCATTCTGCACCTTGGTGCACCGCAAACACGCAACCGCCCTCTCGATTACGCGAGAAGGTGGCCGAAAGGGATTTTGACTTGAGAGCTGTCGCCTGGAACCCTGCCGCGCAGGGTGACGCCTACCGCTATTACGCCGAGCTGAGACGGCATTCGCCCGTGATCAGGGCCGTGATTCCGACCCGCGGTACCGGCTGGGTGGTGACGCGCTACGACGATGTCCTGAAGGTTTTGAAAGACCCGCGCTTTTCGACGGACGCCCGCAACGCGGCCTCGACACCCCTGTTCGGCTTTGGCGGCCGCTACGCACCGAAGCTGCTGAAACTCGTCAGCGCGTCCATGGTCAGCGTCGATGACCCGGCCCATGCCCGCCTGCGCCGCCTGGTGTCCAAGGCCTTCACGCCGCGCTCGGTCGACGACATGGCGCCGTGGATCGAGGACATGGTGGACTCCATGCTCGACGAGGCCGGCCGCCAGGGAACGGTCGACCTGATGGCCAGCTTCGCCCTGCCGCTTCCGCTCAGGGTGATCTCCGAGATGCTCGGCATTCCGGAGGAATGGCGCCTGTCGTTCCACCACCAGGTGGTCCGGCTGATCGAGGTGAACGATCGGCCGGTCCTGCGCGCCATCCGCTGGCTGCCGGCCATGCCCAAGCTGCTGCGTTTCTTCGAGGACCTGATCGACCTCCGGCGCCGCGAGCCCGACGACAAGTTGATCACCCGCCTGATCGCGGTCGAGGAAGCCGGCGACCATCTCAGCCGCGACGAATTGATCGGCATGATCTTCCTGCTGCTGTTCGCCGGCCACGAAACCTCCGTGAACCTGATCGGCAACGGCCTGATGGCGCTGCTCGATCATCCGGACCAGATGGCCCAATTGCGCGCCGATCCGGCCATGATGGATGACGCGGTCGAGGAATTCCTGCGCTACACCAACCCGGTCGAGCACGGCACGCCACGCTTCGCGCTGGAGGACGTCGAGATTGCCGGTACCACCATCCGCAAGGGCGACATGGTGATCGGCCTTCTCGCCGCCGCCAATCGCGACGAAACGATGTTCGCGGAGGCCGACAAGCTCGATATCACGCGCAGCGACAACAGCCGCCACTTGGCCCTCGGCTTCGGCCTGCATTATTGCCTCGGCGCTTCGTTGTCTCGGCTCGAAACCAAGATCGCGCTGAATGCCCTGCTGCGGCGCTTCCCCGAGCTCAGCCTGGCGGTGCCGCGCCACGAGATCGCGTGGCGGCAAGCGAGCGGGCTGCGCGGCGTCGTGGCCCTGCCTGTTCATCTGGGAAGAGAAGCCCCGGCGGGCCGAAACTTGCCCCTCGCGCTGGCAAGAATGGCCGAGGCGCCTGCGGGCTGCCCCATGCACCGGCAGGCCTCGCCCGAACTGCTTCGCGCTGGATGAACGTAGCGCGGGCTGAGCGCCGCGTGGGCTGAGCGCCGCGTGGGCTTGACAAAGCGCCCCCAGGGCGGGAAGGCGCCTGCCTGACTGTTCGGCGGCTCACCTCCCATGCTTCCTTCCCTCGACCGTTTCAGGCGCATCGTCATCAAGGTCGGGTCCTCGCTCGTCGTCGACAGCCAGGCCGGGCGGGTCAAGCGGGCCTGGCTCGAAGCCTTGGGCGACGACATCCTGGGGCTGCACCAGAGCGGCGCCGACGTGCTTGTCGTGTCTTCCGGCGCCATCGCACTCGGCCGCACGGTGCTTAAGCTACCGTCCGGCACCCTCAAGCTGGAAGACAGCCAGGCTGCGGCGGCCGTCGGGCAGATCGCCTTGGCTCGGATCTGGGCGGAAGTGCTGGCGGAGCGCGGCATCACGGCAGGCCAGATCCTGCTCACCCTGGGCGACACCGAGGAGCGCCGTCGCTATCTCAATGCCCGCGAAACCCTGGCCCGGTTGCTGCTGTTGCGCGCCGTTCCGGTCATCAACGAGAACGACACCGTGGCCACCAGCGAGATCCGCTATGGCGACAACGACCGCCTCGCTGCACGCGTGGCGACCATGAGCAGCGCCGACCTGCTGGTGCTCCTGTCCGACATCGACGGGCTCTACACCGCGCCGCCCGCCCAGGACTCGAATGCCAGCCTCATTCCGCTGGTGGCCCGGATCGATCCGGCCATCGAGGCCATGGCGGGGGGCGCCGCCTCAGAATTGTCGCGCGGCGGCATGCGCACCAAGATCGAGGCGGCCAAGATCGCCACCGCCGGCGGCACTCACATGGTGATCGCCGACGGCCGGGTGGCCAATCCGGTCAGCCGCATCGGAGCGGGAGCTCGGTGCACCTGGTTCACCACCGCCTCCAATCCCGTCGCGGCCCGCAAGGTCTGGATCGCGGGCTCGCTCGAGCCGCGCGGCTACGTCGCGGTGGATGCGGGCGCCGTGCGGGCGCTCGGCAAGGGTGCCAGCCTGTTGCCGGCCGGCATGACCGGTGTGGGAGGCGATTTCGCGCGTGGCGATTGCTTGCGGATCTGCGACCCCGAGGGCCGGGAAATCGGCCGCGGCCTCGTGGCCTACGACGTCAGCCATGCCCGGCAGCTTGTCGGACGCAACTCGCGCGAGATCGAGGCCGTGCTCGGCACCACGGGCCGCGCCGAGATGATCCACCGCGACGACATGGTGCTGCGGGCGGAGTAGTCGCCGCGGGGTCCATACAGGTGCAGGCGTCGGGTAATTTGGTGCCCCTGGCCGGAATCGAACCAGCACTCCTTGCGGAACTCGATTTTGAGTTCGAGCGCGTCTACCAATTCCGCCACAGGGGCCATCGCGGCCCCAGGGGCGGCGAAGCGGGGCGCATCATAACCAGCGATGCCCGACGGTCAATGCGCTGATGAAGCAAATCTGCGCGGTTATTGGCGTGCATCGGCGGCCCATCGCACCAGGATCTTGCGCAGCGTGCCCGGCTCGGTGACCCGTTCGGGAAAGTCCAGGCGGGCGGTGCGGTCGCCGCAGGCGAGGTCGATGCCGTCCGGGTCGATACCGCTCACGCGCCAGTCACCGTCCGCTGAACCGGCCAAGACCGTGGCGTAAAGCCTCAGCGCGTCCCGGTGGCCGGCATTGATGTGCGCGAGCGCGCTCGCTTCCGCCGTGATCAAGGCCTCGGCGCCGGCCGTCGCGGTGCCGATGTCGGCTGCCTGGAAGCTGGCCGCCCGGGCAAAGCCGCCGTTCAGATGGGCGCTCTCGATCGCAAGCCGCCAGAATGCGAAATCCGCGAAATCGACGTAGAGCTCGGCTTTCGGATGCCGGGCCAGATAGCGGGCCCGCCAAGCGCCGCGTTCCGAGGCCTCGGCCCGCACGGCGCGGCCGACCAGCGTCAGTCGCGGATGGGCCAGCGGGTCGCCCTTGCTGGCTTCCGCCAGCAGGATCGAACAGCGCGGATCGGCCGCGAGATGCCGCGTATGGGCTGCAAGCTGCGAGAGCACCATGAGCGGGCTCCCGTCCGGCAAGGTCGCCACCGAGACAAGGCTCGCGAAGGGGCCGTCCTGTGAGAGGGTCGCCAGCGCGCCGGCCCGGATCGTGCGCAGCAGCCGCCGCGCCTCGCCCGGCGCGTCGTAAACCTGGGTGTCAGGCATGATCGTGGCGCGACACGAAGGCGCGGAAGCGCTCTGGCGCTGCGGCCTGGAACAGGTCGGCCGGCGTTCCCTCGGCTTCGACGAGCCCGCCGTGCAGGAACACGATCCGGTCCGACACCTCGCGGGCGAAGCCGATTTCGTGGGTCACGACGATCATGGTGCGCCCCTCGGCGGCCAGCGCCCGCATCACGCGCAGCACCTCGCCCACGAGTTCCGGGTCGAGCGCGGAGGTCGGTTCGTCGAACAGCATCACATCGGGCTGCATCGCGAGCGCCCGGGCGATGGCGGCGCGCTGCTGCTGGCCGCCGGACAGGTGTGCCGGGTAGAAGTGCCGCTTTTCGGCGATGCCGACCTTGGCCAGCAGGGCCTCGGCTTCCGCCAGGCACTCCGCCTTGGGTCGGCCAAGAACGTGCACGGGGGCTTCCATCACGTTCTGCAGCACCGTCATGTGGGACCAGAGGTTGAAGCTCTGAAACACCATGCCGAGCTTGGTGCGGATGCGGTCGACCTGATGGCGGTCCGCCGGTTCGGCGGTGCCGTCGCGGCGCTTGCGCATCGCAATGGCTTCACCGCCCACCCTCACTTCGCCGCTGTCCGGCGTTTCCAAGAGGTTGATACAGCGCAGGAACGTGCTTTTCCCCGAGCCGCTCGCCCCGAGCATGGAGATCACATCCCCCTGGCGCGCTTCGAGCGATATTCCCTTGAGGACGGAGATCGCGCCGAAGTTCTTGCGCAGGTCCGTCACGCTCAAGGCGGCCGCCTCGGTGGTCATCAGGCGGTTCCAAGTTCGAGCGGAGAATCAAGCCCCGGCAGGGCAGGAGCCCGGCGCAGATGCGGCGACAGCCACCATTCGAGCGCCGCGATGGCCCGCGAAATGGCGATGTTGAGCACCAGATAGATGGCCCCGGCGCACAGGAAAATCTCGATCGCCCGATAGGTTTGCGAATTCAGCTTCTGGGCCACGAACATCGTTTCCTTCAGGGTGACGATGCTGGCGAGAGCTGTCGCCTTGGTCATCAGGATCACTTCCGTCGAATAGGCCGGCAGGGCCTGGCGGAGCGCGATCGGGAAGATGACCCGGCGGAACAAACAAAATCCCGACATGCCATGCGCGCGCGCGGCCTCGACCTGCCCCAGGGGAACGGCCAGCAGCGCACCCCGAAAAATCTCGCTCGAATAGGCGGCCGTGTTGAGGGCCAAGGCCAGAACCGAACAATAGAAGGGGTCCCGCAGGAACGGCCAGAACAGGCTAGCCCGCACCGCCGGGAACTGCGCCAACCCGTAATAGATCAGGAAAAGCTGCACCAGCAGCGGCGTTCCGCGGAACACGAACACATAGGCGTCGGCGAGCCGCCCGATGATCGGCATGCGGCGCAGCCAGGTGAGCACGCCGGCCCACAGGGTGCCGAACACGATCGACAGGCCGAACAATTCGAGGGTGAGCGGCAAACCGCGCAGCAGTTGCTGCGTGGTGTCGGCCATGAAGGAGAAATCCACCGCGCGCTCCTTCCTGAACCTAGATGCGCCGGATCGAGCGGGTCATGCGAAACTCCGCCCTGTCGAACAGAAAGGTCGAGCCGGTGGTGAGCACGAGATAAAGCAGGCCCGCTGTTATGTAGAACGCGAAGGGCTGGTGGGTGGCCCCGGACCCGCTCTTGCTCATGTTCATCAATTCGCCGAGGCCGGTAACCGAGATCAATGCCGAATCCTTGAGGGCCAGTTGCCAGACGTTGCCGATGCCCGGCAACGCGATGGCCAGGACCTGCGGCACCACGATGCGGCGAAACCGCAGGAAGGGGGTCATGCCCACGGCCTTGGCGGCCTCGAACTGTCCCCGGGGTATCGCCAGATAGGCGCCCCGAAACACTTCCGCCTGGTAGGCCCCCGAGGCGAGCCCGACCGCCAACGAGCCCGCCAGGAACGACGGTACGCCCAGAAAACCCTGCTGGCCGAAGGATTTGGCGATGTAGCTCACGATCGCGCTGCCACCGAAATAGACCAGATAGATGATCAGCAGATCCGGTACGCCGCGCAGCACTGTCGTATAGACGTCGCCCGCGCCGCGCAGCACCAGGCTCCTGGACAGCTTGGCCCCGGCCACGACCGCCCCGATCACGATCCCGATCGCCAGGGCCGCCACCGAGACCAGCAAGGTCATCAGGGCGGCCGCCACCATGGCGCGGCCCCACCCCTCGCTGCCGAACCCCATCAGCGCGAAATAGCTCATGGCTCTAGATCACGGCTCCTGGGGTCTGCCGGTCATGCCGGCGGCATCATGTCGATCTTGAACCACTTGTCCTGCAGCTTCTTCAACGTGCCATCCGCGCGCGCAGCATCGAGCGCCGTGTTGAACATGGTCTGCAGCTCCGGGTCGGACTTGCGCAGCCCGATGCCGACGCCTTGCCCGAAGATCGGGCCGCCGCGGAACTCCGCACCCGCCAGCATCAGGTCCTTGGCTTCCGGCTTGGTCAGCGTCTGCAGCAGGACCGGGGTATCGTCCAGCACGACGTCGAGGCGTCCCGACATGAGGTCGAGGTCGCGCTCGTCCGTGGTCTTGTATTCCTTGATGGTGGATGCGTCCTTGAAGTTCTTGTCCAGGAAATCGGCGTGGATGGTCGAGACCTGCACCCCGATGGTCTTGCCCTTCAGCATGTCGCGCATGCCGTCGATGATCTTCTGGTTGGCCGGATCATCCTTGGACAAGTTGAGGATCTGGCCCTGCCCGGGCAGTTGGCTCAGGGGGCCCGATTTCGACACCATGAAGCCGGATGGCGCATTGGAGTAGGCGTGCGAGAAGTTGATCACCTCCTGCCGCTTCGGGGTGATGCTCATGCCGTCCATGACGGCGTCGAACTTGCCGGCGTTCAGGGCCGGGATCATGCCATCCCAGTCCGACTGGATGATCGGGCACTCGATCTTGAGCCGCCCGCAGATCTCGTGGATGAGATCGATCTCGAACCCGTCGAGCTTGCCGTCGGGCTTGACGAAATTATAGGGCTCGAAAGCGCCTTCGGTGGCGATCGTGACCTTGGTCCACTCCTTGGCCTGGGCGCTCGGTACGAGGGCGAGCAGGACGGCACCGCCGAGAAACGCGGTGCGGAAACGGTTCAGCATGGGATTTTCCTTGTCGTGTTGGACCAAAGTTCAGAGAGGTTCAGCCTGCAGGCGGAAACCGGGAGAAGGCTCCCATCCTTCGACAAGCTCAGGATGAGGAGCCTAGGGAGCTTCACCCGATTGCCCTGGCTCAGCCTGGTGGGGTCATGTCGAGCTTGAACCACTTGCCCTGGAGCGTCTTGAGCGAGCCGTCTGCCTTCATCGAGGCTATCGCCTTGTCGAACATCGCCTTGAGATCGGTGTCGGACTTGCGGAGCCCCACGCCGACGCCCTTGCCGAAAATGTCGCCACCGCGGAACTCGGCGCCCGCCAACATCAGGTCCTTCGCCTCAGGCTTGCTCAGTGTGGTGGTGAAATAGGACGCCTCCGCAAAGGCGGCATCGATGCGGCCGGACATCAGGTCGAGGTCGTGCTGCTCGGTGGTCTTGTACTCTTGGATCGTGGCCACGTCCTTGAAGTATTTGTCGAGGAAATTGGCGTGGATGGTGGCGACCTGGACGCCGATGGTCTTGCCCTTCAGCATGGCCCGCATGGCGTCGATAGTCTGCTGGTTCTTCGGATCCGTGGAAGAAAGATTCAGCACGTCGCCGGTGCCGGGCAGCTTGCTGAGTGAACTCGACTTAGGCACCATGAAGCCGGCCGGGCCCGCCGCATAGGCGGACGAGAAGTCGATCACCTCGAGTCGCTTGGGCGTGGTGTTCATGCCGGCCATGATGCCGTCGAACTTGCCGGCGTTGAGGGCGGGGATCATGCCGTCCCATTCCTGCTGCACCACCGTGCATTCGACCTTCATCCGGTTGCACAATTCATGGGCGAGATCGACCTCGAACCCGGCGAGCTTGCCGTCCGGCGACACGAAGTTCCAGGGCTCGTAGGCCCCTTCTGTGGCGATCGTGACCTTGGACCAGTCCTTGGCTTGAGCCGCTGGCCCGGCCCCCAGCGCCAGAACGGCACCGAGCAGGGCAGCGCCGACCCCTCTGAACACACTCATTATAGGCTCCCTTTCCGGTGCAATGGTTCTGGTCGGCCTCTGGGCAGCCCTGGCCGCGGACGCAAAGTCGTCCGATGCAAGCGGCGGGCCGGGACCGACCGGCCCGGTACGGGATGCTAGCACGAGGCCCGCGGGGTTCGGAAAGGAGTTTTTGCCGACGCGCCAGGGCGGTCGGGAGCGGCGGTCGCGCAGGGCTCTGCTCGGTTCATCATCGCTGTCGATGGGATCGATCACGAAACGTCGCTTGTGCGGCGCAGGCCGGAGAGGGAGGTTATGGAACTGGTTCGGAAGGAGGACGAGAGATGGCCGCGACCTTGGACCGGGCGCAAGCGTTCTGCGAGAGGTTCGGCCTGCAGGTCCCGATCCTGCTTGCGCCGATGGCCGGGGTGGCGGCGCCGGCTCTGTCGGCCGCGGTCGCCAATGCGGGCGGGCTGGCATCCTGCGGGGTGCTGTTGATGCAGCCCGCCGAGATCGCGGCCTGGGCCTCCGAGGTTCGCCAGCACAGCAATGGCGCGTTCCAGCTCAACATTTGGATTCCTGACCCGGCACCGCGGCGCGATCCGGCGCACGAAGAGCGGGTGCGGGCCTTTCTAGGCCAATGGGGTCCGGCCGTACCGGCGAGTGCCGGCGATGCCGCGCCGCCCGATTTCGCGGCGCAATGCGACGCGATGCTGGCCGCAGGACCGCCTATCGTCTCCTCCATCATGGGGCTATTTCCCGCGGAATTCGTCGCGAGGCTCAAGCAACGCGGCATCGCCTGGTTTGCGACAGCATCGACGGTGAGCGAAGCGCGGGCGGCTGCGGCGGCTGGTGCCGATGTCATCGTGGCGCAAGGCGCCGAAGCCGGCGGCCATCGTGGCGCCTTCGATCCCGCGCAGGCCGTGCGCCAGCAGGTGGGGCTCTTCTCCCTGCTGCCGGCGGTGGTCGATGCCGTGAGCGTGCCGGTCGTGGCCACTGGCGGCATCGGGGACGGGCGCGGGGTCGCGGCTGCCCTGGCCCTGGGGGCCAGCGCGGCCCAGGTCGGCACAGGATTCTTGCGCTGCCCCGAGACTGCCCTCCATCCAGCATGGGCCGATGCGCTGGGCCGGACGGCACCGGAGGACACGATGGTGAGCCGCGTGTTCAGCGGGCGACCGGGCCGCAGCGTCGCCACCGCCTACGTCAAAGCTGCGACGGCCGAAGCGGCGCCCGCACCCGCACCCTATCCGGTGCAGCGGGGCCTTACGGCCGCCATGCGGTCCCTCGGCCAGAAGGAAGGCGACCCGCAGCGCATGCAGCTCTGGGCCGGCCAATCGGCGGCCTTGGCAAGAGCCGAGCCGGCCGCCGATGTGGTGCGGCGGCTCTGGGAGGAGGCGCGGGCGCTCCTCGCCTGATGCAGGTATTTCCGTGCCGGCACGCCGGCATGGAAAATAGTCGCTCATTCCCGGGGTTCGACTGAAATCTGCGTCAGTACCGAGTTGGCGAGAAAGCACGCCTCGTGCGCCGCATGGTGCAATTCGGCCATCAGCCCGGCCGGAGCCGCAGCGGCATCGGCCAGCGTCACGCTGGGTCGCAGCGTGATCGCGCTGACGACCATCCGGCCTCGCGCGTCCTCCGCCATGACCCCGATGGCGTCGTCCTCATAGCGCTCGATCACCAGCCCGCGCGCCGCCGCAAGCGAAAGGAAGAACAGCATGTGGCAGCTTGCGAGCGCGGCCACGAAAGCTTCTTCGGGGTCGACCGCGTCGGCGGCCGACCACGGCGCAGGCACGATTTGGGGCGATGCCGAGGCTGGCACGCTCACGCCGCCATCGAAGGACCAGGTGTGGCGGCGTGTATAGCGACCCCGCAGAAACTCGTCCCGGCCGCGGCTCCACGAGATCCCCGCCCTGTATAGGTGCGTCATGCTTGCTCCTCGCGGGCTGGACTTCGCGTCATGCGGCGGGCGCTGGGCGTCTTGCGGGTCGGCTCTCCGCGCGCGTCGCGCGGCGGGGCGGCATTGAAGCGGCCCCAGGCGCGTCGCAGCTGCCGTGCCGAGGCAAACCCCGAACGCTCGGCGACCCGCTCCATGTCGAGCCGGGTCTGCGCGAGCAGCTCACGGGCGAGCGCCACGCGAAACCGGTTGACGTAATCGGTGATGCTCATGCCGGCCTGTTCGTTGAACAGGCGGGACAGGTGGCGCGGGCTGGCAAAGGCGATGCGGCTGAGCTCGACCAGGGTCCAGGAGCGGGCCGGGTCGGCCATGATGGCATCCTGGACGCGGTGGATGGCGGGGTGCATGTGGTTGCGCCCCTCGAGCCAGGGCGAGAGCTGCGGGTCGGCGCCGCCCCTGCGGATGTAGACGACGAGATAGCGCGCCACCGCGAGCGCACAGGCCACGCTGGTCAGATTTGCCACGAGGTGCAGCAGGAGATCGATGCCGGCCGTGATGCCGGCGCTGGTGAAGCGCTCGCCATCCTCCACGAACAGACGGTTCTCCAGCACCCGGGCGCGCGGCGCCAGAGCGGCCAGTTCGGCGCAGCACCCGTGATGGGTCGTGCAGAAATACCCGTCGAGCAGCCCAGCACGCCCCGCCAGCAGGGCACCCGAGCAGATGGCAACCAGCTTGTGGCCGGGGCGAATGGTTTTGGCGAGCCAATCGACGATCGCGGCGTCTTCGGCGAGGTGCGCGGCAGTCATCGGGCCATCGGCTCCCAGCACCAGGTCGGCGCTGCCGACGAGAAGCACCAGCGCGCCATCGGGCAGCGATTTCGGCAGGGGCCCGATCTGCGCGAGGGTCAGGCCGATCGAACTCGTGACACTGGCCGAGGCTCCCACGTACCGGACCTCGAACCGGACATTGTTCTGCTCGAGATTGGCCTTGCGCAGCACTTCGACCGGCCCCGCGACGTCGAGCAGCAGGGTGCGCGGCGGCAGCACCACCCATACCGGGATCGCAACCGGGCTGTCGCCGGTCATGCGGCCCGCAGGCCGGCTTCGCCGGGCGCTTCGCCGAGCGCGTCGTCGACGCTGGCGATGCGCGCGAAGCGGTTGGCGAGAACCAGTTCGCTGCGCGCCTTGATGTCGGCCGGGCTCCAGGTGCGGCCATGGACGTCGGTCATCGGGAACGTCAACGTCGCCTCCGTCACGTAGTCGACCTCGTAGCCGCAATCGGAGGCGTGCCGGGTTGTGGTTTCGCAGCATTGTTCGGAGCGGATGCCGGAAACGATCAACCGCCGGATCCCCTGGGTAACCAGCCAGACGTCGAGGCCGCTGCCCACGAGCGCGCTATGCCGGCGCTTGTGGAACACCGCCGCCGGGCGGACTTGCAGCGGCGACATGCTCCTGACGTGGCCGCTGGCGAGCGAGAAGGGGCCGTCGTCCTCGACATGGAAGATTTGGACGACCGGAATCCCCCGCGCGCCTGCGCCGTCGACCAGCGTCTGCAGGTTTTGCAGAAAGCCTGGCAGGTCGGCCTCGTCCCAATAGGGCCGGTGCCGAAAGGATTCCTGGGCATCGATGACCAGAAGGGCGGCATTGGTCGCATTCATTGTTCTGCCTCGCGAAACGAAACCTGCGACGCTATCCTAGCCCTTCGGTCCAGCCGCGTAACACACGTACAGGACGAAGAGCGGACATAAAACGCCATGCGGCAGGGCCGCCCCGCACAGGCCGTCGCCGGCAGGATTTGCGCCCGCAGCATCCACCTCGGTATAAGGCGAGCGTGCCTGGGGAGCCCGCCAACCGGGAGGCTGCGACAATGGTGAAAGCCCTGGCTTCCGGCGTCTCCGCGGCAAGCGCATTGGTGGTCGCCGCGGGGCTGCTTTGCAGCGCTGTCGGCGCTCTTGCCGCGCCCGCGCCGAAATCGCTCGAAGATCTTCAGGCCACCCGCCAGCGCCCGCTGTTTTCGCCGACCCGCCGCCCGCCGCCCGTCGTGCCAGCGCCCGAGGTGCAGGTCGCGGTCCCACAAGCACCGCCGCCGGCGCCTCCACCGGATCTCGAAGTGAGTGGCGTGATCGTTGGCCCCGACGCCCGCAGCGTCATCGTCCACCATGCCCAGGACACGACCCCGACCTACCTCTCGGTGGGCAGCCAGATCGACGGCTGGACCGTGTCGGCCATACGGTCCCGGGAGGTGGTTCTGCAGCACGACACCCGCAGCGTCACGATCGGCTTGCCCGATCCGAGCCACCGCGTCGCCACCCCCGGAGTGCCCGGTCAGGCCGGCCCTGGCGGGAGCCACCAACCGCATGAAACCGCTCCGTCCCGAGCCCGAACTCTAAGGGTCTACTGGAGAGCCCTGGGTCGACACTCCCCCGGCGCGCACCTCGTAATGTTGGGCCGCGGCGTCGAAGCGGGCGAGAACCGCGCGGGCGGCGGGCGGCACCACCGAGGTCTTCCAGTCCGGTCCGGCGAAGCTCTTGACCGCCTCCCAGGACTCGAACCACATCACCGTGACGAACTCGACCTCGGCTTCGGGCGCGCCGCGATAGAGTTCGACCTTGCGAAAGCCTTCGATCTGCCGCGCCATGATGCCGGGAAATATGGTCGACCGGATCAGGCCTTCGTAGGCGTCGGCGTTGTCCGGCGTTGTCCAGCCTTTCCAGATTCGCGTGATCATCGGCGTATCGTCCCCATTCTCATTCCTTTCAGACTAACCTGCGAATCCGGTTTTGCCAGTCCGAAGATATGCGGCCGACATGCGACGACGGTGCACCCCGGAAAGGCGGACGAGCATTGATGGCCCGTGTGCAAGTTGCCGTACCCCGGCCGGATCCAAGAGCGATCAGGTCGACGCGGGCGCAGCGTTGATGGCTCAGCGCCCCGGTCCAGGGAACTTTTGCGCCGCTCCGACGTGTTTGAGTCAGTCGATACGGAGGACAGCTTACATGCGTGGATTTTTGGTCGCGGCGCTCTGCGTCGGGTCTTTGATGGCCGGCTCAGTTACCGCGGAGGCCAGAGGTTGTCTCAAAGGTGCCATCATCGGTGGCATTGCGGGCCATTTCGCCGGCCATGGGCTGGCCGGGGCCGCGGCGGGCTGCGCGATCGGCAGTGCCACCTCGCATTACAGGGCCGATAGGCGTTACCGGACGGGCGTGCCGGTGAACCGTCCGGTCCGCGTGCCGCAAACATACTGACATGTAAGTCCGGTACTGGAGCAAAAAGACGAGGGCCGTTGCCTTCGTCTTGGCGATCGGGCCCGGGCGTCTGCCGAAATTTCAATTCCTGCCGCGCGGACCACGGCATCGGTCATGCCGATGCCGGGCTTGGGGCAGGCCAACACGAGGACAGGACCATGGGCCTTCTTGATTCAGTAATCGGCAATCTGATGGGCGGTGCCGGCGGCGCAAGCTCGTCCTCCCCGATGGGGAACATCCTGTCAGGCCTGCTGGGCGGAGGCCAGGGCGGCGGCATGGGCAATTCCGGCATGGCGGGAGGGCTTGGTGGCCTGCTGTCGCAGTTCCAGAATGCCGGCCTCGGGCATATCGCGCAGTCGTGGGTGGGTACTGGCGCCAACCAGCCGGTCTCGCCGCAACAGTTGCAGAACGTGTTCGGCGAGGACCAGGTACAGACGATGTCCCAGCAGGCCGGCATGCAACCCGGAGACTTCCTGTCCCAACTCAGCCAACATCTCCCGAGGGCCGTCGACGGTATGACACCGAACGGCCGCTTGCCGGACGAAGGCACGATGTCGGTCTGACTCCAACGGACCTTCGCTGATATCCGGCCGCGCTGGTTGAGCGGGCTGCCCTACGAGGTGGATTCATGGTCAACCGTACCGTCGCGGCGCTGATTGCAAGCACGTTCCTGTCGCTGCAGGTCCTTCCGGGGCCAGCCCTGGCCGACAACCAGATGGGGTATCAGCTTCTGTCTGCCGCGCAGGCGACAGCTCTGCCGCGCGGCGGCGGAACGCTCGGCCTCAATGTCGGGCGGGGTCAGCTGATCAACAGCGGCGGATTGAGCTTCGAGTTGTTGCGGGTCAACACCGTGGGCCAGAGTTCGGCCGGCCAGCAGGCTGGTTTTCGGCCCGGAGACCAGATCATCGCGGTGGACGGGCACGTCTTCCCGAGCGTCGCGGCCTTCGCGGCCTATGTCGGCTCGCATCAGCCCGGACAGCAGATCTCGATCGATTACCTGCCGGCGGGCGGCGGGCCCCAGCAGGCCCAGCGCGTCGCTGTGTCGCTCGGCGGCGCGGGCGCGGCCCCCTCCCAGCAAGCCGGGCAGGCGCAGCCCGGTGGTCTGTCCACTGGAACCAAGATTGCGATCGGGGTCGGGGCCGCGGCCTTGTTCGGCTGTTACGAGGTCGGCTGTTTTTCCCGCCTGAAGAACAGGCTCGACAAGGCCCGTCAGCAACCGCCGGTCGGCGGCAAGCCGGTCGGAGTTCCGCAGCAGCCCTGACGACCACGCCCGGGCCGGCCCGAAAATCGCACTGCGTCCTGGGCTATCCGCGGGCGCTGCGATCGCTTGCGATGCCGGTCATGAGCCAGGATCTGGCACCCTGCGGCAAATGGCACGCATGGTGCAGCGGCGAGCCAGACTCTACATTGCGTGCACCACAGCGAGTCCCATGACCCTATCGATCACCTTGACGTTGAACGGCATGAAGCGCGAGGTCATTCTGGATGATCCGCGCATCACGCTGCTCGATCTTTTGCGCGAGCGCCTGGAGCTTACAGGCACCAAGAAGGGCTGCGATCGCGGCCAATGCGGCGCCTGCACGATCCTGGTTGACGGGCGCAGGATCAATTCGTGCCTGGCCCTGGCGCTGAGCCATGACGGCGCCGAGATCCTGACCATCGAGGGATTGTCGCGGGGTGATGCCCTGCATCCGGTGCAGGCCGCCTTCATCGAGCATGATGCCTTGCAATGCGGCTTCTGCACGCCAGGCCAGATCATGAGCGCGGTCGGTCTGATTCGGGAAGCGCAGGCCGGCGACGACCCGGAGCGCGTGCGCGAGGCGATGAGCGGCAACATCTGCCGGTGTGGTGCCTATGCGGGCATCACCGACGCCGTCATTGACGCGCAGGCTCGCATGCAGCAGGCGCACGAGCGGGGAGAAGCCGCGTGAACCGGTTCGATTACCTTCGCGCCGACACCGTTTCCCAGGCGGCTTCGGCAGCGGCCCAGCCTGGAGCGGCAATCCTTGCGGGTGGCACGAACCTGCTCGACCTGATGAAGGGCGGGATCATGCGCCCGCGCCGCCTTGTCGACGTGACCAGGCTGCCGGGCCTCGACCGGATCGAGTTCCTGCCTGACGGCGGGGTACGAATTGGCGCGCTGGTGCGCAACAGCGACCTCGCCCATGATCGGAAGTTTGCGACCCGCTATCCCGCCGTCGCGGAAGCCCTGCTGGCCGGCGCCTCGGCACAATTGCGCAACGCTGCCACCAGCGCAGGCAATGTGATGCAGCGCACGCGCTGTGCCTATTTTTACGACGTTGCCAGCCGATGCAACAAGCGCGAGCCCGGGGCCGGATGCGACGCCCGGGGCGGCGAAACCCGGTCGCACGCAGTGCTCGGCTGGAGCGAGCATTGCATCGCGACGCACCCGTCCGATTTCTGCGTGCCCTTGGTGGCTTTCGACGCCGTGGTCGAAATCGACGGCCCGGCGGGTCGGCGAGAGGTACGGCTGGAAGATCTCCATCGCCTGCCGGGCGACACGCCCCACCTCGAGACCGTGCTTGCGCCAGGGGAATTGATCCTCGGCCTGCGCCTGCCGCCCGAGGCCGCCGCCTTCGCGGGCAACGCGCGCTATCTGAAGGTCAGGGATCGCACCTCCTATGCATTTGCGGTGGTGTCGGCGGCTGCCGGCCTCCGCCTCGATGACGGCAGGATCGCCGAAGCACGCTTGGCGCTCGGCGGGGTCGCCCTGAAGCCCTGGCGGGCGCGCGCCGCTGAAGCGCTGCTGCGAGGGCAGGCCTCCGATGAACCTGTGTTTCGCCGCGCCGCCGACGCCGCGCTCGTCGACGCCAATCCGTCCGGTGACAATGCCTTCAAGATCGAACTTGCTCGGCGCATCCTGGTGCGGGCCTTGAAGCTCGCCAGCGCCGGCACTCCCGAGCGGTTGCCCACTCTTCCGGCATCGGTTTTCGGTTCGTCCTCTGGAGTCGTGGTGCATGGCTGATCTCGCTCCGGCCCAGATCCGGCACGGCTCCAACATCGGCCAACCGCTCACGCGTCGCGAGGGCATCCAGAAGGTCACGGGGGTGGCCCGCTACGCGGCCGACAACCACCCGGCCGGCATGGTGTTCGCGGTTCTGGCCGTGAGCAGCGTTGCGCGGGGGCGCGTCACGCATCTCGATGTCGCGGCCGCCAAGGCGCATCCAGGCGTCATCGATGTGATGACGCCTGCCAATGCGCCGAAGCTGGCCCAGCACCCCGACCAGAAGGACAATCCGTTCACGTTCCGGCTCGACCTGCTGCAGGACGACCGGGTCAGGTACGCCAACCAGTCGATCGCCGTCGTGATCGCCGACACGCTCGAAGCCGCCACCGAGGGCGCGGCGCTGCTGGCGCCCCGCTACGAGGTCGAGGGGCCCCGCATCGGACTCGATGCGGAGGAGGCCTTCGCGCCTGCCGCGGTCGGGGTGGGCAGTCCCGCCCGGGAGGTGAAGGGCGACGTGGAAGCGGCCTTTGCCGATTCCGACCTCCGGATTGAAGCCACCTACGAAACACCCGCGCAATATCACAACGCCATGGAGCCGCACGCCGTGGTGGCCGCGTGGGATGGGGACAGTCTGACGCTCGACACGCCGAGCCAGGGCATGGGCATGGCGCAGGCGCGCATCGCCGGCCTGTTCGGGATCGATCCGCAGAAAATCCATATCCGCAGCCCGTATCTCGGGGGCGGCTTCGGGTCCAAGGGCCTGATCTCCGGCCCACAGGTGCTCGGCATCATGGCGGCGCGCTTCATCGGCCGCCCGGTCAAGCTCGTCCTGCGCCGTGAACAGATGTACGGTCCGGTCGGGCATCGTGCGCCGACCCGGCAGACGATGCGGCTGGGGACAGGCTCTGACGGAACGCTCACGGCCATTTCGCATCACACGCGGACGGCTTCGAGCAGCTTCGACGATTTCTTCGAGCCGAGCGGGGGCGTCACGCACACGCTCTATGCGTCTCCGGCGCTTTCGACCACCTATGATGCCGTGCGGCTCGACACGGGCACGCCCTTGTTCATGCGGGCGCCTGGCGAGGCCTCGGGCAGCATTGCGCTCGAGAGCGCCATCGACGAGATGGCCGAGGCCTGTGGCATGGACCCGCTGGATTTCCGCCTCAAGAATTACGCCGAGGTCGAGCCGATGTCCGGCAAGCCCTTCTCGTCCAAGGCGCTGCGCGAATGCTACGCGCAAGGTGCGGAGCGCTTCGGCTGGGCTTCGCGCCCTCGCGCGCCACGGCAGATGCGAGGCAAAGACGGGCTGCTGGTCGGCTGGGGCATGGGCACGGCCACGTTTCCGGCCCTGATGTTCCAGGCCGAAGCCCAGGCGGAGCTGCGCCAGGACGGCAGCGGCGCGGTGGAAATCGGGGCGCACGACATGGGCCAGGGGGCCTGGACGGCGCTCGCCCAGATCGCTGCGGACGGGCTCGGTCTCGATCTCGACCGCGTCGAATTCCGCATGGGCACTTCCGATCTGCCGAATGCCGGTATCGCGGGGGGCTCCGCCCACACCGCGACCGCCGGCACGGCGATCCACAACGCCGGTGCGGACGTCATTGCACAACTGGCGGCGCTCGCCACCAGCGATGAGCGCTCGCCGCTGTTCGGGGCCGGCAACTCGGGCGTCATCGCCCGCAACGGGCGTCTCCTGCGCCGCGACGACGAGAGCCGGGGCGAACTCTATTCGGACATCCTCGCCCGGGCCGGACGAACCTCGGTGCAAGGCAAGGGCCAGGCGGCCGCCGATCCCGCCGCCCAGGGCAGCTATTCCATGCATGCGCACGGCGCGGTGTTCGCCGAAGTGAAGGTCGACCCCGATCTCGGGCAGATCCGCGTGTCGCGTCTCGTCGGGGCCTTCGCGGCAGGGCGGATCATCAATCCCCGCATGGTCCGCAGCCAGTATTTCGGCGGCATGATCTGGGGGATTTCGTTCGCGCTGCACGAGCAGGCCATCATGGACCCGCGCTCCGGTCGCCCGATGAACGCCAATCTGGCCGAGTATCACGTGCCCGTGAACGCCGACGTCCCCTCGCTCGAGGCGATCCTGGTGGAAGAACACGATCCGCACGTGAACGCGCTCGGCATCAAGGGCGTGGGCGAGATCGCCATCACGGGCACGGCGGGCGCCATCGCCAACGCGGTTTGGCATGCGACCGGCATCCGCGTGCGCAACGCGCCGATCACGCTGGACAAGCTTCTCGTGTCGTAGCACCGGTGTCGCGCGACAAATCCACCGGGTCCATTGGTTGCCGGTACGCGCGAGAAAGTGCCGATGAGATTGAACAACACGACGCTCCAGGCCCTCGGCCCGGGTATCGCGCAGCCTGGATACGACCGAGCCGCCGTGACGCCGGGCATCGTGCACCTGGGGATCGGCGCCTTCTACAGGGCCCATGGTGCGGTCGCGGTCGACGATTGCCTGGCTGACCGCGAGGCCGGGTGGGGCATCGTGTCCGCCTCGCTGCGCAGCCCCGCGACGCGCGACGCCCTGGTCCCGCAGGACGGGCTCTACACGCTGGCAATTCGCGACTCCGACGGCGAACGCCTGCGCGTGATCGGGTCGATCAAGGACGTGATCGTAGCGCCCGAGGCGCCAGAGGTGCTTCTCGGGGCCATGACCGATCCCCGTGTAAAAATCGTCAGCATGACCGTGACCGAGAAGGGCTATGCGGTCGATCTCGGCACCGGCGGCCTGCGGGGCGATCATCCCGACATCCTGCACGACCTTGCGGCGCCGGATCGTCCCCGCTCCATGCTCGGCTTTGTGGCGGAGGCTCTATCGCGCAGGCGCCGCGCCGGGGTGGCGCCCTTCACGGTGCTATCGTGCGACAACCTGCCCAAGAACGGCCGCACCCTGCATCGGGTGCTGACCGAATTCGCGGCCGCGCGCGACCGTGACCTCGGCCGCTTCGTGGCCGACGAGGTTGCTTGCCCGTCCTCCATGGTGGACCGGATCGTGCCGGCCACGACCGATGGCGATCGCGCCGCGATCTCCGCCGCGCTCGGGGTTGAGGATGCCTGGCCGGTGCTGGGCGAGCCGTTCTTCCAATGGGTCATCGAGGACCGCTTCCCAACAGGGCGGCCGACGCTCGAACGGGGCGGTGCGGAATTCGTCGCCGATGTCGAGCCTTTCGAGCACATGAAGCTGCGGCTGCTCAACGGCGCGCATTCCACCATTGCGGCCATCGGACGCCTGGCCGGCTATCCGACGGTTGCCGAAACCATCGGCGACGGGACGGTGCGACGGTTCATCGATGGTTATTGGGACGAGGTCATTCCGACCCTGGCCATTGGGGCCGCCGAAGCGCGCGCCTATACGGGGCGGCTGCTCGAGCGCTTCGACAACATCGCGCTGCAGCACAAGACCGCGCAGATCGCCAGCGACGCGTCGCAGAAGATTCCGCAGCGCATCCTGGCAGCCCTGCGCGACCGGCTTGCGGCGGGCGCTCCAGCCGATGCGCTGGTGTTAGCGGTTGCGGCCTGGATCCGCTCCTGCGGCGGCACCGACGATCACGGGGGCGCCTTGCCGCTCAACGATCCAACGTTCCAGGCCTGGAATGGGGCGCCGGACCAGCGGTCCGCATCGAGCGCCGAGGTGATCGATGCCTTCTTGGGCCTCTCCTCGGTGTTCGGGCCGGACCTGCCCGCCAATGCCTCGTTCAGGGCCGCGCTGCAGCACGCTTACGATACCATCCGCCGCCGCGGTGTGATCGGGGCCATAGGAGGTCGATCTCAATGAAAGCTCTCCGATGCGACCAACCCGGCGCCCTCAGCCTGATCGAGCGGGATGCGCCACGGCCAGCGACCGGCGAGGTGCTGGTGCGCATCCGGCGCGTCGGTGTCTGCGGTACCGATTACCACATCTACGCCGGCAACCAGCCCTACCTCGAATACCCGCGGGTGATCGGCCACGAGCTCGGCGGTGAGGTTGCCGAGGCGCCGTCTGGCAGCGCCCTGCGGATCGGACAAGTGGTGGCGATAGAGCCCTATCTCTGGTGCGGCACCTGCCGCGCCTGCCGCATCGGCAAGACCAACTGCTGCCAGCAGCTACAGGTTCTGGGCGTGCATCGCGATGGCGGCGCCTGCGACTACATCTGCGTGCCGGAGCGCAACGTGGTGCCGGCCGAGGGCCTCGGGGTCGAGGCCGCCGCCATGGTGGAATTCCTGGCCATCGGGGCGCATGGAATCCGGCGCTCGGGTGCGGGGCCGGACAGCCGGGTGCTGGTGGTTGGCGCCGGGCCGATCGGCATCGCGGCGGCGGTGTTCGCCAAGGCCCGCGGAGCGCACGTCTCCGTGCTGGACATGAACGCGCGCCGGCTCGCGTTCTGCACGGACGAGGTCAAGGCCGACCAGGCTTTCGAGGTCTCGGGCGACGTCGCGACCCGGCTTGCGGCCGCGACCGGGGGTGACTTCTTCGACGTCGTCCTCGATGCCACCGGCAGCCCCGCGGCCATGCAGAAAGGCTTCGGCTATGTGGGGCATGGCGGCACCTACGTGCTGCTGTCGATCGTGCGGGCCGACATCAGCTTCAACGATCCCGAGTTCCACAAGCGGGAAACCTCGCTGCTGGGCAGTCGCAATGCGACGCGCGAGGATTTCGAGACTGTTCTTGGCGCCATGCGCAGCGGCGTCGTGCCGATCAAAGCTTTGGCATCGCACGCAGGTGGGCTGGTCGAGGCCCCGGAGCTCATCCCGCTCTGGTCCAAACCGGAAACAGGGGTCATCAAGGCCATCCTGGAAGTGTGATGCGGAGCGGTGGGCCGGTGACGACTGCCGGACCGATTTTGCCGAGCCAGGTTCCCGTGCGCGGCCCGGCCCTGCCGATCGACGAGGTCCTGGAGCCGCTCCGCGCCGCCTTGCGCGCCGCACCTTGCGCGGTACTCGTTGCGCCGCCCGGCGCCGGCAAGACCACGCGCGTGCCGCTGGCCCTCCTCGGCGAGCCTTGGACACAGGGCGGCAAGCTCGTCCTGCTCGAGCCCCGGCGGCTTGCGGCCCGGGCTGCCGCCGAGCGCATGGCCGCAACGCTTGGTGAGCGAGTCGGCGAAACGATCGGGCTGCGGGCCCGGTTCGACACGGCCGTGTCGGCAAAAACCCTGATCGAGGTGGTCACCGAGGGGGTGTTCACCCGCATGGCGCTCGACGACCCCGGTCTCGACGGGGTGGCGGCCGTGATCTTCGACGAGTTCCACGAGCGCTCGCTCGATGCCGACCTCGGGCTGGCCCTGGCCCTCGACGTGGCGGGCGCGCTGCGGCCCGACCTGCGCATCCTGGTGATGTCGGCGACGCTCGACGGTGCGCGCGTTGCCGGTCTTCTCGATGGCGCCGCGGTCGTCGAATCTCAGGGTCGCGCATTCCCGGTCGAAACGCGTTACCTCGGCCGGGACCCGAACAAGCGGATCGAAGACTCCGTCGCCGATGCGATCCTCACCGGTCTGCGGCAGGAGCCCGGCTCCATCCTGGCCTTCCTGCCCGGCCAGAGCGAGATTCTACGCACGGCGTCGGTTCTGGAGGGGCGACTGCGACCGGGCGAGGCCAGCGTCGCGCCGCTTTATGGGGCGATGGACCGGGCCGCCCAGGATCGCGCCATCAGGCCGTCCCCGGCCGGATCGCGGAAAATCGTGCTGGCGACGTCGATCGCCGAGAGTTCGCTGACGATCGAAGGCGTTCGGGTCGTGGTGGACAGCGGCCTTGCCCGCGTGCCGCGCTTCGAGCCTGATCTTGGGTTGACGCGGCTCGAGACTGTGCGGGCCTCGCGCGCCTCCGCGGACCAGCGTCGCGGCCGTGCCGGGCGCACCGAGCCCGGCGTGTGCTATCGCCTGTGGGAAGAGGCCGCGACCGGGGCCTTGCCACCGTTCGGACGACCCGAGATCCTCGACGCTGACCTTTCCGGGCTGGTGCTCGACCTCGCGCTGTGGGGTGCGCGCGATCCCGCAAGCTTGCGGTGGCTCGACCCGCCGCCCGCACCCGCGGTCGCCGAAGCCCGGAAACTGCTCGAAACCATCGGGGCCTTGGACGCGGCAGGAGCGATCACGGCCGAGGGGCGGGCCGTTGCGGCTCTTGCGGCCCCGCCGCGTGTGGCCCGCATGGTGGTCGAGGCGGCCCGTCGTGGCGCCGGCGAACGCGGGGCCGAAGTCGCCACCCTGCTGATCGAGCGGGGGCTGGGCGGCACTGGGGTCGACCTAAACGACAAGCTCGACATGTGGCGGCGCGATCGCGGGCCGCGCGCCGAGGCGGCCCGGCGGCTCGCCGCGAGTTTTTCCCGGCAGGCCCGTTCGGCTTTGGGCGGCGTTGCTCCCGGAGCCGGGGAACCGTTGGAGCCCGGGCAGATCCTGGCGCTGGCCTTTCCGGAGCGGATCGCCAAGGCACGCGGGCGGCCGGGCGAATTCCTGCTGGCCAATGGCCGCGCTGCGTCGGTGGAGGGAGCCGGCGCGCTCGCCAGGTCACAATTTCTGGCGGTCGGCGAACTGACCGGCCGGGCGGCGGCGGCGCGCATCCTCCTGGCAGCGCCGCTGACCCTGGGCGAGGTCGAAGCGATTGCAGGACCAGCCATTGCAACGCGCGACGAGGTGAATTTCGATGCGGCGCGGGCCAGCCTCACGGCCCGGCGCGTCACCCGGCTCGGTGCCATCGTGTTGAGCGAACAACCGCTGCCGGCGCCGAACGACGAAGCCGCGGCCGTCACCCTGGCCCGGGGTCTCGGCAAACTCGGCCTCGACCGTCTGCCGTGGAGCAAAAGCCTGGCGCAATGGCGCGACCGGGTCACATTCTTGCGCGCTGCCGAGGGGGAACCCTGGCCCGACCTGTCCGACGAAGGCCTGCGCGCCTCGATCGAGAGCTGGTTGGCACCGCACCTCGTCGGCAAGACCGGCCTCGCCGATATTTCGGGCGAGGACCTTTCGCAAGCACTGCACGGGCTCCTTGCCTATGATCTCGGGCGGAGGCTCGAGGCCGAAGCCCCTACCCACTTCGAGGCGCCGACCGGGTCGCGCATCGCCGTCGATTACGCGGCCGAGACCGGGCCGGCCATCGCGGTGCGGGTGCAGGAACTGTTCGGCCTTTCGCGCCACCCGTCGCTGGCGGGCGGCCGCGTGCCGCTGACCCTCAATCTGCTGTCGCCGGGGCAGCGGCCGATCCAGATCACCCGCGACCTGCCGGGATTCTGGCGCGGCTCCTGGGCAGCTGTGAAATCCGAGATGCGCGGCCGCTACCCGCGCCATCCCTGGCCCGACGACCCGGCTGCCGCGGCGCCCACCACGCGGGCCAAGCCACGGGGGACCTGAGCGCGCGTCAGTCTTCGCTGAATTGTAGGGAATAACTGGTGCTGCGGCCGCCGGCCTCATCCCGAGCCAGGATATTGTGCCGGATCAGAACCTCGATGTCCCGGAGTGCAGTATCCTGAGAGCATTTTGCGATCGTGGCATATTTGGACGACGTGAGCTTGCCTTGGAATCCGTCGAGCAAGCGGTTCACGATCTTGCGTTGGCGTTCGTTGAGGCCGAACCTTGCCGGCTGAGCCCAGAATTGCGCCTTTCGTAGCACAATCGAGAGATGATCCTCCGCATCCTCCAGAGCCTGGCCGAACACCCGAAGAAACCAGGCAAGCCGCACAGTGATGTCCAGATCGCCTTTCTGAGCCGCTTCGAGCGTTTCGTAGTACTCGTTTCTCTCGGTCCGCAGTCTCGCCGACATACTGTAAAATCGCTGAGATGTGCCTTCGGAACGCGCCAGAGCCAAGTCCGTGATGGCTCGGCCGATCCGACCGTTGCCGTCGTCGAACGGGTGTATGGTGACGAACCAGATATGCGCAACGGCGGCTTTGATCACTGGATCGATGAGCAGCGCAGTATCTTCGAACCAGGCCAGAAACTGCTCCATCTCTTTCTCGACGCGATCGGCATCGGGCGCTTGGAAGTGGACCTTCTCTCGCCCGAGACGACCCGAAACCACCTGCATGGGGCCTCCTTCGGCCTTGCGCCAAGCTCCGACGGTGATCCGCTTCAAGCCGCTTGTGCCCGTCGGAAACAGAGCCGCGTGCCAGCTGAAGAGCCGCTCCGCGGTTAGCGGCTGGTGAAAGTTCCGCGTCGCGTCCAACAGCATGTCTACAGTGCCGTCCACATGGCGGTCGGACGGGACCAGTCCCGCCACCTCCATTCCGAGTCGTCGGGCCAGGGACGACCGCACTTGGTCGGTGTTCAGGATCTCGCCTTCTATCTCGCTCGTTTTGACCACATCCTGCGTCAGGGTTTGAAGAATAGCCTCTGAGCGAAGTTGAAAGCCGAGCGCTTCCATGCGGCCGATAAGGCGACCCTGGCGATGCCGAACTTCAGCCAACTGCGTCGCAAGCTGCGCGTCATTCCACCGGAACTTCGGCCAATCGAGGCGTTCGTAGATGTAGAGCATATTCACCGCACGGTATGCGGCAAATGTAAGCGATAATCTCCGCACGCCGCAAGCGCTCGATATTCGGCGTGATCCGGGCAGAGCTGCAGACCTACGGCCTGTCCTTTGGTGCGAGGCGTCCTTCCTCGGCCTTGTAGATGTACTGGCTCGCCACCAGCCAACCCTTGAGGGGCCTCAGCGGCAGGATGCAGGTGAGAAGCAGAAGCGGCAGCGTGGTCAGAAGATGCACCCAGATCGGCGCCTGGTAGGCGATCTCGAGCCAGACCGCGAAGGCCACGGCGGGCACACAGGCAAAGCAGATCACGAAGAAGGCCGGGCCGTCGGCCGGGTCGGCAAAGGCGAAATCGAGGCCGCAGACCTCGCAGCGGGGCGCCAACGTGAGGAAGCCCCGAAACAGGTGACCTTGGCCGCAGCGTGGGCAAAGCCCTCGTATGCCGGTCGACAGTGGGGACAGTGGCGCCCAGGATTCATGCATCTGGTTCATGGTACCAGTCCCGTTGATGGCCGCCGGCGTTCCGACGGCTTTCGTCTTGGCTAAACGTAGGGATCATTGGCGTGGTTGCGATCGTATTTCCTTGAACCCTGTTCTGCGCCACGAGCAGAGCGAGCATGCGGCTTCAGGCCGCTTTTTCACTAAGGGCGGTTCTGTTCATGGTGGCTTTGGCGTTGCTGGTTTTCGCTCCCGTCTCGGCGGTGCTGCGCTACGGGATTCATGCATCGCCCCTTTGGGTGTTTCTGACGGCGGCAGTCGCGGTAGGGGTTCTGGCGCACTGGATCAGCCAAGCCACGGAGGACATCGCCGAGCAGGTCGGACCGGCCATCGGCGGCCTGTTGAACATCAGCTTCGGCAGCATAGCCGAACTCGTGCTGGCGATCTTCGTGCTGATCGAGGGCCATGCCGAGGTGGTGCGTGCCCAAATGACGGGCTCGATCATCGGAACCGCCCTGCTGGGCCTCGGGATCGCCATTCTGGTCGGCGGCTTCACGCGGGAAAAGCAGGTTTTTCGGCGGGAGCGGGCCGGCCTTCTGTCCAGCATGCTGGTCCTGCTGCTGATCGCGCTGCTCTTGCCGGCGGTGTTCGATCTGGCGCTGCGGCTGAAGTCCGAGCCTCACGACCTTGCACTGAGCGACGAGGAACTCAGCCTGGGCGTGTCGGCGGTGCTGCTAGTGCTCTATGCCGGGAACCTCGTCTACACGCTCGTGACGCACCGCAACGTCTTCGTCGGCGAGGAACCACGCTCGGGCAGGACCCGAGCCGAGCCTCGGCAAGGGGCTGGGCTTGCCCGCCCGCTCGGCATCCTGGTTGCAGGCACCATCGCGATCGCGTTCGAGGCCGAACTCGTGTCCGGAGCGCTCGAAGCGACGGCGTCCCAGCTGCATCTTTCCGAGCTGTTCCTCGGCATCATCGTTCTGGCCCTGGTCGGCACATCGGCCGACCTTTTCGCGGCCGTGAATTTCGCCGCCAAGGACCGGATGGGCCTCGTCATGGAGATCTGCCTGGGCTCGGCGATCCAGATCGCACTCGTGATCGCGCCGCTGCTGACCGTGATCGGCTGGTTCCTGGGCAAGCCCATGAACCTCGTGTTCTCCAATCCGCTCGACCTGTTTGCGTTCGGGGCGACCGCAATGATCGTGCATACGGTGGCGGCCGACGGCGAAACCACCTGGTTCGAGGGCATGCTGCTGGTCGGGGTCTACGTCCTGCTCGGACTGGCCTATTTCTTCGTGGGATGAGCGCAGCCATTGATTGCGCCTCGGCCCGACTCGCTTCTAGACTGTGTGCAACTGTCAGACTCACGCGGGCGTCGGCCCGGCAACCAGCCAGGGGACCTATGCAGCTGACCTCGGCCCAGAAGAAAACCGTCCTGGCCGCCTATCTCGGCTGGACGCTCGATGCTTTCGACTTCTTCCTTCTCGTGTTCCTGCTCGGCGACATCGCCAAGGAATTCGGGGTCGAGGTCCCGGCCGTGTCCTATGCCATCTTCCTGACGCTGGCGATGCGCTTCATCGGCGCCTTCATCTTCGGGCGGCTCGGTGACCGGTTCGGGCGCAAGCCGGCCCTGATGCTCGACATCATCTGTTATTCGGTGATCGGCGCGCTTGCCGCCTTCGCGCCCAATCTGACGATCTTCCTGGTGCTCCGGGCGCTGTTCGGCATTGCCATGGGGGGCGAATGGGGCCTGGGCAGTTCGCTTGCCATGGAGTCCATTCCGCCGCAGGCACGCGGCATGGTGTCGGGCATTCTGCAATGCGGCTACCCGACCGGCTATCTGCTGGCCTCGATCGTCTTCGGCCTCTTCTACGGACGGACCGTCGGGGACTACACGATCGGCTGGCGGGCGCTCTTCCTGTTCAGCATCATACCGGCCTTCGTGGTCCTGTTCATCCGGTCCCACGTACCGGAATCGCCGGCCTATGCCGAAGCCGCCAAGGGACCCCGGCTGGGACTGATCGAGACGCTGTCGCTCAACTGGTCGGTCACCATCTATGCCATATTGCTCATGATGCTGTTCAACCTGTTCAGCCACGGTACGCAGGATCTCTATCCCACCTTCCTCAAGAAGCAGCACGGCTTCGACAGCACGACGGTGAGCTGGATTTCCATCGTCGCCAATATCGGCGCCATTGCGGGTGGGCTGGCCTTCGGCTTCTGGTCGGAACGTATCGGCCGGGTCAACGCCATCACGATCGCCTGCGTGATCGCGCTGCCGAGCGCTTACCTCTGGGCCTACGGGGCAACCCCGGTCACCCTGGCGCTTGGGGCCTTCGTCATGCAAGTGAGCGTGCAGGGCGCCTGGGGCGTCATTCCGGTGCACCTCAACGAGCTCTCGCCAGGTCCGATCCGCGCGACCTGGCCCGGCACCATCTACCAGATCGGCAATTTCCTCGCCTCCTACAACGCCCCGTTCCAGGCTCATCTCGCGGAAAGCCCGGGCCACGATTATTCCTTTGCCCTGGCCGTGGTGGCGGTGGTGGTGGCGATCGCCATCGCGGTATTCGTTCGCTTCAGTCCCGAGCGGCGCGGCGAAGTGCTGGCCATCACAAGTTAGCGCTTCACGCTTGCAATAGTGCGTAGAGTGCCTCGATCTGCGCCGAAGCGATTGTTTCGGCCCCCTCCACCGCGATCGAGGCGAAATTCCGCACCCGCATGTCCAGGTCTTCAACGCAGAACCTGACAGCTTCGCGGAGCGTCGGGAAGGGTTGGTCGCTGCCGTGCCAACCGGGGATATGCCCGAAGTCCTCCGGAGCGACATCGATCCACTGCAGCGTGGCGGGTCGGTCGAAGTCGATCTCGGGCACGGCGATCTCCTGTCGGATGAGCGCACGGCGCCCCAACTGCAGGCTCTACACGGTTGCGGCGTGTCTGAGCAGTCGTGGCGCGCTTTTTGCCGCCACGTTGCGGCCTTGCGTTGCATCCATTATTGAGAACGCTCTCAGCGGATCGAAGGATTTTTTGCAATGCCGTTCAAGGTTGCGGTGGTCGGCGCCACGGGAAACGTCGGCCGCGAGATGCTCAACATCCTCGCCGAGCGGGCCTTTCCGTACAGCGAGGTGGTTGCCCTGGCGTCGAACCGCTCCAAGGGCACGGAGATTTCCTTCGGCGACAAAACCCTCATCTGCAAGGCGCTCGACACCTATGACTGGACCGGGACCGACATCTGCCTGATGTCGGCCGGCGGCGAGGTCTCGAAGGCGTGGTCGCAGAAGATCGGCGCCATGGGCTGCGTGGTGATCGACAATTCGTCCGCCTGGCGGATGCACCAGGACGTCCCGCTGGTGGTGCCGGAGGTCAATGCCGATGCCGTTGCGGGCTTCAGCAAATTGAACATCATCGCCAACCCGAACTGCTCGACCGCGCAACTCGTGGTCGCGCTCAAGCCCTTGCACGATGTCGCGACGGTCAAGCGCGTGGTGGTGGCCACCTACCAATCGGTATCCGGAGCCGGCAAGGAGGGCATGGACGAACTCTTCGCCCAGACCCGCGCGGTGTTCGTTTCTGATGCCCTCGAGACCAGGAAGTTTCCCAAGCGCATCGCCTTCAACGTCATTCCGCAGATCGACGTCTTCATGGAAGACGGTTCGACCAAGGAGGAATGGAAGATGATGGCGGAAACGAAGAAGATCCTCGATCCGAAGATCAAGCTGACCGCCACCTGCGTGCGCGTGCCGGTGTTCATCGGCCATTCTGAAGCCGTGAACATCGAGTTCGAGAGGCCCATCTCGGCCGAGGAAGCGAAGAATATCCTGCGCGAGGCGCCTGGCTGCCTGTTGATCGATCGGCACGAGCCGGGCGGCTACATCACGCCGCACGAGGCGGCCGGCGAGGACGCGACCTACATCTCCCGGGTCCGCGAAGACCCGACGGTCGAGAACGGCCTCTCGCTCTGGTGCGTGTCCGACAACCTGCGCAAGGGCGCGGCGCTGAATGCGGTGCAGATCGCCGAGGTGCTGGTCAATCGCGGTCTCATCGCGCCGAAAAAGAAGGCGGCTTAAGACAACTCCTTCTTGCGAGCGGAGCGAAGCAATCCAGCCCTTACGTGAGTGCGCGCCCCGTGCGCCGACAGTCGGGAGGACACCGAATGATGCGCAGGTACTGTTTCGTTCTCGTGGCGTCGTTCCTTGCGGCTCCGGCCCTGGCCCAGCAGGGAGCCCCTGTCCCTTCGATCACGGTCGAGGGGGAGGCTTCGGTGTTCGTCGTCCCGGACACGGCTGTCATTTCGCTGGGGGTCGTTACTGAAAGACCGAAGGCCGCGGAGGCCTCGACCGAGAACGCGAAAGCGGTCCAGGCGGTGCTCGATGTGCTCAAGGGCGAGGGCATCGTGGGCGACGCCGTGATGACCACGGCCGTCGGCCTCTCCGGGGTCTACGATTCCCCGGCCAAGGGGGCCCCGAAGCTCACCGGGTTCCGGGCCAGCAACAATCTGCAGATCCGGGTCAAGCCGGTGGACAACGCGGGTCCGCTCGCCGGCAAGCTGATCGACAAGGGTGTGAATTCGATCGACAGCATCGAGTTCGTGTCCAGTGCCGATCCGCGCCGCGAGGACGCACTGCGCGGGGAAGCGATGCGGGATGCGCGTCACAAGGCGCAAGTTTATGCCGAGGCGCTCGGCCTGAATCTCGGCCCGGTGTTGGCCATCGTGCCGGCCGATGCGCAGACCGAGTTGCAAGCTCACGCGTTCCGTCGCTCGAAGATGGCGGGATCGATGGCGGCATCGGTTCCCTTGGCGGCCGGCGCGCAGGAAGAGCGGGCCGCGGTATCGGTCACTTTCGAGCTTCTTCGATAGAGGTGGACGCACCGCGCAGCCTGCCCCGCAATTCCTCGACCGGCCGTGCGTAAAGAAACCCGAACGACACGCAACCGGCCTTGCCCTCCACCGCATGATGCAGCTTGTGGGCCTGGTAAAGCCGCTTGAGGTAGCCGCGCCGCGGCACATGGCGGAACGGCCAGCGCTGGTGCACGAGTCCGTCGTGCACCAGGGAATAGAGCACGCCGTAGACGATGAGCCCGACGCCCATCCAGAAGGCCGGCAGCCACAGATGCCCGACCAGCATGAGCCCGACTGAAAGGACCGCGAAGAACAGCGCGTAAAGGTCGTTCGCCTCGAGGAGATGGTCGTGCGGCTCGTGGTGCGAGCGGTGCCACCCCCAGCCGAAGCCGTGCATGATGTGGCGATGGATCAGCGCGGCCGCGATCTCTGTGGCGGCAACGGTCGCCATCACGATGAGGGCCGGCTCTACGATATGTCGCAAGGGCGCGCCTATCGGGTCTTCGGCCGGCCGTCGCGGAGGGCCGGAAGCCGCCACCATGGCACCGAAGGATCGGCATGGTGCTCGTGGTGATAGCCGAAGTGAAAGCAGGTGGCGAGCGAGGCGAGATAGGAATAGCCGTTGCTGCGGGCCTGATGGGGGTCGAGGAAGGGCGTCTCGTCGCGGCGATGCGGCAGGTAGGTTCCGAAATAGAAGAGTTGCAGCGACGCCAGCAGCGACGGCAGCGCCCAGAACAGCACCAGCCGCTCCGGCGCGATTCTGAATGCCAGGCCGTAGAGGGCCGCCGCGGCGCCCAGGCGCACGAGCTGGCCGAACGAGATATATTCGAGGAAGAACGCCGCATACCAGCGCCAGAACCCTCCGGAACCGTCGCGGTCGAAATCGGGATCGCGGTCCGTCCCCGGGGCGCGATGGTGCGCGAAATGGCGGGCAACGAGGGAATCGTACCAGATCCCCGCATAGAGCATCAGCGCCGCGCGCCCGACCGCCCGATTGAGCCGCGGCCGAAAGCGCGCCAGCGAGCCGTGCATCGCGTCATGGGCCACGATGAACAGCCCGACCGACAGCCAGCATTGCACCCCGACGATCATCGGTGCGAACAGCAGAGCCCGTTTTGTGAGCGGCAGCAGGAACAACCCGTAGAGGTGCAGCGCCGTCCAGGCCCCGATGATGGCAACCGCCAAGGCGAGCCCGATTGCGGTCTGCCGGCCGGCATCGACGGTGGTGCGCTTCGTCGGCGCCTGGGTCAGGACGGTTTCGCTCAACGGCCGGCCCTCCTTTCGTCGCCGTTCAGCACAGTCGCGCCTGGCTGAAGGTCACGACGATGTAGTCGCGCAATCCAGCCCCCGCCTGGCCCTTGACCGGCAGCAGCCGCAATGCTTCGGCGAGATGGTGGCCGACCCGCTCGCGCGCCCGATCGGCGCCCAGCAGCGATACGACGGTCGGCTTGCCGCAATCCTTGTTCAGGTCCTTCGGGCTTCGCGCGACGATCGGGGTTCCGTCATAGAGATCGTCGGCGATCTGATAGGCAAGTCCGAGGTGGGCCGCCACCTGCCGCAGGATGCCTATGCGCTTCTCGGCCGCGCCAGCGACCCTGGCCCCCATCTCGAGGGCCGCCTCGAACAGGACGCTGGTCTTCTGGTGGTTCAAGGTCTCCAGCCGTGCCACCGTCGAGGGCCCGGCCCGATCGTTGAGGTCGCTGTCCTGCCCGCTCACGAGCCCTCCGAAGCCGACCGCTCCCGAGAGGCGCCTGACCAGCGCCACGCGGGTTTCGCAGGACAGATGCGCTGCCTCGGCGATGGTGCCGTAGGCTTGGTTGAGCAGCGCCACGGCGGCCAAAATGGCCGTGCTCTCGCCGAAGCGAACATGCGCGGTCGGCTGGCCGCGGCGCATACGCGCGTCGTCCATGGACGGGAGGTCGTCGAGGATCAGCGACGCCGCGTGGACCATTTCGGTCGCGCAGGCCACGTCGAGCGCCTCGACTGCGTCGGCCCCGAACTCGATCGCGGCCAACAACGTCAACAAGGGCCTGATGCGCTTGCCGGGCGCCAGCAGCGCGTAGCGCACTGCGTCGTTGACGCGGAGCGCGCGATCGGCGACCGCCGGGACCAGCGCATCGAGCCTGTGCTCGACCCGGGCCCGAAGATCATCGACCAGAACTGGATCAGCGAGGAATGCCTGCATGGAACGCCGTTCGACCTGCCTGCGCTCATTATGGCGCGGTGCGGGTTCGCTGCCAGCGCGCAAGCGAAATCTCGGCCCGCGTCAGACGCGACGAACCATCACAGGCTTGCAGAGCAAGGATCCGCCCGTTAAGCGCCCGGGTCACGCTCCGCACCCGCCGAAGGGCTGCCCCGGTCGCTTCGGGGTGAGCCTCTGTGTCACGGACCATCGAACATGCATCTGACGGCCACGCCGCCGCAATCATCCTGGCGATCCTCGAAACCCGCGCTGCCCTGGATCGGCGTGGCACCCGGCGCACCCTATTTCGTGACGGAGCAAGGGCAGCCCTGGCATCCCATCGGGCAGAACGATGCGATCAGCTGGGTCGAGCTGAACCCACTCTTTCGGCGGCGGGACGTGGCCAAGGTAGAGGCGCATCTGCGCCACCTCGCCGACCATGGCGTGACAGTGCTCCGGCTCATGCTGGAATATGCCCAGGTCCGGCACCGCTACATCGAGAAGCCGGTCGGGAGCTTCTCGCCCAACCTGGTGCAGTTCTGGGACGATCTCTTCGGGCTTTGCGAAAGGCTCGGCCTGCGCATTCTCTTGACTCCCGTCGATACGTTCTGGATGTGGCTGCACTTCCGGCATCATCCGTACAACCGGAAAAACGGCGGTCCGCTCGATCATCCCTCACAGGCGCTGCTCTGCGCCGAAACGCGCATCGCCATCAAGCGGCGGCTGAGCTTTGCCACGGCCCGCTGGGGCGGCTCGGGCGCGCTGTTCGCCTGGGACCTGTGGAACGAGATCCATCCGGCCCAGGCCCAGGACAGTGCGCATCCGTTCGCCGAATTCATCCAGGATTTGTCGGACCACTTGCGTGCCGAGGAGCTGCGCCTGCACGGGCGTGCGCATCCGCAGACGGTATCGCTCTTCGGACCGGAGCTTCGCTGGCGCTCCCATATGAGCATGGAAGAGCCGATCTTCCGCCATCCGGCGCTCGATTTCGCGACGCTGCATATCTACGAGCAAGGCACCATCGACGACCCGAAGAACACGGTCGATGCGGCGCTCGGCATGGGGCGGATCGTGCGCGAAGCCCTGGGCGAAATCCGCGACGGGCGCCCGTTCTTCGACAGCGAGCACGGGCCGATCCACAGCTACAAGGACCACCACAGAACGTTGCCCGAGCCGTTCGACGACGAATATTTCAGGCATATGCAATGGGCCCACCTGGCGAGTGGGGGCGCGGGCGGAGGCATGCGCTGGCCCAACCGCAAGCCCCACACACTCACCCGGGGAATGCGGGCCGCCCAGAAGGCCATGGCAGGCTTTCTGCCACTGATCGACTGGCCACGCTTCGACCGGCGGAACGTCAGTGAGGAGATCACCCTCTACAACGAGAGCGACGCCTCCGTGCCGGACGCCCAATTGGCACGGTTTGCCTGCGCTAACGCCAACCAGGCCGTGGTCTATCTCCTAAGGCGCGACACGCTGGACCGGGGCGGGATGGTGCGCATGGATGCGCCGCCATTGGGACTGTCTCTCGAAGTTCCCGGCCTGGTACCTGGACGTTATCGGGTAACGGCCTGGTGCACCCGCACGGGCACAGCGCTGCACACCAGCCTATGGGACCACATCGTTGGGGCGAAGCTGCCCTTGCCGCATTTCGGCGCGGATCTGGCTATCGCGATCAGCACGGCGGCGCAGCGCGAGAACCCGGCGAGCATGGAGTAAACTTAATTTCGCGCCGGTGCGGCATCCTGATCTGCCCCCTTCTCTCGGGCAGCGGAAAGGAGTATCTGCACGGGGCCCGGCGCGCCGGTCGGGTGCGTGGAGCGTGGCCGCCGCAGCCTTATGATGTCGCCAGATTCAGCGGGTGCCCCGCCCGCTACCGCGTCCACCCGCGAGGGAGCCGACGCGGCCCAGCCCGGCTCCCATGCTCCCACGGCCGATCACGCATCCGCTGCCCACAAAGGCAAAAGCGGCCTCATGGGGCTGACGCTGGGCTCCATCGGGGTCGTCTTCGGCGATATCGGCACGAGCCCGCTCTACACGCTGAAATCGGCCCTGCACCATGCGGTCGACACCGGCGTCTCGAGCGCGGAAGTGATCGGCATCGTGTCGCTGCTGATCTATGCGCTCGTCTTTATCGTAACCGTCAAATACGTCCTCTTTCTGATGCAGGCCGACAACAAGGGCGAGGGCGGAACCCTGTCCTTGATGGCCCTGGCCCAGCATGCGCTCGGCCGTCGCGGCGGCATGGTGTTTCTGCTCGGGGTAGCGGGCGCAGCCCTGTTTTCCGGCGACGCCATCATCACCCCGGCGATTTCGGTTCTCTCGGCCGTGGAGGGGCTCGGTGTCGCGGAGCAAGGGCTCCAGCCTTACGTCATCCCCATCACCATCGTGCTCCTGATCGTGCTGTTTTCCGCTCAGCGCTGGGGCACGGCCCGGGTGGCGGCGCTCTTCGGCCCAATCATGGTTGTGTTCTTCACCGTCATCGGCGGCCTCGGACTGATCCACATCGCCGACGCGCCGGTCATTCTGACCGCCTTCAACCCGCTCAACGGGCTGAGCTTCCTCTTCGGCAACGGCCTCGCCGGCTTCGTCACGCTCGGGCTCGTCTTCCTCGCGGTCACGGGGGCCGAGGCGCTGTACGCCGACATGGGCCATTTCGGGCGCAAGCCCATTCAGACAGGATGGGCCTTTTTCGTCCTGCCGGCGCTGCTGCTGAACTACCTCGGTCAGGGCGCGCTCGTGCTGCACGATCCGGCGACCGCCAAGGATCCCTTCTTTCTGTTGGCCCCGGCCTGGGCCCTGATCCCGTTCGTCATTCTTTCGACGGTGGCGACCGTCATCGCCAGCCAGGCAGTGATCACCGGGGCCTTTTCGCTGATCCGCCAAGCGATCCAACTTGGGCTTCTGCCCCGCATGGAGATCCAACACACGTCGGAAACAACCGAGGGACAGATCTTCGTGCCGCGCGCCAACCGGCTGATGCTGGTGGGTGTGCTCCTGCTCGTGTTCCTGTTCAAGTCGTCCGACGCGCTCGCCAACGCCTATGGGATCGCGGTCACCGGAACCATGGTGGTCACCACCTCCCTGGCCTTCTTCGTCGTCTGGAAGCTGTGGAGATGGCCTCTGGCCTGGGCCGTGCCGTTCATCGGCTTCTTCCTTACCATCGACCTGTCGTTCCTGTTCGCCAATCTCGCCAAGGTGCTCGAAGGGGGATGGGTGCCGCTGCTGCTGGCAGGCTGTTCCATGCTGCTGATGTGGACCTGGGCGCGCGGCACGACGCTGCTGGCCGCCAAGACGCATCGGGACTCGATTCCGACGCGTGGCCTGATCGCCATGCTGGAGAAGAGCAAGCCGGTCCGGGTGCCAGGCACGGCCATTTTCCTGACCAGCGACCCCGAGGTCGCGCCCTCGTCCCTGATGCACAACCTCAAGCACAACAAGGTCCTGCACGAGCGGATCATCGTGCTCTCGGTCAAGACGCTGGACATGCCGCGCGTGCCGCCCGCCAAGCGCTTCAAGCTCGAGAAGCTTTCCAAGGATTTCACCTCGATCGTGCTGTACTACGGCTACATGGAAATCCCACGCATGCCGGCGGCCCTGGCCACCTTGCGGAAATCCGGCCTGAAGTTCGACATCATGACAACGTCGTTCTTCCTGGGCCGCCGAACCCTCAAGGCCTCGACCAACTCCTTCATGCCCAAGTGGCAGGACCATCTGTTCATCGCGCTGTCCAAACAGGCCGCGACCGCCACCGACTTCTTCTCGATCCCCTCCGATCGGGTCGTGGAACTTGGGGCCCAGGTCTCGGTCTAGGGCCGAGGCCGAATGCTCGACACGGGTTCAGGAACGCTCTCATGCTCGACGTGAGCTAGCCCGGGGACGCGATGTTTGCTCCTTTCCATGGCGAGGGGCCCGAGCCGATCGGCTTTCTGCTAGCGCCGAAATTCTCCATGATGGCTTTCCTGTCGGCCGTCGAGCCGCTGAGGATCTCCAACAGGCTGGCGGCCCGAGAACTGTTCGCCTGGCGGGCCTTTTCGTTCGACGGCGCCCCGGTCGATGCGTCGAATGGTATGCGCCTGATCGTCGAGGGATCGACCGCGTCCATCGCTGGGATTCCGACCGTTCTGGTCTGCGCCGGCTTCGAACCCGAGCGATATGCCACGGGCCCGGTACTGAACGGGCTGCGCAAGCTCGCGCGCTCGGGCGTGGTACTCGGGGCCCTGGACACAGGCACATTGATCCTGGCGCGCGCCAACCTGCTCGGCGACGCCGCGGTCACCATGCATTGGGAAGCCGTGCCGGCGTTCCGCGAAGCCTTTCCGCAGATCCGGGTAACGGACGCTCTCTACCACGTCGATGGGGGGCGCATCACCTGTGCGGGCGGCACCGCAGCCATGGACCTGATGCTCGACATGATCGCCAGCAAGCATGGCGAGACGCTCGCCCTGGCAATGTCCGAACAACTGATCCACGAGCGCATCCGAAACCGCGCCGACCACCAGCGCATGACCGGAACACGGCGACCCGGACCCCGCAATGCGCGCGTTGCTAAAATCATCTCCCTCATGGAGCGTCACCTCGATGATCCGCTCGGACGGGACCAGTTGGCGGCGGCCGGCGGCATATCGATCCGGCAACTCGAGCGGTTGTTTCGCGCCCATGTGGGGGTGACGCCCGCCAACCATTACCTCGACCTGCGATTGACCCGCGCGCGACACTTACTGCGCCAGACCGATATGAGCGTCATCGAGGTCGCTACGGCGGCCGGATTCACCTCCGGCTCGGTGCTGTCCCGAGCCTATCGGACTCGCTTTGGCGTGCCTCCGAGCAGTGATCGGGTCGAACCCACGCGCTGGAGCCTGCCCCTCGCCGTAGGTCCGGGAACCTGAGCCGACGCTTCGTATCCTGGACCGCCTCGACTGGCCGGGCAATGGAACCAAGCCCAGCGAGACATCATTGACCCCGGCATTTGACAGCCTGGCGTGCGGCGCCCCGCACCCGGCCTATTGAAGGAGAAACCACGATGAAATCACCGTTTCTGATTGCTTCCGCCGGCATGATCGCGATTGCCAGCCTCGGCTTCGTCCCCTCGGCGTTTGCCGACGAAGTGACCACCAAGACCACCACGACCAAGACCACGGAACCCGAGGGTGTGGTGGTCGGAGCACCGGCGGCCGGTGTTGTGGTCAAGGAAGACGGCGGCTGTTCCACCAAGAAGGTCACCAAGACCAACGAGGAGGGCGACACGGCCACCAAGACCAAGACCAATTGCGACTGAGCCGGGTCCGAATCGGCGTTAAAGGGCGGCTTCGGCCGCCCTTTTTCGTTGCGCAGTCGCCGACGTCAACCTGGCTCCGACCGCGCCCGCCGCACTGCCGCTAGCCAGCGCGCCGGGACACCGCTATCCTGGCCAACAAGGAAGTGAGGCTGGCGGAGGCTGGATCCGCAACGGGCGAGCAGGGGAGTGTCGATGCATCAGTCGGTCGACCGCTTCCGGGATGCTCGCGTGTTGATGTACAGCCACGACACCTTCGGGCTCGGCCATCTCCGGCGCTGTCGTGCCATCGCCCATGCCCTCGTGGAGCGGTTCAAGGGCCTGCACGTGCTCATCGTGTCGGGATCCTCGATCGCTGGGGCCTTCGAGTTCCGCACCCGCGTGGATTTTCTCAAGATCCCGAGCATCATCAAGCTTTACAATGGCGAGTACACGCCGCTGTCGCGCCACACCGACCTGCACGACACGCTGGCTTTGCGGCGCTCGGTGATCCAGAGCACGGCCGAGTCCTTCGAGCCCGATCTGTTCATCGTGGACAAGGAGCCGCTGGGCCTGCGCGGGGAACTCGAGCCCACGCTGACCTATCTCAAGACCCGCGGCACCATGCTGGTGCTCGGGCTGCGGGACGTGATGGATTCGCGAGAGCAGTTGCGCGCCGAATGGGCGCGGTCCGACGTCGTACGCAAGATGGACAGCCTCTACGACGCGGTCTGGGTCTATGGCCCGGAAGACTTCTACGATCCGCTCTGCGGGCTCGACGTGCCTGGGTCCCTGCTGAGCCGGATCAACTGGACGGGCTTTTTGCGCCGCGAAGCGCCGAGCGTGCCAACCCATGTCGGTGCTGCGCTTCCGGCGGATGCGCTGCTCGTCGCGGTCGGCGGGGGCGGCGACGGTAGCTCGCTGATGCATCAGATCATCGCGGCGCACGATTTCGATCCTGGGCTAAGCTGGCCCGTCGTCATGATGCTCGGTCCGTTCATGAAGGCCGAGGAGCGCGACGAGATACGCCGGCGTGCGGCCTCCCATCCTGCCCTGCACATCCTGGATTTCGACAACCGGCCCGAGACCCTGATGGAATCTGCGGCGGGCGTGGTCAGCATGGGCGGCTACAATACCTTTTGCGAGATCCTGTCGTTCGACAAGCGGGCTCTGGTTATCCCGCGCGTCGCACCTCGGCAGGAGCAGCTGATCCGGGCCCAGCGGGCGGCCGAACTGGGCTTGATCGACGTTCTGCTTCCCAAGGAGGCGGAAGACCCGCGCCGGCTCGCGCAGGCTTTGCGGCGCCTGCCGCGGCGTTCGAGGCCTTCCGAAACAAGCTACGGACGCCCGCTCGACGGCCTCGACCGGATCGGCGACCTGGTGCACACCTATATCGCGCAGCGGGAAGGTCCGCGGCTGACGCTGGTGGCCGGAGGCAGGGGAGACGCGTGACCGGGCCCATCGCGTTCGTGCTCAAGGGCTACCCCAGGCTGTCGGAAACCTTCATCGCCGAAGAGATTCTTGGCCTCGAGCGGGCCGGGCTCGACATACGGATCATCGCCCTGCGCCGTCCTACGGACGACCGCATCCACCCGGTGCATCGGGAGATCGCTGCTCCGGTCGCCTATCTGCCGGAATACCTGCACGAGGCGCCGCTTCGCGTATTGCGGGCCCTGTGGCGCCAGCGCCGGGTGCCGGGCTTCAAAGCGGCCTGCAGACTGTGGCTGAGGGATCTGCGGCGAGACGTTTCGCGCAACAGGTTTCGTCGCTTCGGTCAGGCCCTGGTGCTGGTCGACGAACTGCCACCCGAGGTGCGGCGCCTGCATGCTCATTTCATCCATACGCCGGCCAGCGTGACGCGCTATGCTGCCATGCTGGCTGGCCTGCCGTGGTCCTGTTCGGCCCATGCCAAGGACATCTGGACCTCGGCCGAGTGGGAGCTGAAGGAGAAACTCGCCAGCTCGACCTGGACCGTGACATGCACCCGCACGGGGCGGGACCGCCTGCAGGCGCTCGGTGGGACCCGAGCACCCCTTCACCTGATCTATCACGGCGTCCAATTCGACCGGTTCCGTCCGCTTGCCGCGTTGAGCTCCAGGCGCGATGGCACCGAGGAGGTGGATCCGGTGCGTCTGCTCGCCGTGGGGCGTGCCGTCCCAAAGAAGGGCTTCGACATTCTGCTTGGTGCCTTGGCGCTGTTGCCCGCGAGCTGTTCCTGGCGCCTGACCCACATCGGAGGCGGGCCGGAGCTCAAAACCTTGCGGGCCGCGGCCGCTGAACTTGGCCTGGCGGACAGGATCGATTGGCTCGGGCCGCAGGACCAAGTGGTCGTGCTCGGCCGTTATCGCGAGGCCGATATCTTCGTGTTGCCCTGCCGCGTTGCGGCCGACGGCGACCGGGACGGTCTGCCGAACGTCCTGCTCGAAGCGCAGAGCCAGGGTCTGGTCTGCGTTTCGACCGACGTTGCGGGCGTGCCCGAATTGATCGAGCATGGCGTCAACGGCCTGCTTGTGGAACCGGACAGCAGCGATGCCTTGGGCGAGGCCTTGCTCGGCCTGATGCGCGACCCCGACGCGCGGCGGCGCTTGGGACGCGCGGGCGCCGAGCGGGTCGCAAGCCGGTTCGACGCAACGACCAGCGTCGCGGCCCTGGCCACCCTGCTGCGATCGGGGCGCGTTGCCGGACCCCGGCAGGACAACGACCTCCTGGCGACTGCGGCCGAATGAGCCGATGACCCGGCGCGTCCTCTTCTATGTGCAGCATCTGCTCGGCATCGGGCATCTGGTGCGCGCCAGCCGGATCGCTACGGCCTTGGCCGACGGCATGGATGTTCTGCTGGTGATTGGCGGCGAACTGCCTCCGGGTCTCGAACCGCGCAACGTCGATATATTCCAGTTGCCACCCGTGAAAGCCGGGGAGGGCGGCTTCAGCGCGCTGGTTCATCCGGATGGCAGGCCGTTCGATACGGCCGACAAGGCCAGCCGACGCGATCTCCTGCTCGACTGTTTCGACCGGTTCCTGCCCGATGTGGTGCTGATCGAGGCGTTTCCGTTCGGCCGCCGTCCGATGCGGTTCGAACTCATTCCCTTGCTCGAACGGGCCGCGAATGCGGCCCACCGACCTCTCATTGCCTGTTCGGTGCGCGACATTCTGCAGGAGGTTCGCCCCGAGCGGCAGGAGGAGACCGTCGCGCTCGTCAATAAGTTCTTCGACATTGTCCTGGTGCACGGCGATCCCAACGTCTTCGCCTTGTCGGACAGCTTCCCGGCCGCCAGCGCGCTTCGAGGACAGGATCTGGTACACCGGAATGGTCGGGCCCGACGTCAGCCATCCGGAGCCCTTGCCTGAGGGGCCGGACGAGCGTTTCGAGGTGGTCGTCTCGGTCGGGGGCGGAGCAGTGGGTGCCCAGCTGCTGCGTGCGGCCATTGCGGCAAGAGCGATGACCTCGCTGCATGACGCGCGATGGCTGGTGCTGACCGGGCCCAATCTGGCGCGCGACCAAGCCTGGCCCGAGGACGAGGGCCTGGTCATCCGGACCTTCGAGGCCAATCTTCCATCGCGCCTTGCCCGCGCGCGTTTGTCGATCTCGCAGGCCGGCTACAATACGGTGGCGGATCTCGTGGCCGCCGGCTGCAAGTCCGTGCTCGTGCCCTTCGCGCGGAACGGTGAAACCGAACAGACGCGCCGCGCCGCCGTCTTCGCGGAGCGCGGGTGGGCCGTCACGGTGCAGGAGGCGGCCCTCGATCCGAGGTCGCTTGCTGTGGCCATCGAACAGGCTCTTGATCTGCCCGGCTCGGGAACCGACATGTCACTCCGCGGCGCGGAGCGAAGCCGCATGATCCTGGAGCAGCAATTCGTCGGCCCGTGACACTCGGCGGACGGATCCGTGAGTTCCGGCCGGTACGGACGACCGTTGGGCCGTTTTTCTCTGCTTGCCCTGTGCCACCGGCAGGCAGACAATGCGACGGTCGCCCGCAATTCGTTTTGACACGTAACCTTTTCGCCTAGGCGGGCCGGAGTTCAGGAACGGCATGGAGGCCAGTCTTTTTCGCTACATCTGGTCCCAGACCAGAAAGGAGCAGATCTGGATCCTGCTGGTCATTCTGGCGTCGATGCCCTTCAACTTCGCCATGCTGGACCTGCCCAAGTACATCGTGAATGGGCCGATCCAGGCGAAGGGCTTCGAAAAGGCTACCTCGACCCAGCATTACTTCCAGATCCGGATTCCGGTCCCGACCGCCGTCAAGGACAATGGCTTCGTCGAGCTCCTGCACGGGTTCGATTTCGATCGCATCTGGTCGCTGGTGGTCCTGAGCGCGCTCTTCCTGTTGCTGGTGATCGTCAACGGCCTGTTCAAATATTACATCAACTTCTACAAGGGCCGGCTGGGCGAGCGCATGCTCGGCCAGCTCCGGTACGAACTCGTCGACCGGGTCTTGCGCTTTCCGCACAGCGAATTCCGCCGCGTGAAAGGTGCCGAGGTCGCGACCATGATCCGCGACGAGGTGGAGCCGCTCGGCGGCTTCATCGGCGACGCCTTCGTGCAGCCGGTGTTTCTGGGCGGCCAGATCATCGTATCGATCGCCTTCATCCTGGTACAGAACCTGGCGCTGGGACTGATCGCGGTTTCGCTTCTGCTGGTCCAAGGGGTGCTCATCCCCCGGCTCCGGCGCAAGCAATTGCTGCTCGGCCGACAGCGCCAATTGCAATCGCGTAGCCTCGCCGGGCCGCGTCGGCGAGATCGTCGACGACATAGCCAATATCCACACGAACGACGCTTCCGATTACCAGCGGGCCGACATCGCCAGCCGTCTGGCCAAGATCTTCTCGATCCGCTTCGAGCTATACCAGCGCAAGTTTTTCGTCAAATTCCTCAACAACTTGCTGGCCCAGATCACGCCCTTCCTGTTCTACATGGTGGGCGGCTTCCTGGCCATCATGGGCCGGCTCGACATCGGACAGCTCGTGGCCGTGATCTCGGCCTACAAGGATCTGCCATCCCCCGTGAAGGACCTGATCGACTGGGACCAACAGCGGCTCGACGTACAGGTCAAGTACGATCAGATCATCGAGCAATTCTCGGTCGATCCGAGCGTCGAGCTTCTGCCGCCCCCCGACTACGAGGGCCCCGTCCCGCATCTCGAAGGCGAAGTGGCGCTGAGCGGCGTCACGGTGTTCAACAGCAATGGAACGCGCCTGCTCGATGGCCTGTCGGTCCGGCTGGACGTCGATGATCTCGTGGCGCTCGATGGTGGCCCGACCAGTGGCGCTGAAACCGTGATCGAAGTTCTGGCGCGCCTCGTCATCGTGGATGCCGGGCGGGTCACGATCGGCAACCGGGATCTCAAGGACATTCCGCTCGCAATTACCGGGCGTCGCCTCTCCTACGTCCCGGCCGAGAGCTACTTCCCGCAAAGTACCATCGAGGAAGCGCTCTTGTATGGCATTCGCCACGCCAAGGTGGAACCGGGGGAGCCGGCGCACGGCGGCATCATCAAGTCCCGCGGCAACAATCTCGATGTCGAGGCCGACTGGATCGACTACGAGGCTGCAGGCGCCAAGGGGCGGGACGACATCCTGGACAGGGTGAAGAACGCGCTCGCCGTCGTGGACCTGGACAACGATGTGGTCAGTTTCGGCCTTGCGCGGCGCCTGACGCGGATCGACCCCGATGGCGAGCAGCGGTTCATTCAGGCCAGGACCATGTTCCGCGACAAGCTTGCCGAAGCCGACATGACCTCGCTGGTCGAGGCCTTCGATCCGGAACGCTACAACAGCCAATCCTCGATCGGCGAGAACCTGGTCTTCGGCACGCCCCTCGACGAAACCTACAATCTCAGACAGCTCGGCAGCAACCCGGTGCTGCGCAAGGTTCTGGCCGAGAATGGGCTCGACGCCGCCTTGTTCGACATGGGCAAGAACATTGCGTCCAACATCATCGAGATCTTCGAAGGCCTGGAGGCCGACAGCCCGCTCTTCGAGCAATTGAGCCTGATGACCCCGGAGCAGTTCCCGGAATATCAGACCGCGCTCAAGCGGGTCGGATCGCGGTCGTTCCGCCAGGCTTCTGCGGGCGATCAGGCCGTTTTCCTCGATCTGGCGTTCGGCTACATCGAACCGCGCGACAGGCTGGGCCTGCTCGAAGACGAGCTCATGGGCAAGCTCGTCGACGCGCGTCATCGTTTTCACCGCGCCCTGGGCGACAAGCAGGACAAGATCGCGTTCTATCATCCGGACCGCTACAACCTCGCCGCCACCATCAAGGACAACGTGCTCATGGGCCGCGTCGCTTTCGGCATCGCCGAAGCGGAAACCCGCGTCACCGCCATGGTGCGCGAGATCATCAACGAACTCGAGCTGCGTGCGGTGGTGTTCGAGGCGGGACTCGAATTCAACATCGGCAGCAGCGGCAAGAGGCTGAGCGCCGCCCAGCGGCAGAAGCTGGCCATGGCGCGCGCCGTCCTTCGGCGCCCCGATCTGCTGATGGTCCATCGCGGCCTGGCGCAGCTGGATCCCGCCAGCCAAGACGAGATCGTGGCTCGGATCGTGCAGGAGGCGCGCGGCAGCGAAGAGCGGCGCGGCTTCGGCGTTCTGTGGAACCTGGAAAGCGAGCACCTTCGCTCCCATTTCAATCGAATGATAAAGATGGAGAATGGTAGGGTAGTCGAGGATTCCAGGGTCAAGGAAGACGACGGCGTTTACGCCGATCGGGAACCCATGCGAGCTTCGGCGTAGCAACCCCTAAACGGGCGGCGGGAACTGCGGAAGGAAACGAGCGTGAGCCTGCTAAAGGAAGATGTCGAGGTGCTCCGCGAAGTGCCCATCTTCGCGTCCGTTGACCCGTCGAAGCTGAAGCTTCTGGCTTTCGCGTCTCAGCGCCTCAAGTTCGATGTCGGCCAAATCCTCTGCAAGGAAGGGGAAGTCGGCGACAAGGCCTTCGTTATCGTCAAGGGCTCGGCCGACGTGTTTGTGCGGGCCGGCAACGAGGAGATCAAGGTCGCCACCGTCACGCGCAATGATTTCGTTGGCGACATGGCGATCTTGTGCGACCGGCCTCGCTCCGCGACCGTGAAGGCGGTCTGCCCGTGCGAGACGCTGGTGATCGGCAAATCCCAGCTGATGGGTCTCCTGAAGAGTTTCCCGGACATGGGAATCGCCATGATGCGCGTCCTGGCCGGCCGCCTGGAGCGGACCAATCGGGCTTTGGCGCAAGCCCAGACGGAACATCACGCCCATTGAGCGAAGGCGCGACGGGCGCCCCTTCGTCGTGCGACGCTCATCCTATTGGGGGTAGCCGTGCCGCGCCTTCGAGGAGGCGACGAGCTTGCGGGCCTCGCCGTCGCGCCCGGCCGCGCAGACCTCGGCGGCCCGTGCGATTTCGTTTTGGATTTGGTTGTAGATCTTCAGGTTGACGTTGCCGCTCGCATAATCGTTGGCCTGCACGGCCTGCCAGCGGGCGACGTCGCCCGAGCATCCAGCTCCCTCCGGCAGATGGAAGTCCTTGGGCGTATAGGCCTGGACGCCGTAGCCGGCCGGATAGGTCGTGTTCTGCGCCATGGCGCTGCAACTCGCGCCGAGGGCCGCGAGACCCAGACCAAAGAAAGCCGCGTTCAAGGGCGAGAGTTTCAAGCGCATCGCATGCTCCTGATTCGATCTGGCAAGCTGTAGGACGTCCGGGGCCCGCCGAAAAGAGCAGGGCAGGGCCGATTTCTCCGTCAGCAGCCGCCTGAATACCGGCCCCTCGCATTCGGCCATCGTCTCGTGTGATCAAAACGGTTCCGATCCATGTCGTCCCTGCACGCTCCTCTGCCTCGCTCCAAGGCCGCCCTCTACGCCGTGGCCGCCTTCGCGCCCGTCATCGCCGCATTGGTGCTCGGCAATCTTGCCACCATCCCCAACCTCGGCTGGTACGAGACCCTGGCCAAGCCCTCGTTCAATCCGCCCGACTGGCTGTTCGGCCCTGTCTGGACGATGCTGTACGGACTCATGGGCTGGGCGTTCTATCGGGTGCTGCGCCAGCCCGATTACGTTCCGGACCGTCGGGGCGCCATCCAGGCGTTCCTGGTGCAGATCGTGCTGAACGCCGGCTGGTCCTTCGCGTTCTTTGCGGCCCATAGCCCGACGGCCGGGCTGATCGTCATCCTGGCGCTGCTGGCTGCCGTCGCGCTGACCTGTAGACGCTTCTTTGCAGTGGACCGCCGTGCCGGCTTCTGCCTCGTGCCCTACCTTGCCTGGGTCGCGTTCGCGGCCGTCCTCAATCTGTCGATCTACATCCGGAATTGAGGCATGCCGGCGAAGCGCGCCCCGTTGCGCGGCTCAGTCGGGGTCCTCGACGACGCCGATGAACGGCAGTTCGCGGTGCGAGTGGGCGGCATCCATGCCGTAGCCGACCACGAAAAGGTCGGGGCAATGGAAACCGACGAAATCCGCTTCGAGGTCGACGGCGCGCTTGCCCGGCTTTTCCAGCACCACGCTGACCATCACGCGCCGTGCTCCGCGCGCCATCAGAAGATTCTTGGCGAACGCTATCGTGCGGCCGGATTCCAGAATGTCGTCGACGAGCAGCACATCGCGGCCTTCGACGCTCGAATCCAGATCCTTCAGGATCTCTATCCTGCCCGAGGACGTAGTTCCCGTGCCATAGCTCGACAGGTGCATGAATTCCACCTGCGGGGCGAGCCCGGCATGGTGGAGCGCGCGCACAAGATCCGCCGCGAATACGAACGAGCCCTTGAGGATGGCCACGACCAGCAGGGCTTCCGGCTTCTCGGCCGCGACCGCCTCGGCCATGGTGCGCGTACGGTCCGCAATCTGCCTTTCGTCGAACAACACTCTTATACGCTGGTGACCGCTCATCGAGACTCCGAATGCACCCGCGGGTCTGCGCTGTCCGCGAAGCTCACCATCAGGTCCTGGCCGTCTTCCGGCGGGGCCGCGAGGCGGCTGCGGAACACGATCGTTTCACCGGCACCGAGCCTGGATTTGGGCGCCGATGCGGTCCAGCTGTAAAGCTCATTATGCGCCTTGTCGCGTACCGCGATCCGCAAGGGCGGCACTGAAATGCTTTCGCGGCGCAGATTGCTGATCCGCCCTTGCAGGGTCAGAACCGGGCGAGACCCGGGCGCGCTCAGTGTCCCGTGCATGTCGGCGAGAGCCAGGCCGCGCAGGTTCACTGGAAGGCCGATCGCCTCGAAAAGGCCGGCGCTCGGGGGATAGAGCCGGACCACGAGATCTTTCCGGGCGGTCGCGGCCATGGCGCCGATCGTTATCGCGATGACGGCCGCGCCGGCAACCCGTGTGGATATGGGACGGCGCGCGCTGGCCGAAGCTGCCGCCGGCCGGCGGGCGGCCGGGGCCTGGGACGCCAGCGGACGGCGCGACGACCGTGCTTCCGCCACGATTTCAGGACCATCATGGCGCTGCCCTGGCGAGGCGAACGGCCCGCTCGCACCGGCATCTTCGGCGTTGGTCCAGGTGTTGCGGCAGCGGGCGCAGCGCAGGGTCAAATCCCGGCCGTTCAGCAGCTCTGAAGGCAAGTCGTATGCGCTGAGGCAGGTCGGACAGCGGATCAGCATGGCGCTTTCGCGGGTTGCAGGATTGCGGTGCTTCATTCGGCGCCAGCATGGTTAAGGTGCGGTTAAACGCGGCATGATAGACAGTGCGCAATGAGGCACAGGGTAACCGAGGTGGCGCTTGGTCCGCTTTGAGAATGTCGGCTTGCGCTATGAAATGGGGGAGGAGATCCTGAAGGATCTGTCGTTCGCCATCGAGCCGCAGAGTTTCCAGTTTCTGACCGGGCCCTCCGGCGCCGGCAAGACCACGCTGCTGCGCCTGATCCTGCTGTCGCTTAAGCCGACCCGAGGCCTGATCACCCTGTTCGGGCGTGATTCAGCCATGCTCGACAAGGACGCCATAACGGGACTGCGCCGCCGCATCGGGGTCGTGTTCCAGGATTTCCGGCTGCTCGACCACCTGACCACCTACGAGAATGTCGCGCTGCCGCTCCGCGTTCAGGGTCGTGAGGAGGCGAGCTACCGCGGCGAGGTCGTCGAGCTTTTGCGCTGGGTCGGGCTTGGCGACCGCATGCAGGTGCTTCCGCAAGTGCTGTCGGGCGGCGAAAAGCAGCGCGCCGCCATCGCGCGTGCCCTGATCGTGCGGCCGGAACTGTTGCTGGCCGACGAGCCAACCGGCAATGTGGATCCTTCGCTGGCGCGGCGCCTGCTGCGCCTGTTCATGGAACTGCACAAGTCGGGCACTTCCGTCGTGATCGCCACGCATGACCTGGCTCTGATGGACCAGTTCAACGACGCACGAAGGCTGGTTCTGGGGGACCGCCGGCTTTACGTTTACGACTGATCGCGCCCGATGCGTTCCACAAACGCCGACACGACCTCCGGCCCAGCCGAATCCGCCGAAGCGGAATTCCCGTCGAAGCGCGAGGTGCCACTCGTGCCGGTCTCCTCGATTGCGGGGCGCGCGCTCGTGACCGTGATCGCCATCATGACGTTTCTCGCCTCGCTGGCGGCGGGCAGCGCTGTTCTGATCGCCGGCGCTTCGCAGGACTGGCAGCAGTCGGTGTCGCGCGAGATGACCATCCAGGTGCGGCCCGTGTCCGGCCGGGATGTCGATGCCGAGGTGGACAAGGCGGTCGATATCGCGCGCCACACGCCCGGCATTGGCCATGTCAGCACCTTTGCCAAGGAGGACGCGCAAAAGCTGCTTGAGCCCTGGCTCGGTACCGGGCTCGATCTTCACGATCTGCCGATACCGCGACTGATCGTGCTGCAACTGGAACCGCGCGCGGCCATGCCGGATCTCGCGGCCCTGCGGAAGTCGCTCGAGGACCATGTCGCTGGAGCCAGTCTCGACGATCACCAGGTCTGGCTGGAAAGGCTCGCCACCATGGCCCATACGGTAGTGGGTGTGGCGGTGCTTATCTTCGGGCTGGTATTGACCGCCATGGGGCTTGCGGTCGGGTTCGCGACCCGGGGCGTGATGGCCGGCAATCGCGAGATCGTCAGCGTCCTGCATTTCGTGGGCGCTGAGGATGGCTATATCGCGCGGGAATTCCAGCGCCATTTCCGGCGTCTCGGACTGAAGGGCGGGCTGGTCGGCGGGGGCTGCGCGGCGCTCGCCTTTCTCCTGGCAGGCGCCATCACGGCTGCCATGGCAGCGACGCCGGGCGGTGATCAGCTTCAGGCCTTGTTCGGCGCTTTCGGGCTCGGCGTCACGGGCTATCTGGCAATCGCCATGATCGCGTGCGGCATCGCGATCGCGACCGGGTCTATGTCGCGGTACATCGTGTTTCGCCACCTGCGGGGTCTGCAATGATCTCGGGAAGCCCGCAGCCCGCGGACCGCCAGGGGCCCGCGCCGCCGCGGCGCCGTGCAGGGTGGACCGTGCTGGTGCTCATGCTGGCCGGGATGGCCGGTTTGATCTGGAGCTTCGGGTTCTTTCTGTCGCGCGTCGAGGAGGATGAGGCCGCGCCCAAACGCCACGCCGACGGGGCCGTGGCGCTGACCGGTGGTGCCGATCGGATCACCGATGCCATCGAACTGCTCGCCCAAGGCAGCGTCGACCGGCTGCTGATCACCGGCGTCAACCCGATGACTTCGCGGGCGGAAATCGCCAAGCTGGTGCCCGGCACCCAGGCGCTGTTTGGCTGCTGCGTCGAACTCGGCTACGCGGCCGCCAATACGGTCGGCAATGCGGTCGAGACGGAACAATGGGTGCGGGCCCATCATATCCGGTCCCTCGTCGTCGTGACCTCGAACTATCACATGCCGCGCGCCCTGGCCGAAATCGGTTCGGCGCTCCCGGACATCGAGCTTATCGCGTTTCCCGTGGTGTCCGAGCGCGGCAGATCCCGTCCCTGGTGGTCGGACCCGCAAAGCACCCGGCTGATCATGTCCGAATACGTAAAATATGTTGTCGCCGTCGTACGGCTGCGACTGCGGCGGCCCAAATCGGCCCCGACCCAGGAAGCCGCGGGCTAGGGCCGGCGACCGCGGGCTTCCCAGGACGCTCGCGCTTTGGCACAAGCAAGGCCATGCTGGTTCTTCGCTCCGCCCTGTTCAATGTCCTGTTCTATCTCAACCTCCTGGCCCTGATGGTGCTCGGTCTGCCGGGGCTCGTGAGGGGGCGGCAGGGCGTCATGCGCCAGTCGGCGCGCTGGGGCCGCTCCTCGCTGTGGCTGCTGCGGGTGATCTGCGGCATGCATGTCGAATTTCGCGGCCTCCATCATGTGCCCCAGGGCGCCATGATCGTCGCCGCGAAGCACCAGTCCTTCTGGGAAGTCTTCGCGTTTCTCACGATCTTTCCCGATTTCACCTATGTGCTGAAACGGGAGCTGGCCCGCATTCCGCTCTTTGGCCTCTACGCCAGGTGCGGCGAGCAGATCGCCATCGACCGGGCGCGCGGGCGCGCGGCTCTCGCGCAGGTGAGCCAGCAGGCCAGGAAGGTGCTGGCGGACGGGCGCCAGCTGCTGATCTTTCCCGAGGGGACGCGCCGTGCGCCCGGTGCCGAGCCCCAATACAAGTTCGGCGTCGCGTTCATCTATACCGAGACCGGGGCCCTGTGTTTGCCGGTGGCTCTCAACTCCGGCCTGTTCTGGCCGCGGCGCTCGTTCTTGCGCCGTCCCGGCACGGTGCTGGTCGAATTCCTCGAACCGATCCGACCCGGGCTCGACAAGGCCGCCTTTCTCAAGGATCTGCAGGCCCGCATCGAGGAGGCCTCCGCCCGGCTGATGCAGGAATCCCTTGCCTGCGACCCGACGCTGGCGCGGTCTGGAGTCTCGGGCTGACACGATCGACGGGATTTGGCTTGGGATAACCCGGACAGAGCCTGCCAAGAGCATTGACGCCGCCGAAGCTATCGTTCTATGTTTGTTCTCGCCGATGAGGGAGAGCAGCGGTGAAACAGGCTGATCTGCGCTTTGCGTACGAGGCACCGCGCGTCCCGGGCCGTTCCCGAGCGCCTTCGGGTCCGGCCGCCCACGCATCCCTGGCAGGCCTTGCCGGGACCGACCTGTCGCGGCGTTTCTGCTACTGGCGCGGCGTGTCCGGCCACCGCTATCTGTTTTCCGTTTTTCGGCTCGGCTCGCGAAACGTCGAGGATCGATGCCCGGGCTTCGAGCGGGCGATCGTTCTGGCCGTTGCACACGGTCAAGACGGCGAGCGCGAGATCGTCAGCGCCGGCGAGACAGGGAGCGAGCCCCAGGCGTATTTTGAAAGCCGGGGCTTGCAGGACGCGATCGCGGGCGGGGCCAACGAGATCCACGTCCATCTGCTGACCCGGGATCTCGAGCGGCGCATTGCGATCCTGCGGGATCTCGAGACCGAAGTCTGCCCATGACGGGTGGGGCGTGGGGGCGGTCTTGGCGAGCGCGCCGAGCCGTACTCGGGAATGAAGCGACCCATCCAGAGACAAACATCGGGCGCCTTTGCAGACTGGGTTGTCCGGATTGTTCGACGCAATGACCAGGAGACTCAGACCGCGCTCGGACGGAACGTCAGGGCCGCGCCGTTCATGCAATACCGGAGGCCTGTCGGCTGCGGACCGTCGTTGAACACGTGTCCCAAATGCCCGCCACAGTGCCGGCACAGCACTTCGGTTCGGCTCATGCCCCCGGAGCGATCCGGGCGCTCGAGCACGACGCCAGGCAGCGGCTGCCAAAAGCTCGGCCAGCCTGTGCCGCTGTCGAATTTCGACCGGGAAGAAAACAGGCCGGTCCCACAACCCGCACAGTTGAAGCGGCCCGGCCTCGTTTCGTGATCGAGAGCACTGCTGAAGGGCTGCTCTGTCCCGGCCTGCCGCAAGACGTTGAATTGCGCGGCGCTCAACCGACGACGCCATTCGGCTTCGCTGCGCTGGAGCGTGGCGGCCTGGGCGGGCGATGGACCGCTCCCACCCTCAAAGACAACGCCGACCGCGAAGGACGCGACGCCGGCGAGGAGCTTCCTTCGGTTCGTCATCCCCACTTGTCGCACGGTTCAGGCGCGTCGCAAAAAACTTTCCGCTGTTTTGGGAACCTTTAGCCGGCCCGCTCATTTTCAAGCCGGAGACCGAAAGGCGCTTAGGCCCTGTCTTGTGCTGGTGTCGGTCGGCGCCCAAAGACGCCGACCATAGGTCCGACTGTTGCAGCAGTCGAAGCCGGTGAAGTCCTGCTAGGACGATGCTAAACGATGCTCAAAGGCGTGCGAGGCTTACCATGGCCACGCCGCCGATGCCGATGGCCTGAGCCGATGCATGCGAAAGGTCGATGATCCGACCTGCCGCATATGGGCCGCGATCATTGATGGTCACGACGACGGAACGACCGTTGTTGCGATTGGTGACCCTCACGCGGGTGCCGAATGGCCAATAACGGTGTGCCGCGGTGAAGGCGCCGGTGTTGAAGCGCTCGCCGCTTGCAGTGCGCCTGCCGTGGAAGCCCGGACCATACCAGGATGCAAGACCTCCTTGAGAGTAGGTGTACGCCCTGGGGGCGTAGGGATGCACTCTGGCTTGAGCGCCTGCGCTCCCTAGGCAAGTGGCCAAGATGAGCGCGGGCACAGCAAGGATTTTATGATTCACTCTATCGTTTTCCCGTTCTGTTGCGGAACGGACCGGCACCATAGGGCGCTTTGGGGCGAGAATATGTTGCAATTATTCGCAAGTACAAACCGCAATATACGCTGAAACACAAACTGGCTAATAAACTATAAAGCCGTCTCAACAAATAATCAGGCCGCATGGATCAGAAACCGAAAATTCAACGCTGGGCTCCGATTTTTGCCGGTTGCTCGAGCCCGCGCCGGTCGGCGCATCCGATCGCCAAACTGCAGAGCGGTTGCCGAAAAATTCGTGTGCTGCGGGCGCTCTTGCGGGGCTGCGCTGAAGCGCGTATATGAGCCGAAGAGGTCGATGCTAAATCGAGCTTGTCCGGTAGATGAATGAGAGAGTGGGCTCCTGCCGGACCCGCTCTTTTTTGTTTCAACTGCTCTGGGCGGCTATAGGTGCCGCAGGCCGTGACGGCATCGGATACAGCGTTTTGGACAGCTCATCACTCCCGCAGACTACGCTTCCGGGCACGCTCGACGCGCTCGCCGAACGCCGTTTGAGCGAGCCCACCGGCACGGCGGCCCGCGTGTCTCGTGCCGCGGAACCGGTTCTGGCCCAGCTTGGATTTCGGCTCGTGCGGATCAAGATCTCGGCCGGCTCGCCATCGACGTTGCAGATCATGGCGGAGCGGCCGGACGGCAGCATGACGATCGACGATTGCGAAATCGTGAGCAAGGCCCTTTCCCCAGTGCTCGATCTTAACGATCCGATTTCCGGGGCCTACCGGCTGGAGGTTTCGTCCCCCGGCATCGATCGGCCGCTGGTCCGGGTGTCGGACTTCCTACGCGCGGCAGGGCACGAGGTGCGGATCGAGCTGGCTGTGCCGCTGGACGGGCGCAAGCGCTTCCGCGGCCTTATCGGCGGGGTCGAAGGCGGCCGGTTGCGGCTCGAGCGTCTAGATGCCAAGCCGGGCGAAGATAAGACGATAGAGCTCGTGCTGGCCGATATCGGCGATGCGCGGCTGGTCTTGACCGACGCCCTGATCCGCGAAGCCTTGCGGGCCCGGGCCGCTGCGGGGGGACCGGACGCAGCCGAGATCGGCAGCGAGGAGTTGCAGGACTCTGCCGAGGTTCGGCGTGGTCCGGGACGGTTTGCCCACAAGATCCAGCCGAAGCGTGCAATTCCGGCCGGCGTACAGGCGGCCAGGGGCAGGCAGGCGGCCAAAGGCTCTGAGACGAGCCGGCGCTCGGGAGGACCGGGCGCTCCAACCAAGACATCCTGAGGAGATTTTCCATGGCCGTCAGCGCCAACAGGCTTGAACTTTTACAGATCGCCGATGCGGTGGCGCGCGAGAAATCGATCGATCGCCAGATCGTGCTGAGCTCGATGGAAGAGGCCATCCAGAAGGCCGCCCGATCCCGCTACGGACAGGAGACCGAGGTCCGGGCGGAGATCAATCCCAAGACCGGTGAGCTTCGCTTTTCCAGGCTCCTGTTGGTGGTCGACCAGGTCGAAAACGACGCCACCCAGATCACGGTGGCCGATGCGCGCCGCAAGAATCCGGCCGCCGAGGTCGGTGACTGGATCGCCGAAACCCTGCCGCCCTTCGACTTCGGACGGATCGCGGCCCAGTCGGCCAAGCAGGTCATCGTCCAAAAGGTCCGGGAAGCCGAGCGCGACCGGCAATACGAAGAATACAAGGACCGCATCAGCGACATCGTCAACGGCGTGGTCAAGCGTGTCGAATACGGAAATGTCATCATCGATCTCGGCCGTGGCGAAGCCGTGGTGCGGCGCGACGAACTGATCCCGCGCGAGACCTTCCGGCCAGGCGACCGCATCCGTGCCTATGTGTACGATGTCCGCCGCGAACAGCGTGGGCCGCAGATCTTCCTGTCGCGGACGCACCCGCAGTTCATGACCAAGCTCTTCACGCAGGAAGTGCCGGAAATCTACGACGGCATCATCGAGGTGAAGGCCGTGGCCCGCGACCCGGGCTCGCGCGCCAAGATCGGCGTCATCTCCCGCGACAGCTCGATCGACCCCGTGGGCGCCTGCGTCGGCATGCGCGGCTCACGCGTTCAGGCCGTGGTCAACGAACTCCAGGGCGAGAAGATCGACATCATCCCGTGGTCGGCGGATTCGGCCACCTTCATCGTCAACGCGCTGCAGCCTGCCGAGGTCGTCAAGGTCGTGCTCGACGAGGATTCCTCGCGCATCGAAGTGGTGGTGCCGGACGACCAGCTCTCGCTGGCGATCGGCCGGCGCGGCCAGAACGTCCGGCTTGCCTCGCAACTGACCGGCTGGGACATCGACATCCTGACCGAGGCAGAGGAGTCGGAGCGGCGGCAGAAGGAATTCGTCGAGCGTACCGATCTTTTTATGCAGTCCCTCGATGTCGACGAGGTCGTCGGTCAGCTGCTGGCCTCGGAAGGTTTCCGGTCGGTGGAAGAGCTGGCCTATGTGGACGTCAACGAGCTGAGTTCGATCGAAGGGTTCGACGCCGACACGGCCGAGGAGATCCAGTCCCGGGCCCGCAACCACCTGGCGGCGGTCGAAGCCGAATTCGACGCCAAGCGTCGGGAACTGGGGGTCGAGGACTCGTTGAAGGAGGTCGACGGCATTACGTCAGCGATGCTGGTCAAGCTCGGCGAGAACGATGTCAAGACGCTCGAGGATCTTGCCGGAAGCGTGCCGGACGATCTCGTGGGCTGGACCGAGCGCAAGGACGGCGACGCCACGCGCCACGCCGGCATCCTGGAGAGCTTCGAGCTGTCCCGTGAGGATGCCGAGGCCATCATCATGGCGGCGCGCATCAAGGCCGGATGGATTGAGGCTGCGGCCCCCGAGCCGGAAGGCGAAGTCGAAGAGGTTGCGGCTGGAGAGTAATCGAGCGGGCCGGGCTGACCATGGAAGCGGCTCCGATGGCCGATGATCCGGAAGGCCCGGAGCGCACCTGCATCGTCACGCGGCGGACGGGCGCGCCCGAAACCATGGTGCGGTTCGCGCTTGCGCCCGATGGATCGGTGGTACCGGACATCAGGGCGAAGCTCCCGGGCCGCGGGGCCTGGGTCACGGCCGAGGCCGCGGTGGTGGCGCAAGCGATCAAGCGCAAGAGCTTCGCCCGCGCCTTCAGGGTGGACGCGAATGCGCCGCCCGATCTCGCCGAGATGGTGGATCGCTTGCTGGAAAAGGACGCCTTGCAGGCACTGTCCCTGGCCAACAAGGCTGGCCTGGTGGTGGCCGGGGCAACCAAGATCGAGGCCGCGGCGGGGTCGCGTAGCTTGGCCGGGCTGGTTCACGCCAGCGACGGAGCCCAGGATGGGCGCAGGAAGCTGGAGGCGGCAGTCAAACGGCAATTGGGCGAAGCGGCCGACCAGATCCCGCGCGTTCAAATCTTTCGTTCCGACCAATTGGATTTGGCATTGGGACGCACAAATGTGATACACGCTGCGCTGGCTGCAGGTGCGGCAAGCAACGGCTTTATTGCGCGGTCGCGGCGGTTGGACCGGTTTCGTGGTGACAATCCGCCAGCGGATATCGCGGGTCCGGCAAGGACCATCGAGGAATAGGCGAGCATGTGGCCGGGCGCACAGCCTTGGCGCTGGCGATTTGGGCAACGGGCACGGCCCCTGGGACGGATGACTTATGAGTGAATCGAACAACGTTGGCGAAAAGACTTTGACCGTGAATCCGACGAAGACGCTGTCTTTGAAGCGCCCTGTCGAGCAGGGCACGGTACGGCAGAGCTTTTCCCACGGTCGGACGAAGCAGGTGGTGGTCGAAAAGGTCAAGCGGCGGACGCTTGGGCCTGGCGACACGCCGTCGCGCGAGCCGACACCCGGCGCCCCCCCGTCTGCTGCTCCGGCCCAGGCCGCGGCGCCCGCCAGGCCCACGCCGGTTGCATCGGCGCCGGTTGCGGTGTCGCCCCAGGTCCGCACGGCTCCGCGCGAGCGCGGCCACACAACCCGCTGCCACGCCGGTCGCCGCTCCGACAGCGGCGCCTGCACCTGCAGCAGCCGCGCTCGCGGCGCCGGTCGCGGTCCCTCAGGCCCCGGCTCCCGTGGCCCGTGCGGTGCAGGCCGAACCTGCTGCGCCCCGGCCGGCTCCCGCTGCGATGTCCCCGGCTGCGGTCGCGGCCGCCCCGGCGGCCCCTGCTGCCCCGGCGCCGATCGCGGCTGCCCCGCAGGCGCCAGCGCCAACCGCACCCGCTTCGGTCCGTCCCGCAAGCCCGGCTCCCGCCGCGCCACCCCGCGCGGCAGCACCGCAGCAGCCTTCGATGCGGTCTCCGGTTTCGTCCACGCGGCCGAGCGGCGTGGCCGCATCGGCGTCGCGCGCCGCCGCAGCGCAGTCCGGCCGCGGCCCGGCTCCCGTCGCCGCGTCCGGCCGCCCCGGCCAGGGCGCGCCAGCGCCGCGCGGTCCGCAGCCCGCCAAGGGACCGGGTACCCGGCCGCAGACCGGCGTGGTGCTTCGCACCCTTACCGAGGAGGAGCGTGAAGCGCGTGCCCGCGCCCTCGTCGGCGCCAAATCGCGCGAGGAAGAGGATCGTCGCCGGGCCGAGGCCGACGCCAAGCTCCGGGCCGAGCGCGAAGCCCGGGACGCCATCGAACGCGAGGCCGCGGAAGCCCGCAAGCGCGAAGAGGACGCGCGCCGCGCCCAGGACACGGAACTCAGGCGCAGGGCCGAGGAAGAGGCCAAGCGCCGTCTTCCGGGTGGCGAGGGCGCGCAGGCCGGTTCGGCCGGCGCGAGGACCGGCACCGCCACGGTCGGCGCCGCTGCCGAGGATGGGGCCGCCCGCATCATTCGCCGCCCGGCCATGCCGGTGCCTCGGATCCTTCCGCCGCGGCCGACGCGTGGTGGCGAAAAGAGCCGCGGGCGCCTGACCGTTACGAGTGCCACCTCCGAGCAGGAAGACCGCACCCGTTCCGTGGCGGCTTTCCGGCGCCGCACGCAGCGCATGAAGGGTTTTGGGGCCAACGAGCCCAAGGAGCGATTGTCGCGCGACATTGTTTTGCCCGAGACGATCACGATCCAGGAACTCGCCAACCGCATGTCGGAGCGGGCCGTCGACGTCATCAAGCTGCTGATGAAGCAGGGCAACATGGCCAAGATCACGGACGTGATCGACGCCGATACGGCGCAACTCGTTGCCGAGGAACTCGGCCACAAGGTGCGGCGCGTCGCCGAGTCGGACGTCGAAGAGGGCCTGTTCGACGCTCCGGACGAGGATGCGAACCTCGAGCCGCGGCCGGCGGTGGTGACCATCATGGGCCATGTCGACCACGGCAAGACATCGCTGCTCGATGCGATCCGCGAAGCCAATGTCGTGTCCGGCGAAGCGGGCGGCATCACCCAGCATATCGGCGCCTACCAGGTGCGCGCCCCGAACGGGACGCCGATCACCTTCATCGACACGCCGGGCCATGCCGCGTTCACGGCCATGCGGGCGCGCGGCGCCAAGGTCACCGACGTGGTCGTGCTGGTCGTCGCAGCCGACGATGGCGTGATGCCGCAGACCATCGAGGCCATCAACCACGCCAAGGCCGCCAAGGTGCCCATGATCGTGGCGATCAACAAGATCGACAAGCCCGATGCCAAGCCCGAACGCGTGCGCTCGGAACTCCTACACTACGACGTGCAGGTCGAAAGCATGGGTGGCGACACGCTCGAAATCGAGGTTTCGGCCCTCAAGCGGACCAATCTCGACAAGCTGCTCGAGGCCATCGAACTGCAGGCCGAACTCCTGGACCTGAAGGCGAACCCCGAGCGCGAGGCCGAAGGCACGGTCATCGAAGCGCGTCTAGATCGTGGACGCGGTGCGGTGGCTACCGTGCTGGTGCAGCGCGGAACGCTCCGGGTCGGCGACCTGATCGTCGCCGGATCGCAGTGGGGTCGCGTGCGGGCCCTGCTCGACGACAAGGGCGTCCATGTGGACCAGGCAGGTCCGTCGTTCCCGGTCGAGGTGCTGGGCTTTTCGGGCGCCCCCGACGCCGGCGACCGCGTGGCCGTGGTCGAAAACGAGGCTCGGGCTCGCGAGGTCACGGAATATCGCGAGCGGCAGAAGCGCGAGAAGCTGGCCGCACGTGGCGGTACGGTGCGCGGCTCTCTGGCCGACATGATGAGCCAGATCAAGACGGTGGGCCGCAAGGAATTCCCGCTTGTCATCAAGGGCGACGTGCAAGGTTCGGTCGAGGCGATCATGGCCACGCTCGAAAAGCTCGGCACCGAGGAAGTTGGCGCCAGGGTGGTGCATTCCGGCGTTGGCGGCATCACCGAGTCGGACATCACGCTGGCGGAAGCCTCGAACGCTGTAGTGCTCGGGTTCAATGTGCGGGCCCACAAGGAAGCCCGGACGCTGGCCGAGCAATCGGGCATCGAGGTGCGCTACTACAACATCATCTACAATCTCGTGGATGACGTGAAGGCGGCCATGTCCGGCCTTCTCGCGCCGACGCTGCGCGAGGAGATGCTCGGCAATGCGCTCATTCTGGAAGTGTTCAACATTTCCAAGGTGGGCAAGGTCGCGGGCTGCCGCGTCACCGACGGCGTCGTCCAAAGAGGCGCCAACGTGCGGCTGATCCGGGACAATGTCGTGGTGCACGAAGGCAAGCTCTCCACCCTCAAGCGCTTCAAGGACGAAGTTCGCGAAGTGGTGTCCGGCCAGGAATGCGGCATGGCTTTCGAAAGCTACCAGGACATGCGGCAGGGCGACGTCATCGAGTGCTACCGCGTGCACGAGGAGAAGCGCTCCCTTTAATCGACCCGGGCGCCGAACGCGTCGGACGCGGCAGGAGCTTTCGTCCTGCCGTAGTCGGCCGGGCGCTTGGTGGCAGCTGCCGTGGCATGCGGCAATGCTGGTTTGGCATAGCCGTCATGCCGACATTGCGCCCAGGCCCCGACGCTCCCACCTCATTTGGTGCATTGGAGCGCTGGCCTCCTCACCGTCAGCCTGCCGCCGACTTCCCAATGACACGCCGCCGCTCGGCACCCAAACCCCTGCAGGGACGTTCCCTTCAGGGCTGGCCGGCCGCATTCTTCGACCACAGAAGCATTCCTGTCGGCACCTCTCGTAACGAACCGAAATCCATGATTGCTCGCCGGGTGCGGCAGCGTCTTCCAGGACCCTAGATCATGTCCAGAGCACATCATTCCGGAGCGCAACCGTCCCAGCGCATGCTGCGGGTCGGAGAGTTGATCCGCCACGTCATGGCGGACCTCCTTTCCCGCGGCGCCATTGTGGATCCGGTTCTCGAAACGCATGTCATCACGGTGCCGGAAGTCCGCATGTCGCCGGATCTCAAGCTCGCGACCGTCTACGTGATGCCGCTCGGTGGCCAGGACATCAAGCCCGTGGTGGATGCGCTCGAGCGGCACAAGAAGAGCCTTCGCACCGAACTGGCCCACAAGGTGAACTTGCGCTTTGCGCCCGACGTGCGGTTCCGGGTGGACGAAAGTTTCGAGAAATCGTCGCAGATCGACAGATTGCTTGAGTCTCCGACGGTGAAACGCGATCTCGCCGTGCTCGGCGACGAAGACCAGGGTGACGGTGTGGACCGATGAGCGTGACCGAAACAGCCATCGCTCGGCCGAAAGGCAGCCCGAAGAAGCAGCGGGCCGAGGTCAATGGCTGGGTCGTGCTCGACAAGCCTGTGGGCATGACGTCGACCCAGGCGGTCGGCCGGCTCAAGTTCCTGTTCAATGCGAAAAAGGCCGGCCATGCCGGCACGCTGGACCCGCTGGCCTCCGGCATCCTCCCGATCGCTCTCGGCGAGGCCACCAAGACCGTCCCGTTCGTACAGGATGGAGAGAAGAGCTACAGGTTCCGCATCCGCTGGGGGGTCCAGACCGACAGCGACGACACCGAGGGCCGGCCCGTGGCGACCTCCGACGCCCGTCCAGAGCGTCACCAGATCGAAGCGCTGCTTCCGCGCTTCGTGGGAACGGTGATGCAGGTTCCGCCGGCCTATTCGGCTATCAAAGTGGCGGGCGAGCGTGCCTATGATCGGGCGCGCGATGGCGAGATTTTCGAGCTTGCAGCCCGTCCGGTGACGATCCACGCCCTGAACCTCGTCGACGCTACGCAAGACGAAGCTGTGCTCGAAGCCCATTGCGGCAAGGGCACCTATGTGCGGGCCGTCGCGCGCGACCTTGGCCTGGCCTTGGGCTGCTTCGGCCACGTCAATGCGTTGCGGCGCACCCGGGTCGGCCCGTTTCTGGAAGCCGACGCCGTGACCTTGATCGAACCCGCGGAGGGAGAGGCTCCGGAGCGTCCGAGGCTGCTCGGCGTCGAGGCGGGGCTCGCGGAGGTGCGCAGCGTTGCGATCGACCGGCAGGATGCGGCCAGACTGCGACGCGGCCAGCCCTTGATCTTGCGGGGCCGGGATGCGCCGGCCGAAGGCATGGCTTTTGCATCCTGCGGCGGCGTCGTGGTGGCGTTCGGACCAATCGAAAGCGGCGCGCTGCAGCCCTATCGTGTGTTCAATCTTCCTGGTTGAGCGCTTTTCGGAGTTGGCGCGGTGCAGCATTCTTGCTGCAATGCAACAAAAGCTGTATGCTGGTTGTCCAGCTAGGAGGGATGCTGTGAACCAGGTTTGGAGCACGAAATACGGACCGCGCCGCGTCAGGCATGATCCGCCGGTCTTGGCCGAGGCCATCGCGGCCGCGCAGGGCCTGACCGATGACGTCGATCAGCAGGCCGAAGTGGCCGCCGAACTCATCGGAGCTCCGGTCGACGAGGTCAAGGCCGAGATGAAGAAAGCCGCCACGCGGCGCCAGCCGGTCACGGTCACGTCGACCGACCGCAAGGGCTTCACCCGTGCCGTGGTGGTCGAGCGCCGACCGAGCCGTGTGTTGCTGGGCGCCCGGGTGGCGCGACCGTAACGCGGGCACCACGACTCCGGATTCTCGGAACACGAAAGGGCTGGCTCGCGCCGGCTTTTCGTGTATAGAGGCGGCCTGCTCACGTCATGATCATGTGCGGCTACGCTGGACGACATCCCGGCATCTCGCACGACGAGCAGGCCCGGCCGAAAACTTCGGCCACACTTCCAGACAGAAAGGACGTACCGATGTCGATTACGGCGGAGCGCAAGAGCGCGCTCATGAAGGATTATGCGACCAAGCCCGGCGATACGGGTTCGCCCGAAGTTCAGATCGCCATTCTGACCGAGCGCATTTCCAACCTGACCGAGCACTTCAAGACACACGGCAAGGACAATCATTCCCGCCGCGGCCTGCTGAAGCTGGTCTCCACCCGGCGTTCCCTGCTCGACTATGTCAAGGACAGGGATGACGCTCGCTATCGCAGCTTGATCGAGCGCCTCGGCATTCGTCGCTGAACCACCACCGACCGAGCTAGGCCCGGACGGGGCCCGCTCGGTTTCCGGCAGACCACGGCGGCATGGGGCCGCCGTGCGACCCACCGGCGAGCGTGGGCCATGGCAGGATCGCCGGAGGCTGTCTCGGTTTCGACCGGGCCCAAGCCTCTCGCAATCTTGCACATGGCCGAACCGGCAAGCTCGCCATGAAAGACAAGCAATGTTCGAGATTCATCGTGAGGAACTAGACTGGGCCGGGCGCAAGCTCGTGCTCGAAACGGGCCGCATCGCCCGGCAGGCCGACGGCGCCGTTCTGGCGAGCTATGGCGAAACCACCGTGCTGGCCACCGTGGTTTCGGCCAAGAGCCCCAAGCCGGGGCAGGACTTCTTTCCCCTGACCGTCAACTACCAGGAAAAAACCTTTGCGGCCGGCCGGATTCCCGGCGGTTATTTCAAGCGCGAAGGCCGCCCTTCCGAAAAGGAGACGCTGGTCTCGCGGCTGATCGACCGCCCGATCCGGCCCTTGTTCCCGGAAGGCTACCGTAACGACACCCAGATCGTCATTACCGTGCTGTCGCACGACCTCGAGAACGATCCGGACGTCCTGTCCATGGTGGCGGCCTCGGCGGCCCTGACCATCTCGGGCATCCCCTTCATGGGGCCGGTTGGCGCGGCGCGCGTCGGACTGATCAAGAACGAGATCAAGGTCAATCCGACCATCGACGAGATGAAGGAATTGAGCCTCGAACTCGTGGTCGCCGGTACGGGCGACGCGGTCCTGATGGTCGAGTCGGAAGCCAAGCAACTGTCCGAAGAAACCATGCTCAAGGCCGTGATGGCCGGCCATGCGGGCTTCCAGCCCGTGATCGAGGCGATTATCCGCTTGGCCGAAAAGGCCGCCAAGGAGCCGCGCGATTATTCTATCCCGGACATGTCGGCTGTCGAGCAGGTCGTGCTCTCGGTGGTGGAGGCGGACCTGCGGGCCGCTTACGCGATCACCGCCAAGGCAGATCGCTACAAGGCGATCGACGCCGCACGGGCCAAGGTCATGGCATCGCTGGCCCCGGATGGTGGCGAGGCCAAGTTCTCGGCCGGTCTGCTGTCCGAGGCCTTCCATGCCGTACAGGCCAAGGTCGTGCGCTGGAACATCCTCGACAAGGGCACCCGGATCGACGGGCGTGACCTTAAAACCGTGCGTCCGATCCTGGCGGAAGTCGGCCTGCTGCCCCGTACCCATGGCTCGGCTTTGTTCACGCGCGGCGAGACCCAGGCCCTGGTGGTTGCGACGCTCGGCACCGGCGAGGACGAGCAATATGTCGACAGCCTGGAAGGCTCCTACAAGGAACGCTTCCTGCTGCACTACAATTTCCCTCCCTATTCGGTGGGCGAGACGGGCCGCATGGGGTCCCCGGGCCGGCGCGAGATCGGCCACGGCAAGCTCGCCTGGCGGGCCATCCGGCCGATGCTGCCGACCGCTGCGGAATTCCCCTACACGATCCGGATCGTGTCCGAGATCACCGAGTCGAACGGCTCGTCCTCGATGGCGACCGTGTGCGGCTCTTCGCTGGCCCTGATGGACGCGGGCGTTCCGTTGAAGGGGCCGACCGCCGGCATCGCCATGGGCCTGATCCTCGAAGGCGAGCGCTTCGCGGTCCTGTCGGACATCCTCGGCGACGAGGACCATCTCGGCGACATGGACTTCAAGGTGGCGGGCACCGCCGAAGGCGTGACCTCGCTGCAGATGGACATCAAGATCTCCGGCATCACCGAGGAGATCATGCGGGTGGCGCTCGACCAGGCGCGGGACGGACGTCTCCACATCCTTGGCGAGATGAGCAAGGCCTTGACCGGCGCGCGCGCCGAACTCGGCGAGTTCGCGCCGCGTATCGAGACCCTGAAGATCCCCACCGACAAGATCCGCGAAGTGATCGGCACCGGCGGCAAGATCATCCGCGAGATCGTTGAAAAGACCGGCGCCAAGATCAACATCGACGACGACGGCACCGTCAAGGTGGCGTCCAGCGATGCCAATTCGATCAAGGCGGCGATCAACTGGATCAAGTCGATCGCCAACGATCCGGAAGTCGGGCTGATCTACGAGGGTACGGTCGTCAAGGTCGTGGACTTCGGCGCCTTCGTGAACTTCTTCGGCTCGAAGGACGGCCTCGTCCACATCTCGCAGCTCACCCAGGGCCGCGTGAACAAGACGTCCGACGTCGTCAAGGAAGGCGAGAAGGTCAAGGTCAAGCTGCTCGGCTTCGACGATCGCGGCAAGGTGCGCCTGTCGATGCGCTCGGTCGACCAGAAGACCGGCGAGGACCTCGACAAGAAGGAAACCGCCCAGGTCGCCGCCGAGGGCTGATCCGCTCCGGCCAGTTTGTCAAAACTAAACCGCCGCGACCTCGTCGCGGCGGTTTTCGTTTGGGCCCGCGGGTTCGTGCCGCCCATCAGGCTGGCAGGATCGGCCTATTTGGTGCTCCGCCGCCCAAAATCGGGCGCGGCGGTTTCCTGCCCCTGGGCCACGATGCTGCGCCGGATGGCGCGCGTGCGCGTAAAGAGCTCGAACAGCCCTTCGCCGTCGCCCCAGCGCACCATGCGCTGCAGTGCCGCCAGATCCTCGCTGAAGCGGCCCAGCATCTCGAGCACCGCGTCGCGATTGTTGAGGAAGACGTCGCGCCACATGGTGGGGTCGGACGCGGCGATGCGGGTGAAATCCCGGAAGCCGCCAGCCGAGAACTTGATCACCTCGGAATCGGTGACCTCCTCGAGATGGGCCGCGGTTCCGACGATGTTGTAGGCGATGAGATGCGGCACGTGGCTGGTGATGGCCAGCACCAGGTCGTGGTGGTGCGGCGTCATGGTGTCGACCTTCGCCCCGAACGACAGCCAGAGCTGGCGCACTCGTTCCACGGCCTCCTGGCTCGACAGATCGCAGGGGGTCAGGATGCACCAGCGGTTCTCGAACATTTCGGCGAAGCCGGCGTCGGGCCCGGAAAACTCGGTTCCGGCCACCGGGTGGGCGGGTACGAAGAAGGTGCCCTCGGGCACGTGCGGCGAGACCGCCTCGACCACGGCGCTCTTCACCGAGCCGACATCCGACACGATGGCACCCGGCTTGAGATGGGGGGCGATCTCGGCCATCGCGGCCCCGATCGCCCCGACGGGCACGCAGAGCACGACGTGGTCGGCCTCGCGCACCGCCTCGGCAGCCGTTTCGGCCACGCTGTCGGCCATGCCGAGCGCCCGCACCCGGTCGAGCACATGGTGGGCCGCATCATAGGCGCTTACGCTGCCGACAAGCCCGCTGCGGCGGCAGGCCCAGGCGATGGACGAACCGATCAACCCGATGCCGATCACCGCAACGCGGTCGAACAGCGGTTCGGTCATGGCTGCGGTTTCAGCCATGAGCCGTGGCCCCGGCCATGAAGCGTGAAAGGGTGTCGACCACCAACCGGTTCGCCACTTCGGTGCCGACCGTCAGCCGGAGACAGTCCGGCAAGCCGTAGGCCGTTACGGCCCGCAGCACGAGCCCATGCTGGCCGAGGAAGCTGTCCGCCTCGGCGGCAGTGCGGCCCGGTTCGTGCGAAAACCGCAGCAGCAGGAAATTGCCGACGCTGGGGATGACCTCGATACCGAGCGCAGCTATCGCCTCGGCGAGCCAGGGCAGCCACCGGGCATTGTGCTCGACCGCCGCCTCGGTATGGGCGACATCCTCCATGGCCGCGATTCCGGCCTTGAGGGCGGGACCGTTGACGTTGAACGGCCCCCGGATCCGGTTCAAGGCGTCGCACACCGCCGGTGGCCCATAACACCAGCCGATGCGCAGCGCCGCCAGCCCGTAGATCTTGGAGAAGGTCCGCGTCATCACGACGTTCTCGGCCGTGGCCGCGAGCTCCAGGCCTGAAGAATAATCATTGCGCCGCACATATTCGGCATAAGCCGCGTCCAGCACCAGCAGCACATTCGGCGGCAGGGCCGCGTGCAGCCGCTTGACCTCCGCGAAGGGCAGGTAGGTCCCGGTCGGATTGTTCGGATTGGCCAGGAACACGGCCCGGGTTTTCGGGCCGACCACCTTTAAGATGTTGTCGACGTTGGCCGTGAGCCTCACCTCCTGGGCCTCGACCGGGGTACCGCCCGCCGCCTGGATTGCGATGCGCGAGACCAGAAACCCATGCGTGGTGACGATGCCCTCGTCGCCCGGGCCGATGAAGGCATGGGCCAGCAGGGTCAAGATGTCATCCGATCCACAGCCGCACACGATCCGCGCCGGATCGAGCCCGTAGCGGTGCGCGATGGCGGTGCGCAGCCGCGCGGCCGAGCCATCCGGGTAGAGATCGAGACGGCCCGCCGCCGCACGAAAAGCCTCGACGGCCTTGGGAGAGGGACCGAGCGGCGTCTCATTGGCCGAAAGCTTGTAGGTCTTCATTCCCCCCACGGCGGCGCTTTTGCCCGGCACATAGGCCTCGATGTCGAGGATGCCGGGGCGCGGCACGGGTCGGACGGGAAGGGGGGCTGACATGGGAGGAGAACTCGGGGTGCTTGAGCTGTTCGGTCCGCCCTAGAGGGCGGCATGGGCCGGCAGCGCGGGGGTGAAATCGTAGCGGGCCGCATGGCTGCCCAGTTCGGCGATCCGGACGTCGCCCGACACTTCGGCCAGCTTGCGTCGGATCGTATCGGGATCCACCTCGCCCGAGACGGCGACCAGCAGCGCCAGGCCAAGCTCGTCGGCGGTTTGTTCCAGGATCTCGCCCCCGAAGGCCTGGATGGCCCGGGGCAGGGAGGCCTGCCAGCGATCCACCGAGACCGCGTAGATCACGATCTCGCGGGCGGCGCTGGCCGCGGAAGGTAGCGCGACCACGAACACCGGCATGCCGGCCGGGTGGTCGGGCCGCTCCACGAAGGGCAGCCGGGCGATGATCCGCGGCGCGCCGTTCTTGCCGAGCCTGCGCCACCAGGGGCCGGCGCTGGCCCCTGCATCCAGACGCAGCAGGCCGAGATCCGCCTTGGCCGCGGTGACCGCCTCGATCACCGCCGCGGCGCCTTCGTGCGGCACCAGCGGCACCGTGAAGCCGAAATGAAAGCGCGCGGAGTCCCGCATCGCGGCGTCCCCACCCGAGACGTCGGCATGCACCGAATAGCTGGCCTGCACATAGGTGAAGGTCGAGATGATGATGCGCCAGATGCCCTCGACGGTATCGAGGGGCAACTGTCCGCGATGGCGCTCGGCAAGGTGGCGCATCATGGCGGCCTCCCGCTCCGGGCGGAACGCCGAGCCTCCGCCGGCCCGCGCCTTCACGGCGATCAGCCGATCGATGATGGTGCCGCGCTCGATCAAAAGCTCGTGCATCGCCGCGTCGATGCGGTCGATGTCGACGCGAAGATCGCTCAGGGTCTCTGGGGGAGTGCTGGTCATCGGACGCAAGGTTCGTCGAGGAACCGCGCGGGCGCACGGCGGCGCTCCTTGTACCGGCAGGCAGCGCGTCTGGCAAAGCATAAGGCGCAGCCAGCAGGGCGATGGGTCGTTGCTGCGGGGCCACGTCCGCTGAAATCCGCGTGGGGAGTCGCCCGGCCATGAAAATGCCCATTGCGTTATCCAAACGGTCGTAGGATATTCATACGGTCGTAGGAAACGGGGCGCCTCATGCTGCGTATCAGAATGGCTCTTGTCCGACTGGTTTTGAAGGTCGCTGCTCCGGTTGCCGCCACCTTGACCGCCGCGCTTGTGTTCGGGTCTCTGCCGAAAGCGAATGTCCCGACCCAGCATCCTGTCGCTGAACTGACGAGCGGCGGCAAATTCGCGGCCCGGATCCCGATTGCCGGCGCCGCGCCGCAACAGGAAGGCTTCGAGGCGCACACCGCCCTTCCGACCGTCGCCGAAGTTGTGGCGCTGCCCGGCACCGATGGTTCCGTGGGCGAGGTCGGCAAGCCTTCGGCTTCGCTCGACACTGGGTTGAGGTCGCGCTTCCGCCTGCCCCTGCGTAGCGAGGCGCGCCGCCTCATCGAGGCTGCCCCGAACACCCTCAAGCAGTCCCTGACCTCGTCGGCCGGCAACGCGCTGCTGTCCCCTGTCGTGCCCTGACCCGGTGAGGATGCCCGCCGTCGCCGTGCCCGCCGATGCGGATCGACAAAAGACCCGATCGGCCGAAGCGACCCGCCAGGCTTTGCTCAACGCCGCCATCGCGGTATTCGCCGACCGCGGCTACGAGGGAGCCTCGGTCCGCACCATCACGACGCGGGCCAAGGTCAACCAGGGCGCCATCACGTACCATTTCGGCGGCAAGGATGGCCTTTATCGCGAGGTGTTGCGCACCGTGCGCAACGCGCTGAGCGAGCAGCCGCTCGTCGATCTCAAGCGAGTCGAGGACCACGAGCCTGCCGAGGCCTTGAAGCTGTTCCTGCGGCAAACGCTCGCTCCCCTGGCCCAGAGCGCAAAGCTCAAGCGTTATTTGCGGGTCTTTGCCTGGGAGCAGCTGAAGCCGACCCCGGTCCGGGCGCGTCTCAGCCGCGACGAGCCGTTCCCGACGGTACTTCTCGCCGAAGCCATCGTGCGTCGGTCGCGCCCGCAAGCCGACGCCAGGACGGTCGCGATCGCCACCGCGTGGCTGATGGGCCAGACCACCACCTTCATCCGGGACGCGGATTGGCTCGCCCAGCCGCCGCTCGGCCTGAAGTTCGACCGCACCTCGGTCGACGATCTTGTGCAAGCGCTCACCGCCCTGTGTCTCGACGGTTTGCTGCCCGGGCCCAATTAATACCGATTTGTAATGGGACTCACCGCCTCTTGTAGCGCGGGTGCGTTGCGGCCATATTTCGGCTATGCTTGGCTTCGATCATTCGGGGCTAACGTTGGGCTCTTATTCAAGAGTTCAAACACCAGAGAGGGATGCCATGTCCGACTTCGACCGCAATGCTGCGATCCGCTATGGCGGACGGGCAGGCCGAGCCGGCGCCGCCGTCGACCAAGGCCTGCGCTCGTATATGCTCGGGGTCTACAACAACATGGTGCTGGGCCTCGCCCTGACCGGGCTCGTGGCTCTCGGCACCAACATGCTGGCCGTCACGTCCGATCCCAATCTCGCCGCGGCGCGTTTCGGCAACATGTATCTGACCGGTCTCGGGGTGGCGCTCTACGGCAGCCCGCTGCGATACGTCGTGATGCTGGCCCCGCTCGCCTTCGTGTTCTTCTTCTCGATGCGCATCGACCGTATGTCGGGCGCCTCCGCTCGCAACCTGTTCCTGGCCTTCTCGGCCGTGATGGGGCTGTCGCTATCGTCGATCCTGCTGGTCTACACGCGCCAGTCGGTCTACCTGGCCTTTTTCGAGACCTCGGCGGCGTTCGGGGCGCTGAGTCTTTACGGCTACACGACCAAGCGGGACCTGACCCCGATGGGTTCGTTCCTGGTCATGGGCCTGTTCGGTCTGGTCATTGCCAGTGTGGTCAACCTCTTCATGCAAAGCTCGGGTTTCCAGTTCGGCCTTTCGATCCTGGCGATCCTGATCTTCTCCGGCCTGACGGCCTGGGATACGCAGAGCATCAAGGAGATGTATTTCGAGGGCGATTCGCAGGAACTCGCGACCAAGAAGTCGGTCAACGGTGCGCTTCGGCTCTACCTCGACTTCATCAACATCTTCACGGCACTGATCCAGCTCACCGGCGACCGCCGCTGATCGAGCGCCACAACGACACTGGATTGGAGCCCCGGAGCGATCCGGGGCTTTTTTTCTGCGGCGTGAGGATTTTCGCTGAGCAGAGAATCGTCGCGTCGGGACTCAGACGAGCACCAGCTTGGGCTTCTTCTCCAACGCCTGCAGGACGCGACTCAGATCCTGCCCGCGCTTCAGGATCAGTCCGGTCGCGGCCACGACGGCATAGGCGCCTTGGCGCAGTGCCAGGCTGGGATCCTTCTCGATGCGGAACAGGGGCACCTCGGACGCGCGGCGATAGACGCTGAATACGGCTTTGGAGGCCGTGAAGCTGATCGCGTAGTCGCGCCATTCGCCCTCGGCGACCCGCCGACCGTAGAGATCGAAGATATGGCGGAGTTCGTGCCGGTCGAACGACACCACCGGCCCCTCGACGGGATTGCCTCGGCTAATCGTCTTGCGCGGAAAGGCGGCTACCGATCCCGCACTGGACCCGTAGCTTTCCGCGCTTCGCCGCATATCGGGCAGGTCGCCTTCGCTCATATGTTCGCCTCCGTACTTGGGAAAGCTTCGCGCGAAGCGCCGGGCCTTTCAAGGGGCGCTTTGCGGACCTGTGCGGACAGAGCCTAAGATTGGCCCCGCCGACCCGATTTCCAAGTTTCGCCCCGATGCAGCCCCCAACGCGCCGCAGTGAACCGCGATATAGGTTGGGTTGTTCGAAGGTCGAGCCTGTCCCGGTTTCGTCAGCCCCCCAGCCCCTGGGACGTGCGCTAGACCTTATTTCCCTTCGTGGGTGCGAACATCATCTGGACCGGCCGGGAGCTTGCGCTCCCGCCGGTCTTTTTGCGACGCGGCCCGCCTTGCATCCGGCCTCCTCCATCTCGATATCTGAGCAGCTTTCGGCGGCACCTCGCCGTCTTGGCGGAGGCGCGCGGTTCCGCGCCCGTCGAAGGCCTGATAGACGACAGCTCTTCACCGAACGAGGTTATGCGCAACCATGAGCGATGCTGACCTAGCAAACGCGCAAGCGCCGGCGAGCGCGCAAGCCCCCGAAAGCCCGCAAGCGCCGGAATCCCGCGCCTTTCAGGCGGATGTTGCCCGCCTGCTCGAATTGATGGTTCATTCCATCTATTCGGAGCGGGATATCTTTCTTCGAGAACTGATCTCAAACGCCGCGGATGCCTGTGAAAAGCTGCGTTATGAGGCGATTGCCAATCCGCAACTGACCGCGGACGGTGAGCCCTTCGTGATCAAGGTGGCGCTCGACAAGGACGCCAGGCGCATGACCGTGTCGGACGACGGCGTCGGCATGAGCCGCAGCGACCTCGATGCTGCCCTTGGCACGATCGCGAGCTCGGGCACCAAGGCGTTTCTCGACAAGCTCGGCGCCGAGGCAGAGGCCGAAAGCGGCAAGCTCATAGGCCAGTTCGGCATCGGCTTTTATTCGGCCTTCATGGTGGCCGACCAGGTGGTGGTCGAAACCCGGCGCGCCGGCTCGGACGAGGCCTGGCGCTGGATCAGCGACGGCAAGGGCTCCTATCAGGTGAGCGCCCTGTCGCTCGACGAGGCGCCGGTGCGTGGCACCCGGGTGATCCTGCACCTCAACGAGGCCTCCTCGGAGTTCCTCGAGGCCTATCGGGTCGAGACGCTCATCAAGGAACATTCGGGCGCAGTCCCGGTGCCGATAGACATCATCGAAAAGCCGGGCGAGGAGCCGCGTCGCGTCACCGATGGCGCAGCGCTCTGGGCCAAGTCGAAGAGCGAGATCACACCGGAGGACTACACCGAATTCTATCGCGGGGTTGCCAACCAGTTCGACGAGCCGGCCCTGACCATTCATTGGCGGGCGGAAGGGCGGCACGAATATACGGTGCTGGCCTTCGTGCCGGGCTCGAAGCCGTTCGATCTGTTCGATCCGCAGCGCAAGGGCCGGGCGAAGCTCTATGTCAGGCGGGTGCTGATCAGCGACGAGGCCGACCTTCTGCCGGGCTGGCTGCGCTTCGTCCGGCTGGTCGTGGACACCGCGGACCTGCCCTTGAACGTGTCGCGCGAAATGGTGCAGCAGAGCCCCATCTTCGCGGCGATCCGCAAGGGCGTGACAAGCCGCATCGTCAGCGAGCTGACCAAGCTTGCCGAAAGCGAGCCGAAGAAATTCGCGAAGGTTTGGGAGAACTTCGGCGCCGTCCTCAAAGAGGGACTCTACGAAGATCCCGAGCGGCGCGACGCCTTGTTCAAGATGGCGCGCTTCGCCTCCTCGACGCATCCCGACGGCGGCCGTACGCTGGCGGACTATGTGGCGGCGCTGCGTCCCAACCAGACCGCGATCTATTATCTGCTGGGCGACGACGCCAAGCGGTTGATCGCGAGCCCGCAACTGGAAGGTTTCCGGGCCCGGGGGATCGAGGTTCTGCTGCTGCCCGACGCGGTGGACGCGTTCTGGGTTTCGACCGCGGTCGGCTTCGAGGGCAAGCCGTTCAAGTCGGTGACGCAGGGGGCCGCGGACATTAAATCGATACCGCTGGCCGAAGGCTCGGAAGCGCCGAAGTCGGACGATCTCGGACCCAAGGTTGCGACCCTGCTGGCCTTCATGAAGCAGAGCTTGGCCGATGTGGTCGAGGATGTCCGCGCCTCCGACCGTCTGTCCGAAAGCCCGGCCTGCCTGATCGCGCCGGAGTTCGGGCCGGACCGCCGCCTCGAGCGCATCCTGGCCCAGCATGGCAAGCTCGGCGTGGGCGGCTCCAAGCCCGTGCTTGAGGTCAATCCGCACCATGGACTGGTGACCGCCCTCGGGGAGAAACTCGCGGCCTCCGACCAGAAGGGTGTCGTCGAGGATGCGGCCTGGCTGCTCTACGACGAAGCCCGCATCATGGACGGCGAGATGCCCTCCGACGCGCCGGCCTTCGCGGCCCGGCTGCGCCGTGTGCTCGAACGGGCGGCTGGCTCGTCCTGAGCGGCGCCGGCCTGCGCCGGGCCCCAACGCGGGCCGAGGCGCTGCGCACGGCCACGCGCCGGCTTGCGGAGGCCGGCATCGCCGACCCGCTGGTCGATGCGCGCATCCTGCTCTGTGCTTCGGCCGGCATCGACCGAGCCGCGCTGGTGCGCGACCCCGACCAGTCGCTCGGGGCCGCGGCGGCCTTGTTCGAGGGCTTCATCGCCCGGCGGCTCGGGCGCGAGCCCGTGTGGCGCATTCTGGGGCGGCGCGAGTTCTGGGGCCTCGATCTCGAGATCACGCCCGATGTCCTCGATCCGCGCCCAGACACGGAAACATTGATCGGGGCGGCTCTCCGCATCGTCGGATCGAACACAGCACGACCCTGGCGCATCCTCGATCTCGGCACGGGGTCGGGTGCGATCCTGTGTGCTCTCCTGTCGGAACTGCCCGCCGCACGCGGATGGGCTGTCGATGCCTCCGCAGAAGCCTGTGCGGTGGCGCGCCGCAATCTCGATCGTCACGGGCTCGGGGGCCGCAGCCTGGTGCTCCAGGGCGACTGGGCCGGCAGTCTCGGCCAGCACAGTTTCGACCTCGTTCTGTCCAATCCGCCCTATATCGAAACCGCCGCCATCGCCGGGCTCGATCCCGAGGTTCGGGCGCACGATCCCGCCCGCGCGCTCGACGGAGGACCGGACGGGCTCGCGGCCTATCGGGCCATCTGCGCGCAAGCACCGAGCCTTCTTGCAGGGGCCGGCCATGTTCTGCTCGAGGTCGGGGTCGGGCAGGCCAGGGATGTCGCAGCGCTTCTGCAAGCGGCCGGCCTCGGATCAACAGCCACGGCGCACGACCTTGCCGGGATCGAGCGCGTCGTGATCGGTTCGGCCGCATAGCGGTCCTGTGCCGCCCTGGTGTAGGTACCGGGACGCATCGCCCCGCACCTCCGGAGTTTTCCATGATCCTTTCGTCGCGCAATGCCCTCGTGACCGGCTCGACGAGCGGTATCGGTCTCGCGATCGCCCGGGCGCTCGCCAAGGAGGGCGCCGGCATCATGCTGAACGGGTTCGGCGAGCCCGCCGCTATCGAGGCGGAACGCAGCGCCATCGAGAGCGAGTTCGGCGTACGCTGTCTTCATTCGCCCGCCGACATGAGCAGGCCTGCCGAGATCGCCGCCATGGTCCAGGACGCCGAGCGGAAGCTCGGGAGCATCGACGTGCTGGTCAACAATGCCGGTATCCAACGGGTCTCGCCGATCGAGGATTTTCCGCCCGAAGCCTGGGATGCAATCATCGCCATCAACCTGTCTTCGGCATTCCATACCATTCGGGCCGCAACTCCGGGCATGAAGGCACGGCACTGGGGGCGGATCATCAACACCGCCTCGGCGCACTCGCTCGTGGCCTCGCCCTTCAAGGCCGCCTATGTGGCGGCCAAGCACGGGATCGCGGGCCTGACCAAGACGGTGGCGCTGGAGCTCGCCACGTTCGGGGTCACGGCGAATTGCATCTCGCCGGGCTATGTATGGACGCCGTTGGTGGAAAAGCAGATCCCCGACACCATGCAGGCCCGTGGCCTGAGCCGCGAGCAGGTCATCAACGACGTGGTCTTGGCGGCCCAGCCCACCAAGCAATTCGTCACGGTCGAGCAGGTGGCAGCGCTGGCCGTCTATCTCTGCTCCGATGCGGCGGCACAGATCACTGGCGCCAACCTGTCTATGGACGGCGGCTGGACGGCCGCCTGAACGCCGAGCCCGGGCCTTACGTGAGGCGGTTCAGCACCCCTGCCGCAGCGTCCACACGCTGGTCTGCTTGATGTCGGCATCCTCGAGGCTGCGCGTGACAGGTACCTCGTAGGTGGCGATAGGCTCGACGAGGGCGCGGTCGAGATAGCTCCGGCCGGGGTCGCCGATCAGAACCGTCGCACCGCGGCGGGACAGGTTCTGCAGCCACGGCAATACCCGCGTGGCCGTGTCCCGCTCGTAGAAGATGTCGGCGGCCAGGACGACATTCCAGCCCTCGTCGTGGTCGATGCGGTCCCCGGCGATGGCTTCGAGCGTCACCGAATTGGCTTGCGCATTGAGAGGGATCGCGGCCAGCGCGAAGGCATCGATATCGTTGGCCTCGACCCGTGCCGCACCGGCCCGCGCGGCCGCGATTGCCACAAGGCCAGAGCCGGAGGCGAAATCGAGCACCCGCGCTCCGCGCACGAGTTCCGGATGGTCGAGGAGGTAGCGCGCCAACGCCTGGCCTCCCGCCCAGGCAAAAGCCCAGAAAGGCGGCGGCAAGCCGATCGCCTCGAGTTCGGCTTCGGTCTTCTCCCAGAGCGCCGTGGCTTCATCCGCCAGATGAAGGCGGATCTCGGGTGCGTGCGGGACCGGCAGGAGCCGGGTGTGCGCCCGGATGAAGCCGGAATGGTCGAATGCTGGCGCGCTCACGGGCCCATCAGCTCGCGGTAGAGCGCGACGAAGCTCGTCGCCACGCCCTCGGCCGTGAAGCCGTCGAGAACACGGGCCCGGGCCGCTTGGCCGAAGCGCGCGACGGCGGCCGGATCGGCCGCAAGCGCCATGAAGGCCTCGGCCAGCGCTTTGGAATTTTCGGGCGGCACCACGAATCCTTCAATGCCGTCGCGCGCAAAGGTGGCGCAGCCAGGGGTGCGGGTCGTCACCACGGCGCGTCCCGCGGCAGCGCCTTCAAGCAGCGACCGCGGCAGGCCCTCGCCGCCGCGCGAGGGCACGCACACGACGTGATGGTCGCGCCAGATCGCCCGGACATCGGCAACCTGGCCCAGCCAGCTGACGCCGGGCTCCGCCGACCAGGCCAGCAGGGTTTCGGGCGCGATGGACCGCGGGTTTTCCGGATCAGGCGCACCGCAGAGCGACAATTCCACGTCGGCGCCCTCGGCACGGGCCTGGCGCACGGCCTCGACCGCGAGGTCGACGCCCTTCGAGCGCACCATGCGGGCCACCACCGCGACCCGGAGCGGCGGCTGCGGCGGCATGGGCAGGGCCGTTTCCCGGGTCGGATCGATCCCCGCGCCACCCACCACTGTGACGTTGGACCAATCGGGGTTCATGCCGAGCGACACGGGATCTTCGCGGTTCTCGAACACGTAGCGCACCCGCCTTCCGCCGAGCGGCCCACGCAGCACCAGCCCGAGAACATTCCGGATCAGCCCGGCCTTGGCGCTCCGGCTAGCGCCGATCAGGCCCAACCCGGTCACGGCCTGCACGCGGCGACGGACGCCGGCCAGGATCGCGCCGAGCCCGGCGAGGACGATGAGGCGAACCGAAACGAGGTGAACGATGTCCGGCCGCTCGGCGCGAAACAGTTTTGCGAAACCTCTCACATGGCCGAGCAGCGCCAGGGGGCCGAAGTGGCCGCGCTCATGCCGGGACGGGATGACCCGGATGCCCGCGTCCTCGATCTTTTGCGCCAGCGCGGGCGTGCGGACGCGGGTCGCGACGCTCACCGAGAAGCCCGCCTGGCGTGCCGCGATCGCTGCCGACAGAAAGTGCGAGACGAAAAACCAGTCTTCGGTGACGACGAAGAGCAGCTTGGGCGAAATCTTCATGCGACATCTGGGTGGCCGAGCCGCGCCCGCAGGCGCTTCACGCGGGTTGGGGGTCCCACAGCGGGATTGTCAAGTACGGGCCGCATCCGCGGGGGCGCAAGCCCGGCAGCCAGCCTCACCCGAGCAGGCCGTTCGGCACTCCGACGGCGAGCAGCGCGGTCAGCACAATCGGGCAGCAATCGCCACCCCCAGGGTGGAGCAGCTTCCGGAATACTGGCCCACAGGCGCCCTTCTACAGCGGTTCCGGGGGCTACCAGGGAGGCACTCTGGTGTGCCTGGAAAACCACACCGTTAAAACCGTCGGCATTGTGGCGTTCCATCCTATTGATAGTGACGTAAAAACATAGATTATATTTACTTCGGTGACAGGCGCCGTGACGGATCGAGATGGTCGGTGTGTCTTCTGCGCCACGCACCCGATATAGGATCAGGACCTTAGCAGGCCGCTATAGAGCTTCACAAACCTGTTACATTTGCCTTCTACCAAGATTACGCAATTATGAGGCGCCTCGGGCGGGGAAAAAGGCTATGAAGTCCTACAAGAATTACATTCTCTCCGGCGCCGCGTTGCTAGCGACTATTGGAGCGGCAAGTGCAGCCGATTTGCCGGCGTTCAAGTCTGCCCCGGTCGAATATGTCCGCGTGTGCGACACGCGCGGAGCCGGGTTCTTCTACATCCCAGGGACCGATACGTGCCTGCGGTTCAATGGCGCGGTGCGTGCCGAAGCCACGATTCGGGGCGATGCTCCGTACGACAACGCCTACGCCTTCGCCCGTAACCTCTCCGGCACGACCTACGCCCGCGACTACAACGTGTTCAGGGCGCGCGCCTACATCAACGCCGATGCGCGCACGCAGACCGCCTACGGCACGATCCGCACCTACATCTCGTATCGCGTGACCACGCAGTCGACCCAGTCCGGTCCCTTCGGCGGCGGCAGCTTCACGCCCGCGGGCGCCACTTTCAGCCAGAAGACCAGCTTCTTCCAGGGCAATTCCAATCCGCAGTCCCTGATCGACAAGGGCTTCATCCAGTTCGCCGGCATCACGGCGGGCCGTGCACAGTCCTTCTTCGACTTCGATGCGCAGAGCCGCGAACTGCTCACGAACACGATGGCCAATTCGAACCAGCCGACCGAAATGTTTGCCTATACGGCCACATTCGGCGGCGGCTTCTCGGCGACGATTTCGGTCGAGGACCGCAACGAGCGGATTATCGCCGACAACGGCTTCCTGCAGAGCAACCTGAACCCGACAGACACCAAGGCCGGCTACCTGGCTTATGCGGGCGAATCCATTCCGGATATCGTCGGCAATCTCCGCATCGATCAGGGTTGGGGTTCGGCCCAATTGGCGGCCGCCTATCACGAGGTCTCGTCGCTGGCGGTCGTGCTGCCGAACGGCTCCACCGTCAATCCGGGACGGGCCGATGGCTTTGCAGCGATCGCGGGCGTCAAGATCCTGCTCCCGATGCTGGCCAAGGGCGACAATTTCACCATCCAGGGCACCTACGAAAGTGGCGCCATGGACTACATCAACTCCATCAACTACGACAACGGCCTGTCGGGCATCTATTCGAACGACCTGAATATCGGCGTACCGGTCAACGACGCTTTCATTTTGCCGGGCGGCTCGATCGGGTTGAACCGCGGTTACGGCGGCTATGCGGCCTTGCAGCACTATTGGGCGCCGGATTGGTACAGCTCGGTGTTCGGCGACTATGTGCAGATCCGCAATCCCTATGCGGCGCAGCTGCTGACCTCGGGAGCTGACAACGCCAACATCTACCAGATCGGCGGCAACCTTGTGTGGACGCCCGTGAAGGACATGATCATCGGCGGGGAAGTGCTCTACAGCAACATGCATCTGTTCGGGGCAGCCAGCTTGGCCACGGCCGCAACTAATGCCTCGGGCACGAAGGTTGCGCTGCCGTCCGACCCGGACGATATTCGGGCCCGCCTGTCGATCCGCAAAGCCTTCTAAACACCCCATCACCGATCCAGATACCCCGGGCTCGATCAAGTCCCGGGGTATTTGCTTTTCAGAGATCGCGCTATGCTGTCTCCGGTGTCACCCAGACACGGGGGGAGAATGCTATGGCGGCCCAGGTCCCATCGTTCGGCAAGGAACTGAAGCAGTTCCGCGACTTCGCCCTGAAGGGCAATGTGATCGATCTCGCGTTTGCGGTGATCATCGGCGCGGCGTTCGGAAAGATCGTCGACAGCCTGGTCAAGGACATCATCATGCCGATCATCGGCATGGTCGGCAGCGCCGACTTTTCGAACTACTTCACGCCGCTGACCAAAAATGTTACGGCGACCAACTTGGCCGATGCACAAAAGCAGGGTGCGGTGCTGGCCTGGGGAAGTTTCCTGACCTATGTGGTCAACTTCCTGATCGTGGCTGCCGCCCTGTTCGCCATCTTCAGGCTGATCAAGCTCTTGCGCGACCGAATGGCCGCCGAACCACAGGTCATCGTCGCACCATCCCGGCAAGAGGTTCTCCTGGCCGAAATCCGGGATCTGCTGGCGCAGGGCCGCAGCTGACACCGCGAAGGTACACTTATGGCTTTTGTTCAAGCTCGGGCGATGCTCGAGCCGGTCGAGTCCACCCTTGCGGCTCAGGATTTCCTGCGTGGTTTGCGGTCCGAGGTCCTGACCCTGCCGGAAAGCGGCATCGTTGAAGTCTTCAACTATGGGCGCAACCGCCAGGGTCTGATCCCGCTGTGGGTCGGGGAGGGGGACATGCCGACCCCCTCCTACATCTCGGAAACGGCGGCCAAGTCCTTCGCTGCCGGCGAGACCTTCTATACCTATCAGCGCGGCATTCCCGAACTCCGCCGAGCCATCGCGAACTATATGGCCCGGGCCTACGGCAGTCCCTTCGCGGACGGCTTCGTTCCCTTCTCGCCCGAGCGGTTTTTCGTCACGACAGGTGGCATGCACGCGCTGCAGATCGCCATCAGGATCGTGGCCGGGTCGGGTGACGAGGTTCTGGTGCCGACCCCGGCCTGGCCCAATTTTTTCGGCGCCATCATCGCGGCCGGCGCGAGCGTGATCGATCTTCCCATGCGGTTCGAGGGGATGGGTGCCGAGGCGCGCTGGAGCCTCGACCTCGACCTGATCGCACGCTCGATAACGCCACGCACCCGGGCCATCGTGGTCAACTCGCCCTCCAATCCGACCGGCTGGATCGCCACCCATCAGGATATCGAGGCGTTGCTGGCCCTCGCGCGGCGCCACGATCTTTGGATCATAGCCGATGAGATCTACGGGCGCTTCGTTTATCAGGGAGAGCGAGCGCCTTCCTTCCACGACGCGATGGCGGCGTCCGATCGCGTGCTCTTCGTGCAGACGTTCTCCAAGAACTGGGCCATGACGGGCTGGCGCATCGGATGGCTCGAAGCGCCGCCCGAGCTTGGGCCGATCATCGAGAACCTGGTGCAATATTCGACGTCGGGCGTGCCGGTGCCGTTCCAGCGCGGGGCCATGGTGGCCCTGGAGCAGGGCGAGGACACCGTTGCGCTGCAGATCGGCCGAGCGCGCGAAAACCGCGACCTTCTTTGCGACGTTCTCGGGCGCAACCCACGGATCAGCTTTGCCCGGCCGGAGGGTGCGTTCTATCTCTTCTGCAGGCTCGACGACGTGGCCGACAGCCGGGCGCTTGCCATGCAGCTCGTCGACCAGGCCGGGATCGGCGTTGCCCCCGGCGCGGCATTCGGCAGCGCGGGCGAGACATTCGTGCGCCTGTGCTTCGCGCGCAATCGGAACGATATGGTGGAGGTGGTCCGCCGGCTCGGCAATTGGCTGGGCGGCTCGGGCGACCGTTAGGGTTACGGCCCGCTTGCGCTTTCTTGGGTCGGAGCGGTTCTCGCAAGGCGGAACCGCTTAACGACCTATTCGGCCGCGATGGCGGCGTACTGCGCCGTCCTCGGCAGGCCCAGCCGTTGCCAGACGTTCACCAGAGCTTGCGTCAGCTCCGCGATGTCGGCTTCGCTATGAAACGGCGTGGGGGTAATCCGAAGCCGCTCCGTGCCGCGCGCCACGGTCGGGTAATTGATCGGCTGGATGTAGATCCGGTGCCGCTCCAGCAACATGTCGCTGGCGGCTTTGCAGGCCTCCGCATCGCCCACGAAAATCGGAACGATGTGGGATTCGTTCGGCATCACGGGCAGACCAGCAGCCAGCAGGGATGATTTTGTGCGGGCGACGCGGGCGCGATGCAGCGCTCGCTCCTGGCCAGAGACCTTGAGATGGCTGATCGCCGCCCTTGCAGCCGCAGCAACCGCAGGGGGCAAGGCCGTCGTGAAGATGAAGGATGGTGCATAGCTGCGTACGACATCGATCAAGACTTCGTCCGCCGCGATATAGCCGCCCAGCGACCCGAAACCCTTCGCGAGCGTGCCTTCGATCACGTCGATCTCGTGCATCAACCCTTCCCGCTCGGCAATGCCGCCACCGCGGGCTCCGTACAGACCCACCGCATGCACTTCGTCGCAATAGGTCAAAGCGCCGTAGCGTTTGGCGAGTTCGATGATGCCCGCCAGCGGAGCAATGTCACCGTCCATCGAGTAGAGGCTCTCGAAGACGATCATCTTGGGCCGGTCCGGCCCCGCCGCCTTCAGCAACGCCTCGAGATGGTTGAGGTCGTTGTGCCGAAAAATCTGCTTTTCGCAGCCCGAGCGCTTGATGCCCTCGATCATGGAATTGTGGTTCCAGGCATCGGAGAGGATCAGGCCCTGGGGCAAAAGGCTGCCAAGCGTGGAGATCGCGGCGAGGTTCGAGATCCACCCGGACGTAAAGGCCAGGGCGGCCTGCTTGCCGTGCAGATCGGCGAGTTCCGCCTCGAGCTGGACGACCGGATGGCTGTTGCCGGAGATGTTCCGGGTGCCTCCCGCGCCTGCTCCATGGCGCGCCACAGCGTCGCGCATCGCCTCGATCACCCGGGGATGGCGCCCCATGCCAAGGTAGTCGTTGGAACACCAGATCAGCACATCGACGGCGCGCCCGTCGCGGCGCCAGGTCGCGTGGGGGAACCGGGCCGCGTCGCGCTCGAGGTCGGCAAAAACCCTGTAGCGTCGTTCGTCCCGCAAACGCCCGAGGGCCTCACCGAAGACTTGGCGATAATCCATCCGACCACCCGACCGACCCACGCGGCTCCTCGCTGCAGAGCCGCTCAAGGCTCCCTAGGAACTCGCTGGATGCCAGATTTGGGGACAAAACGCCAGTAAAGGTCGGGGTTGCAGGGCGGCTCCGCATCGGGCGCATGGAGCCCGGCCTCGGCAGGGCTTGGCTAGCCAGCCGCAAAGCAAAAATGCCGCCCCGAAGGGCGGCATTTAATGGAAGAGCTGGAGAATGCAGGCGGCCCCCAGGGACCGTCCTGCGTGTCTCGATCGATCTTAGAACGTGCCGGGAGCCGGCGGGGCGCCGAGGATGCGGAACGGCAGCTGTGCGATGCTGCCGGCGGCCGCGATCGGCGCGCCGATGAAGACCAGCGGCGAGATCGTCGGGTCGCCGTTCTCGACAACATAGATCGGGCCGGACCGGTCGACCGGAACCGGCTGAGCCCAGCCCTCGTCGATCTTGTCGGTTTCGGCGCCTGCGTTGACGTAGCGCACGGCGGTCACGCCACCCTTACGCGGGCCGGCCCCGCCCGGAAATGCGCCGCCGAGAACCTGGAAAGGCAAGCTGACGATGGTGCTGGCGGCTGCCACTGGGGCGGCGACGGCTGCCCCCGTGGCGGCGGCGGCGACGACCGGAGCGGCGACCCGGCGACGAACCGTCAGGGGGCGGCGAACCATGGTTTCGTGATAACGCTTGCTCAGGTGGGTCTTGTCTACCCGGCGCATCATCGTGGCATCCTGAGCCGATGCGGATGCGATGCCGCCGACGAATCCAGCAAGTGCAACGATCGGCACAATTGCGGCTGTCTTCAAGTACTTCATCATGTTCTCCTGTCGTGGGTGCATATTCAAAGTGCTACGCGCCTTGCTTCGTCGATCGCCCCTCGCGCAAAACGGCAGGTCAGATTTAGCGCTCGCATTGGCGTCAAACGTGCGGCCAAGCTTTTGGTTGCACTTTGGCGCCGACCGCCCAACTTTTGCCGTTAAATGTCGTCCCCAGGTTAAACCACCAAAGCTTGACGCCGCCTCGCCATGGATCCAAAGGCTGCGGATCGTGTCGCGCTCCATCGGAAGCCGAAGCTCTTCTCGAACGGCGTCCCAACATTTCACCACATTCGACAATGGTCAAGGCGCAGCTTGAGGCAAACAGGCCGGATCGGCCAACGAGGTAAAAATGCTTCATCCATTGTTGCCTTAAAGTTTCACAATGGCGTTCGGCATGCGGGCTTCGCAAGCACTCCGGTTCTGGCATCAAACCACGATCGTGATCCGTTCCGCCGCACGGGTCAGCGCGGTATAGAGCCACCGGTCGCGGTGTTCCCGAAACGCGAAGCTCTCGTCGAATAGCACCACGTCGTCCCACTGCGACCCCTGGGCCTTGTGCACCGTCAAGGCGTAGCCGTAATCGAACTGGTCGGAATCGCGCCGCGCCGCCGGCGGCAACTCATCGTCGCGCCCTTCGAAGAAGGCCGGCAGGACGCCGACCCGGACGGCCTTGCGGTCCGGCTCCTCTTCCGGCTTGACGCTCATGGAAAGCTTGGCGCCCCGGTCGGCGTGGACCGTCTGCACGGTCCATGTTCCGCCGTTCAGCAGGCCTTTCTTCTTGTCATTGCGCAGGCATACCAGCTTTTCGCCGACCTGCGGTCGTCCGGCTCCATGGCCCAGGAGTTCACGCATGCGCGCATTGTAGGCCCGCCGCGTCTTGTTGATGCCGACCAGCACCTGGTCCGATTGGATCACGATGCCGGCGCCTATGTCGGCACGGCGGATCACCTTGCTTTCGCCGTACTGGCCGAGCGACAGGCGCTTGCCGTCGCGCACCAGCATGGAAAGGTGGATGATGGGGTTGTCGGCGGCCTGCCGATGCACCTCGGTCAGCATGGCGTCGGGTTCAGCGTCGGTGAAGAAGCCGCCGCCCTTCACGGGCGGAAGCTGGGCGGTGTCGCCCAGAACCAGAACCGGGGTGCCGAAGGACAAGAGGTCGCGACCGAGTTCCTCGTCGACCATCGAGCATTCGTCGATGATGATGAGGTCGGCGTCGGCGGCTGCGCTTTTCCGATTGAGCACGAACGAAGGCGTGTCGTCGTCGTCCTCGCCGCGGGAGCGATAGATCAGACTATGGATGGTCGAGGCGCCTCGGCAGCCCTTCGAGCGCAGCACGAGCGCGGCCTTGCCCGTATAGGCCCCGAACGCGACCTCGCCGGATGCGTCCTCGGCGATCTGCTTGGCCAGGGTGGTCTTGCCCGTGCCAGCGAAACCGAACAGGCGGAACACCTGCGGCTCGCCTCGCTTCAGCCAGGCCGCGACGGCCTTGAGGGCAGCGTCCTGCTGCGGTGACCAGGCCATCGTGTCGCTCAGGCCAGGCCGCGTTTATCGAGCAGCGTGTCGACCTTCGGCATCCGGCCGCGGAACGCCATATAGGCCTGTTCGGGCGGCTGCCGGTCGCCGGCCGCCAGCACATGCTCGCGCAGCCGCTCGGCCACACCCTGATCGAAGACACCAGCCTCCTCGAAGGCTCCGAATCCATCGGCGTCCAGCATCTCGGACCAGAGATAGGAATAATAGCCCGCCGAATAGCCGTCGCCCGAGAACACGTGGGCGAAATGCGGGGTGCGGTGGCGCATGACGATGGGGCGCGGCAAGCCGATCCGCTCGAGAACTTCCCGCTCGAAGGCGATCGGGTCTACGGCCCGGGCCGCAGCGGGCGAAAGCGTGTGGAATTCGAGATCGACGAGCGCCGAGGAGCAATATTCCAGCGCGGCGAAACCCTGGTTGAAGTTCCGCGCCGCCTCGATCTTGTCGAGCAGCGCCTTCGGCATGGGCTCGCGCGAGACGGCGTGCCGGGCGAACCGCTCGAGCACTTCGGGCCGCATCAGCCAGTGCTCGTAGAGCTGCGACGGGAACTCTACGAAATCGCGCGCCACGCTGGTGCCGGCGATCGACGGATAGGTGACGTCGGTCAGCATGCTATGCAGCGCATGCCCGAATTCGTGGAACAAGGTGCGGGCCTCATCCAGGCCGAGCAGCGTCGGCTCGCCCTCGCCGGCCTTGGCGAAGTTCATGACGTTGACCACGATCGGGCGTGTGTCGCCGTCGAGCTTGCTCTGCCGGCGGAAACCGCTGTTCCACGCGCCCGAGCGTTTCGAGGGGCGGGCGTAATAGTCGCCGAGGAACAGCGCCAGATGTCGCCCGTCGCGGTCGCGGACCTCGAAGGCCCGCACATCCGGGTGGTAGACCGGGACATCGTGCCGTTCCGTGAACGTGATCCCGAACAGCCGGCTGGCCGTGTCGAAGGCCGCCGAAATGATGTCGGCGAGCACGAAATAAGGCTTGATCTCGGCCTCGTCCAGATCGTAGCGCGCCTTGCGGACCTTCTCGGCATAGTAGCGCCAGTCATGCGGCGCGAGATCGAAGTTGCCGCCTTCGTGGGCCACTTCGGCCCGCAACTCGCCTTCCTCCGCGGTGGCCTTGACCAGGGCCGCCTGCCACACGCGTTCGAGCAGGTCGCGGGCCGCGGCCGGCGTCTTGGCCATCGTATCGTCGAGCTTGTAATCGGCGAAGCTTGGATATCCGAGCAGGGCCGCCCGCTCGGCTCGCAGCGCGATCGTCTCGGCCACGACCGACCGGTTGTCGTGCGGGCCCGGATTCTCGCCCCGCGTCAGCCAGGCCTTGAACGCCTTTTCGCGAAGATCGCGGCGGCTCGAATATTTGAGGAAAGGCTCGATCAGGGACCGGCCGAGCGTTATCGCGTGCTTGCCGGCGAGGCCCCGCTCGGCTGCGGCCTGGGCGGCGGTGTCGCGCAAGGAGGGCGGCAGGCCGGCCAGATCCTGCTCGCCCTCGAGCACCAGAAGAAAGGATTTCTCGTCCGCGAGAACGTTCTGGCTGAACGTGGTGCCAAGCACCGCAAGGCGTTCCATGATGGCGGAGAGCCGCGCGCGGCCGACCGGGTCGAGGGTCGCGCCGCTGCGCACGAAATCCTTGTGGGTCAGTTCGAGCACACGCCGCTGTTCGTCGCTCAACGCGAAATCGTCACGCTTGCCGAACAGCGCATCGATGCGGGCGAACAGCCCTGCATCGAGCATGATGGCCTGATGATGCCGCGCCAGGACCGGTGCGATGTTGCGCTCGATCTCCTGCAGGCTGTCGTTGGTGTCGGCCGCGGTCAGGTTCCAGAACACGCCGTTGACGCGGCCCAAGGCCTCGCCCGCGCGCTCCAGCGCTTCGATCGTGTTGGCGAAGTCCGGCGCGCGAGGGTCCCGGGCGATGGCGGCGATCTCCGCTTCATGGGCGGCGATCGCCTTCTCGAAGGCCGGACCGAAATGTTCGGCGCTGATCGCGCTGAACGGGGGGGCCTCGAACGGCGTCGACCAGGGTTCAAGCAAAGGGTTGGCGGTCATCGGCAGCCTTGGTCGGGCGCCTGTCTCGGTGGCGAGGCAGGCCGCGGATCATCAGCCCTGGATAGAGCCTCGTACGAAGCGCCTCAAGCGGCTTGCGGTGAAAGCCAGGAACCGGAGGCCCGTTGCCGGGGCCATGTTCCTTCGCCCAGCCCTGGACGAAATCGAATAATTCTCGTCATTATGGGCCAAACCCTACCTGATCGGCCAACGTCCGTGGCGCGCCTCGCGGCTACGGACGGCTGTCAACGGAAGGGCTCAGGATCGGTTCATGGAAATTGAGCTCAAGCTGCTGCTCGATGCCGCATCGCGGAGCACGGTCGAAAGCCATCCTGCTTTCGCGGCCGCTGCTGCACAGGCGGAGACGCGCCAGGAAACCACCACCTATTTCGATACGCCGGATCTCACCTTGCGCCAGCGCGGCGCCAGCTTGCGGGTGCGGCACGCGGTTTCCCGCTTCGTTCAGACCGTGAAGCTCGACGCGTCCGGCGCCACGATCGGAGCGCGCGGTGAATGGGAATGGGACGTCGCCTCCGCGAGCCCGGATCTTGCCAAGCTGAACGCCTTGCCCGAGGAGGCCGCCTTCGTGCGGGAGGCAGCGGAACGGGTCGGGCCTGTGTTCAAGACCGAGATCGAGCGCACGGCCTGGCAACTGGCTCTTGGCCAGGGAACCGAGGTTGAGGCGGTGATCGACCAGGGAAGCGTCGAGGCGGACAGCCGCCGCGCGCCTATCTTCGAGGTGGAACTCGAACTCAAGGCAGGCTCCCCGGCGCCCCTGTTCGAATTGGCGATCGAGCTCGCCGAGCGGGCGGGCCTCCGCTACGGCCCGCAGAGCAAAGCCGAGCGCGGCTATCGGCTCGTTTCCAGCGAAGCCGCGCCCAAGCGCCGCACCGAAGACCTCGACCTCGATCGGAAAGTGACGATCGGGGAAGCGGTCCCGCTGCTGATCAACACGGCGGTCCGAGAACTGGCGGCCGAGATTCCCGGGGCGGCCAGTCGCAACGTCGAGGCGGTACACCGTATGCGGGCGGCGATCCGCAAGCTGCGCACGTTGCTGGTGCTCTTCGCGCCCTATCTCGACCGGGCCGCCGCCCAACGGTTCAACGCCGTGCTGCGCGAATTTGGCCGTGTGCTCGGTGCGGGCCGGGACTGGGACGTTTTCCTCACCGAAACGCTGCCCAAGGCCGAAGCCAGCATGGAGCCGGCAGGCCTAGGGCTTCTGCGAGGTCCAGCCGAGGCGCTGTCGGCCGAGGCGCACGCCCGGGTCGGCGATGCGGTGGAGTCACCGCGGCTCACCGGGCTTATCCTAGGGCTCGGGGCCTGGACGGCGGATGCGGGCTGGCTGCACGAAGCGGAGCCGGACGCACTGCTCCGCGACCTGCTGCCACAGCTTCTGACTCGGCTGGAGAAGCGGGTTCGCAAGCGTGCCAGGCATCTCGACGGGCACGCGGCCCACGCCCTTCACGATTTGCGCAAGGCGCTCAAGAAGCTGCGCTATGGCGTCGAGGACGTCGAACCGCTGTTCAAGCACAAGCGCGTCGGTCACTATCTCAAGTCCATCAAGGATATCCTGGCGGTGCTGGGCGACATCAACGATGCTGCTGTCACGGTCGAGCGAGCGTTCGAGGTTGCGCCGCCTGAACGGCCGGAATTCGCCCCCGCAGTTGCCGCCCTCCTGCGGTGGAACGACGATCGCCGCGGGAAGGCGATCCGCAAGCTGGACCGCAAGCTGCACAAGTTCTTGGGTGCGACGCCGTTCTGGGTGTGAGGCCCAGGCCAACCGGCTGAACCAGATTGGACGCTGCACTCGGCTTGATTGCTGCCCGCGGGAACGTTAGGTCTGCGTGCAACGGGTGCAGGCTCGGCCGTCGCGTTCCTTCGGCGAGCAACGATCTCGGAGGCAAGGGCCGGGTTGGGCTCCTCCGCGGCAAGGACAACCTGCTCAAAAGGATGCTCTGCTTCAGCCGCCGCACGCGGGATCGCCGCGCGCAAGCCGTAGCGGTCTCGTTGGGGGATTTATGCGACGCTTGAAGTTCGGCGCTTGGATCGGTTTGGTCGCGGCAGGCACCTGCTTGAGTTCCCTCGCGCTCGCCCAGAGCCCTGCCAATGCGCCCCCGGCCGTGGGGGTCGTCAAGGTCACCAAACATCCGGTGACCGAAACCGAACAATTCATCGGCCGTATCCAGACTGCGGCGAGGGTCGACGTCGTGGCCCGGGTCACCGCCTATCTCGATCAGGTGGTCTTTACCGAGGGCGCGGAAGTCAAGAAGGGCGACGTCCTCTACCGTTTGGAGAAGCCGCCCTTCGAAGCCGACGTGGAAGCCAAGCAGGGCGTCGTGGGAACCATCCAGGCCCAATTGTTGAATGCCAACCTGACCCTGCAACGCGCCCAGACCCTCTTGAACACGCCTGCCGGCCAGCAATCGACCCTGGATGCCGCAAAAGCCAACCAGGGCAATCTGGCGGGCCAGCTTCTCAGCGCCCAGGCCAACCTTCGCACCTCGCAAATCAACCTCGGCTACACGGCCATCACCGCCCCGATCGACGGCAAGATCGGGCGCACCAATGTCACAGCCGGCAACGTGGTCGGGCCCGGAAGCGGGGTTTTGGCCACGGTGGTGGGCCAGGACCCGATGTATGTGGTGTTTCCCATCTCGGTGCGAAGTGCGATCGAGCTGCGGCAGCGCTACATCAACAAGGGCGGCTATGGGGCCGTTCAGATCAAGGTCGTTCTGCCGGACGGTCGCACCTACGGGCAGACCGGCAAGCTGAACTTCTCCGACAACAGCATCGCGTCGAACACCGATACGCTCACGCTTCGGGGCACGATACCGAACCCGCCGCTGCCTGACCAGAACGTCGCCGCCACCGTGCGCGAACTGGTGGACGGCGAGTTCGTGACCATCCTGCTCGAAGGTGTCCAGCCGGTGCAACTCTTGGCCATCCCGCGCGCGGCCGTGTTGACCGACCAGAGCGGCGATTACGTTTATGTCGTCGGCGACGACAACAAGGCTAACCGCCAGAACATCAAGATGGGCCAGTCGACCCCTACGGAGGCCTCGATCCTCACAGGGCTGCAGGAGGGACAGACCATAGTGGTGGACGGCTTGCAGCGCGTGCGACCGGGCCAGCCCGTCGCGCCGGCGCCCGCCGCCCCTCCCGCTGGCGCCGCGGCCACGAAAGGCCAGCCATGATCCCCATCCGGCCTCGGCGGCCCGCTGGCCATGACGTGACCCGTCTTCTGGGCCGCGAGCCGGCATGATCTCTTCCGTCTTCGTCGATCGGCCTCGCCTCGCGGTCGTCATTGCCATCGTGGTGACCATCGCGGGCCTGTTGTCGCTGACCAGGATCCCGGTCGCCCAGTTCCCGGACATCGTGCCGCCTCAGGTGCAGGTCGCGGCGACCTATCCGGGCGCCTCGGCCCAGGTCGTGGAATCCGCCGTCGCCCAGCCGCTCGAGGCCCAGATCGTGGGCGTCGACCAGATGCTCTACATGAAGTCGTCGAGCGGCAACGACGGCAGCTACAATCTCACCGTGTCGTTCGCGCTCGGCTCCAACCCCGACATCGATACGGTCAACGTCAACAATCGGGTGCAGACGGCGCTGTCGCAACTGCCGTCCGAAGTGCAGCTCCAGGGCCTGACGGTGCAGAAGCGCTCGTCCGCCGTACTGCAATTCATGATGTTCTACAGCGACAACGGCCAGCAGGACCCGCTGTTCATCACCAACTACGCCCTGATCAACGTGCTGGACGAGATCAGCCGGACTGCCGGGGTCGGTCAGGCGTCGCTGTTCGGCAAGCTCAACTACTCGATGCGCATCTGGTTCGACGTCCAGCGCCTCAACAACCTCGGCATGGCGCCATCGGAAATCGTCAGCGCGATCCAGTCGCAGAACGTGCAGGCCCCGGTCGGCCGCATCGGCGCGCAGCCCATCGATCCCGATCAGCAGTTCCAGTTCAATGTCCAGACCAAAGGGCGCCTGACCACGCCCGACGAGTTCGGCAATATCGTGGTTCGGGCCAGTCCGGATGGCTCGCTGCTGCGCGTGAGAGACGTGGCGCGTGTCGAGATGGGGGCGCAGAACTCCGATACGGTGAGCCGGCTCGACGGCAAGCCCGCGGTCGCGCTGGGCATCTATCTGGCGCCGGGCGCCAATGCGGTGCAGACCGCTGCCGCTGTCAACGCGACGCTGGCCAAGGTGGGCAAGCGCTTTCCCGAGGGTCTCAAATCGAAGATCGTCTACGATTCGACCACCTTCGTGAACGATACGATCACCGAGGTTTTGAAGACGCTGGGCGAAGCCTTCGTGCTCGTCGTGATCGTGGTGTTCCTGTTCCTCGGAAATCTGAGAGCCACCATCATCCCGGCCGTGGCGGTGCCGGTGAGCCTTATCGGCACCTTCGCAGTGCTGCTGATCCTGGGCTTCTCGGCCAATACTGTCTCGCTGCTCGCCCTGGTGCTGGCGATCGGCATCGTGGTCGACGATGCCATCGTGGTGGTGGAAAACGTCGAACGGGTAATGGAGGAGGAGCCGCATCTCTCGCCTGGCGACGCCACCAAGAAGGCGATGGCCGAGATAACGGCGCCGATCATTGCCATCACGCTCGTGCTGCTGTCGGTGTTCGTCCCGCTGGCGTTCATTCCCGGCCTGACAGGCTCGCTGTTCCGGCAATGCGCCGTGACCATCAGCGTCGCCATGCTGATCTCCGCCGTCAATGCTCTCACGCTGTCGCCGGCGCTCTGCGGCATCTTCCTGCGGCCGGGCGGGCATAAGCGCGGCATCATGGGGAAGGTGCTCAAGGGCATCGACAAGACACGCGACGGCTATGCGGCTGTGGTCAAGCGGCTGGTGCGGATCAGCGCGTTGAGCTTGTTCGTCATCGCCGGGTTCGGGGTCGCGGTCTATTTCGCGGCGGCCCGCACCCCGACCGGGTTTCTGCCCGAGGAGGATCAGGGGGCCTTCTTCGTCTCGATCCAACTGCCCGACGGCGCCTCTCTGTCGCGCACCAGCGAGACCGTCAAAGCCATGGAGGACCTGCTGCTCAAGATGCCTGCGGTCTCCGATACGTTCGCGGTGATCGGCTTTTCGATTCTCGACAGCGCCAGGGAGCCCAACGCGGCGTTCATGGTGATAAAGCTCAAGCCCTTCGGCGACCGGACCGCGGCGGCCGATTCAGCCCAGGCGATGATCGGCAAGGTGTTCGGCGCCGCCCAGCAGATTCGCACCGGCAATGTCATCGCGTTCAACCTGCCACCCATCATCGGCCTGTCGACCAGCGGCGGCTTCGAATATGACCTCGAGGCACTGGAAGGCCAGGACCCCACGGTCATGGGCGGAGTCGCCCAGGGCCTGATCGCGGCCGCCAACGCCGATCCGGCGCTCGCCCGGGTGTTCACGACCTTCACGGCCTCGAACCCCTCGCTCTACCTCGATATCGATCGCGAGAAGGCGAGCGCGCTCGGCGTCAACATCGGCGACGTGTTCAACGTGCTGCAGTCGTCGCTCGGCGGCAATTACATCAACAACTTCAACCTCTACGGCCGCACCTGGCAGGTCAATCTCGAGGGCGAGGCCAAGGATCGGCGCGAGATCGCCTCGATCTGGCAGATCTACGTCAAGAACAAGCAGGGCCAGGAAGTGCCCCTGCGCTCGCTCGCCTCGCTGCGCGTGGTGCAGGGGCCGCAGGTGATCACGCGCTACAACAACTACCGGGCGATTCCGATTCAGGGCAGCCCTAAGCCAGGCGTTTCGTCCGGTTCGGCCCTGACCGCAATGGCGGCCGTCTCCGAAAAGACGCTGCCGAACGGCTACGGGTACGAATGGACCGGCACGGCCTTCCAGGAATATCAGGCCAACGGGCAGACCGGGATCGTGCTCGGACTGGCCATCCTGTTCGCCTATCTGTTCCTGGTCAGCCTCTACGAATCCTGGATCATTCCAATCCCGGTGCTGCTCTCGGTCACGGTCGGCATCTTCGGGGCCTTCATCGGCATCATCCTGGGCGGCCTCGTGCTCGACCTCTACGCCCAGGTCGGCCTCGTGGTGCTGATCGCACTCGCGGCCAAGAACGGCATCTTGATCGTCGAATTCGCCAAGGAACGCCGGGCCGAGGGCGTTCCGGTGCTGGAGGCGGCCGTGCTTGGCGCCGCGATGCGGTTCCGGGCCGTGATCATGACCTCGATCGCCTTCGTGCTCGGGCTTGTGCCGCTGGTCATCGCGCATGGCGCCGCGCAGCTCAGCCGGCGCGATGTCGGCACGCCGATCTTCGCCGGGATGATCGCGGCCTCGGTGGTGGGCCTGTTCCTGATCCCGATGCTCTACGTCAGCTTCCAATACGTGTCGGAACGGCTCGACCGCTGGCGCGGCATCGAGCCGCCGAAGCCCAAGGCCGAAGCCGCGGGCTCAGACGTATCTCAGGCGAGCGGCGTGTCGGCGTAGATGTCCTCCACCGGGCAGCTGAACGTGATGCTGTCCAGGCGCAGCATTCCCCCGGCCGCGATGGTCTCGGGATTGTCGGGCCAGATGTGATCGGTGGAAGATCGGAGAACCTGGACCTCGATCTTCTCCGAATGGACGATGACGATCTCGCGCACGCTTGGGATCGTCGTGTAGGCCCACACGTTGGTCCAGGTTCTAGCGCGGTTCGACGGCGACAGAATTTCGATAATCAGGATCGGGTCTTCGATCACGATCTGGCCGGCCGTAAAAGGCGAACAGGTCAGGGTGATGTCCGGCACTCGAACATTGAAGTCGGCTCCCAGACGAGGTTTGACGGCAGCCTCGGTCAGCACCTTGCAGCGACTGCCACCGGTGCGGAGGTGCTGCCCGACCAGCAGGGTCAGTGTCGCCTGGATCAGGCCGTGGAAAGCGCTGCCGGGCGACATCGCCCGGACCTCGCCGTCGATCAGTTCGTATCGCTTGACTCGCTCGTCTCCGGGCCACGCCAGGAATTCCTCGGTGGTCGAAGGCAAAACTCGATTCGCTCTCACGTCGCTCATGTCTGGCGGCCTGTGCCCGGAACGGCTCACTCCCTATACTAGCACGTCCTCACGCGCTGAGCGCCCGGATCACGCCGCGCAGTTCGGCGAGGCCCTTGAGGCGCCCAATCGCCGAATAGCCGGGGTTCGTGCGCTTGAAGCGGTCGTCGAGCATTTTGTGGCCGTGGTCGGGCCGGAACGGGAGCTTCATGCCGGTGGGCCGGCGCCGATCCTCGGCCAGGAGTTCGCGGATCACCGCCACCATGTCGACATCGCCATCGAGATGGTCGGCCTCGTAGAACGAGCCGTCCGGCTCGCGCCGCGTGGCCCGCAGATGCACGAAATGGATGCGCGACGCGAAAGCCCGCGCCATGGCGGGCAGGTCGTTGGTGGCCGCCACCCCGAGGGAGCCGGTGCAGAAACACATGCCGTTTGCCGGCGAGGGCACGGCTTCGAACAGCGCCGCGTAATCGGCCTGCGAGGAGGCGATGCGCGGCAGGCCGAAGAGCGGGCGTGGCGGATCGTCCGGGTGCAGGGTCAGCCGCACGCCGAGTTTTTGGGCCACCGGCGCCACCACCTCAAGAAAGGCGATGAGGTTGGCCCGCAGCTTCTCCGGGCCAATATCCTTGTAGGCGTCGAGTTTCGCCCTGAGCCCATCGAGATCCAGCGAATCGGAGGTCGTGCCGGGTAGACCGGCCGCGATGGTGCCGGTGAGCGCCGTCGCCTCCTCCTGGGACATGCCCTCGGCCAGTGTCTTGGCCGCTTCGCGCACTGGGGCGGCATAGTCGTTCTCCGCCCCTGGCCGTTGCAGAACGTGCAGGTCGAAGGCCGCGAAGCGCGCCTGGTCGAAACGCAGCGCCGTGGCACCGGTCGGCAGCGGCCAGTCGAGGTCCGTGCGGGTCCAGTCCAGCACCGGCATGAAATTGTAGCAGACGATGCGCAGACCCTCGGCCGCCACGGCTTCGAGGCTGGCCAGCCACGACTCGATCGAGCTCTTGGCGGCGGCACCGAGCCGCTTGACGTCGTCGGGCACGGGAATGCTCTCGATGACGCTCCAGCGCAGTGGCACTCGGTTCGGCGGGGTGTCCTCGATCTCGGCCTTGCGGGCCCGCACGGCCTCGCGGGTCCAGGTCTGCCCGGGAAGAAACTGGTGCAGGGCTGTGACGATGTCGGTCGCGCCGGCCTGCCGGATATCGTCGAGGCTGACGGGATCGTTCGGCCCATACCATCGCCATGCCTGCAGCATCGTCCTGTTCCTCCCGTCTGCGGTGCCACCTGGAGCACCTCGCCCTGTCCTAGCCGAGGCGGCGGCAAGGCTCAAATCCAGTTGCATGCGCCGCGCATTCTGGAACTCGAGAGTGGGTCTGGAATACGCCCCGAATTCGGGCCATATTCTGGGACGCTTCTGCTGATCGAAGGCGGCGTAATGCTGATAGATGAAATCATCCGCCCTGATGACGGGCTGATCGAGGTGTCGCGCCTTGTGGAGCGCCTGCATGTGACGCGCGACGAGGTCGCGGCCGCCAGCAGGCGTTCCCGGTCAAGGCTCAGCCGTTGACTGTCTGTGCCTATGAGGTCGATTGCTCGGACATCGTCGATCTTACCGATCAGTCGGAGCACCATGAGCTCTCGGTGGCGCCGGAAGACGTTGCGTGCGCCTGGGACGATTTGGCCTCACTCGGGAAGGCGGTCCCGAGTTGGGGGATTGCTGAACGCTTGATCGCGGCTGGTAGCGCGGGGGCCCTGGTGCCGAGTTTCGCCCCGGGAGCCCGCGCCCAGGACATCAACCTCGTGCCGTGGCATTGGTCGGAAATCCGTCCCCATCGCGTTGCGGTGATCGACGACTACGGCCGCCTCCCGCGCGATACCGCGTCATGGGCCTAGACCTCGAGGCGGGCACCTTGGCAGGGGTTTGACCTTTGGTGGCGGAAGCCGCATGTAGGCCTCAGCTCCATTCACCTCTGGCACGCTTTCCCATGGACAAGTTCAATCACCTGACCGGCGTCGCGGCGCCGCTCAAGATCACCAATGTCGACACCGACAAGATCATCCCCAAGCAATATCTCAAGACCATCCAGCGGACGGGCCTCGGCAAGGGGCTCTTTTCCGAGATGCGCTACAACGACGATGGCTCCGAAAATCCCGATTTCGTGCTGAACAGGCCCGCCTATCGGGGCGCCAAGATCCTGGTGGCGGGCGATAATTTCGGCTGCGGATCATCGCGCGAACACGCCCCCTGGGCGTTGCTCGATTTCGGCATCCGCTGCGTCATTTCCACCAGCTTCGCGGACATCTTCTACAACAATTGCTTCAAGAACGGCATCCTGCCGATCGTGGTCGGCCCGGAGGATCTTTCGAAGCTGTTCGACGATGCCGAGCGTGGCGCGAATGCGCGCCTGTCTGTGGATCTCGAGGCGCAGGAGGTTCGCGGTCCGGACGGCGGTGTCGTGCATTTCGATATCGACCCGTTCCGTAAGCACTGCCTGCTGGAGGGACTCGACGACGTCGGCCTCACCATGGCCAAGGCCGACAAGATCGAGCGGTTCGAGGCCGGAGTCGCCGAGCAGCGCCCCTGGTCCTAGCGCGCTTCCGCTATTGTGAGGACCGCTCTGCCCTGATGGGCGCCGAGGTTGCAGCTGCAACTCGACGCAGGGTGCCCGGTGCAACCACGACAGCCCCAGGGGGTTATGGCTAGCGTCTCAGGAGAGTTGGTCATGGCACAATCGAGAAATCTCAAGACTTTCAGTGTCGAGCCGGCCGGCAAGGATTTCAGCCTCCACATCGAGGATGAGAGCGGGCACATGATCGAGCTCGTCGCAACCCGCGATCAGGTCGACGTGCTGGTCGACCACCTCGAGGACCAGCTTTCGCTGGACGACTCGGCGGACGAGGTTTCGGCTGGCGCAAAGGGGCGGGCTTGAGCTTGCTTCTCAGGGTGACTCGGTTGCCCTAAGCTCGGGCCGGTTGCTTCGAACCTCCCGGAGTTTTCATGACTCTACGCCTCTCCCCGATGCTGGCCTGCGCCATCGCGCTTGCGTGCGGCGCCCCGGCATCGGCCGCGGATTTCGGCCAGTGCCTGGCGTCGCTGCGGGCTGCGGCCCTGGGCAGCGGGATCACCTCCGCGACGTTCGATGGTGCAACCAGTGGGATGCAACCTGGCGACGTTCTGCATTTCCAGCATGAACAGCCGGAGTTCACAGTCCCGGTATGGGACTATCTGGCCGGACTGGTCGACGAGGAGCGTGTCGCAGACGGACGCGAGATGATGGCCAAATATGCCGATGCGCTCGCCAAGGCCGAGCGGCGCTTCGGGGTCGACCGTACCATCCTGGCAGCCGTCTGGGGCGTTGAGTCCGATTACGGTCGGGCCTTCGGCACGCGGCCCGTGGTGCAGTCGCTTGCGACCCTGGGCTGTTACGGCGACAAGGCGGCCTATTTCCGCAGCGAGTTCCTGGCGGCGCTGACCATCCTGCAACGCGGTGATGTGCAGGCCGACCATTTCAACGGGTCGTGGGCGGGCGCCTTCGGCCACACGCAATTCATGCCCTCGACCTTCCTCCACACGGCCGTCGACATGGAAGGCAACGGCCATCCCGACATTGTCGATTCGGTGCCCGATGCACTGGGGTCTACGGCGAATTTCCTGCGCAAGGCCGGCTGGGTGAGCGGAATGCCCTGGGGCTTCGAGGTCAAGTTGCCACCCCATTACAAAGGACCGTCCGGCCGCAACGGGAAGCGACGGCTTTCGTTCTGGGCAGCGCGCGGTCTGCGCCGGATCGACGGCCGAGCCCTGGGGTCGGGCGAGGCGGCGCTGCTGCTGCCGGCCGGACCGAGTGGGCCGGCGTTCCTGGTGACCCGGAACTTCGACGCCATCTACAGCTACAATGCGGCCGAGTCCTACTCCCTGGCGATCGGGCATCTGTCGGATCGGCTGCGTGGCGGCGCCCCCTTCGCCACGCCCTGGCCCACCGATGACCCGGGCCTGTCGCGCGCCGAGCGCCGGGAGGTGCAGACGCTGCTGCAAGGCAAGGGCTATGATATCGGCAATCCGGACGGGGTCATCGGCAGCAAGACCGTGCAGGCGATTGCGGATTATCAGGCGAAGCTTGGCATGACCCGCAATGGGCGGGCGAGCGCCCATGTGCTGCAGGCTTTGAAGGAAGGACGATGATGCCCGCCCGCAAGCCGGTCTGCGCGGTGGTGGGTATCGGCCCTGGAAATGGTGCGGCGATCGCCCGCCGGTTCGCCCGCGAGGGCTATGCGGTCGCGCTTCTGGCGCGCAGCTCGGATCTGATCGACGCGCTCGCGCGCGAACTCGACGGGTCGCGGCCCTACCGCTGCGATGTCGCGGACCCGCATTCCGTTACGGCTGCGTTTGCGGCGATCCGGGCCGATCTCGGCGACCCAGAGGTCCTGATCTACAATGCCGGTTCGGGAGTCTGGGGCGACGTCACGGAAGTCTCGCGCGAGGATTTCGAGCGCTCCTGGCGGGTCAATGCTGCGGGTGCCTTCGATGTGTCCCACGAGGTGCTGCCCGCGATGCGCCGGGCCGGGCAGGGCACGATCGTATTCATCGGGGCGACCGCCTCCCTGCGCGGCGGGGCCGGAAGCGCGGCCTTCGCGCCCGCCAAGGCCGCGCAGCGCAGCCTTGCCCAGTCGATGGCGCGGCGGCTCTGGCCCGAGGGCGTGCACGTGGCGCTCGTGATCATCGACGGCATCGTCGATCTTCCGCGCACGCGCGCCCGGCTGCCCGAGAAGCCGGACGAATTCTTCCTCAAGCCGGACGACGTAGCGACGGCGGTGTTCCAACTCACCCAGCAGCCCCGATCCGCATGGTCGTTCGAAATCGATGTGCGACCGTTCGGCGAAAAATGGTAGCCGACCGGACCATTAACCAAAAGATCCCATCGGTTGCTGGCAGGCGTGAACTTAACTGCAGGAACCGCGTTACAGCTTGGTCTGTCCATTCCTTCGGGGGGAAGCTATGAAGATGTATTCGATGTTGAAGGTTGCGGTTCTCGGCGTTGCGTCCCTTGCGGCCATCTCGGCTGCCGAGGCCATGCCGGCGATGTCGCAGTTCGCCGCTCCTGCGGCTGTGTCGGCCGGCGGCGCCCAGATCGACAAGGCAGTCGTGGTCGTGACCGGCCGCCGCGTCGTACGTCCCCGGGTTGTGATTCGCCGCCCGGTGGTTCGCCGTGCGATCGTCCGCCGTCCGGCCGTCATCATCCGGTAATTCGTCTAGAGCGGTTCCGCTGTTGCGAGAACCGCTCCATTGTAAAAAGGCGAGCAGTTCTATCGGTCGACGGATCGCTTCCGCTTCCGTCTAAACCGATACTGCTCTAAGTAGACTCTGCCCTTGGTTCATGCCGGCGCGTCGGAACGTCCCGTTTCGGTGCGTCGGCATTGTTTGTCAGCGGTTCGGAGCGAACCCCAAGCCGATGGTCGGGCTTAACGCACCATCACTTCGGGTGGCCCTGATGCGAATTCGCCGACGACGGCGCAGCGCCCGAATCCGGAGCGTTCAAGCCTGCGCATCAGCCCTGAAACCGCCGAAGGCTCTACGGCGACGAGCAGGCCGCCGCTGGTTTGCGGATCGCACAGCAGGTCCCGCCGCCATAGAGGAACATCGTCCGGCAATCCTATGCTCTGGCCATAACTGGACCAGTTGCGGGCTGCAGCGCCCGTTCCTATGCCGGCGCGCGAAAGATCGTCGGCGTGCGGCAAGATCGGGATTTTGTCCATCCGCAGCACCGCCGAGAGGCCCGAACCCCGGCACATTTCCAGCGTGTGGCCGAGCAGCCCGAACCCCGTGACGTCGGTCACAGCATGGACGCCGGCAATGTCCGGCAGTTCGCGTCCCACGACGTTCAGTTGCGTGGCCGAGGCCAGCATCGCGGAGTAGAGTTCGGGTCCCAGCAGGCCCTTCTTCAAGGCCGCCCCATAGATGCCGATTCCCAGCCCCTTGGTGAGAACCAGTCGATCGCCGGGCCGCGCTCCCGAATTGCGCAAGACACGGTCGGGGTGCACGATCCCGAGCACAACCAAACCGTAGATCGGCTCGGGGCTGTCGATCGAGTGGCCGCCCGCCATCGGTATGCCGGCTGCGGCGCATACCGAGGCCCCGCCGGCCAGGATGTCCTGCACGGCCTCGAGCGGGATCTTGCCGAGCGGCATCCCGACGATCGCGAGCGCCAGGATCGGAGAAGCGCCCATCGCATAGATGTCCGAGAGGGCGTTGGTGGCGGCAATGCGCCCGAAATCCGTGGGATCGTCGACGATCGGGGTGAAAAAATCCGTGGTCGCCACGATCGCCTGGCTGTCGTTCAGCCGATAGACAGCGGCGTCGTCACCGGTCTCGATGCCGACCAGAAGGTCGGCGCAGGCCGCGGCGGCAGGCATCTTCCGCAGGATCTGCTCGAGCACGGCAGGCGCCAGCTTGCATCCACAGCCTCCGCCGTGGGCGAGCGACGTGAGACGCAGATCGGTGACCGTCATTCCAGAATCCTGTGTGAAAGAGACTTGGTGCCCGGTGGCCGAACAGCGGAGTCGGGTGCTTGGTTCGCGCATACTCGGCAGAAGAGCAAGGGCGGCGATCGCCAACTCTGTGCTCTCACGCAGACGTCAGAAAACGTTAGTATAAGCGCGTTCGTTGATCGGCGACGATCTTCGCTCGATGGCGTGCTCCGGTGCGCCGCGGCCACTCATCAAGGATTCCGATGCGCGCGATCGACATGGAACCCGTGCGGGAAGGCCCCGTTCCCCGGCGGATGCAGCGCAATGCCCGCCTCGTCCTCGTGGCGGTGCTGCTGGGGCTTGGGCTCTGGACGGTGCGCAACTTTCTTCCCGCCCTGATCTGGGCCGCCATCTTGGCGGTCGCGATCTGGCCTCTCTACGAGCGGGCCCGCGCGCGCTCTGGGCCTGGGCGGCATGATATCGCGCTTCCGGCCCTGTTCACCCTGGCCGTCGCCGTGATCTTCGGATTGCCGTTCATTCTGCTTGTGGTGCAGGCCGGGCGCGAGGCCCACGACCTGCTGCTGCTGTTCCGGCGCGCCACGACCTCGGGTGTGGCGGTTCCCGATTGGGTGTCGCACCTGCCGTTCGGTGCCGAACAGGTGAGCGCCTGGTGGCGCGACAATCTTGCCTCGCCGGTACCGACCGCGTCTCTCCTGCGCCGGGTCGATCAGGGCTCGATGCTGTCGCTTACGCGCCGCTTCGGCGCCGAAATCGCGCACAGGACCATCATCTTCTTCTTCATGTTGATGACGTTCTTCTTTCTGCTGCGCGACGGGGACGGCCTCGTCCAGGATCTTCTCGACGCCAGCTCCAAGCTGTTCGGGGCCAGGGGCGAGCGAATCGCACGGCAGGTAGTGTCGTCCATCCACGGCACGGTGGACGGCCTCGTTCTCGTCGGCATCGGCGAGGGAATCGTGATGGGCATTGCCTATGTGGTGACGGGCGTGCCGCACCCGACCCTTCTCGGCGGCGTCACGGCCGTGGCGGCCATGATCCCGTTCGCGGTGTTCGTGGTTTTCGTGATCGTCGCAATGCTGCTGCTCGCGCAAGGCTCCGTCATCGCCGCCATGGTCATCGTTGCGCTTGGGACCGTGGTGGTGCTGCTGGCCGACCATCTGGTTCGTCCGGCGCTGATCGGCGGCGCGACCCGGCTCCCTTTCCTGTGGGTGCTGTTCGGCATCCTGGGCGGCGTCGAAACCTGGGGCGTGGTGGGCCTCTTCATCGGGCCGGCCCTGATGGCCGCCCTGATCATGCTGTGGCGGGAGTTTCTGGAGGCAGCTCCGGGCACCGAGGAGGCCGTGCCGGAGCCTAAGCCGATTGCCATCCGGTCCGATTAGGGCTGCGAGGCAGGGTTCCGTCAGGTCGGCTCGAAACCTTCGATCGCCACCATTTCGCCGACCGCGATGCCGAGGCGCTTCTGGATTGCGGCCTGGTACTCGGGCGAGCGGTAGTAGCGCACGGCGTCGTCGAAGGAATCGAATTCCAGGATCACGTTGCGGGGCCGGGCCTCACCCTCGAGTGCCTCGTGCCGACCGCCGCGGGCCAGGATGCGTACACCGTATTTCTGCATGGCCGCGGAGGCCGCGGATGCATAGGCCTTATAGGCCTCCGGATCCGCGACGGTCAGGCGCGCCACGATATAACCTTTGGGCATGGGTTCCTCGCTGTGGAATCGTCCGCCTGCTTTTGAGTGGCAGGCAGCGGCGAGGCAAGCCCTATCGCGTGCAGCAGCTACAGGACCTGGACCTTGGTCCCGACCTTCACGCGACCATAAAGGTCGGCCACGTCTTCGTTCAGCAGCCGGATGCATCCGGACGACACATTGGTGCCGATGGTGTTCGGTTCGTTGGTGCCGTGGATGCGGTACAGCGACGAGCCGAGATACATCGCCCGTGCACCAAGCGGGTTGGCGATGCCGCCGGCCATGTGGCGCGGCAGGTCGGGCCGCCGAGCGATCATTTCGGAAGGTGGCGTCCAATCCGGCCATTCGGCCTTCCGGGTGATGGTCTTGGTACCGGCCCACACGAAGCCTGGCCGGCCGACCCCGATGCCGTAGCGCAGCGCGCGTCCACCCTGTTGCACGAGATAGAGGAACTTGTTCTCGGTATCGATGACGATCGTGCCGGGGCCCTGCCGCCCCGCATAGGCGACCTCCTGGCGGCGATACATCGGATCGATCGCGGCCTGCACGGGCTCGGCGGCCGCATCGTAGGATGCCATGACCGCGCCGGGGGCCGCGTAGGCGACCGGCCCGGGCGCATAGGCCTGACCCTGCGCGGGCAGGTAGCGGTAGCCCGCCGGAGCCCGCCGATAGTAGCGGGGCACGGGGCGCTGCTCCGTTCCGGTGAGCATATATTGCAGCAGCCCTCCGCCGTAATCGCGCGGCGGCTGGGGCGGGGGTGGCTCGGTGCCCTGCGACCAATAGATCGGCGGCTGCGCATCGGGGTTTTCGACGTAGACGTCGAGGCCCGAGCGCGGCCCCATTCCGGCGGCCGGATAGGTCGAAAACGTTTCGGCCGTCACCGGCCCGGCCCAGGCCACCGCCATGGCGACGGCAGCAAGGCCCAACAAAGCCCCAGAGCGCTTCATGATCTACACTTCCATCGCGAGAGCGGAATAGTCTCAAGCGACACTATAGACCATCGTGCGCTGCTGTCGTTAATCATCTATATTAATGGTTAGCGGACAGTAATCATGAAGAAGAACTGAACGAGCGTCGTTAGCGAAAGATGATCAGTGTCCCGGGGCCAGAAACCGCGCCTCTGGGTGGGCCGACTACTCGGCGGGCCGGGCAAAACGCGGCGAGCGGGGCAGATGGTCGAGCAGAACAGCCCGCAGCCCGGCAAGGTCGAACGCAAACACGAAGCTGCCGTAGATCAAGGTGCCGAGCATTACCTGCAAGGCCAGGGTCAGGAGGCCGGGCGGCATGGACCGCAAGGGAAGCAGAACGATGGCCATGGACACGGCCCCAAGCGCAGTGACGACGATGTCCTTCGGGTTGGGCCATGCGGCCCTTTGCAGGGCCGCCATGACGACCAGCATCGACAGACCGGTGCCCAGCGCACCCGTCAGCGCATAGGCGAAGCGCGTCGCACCCTCTCCCTCCGGCAAACCATAGATCAGGCCCAGGTTGAGGACGGACGCCAAGGCGCCCGCGACGATCAGGGGCGCGGTGCGCTTCCTGATCTGGAACACTGGATGCACCCCATAATGGATCAGTGCGTAGCAGCCGAAGCCCGGCAGCATCAGGCCGAGGAAGTGGCCGAAGGGGCCGCGGAATTCGGCCGGCACCACGAGCTGTTCGAAGCTCGGCATCACCAGCCAGACGCCGAGGCAGGTCGGGACGATGATGGCCAGCACCACGGCCATATTGTGGGCGATCTGCCGCCGCGCATGTTCGGCTCCGTGCGCTTCATCGGCCTTGACGGCGATCTGGAACAGCAACACGTCGAGCGTCGAGCCGACCGCGAGCGAAATGCGGATACCGAGATCGTAGGCCAGCGAAAACTGCCCGGATTCGGCAAAACCGTAGCGGTGCGCGATGAGCGCCCGGTCGATCAGCGGGATCAACTGGTACAGCATGTTGGCGATGACGATCGGCATCGCGTAACGCAGCGCTTGAGCCACCAGGGCGCGAGTGGCCAGGCGCGGCGTCGCGCCGGTGTCGGTCAGCGACCTGCGCGCCGCGACGAGCGAGCCCGTCATGGAAAGACAGAGGCCCGTCAAGGCCAGGACCGCGGAGCCGGACCACCATGCGCCGCCCACCGTCAGCACAAGCGAAAGTACATTCTTGCCCATGATGATCCGGGCATAGGCGCCGTCGAGGAAGCGCGCCCGGACCAGCGCCGTGTGATAATCGAACAGCCCGTTGGCCACCGAGGCTCCGATGGCGAGCCCGATCAGGCCATGCGACAGCGGGACGTCCACCCCGGCCAGCATGAAGCCGACTGCGCCCGTGCAGAGCAGGGCGATCAGCACCGCGAAGCTGGCATCGAAGCTGGCGCGCAAGCGTGGGTTTTCGCGCCGGGCCCGCTCGGAATAGAACCGCGTCGCCGAGAGCCGCAGCCAGTCGAACATGATCGTCTGGATCACCTGGCCGGTCGCCAGCGCGAGCGCCATGCGGCCATATTCGGCCGGCCCGAGAAACCTCGCCAGCAAGAGCCCGATGACGAAATTCATCAAGGTATTGCTGATGAACGGCAGGACGATCTTCATCGGCGTGCCTCCCGGCCGGCGGCAGGACGAGAGGCTCGCCTGGCAAAGCCGGAGAGGGGGCGGGTTCGAGCACGCATGGACCGGGATCTAGCGCATAAAAGCAAAGGAAGTCGTCACAGCAATCTGGAATTTCGACGGCTTGCGGGAAAACGCGAGCGCGATCCAGTCCTGGGCATTGCGCATGAATGCCGGGTGAAGCCGCGCTTCAGGTCCCATGCATGCGGCTGATGGCATGGAGCGAGGGCCGGTTGATCCATCCCGAATGCCCGCCGGCCGGAGTTGCCCATGAACAACGTCAAAGCCGTGTTGACGGCCATCATCCTGACCGCGGGAAGCGCGGCCTCCTGTGCGGCCGCCGACATGCCGGTGCGCGACGAGCCGATGGCGGAGCGCCCACCGCTGCGGCTCCAATATTCGGAACGGCATACCGAGCGGTCCGTCGAGTCCGTGGAGCGCGACCACGTCGGCTGCAACGCCTTCGGGCGCTGTTTTCGAGCGCCCCCGGTCGACGCCGTCGAGGAGGCGGAAGTCTATCCAGGACCCCGGGTCTACGCGCCCCCGCTCTACGCTGTGCCCGATTACGCGGTCAGGCCAGCGTTCCGTGAGCCGCGCTTCGCCGAACGGGAGTTCGAGGAACGGGGATTTCGCCGCGACCGCCGCTTCGGCGAGCCGGGATACGACGGACCGCGGGACGGATACCGGCGCTCCTTCGAGGATCGTCGGGCGTTCGAAGACGAGCGCGGCGACGCAATGCGGCCACGTCAACGCTGGTCGCGCGACGAGCGCCGGTTCGAAGGTCGCAACGGCGAGCTCGATTGAGGGCTGGCCTCATGCATCCGGGCACCTCGGTCCGGGGTTGAACCCTGGTGCGTCGGCAGATCGGCCGGCGCCACGCTCAGGGCTACGATGCGCATCGACCATCTCGACCATCTGGTTCTCACGGTTGCGGATCTCGACCGCACCGTGACCTTCTACGAATCGGTGCTCGGCATGCAGCCAATTCGCTTCGACGAGGGGCGGCATGCGCTGCAGTTCGGATCGCAACGGATCAACCTGCATGAGCGCGGCCACGAGTTCGAGCCGAAGGCAATGTGCCCGAGCCCCGGCTCGGCCGATCTCTGCTTCATCACGAGCGTGCCGATCTCGGCCGTGCTTGTCCACTTGGCGCGCTGCGAGGTGCCGGTCGAACTCGGGCCGGTGCCGCGGGTCGGTGCCGCGGGATCATTGGTGTCCGTCTACATCCGCGACCCGGACGAGAACCTGATCGAGATCGCCAACGCGATCGGGTAAGGGACGGCTGGGTCCCCCTTCCGGCAGCGGTGTAGCCGGCGCGCAATCAGCTTGGCCGCGCGGCGCGGCCGCCCGCGCAGGTAAAAGGCCCGCTAAAAATCACGCTATAGTTGCATTATGGCCACAGACAACTTTAGGTTGCTCTGTCAGGATGCGCCATGTCCAACCGCGCGAGCGAGCCATGGCACCGCACCTTAACCGTCTCCTGCTGGTCCCGATCCTTTCCGCCAGTCTCGCCGGGTGCGCCATCCACCCGCTGCCCCAGGACGTAACCGGTTACGATACCTACGAGATCGTGGCGAAGATCCGTTGCGAAGCCCGGGAAGCAGTGCAGGACAAAGCCATCGCGCTGATGGGTGCGAGCACGGATGCCCGGATGAACGAGCTTGCCAGGGCGCTCGCCGCGGACAGATCCAAGTTCAAGAAATTCAGCTCACTGCCGCTTTCGCCCGCCGTAAAGTTTTTCGCCGACAAATATGCGAAGACGGCGATTGCCTATGAGTTCACGTTCGACATTACCGAGGATAACGCCGACACCGGCCAGATCGACTTCCTGTCGGCAGTCACGCACGGCGCCGTCAAGGTCGGCGTCAATGCATCCGACGAAAGATCGCGCCAGAACGTCCGACACTTCCAGGTGAGCGACACGTTCGGCAAGCTCGTCGGTGCCGAAATCTTCTGCCCTGAGTCAGGCAAGGGGCCGAATTGGGTGTACCCGATCGCCGGACGGATCAATATAGCGGAACCGATCAAGCAGTTTATCGATCTCAATGAATTCCAGAACCTGGCGACGCTGAAGGATGGCAAGGTCCCGACCCTGACGGATCAGCTCACCTTTCAGACCACCCTCAGCGGTTCCGTCAATCCGCAGCTGACCCTGAGCTCAGCGCAACACGGCGTGCTCGACGCATCCCTCAACACGTCGGCTAAGCGGATCGACAAGCACATGGTGATCCTCGGCTTCTCGTTGCCGGCATCGACCCTCAGCAGCGCGCCCTTCGTCTCTACATCGCCGGTGGTCACGCCCTTCGGTCTCCTCGGCATACCTGCGGGCGCGGCGAAATCGCCGGCTGAACTCAACGCCCTGGCGGCCATCCAGGAGGCCAAACTCACGCAGTTCCTTCAGAGGGGAAATCTGTTTGCCAGCCCGTAAGCCAGCAGGGGAGCACCATGGCCGATCCCGTTAAACCCAACAATGCAGCAGGCCCACTTCGCATTTCCGCGAAAACCATTGTCGACGCGGTCAAGACCGTCCTGGATTCAGGCAAGCTCGCCGAGTTTCTCGCTGAATGCCAGGACAAAGACATCGGCATCGTAGTCGAAGCCGACGTCATCAACTTCGTCAAAACCTTCCTGCTGGATCACGATGTCCATAAGGGCGATCAGCCCTTCAACCTGACCGCGCGCGACGTCATCATCTCTCCGCAGGGACGTTGCCCCTAGCGCCGCCTGCCTTCACACCTGCACCTCGCTGCCGTCCTGGCTCCAGCGGGTGTGGAACGAGCCTTCCTGGTCGAGGCGGCGGTAGGTGTGAGCCCCGAAATAGTCGCGCAGGCCCTGCAGCAGATTGGCCGGGCCGCGCGCGCGTCGAAGCCCGTCGTAATAGCTCAGCGATGACGAGAACGCCGGGATGGCCACGCCATGCTCGACCGCCAGCACCACTACGCGGCGCCAGGCCGGCTCGGCCTTGAGCACGGCATCGCGGAAATAATCCTGCAGGATCAGGTTGGGGATCGCGGCGTTCTTGTCATAGGCCTCGCGGATGCGATCCAGGAACCGCGCCCGGATGATGCACCCGCCGCGCCAGATGGTGGAAACTTCGCCGAGCCTGAGATCCCAGCCATATTCCTTGGAGGCGGCCGCCATCTGCTCGAAGCCTTGCGCATAGGCGACGATCTTGGAGGCGTAGAGCGCGTCGCGAATATCGTCGAGGTCGTTCTGCTGCGGCTTGCGGATGGGTTCGGCCCGGTGGGGCAGCGTCTTCTCGGCTTCGGCGCGCAGCTTGCGCTGGCCCGAAAGCGCGCGGGCGTAGACGGCTTCGGTGATACCGGTCAGCGGCACGCCGAGATCGAGCGCGTTGCGGGCCGTCCAGCGCCCGGTCCCCTTCTGCTCGGCCTCGTCGAGTATGGAATCGACCAGCGCCCCGCCCGTGCTCTCATCGCGCTTGCGCAGTACCGCGGCGGTGATTTCGATCAGGTAGCTGTCGAGGTCGCCGGTCTTCCAGTCCGCGAAGATGTCGGCGATCGCGGTCGCATCGAGCCCGTAGACGGTCTTCAGCAGATCGTAGGCCTCGGTGATGAGCTGCATGTCGGCATATTCGATGCCGTTGTGCACCATCTTGACGTAGTGGCCAGCGCCCGCCGGGCCGATATAGGTACAGCAGGGCGTGCCGTCGACCTGGGCCGCCATCTTGGTGACCATGGGCTCGATTCGCCCATAGGCTTCGCGCTCGCCGCCCGGCATCATGCTGGGCCCTTCGAGTGCGCCTTCCTCGCCGCCCGACACACCCATGCCGATGAAGCGCAGCTTCTTGGCCCCAAGCGTCTCGAAGCGCCGGTTGGTGTCGGTGAACAGCGAGTTGCCGCCATCGATCACGATGTCTCCGGCATCGAGCAGGGGCACGAGCTCGTCGATCACGTCGTCGACCGGCTGGCCGGCCTTGACCATGATGATGATGACCCGCGGCTTGCTGAGCGCCGCCACGAAGCCTTGCAGGTCCTTGGCGGGCGTGAAGCGCCCCTCATGACCGAATTCCTTGACCAACGCGTCGGTGCGCCCGCCATGGCGGTTGTAGAGCGCCACCCCAGAACCCTTGCGGGCCGCGTTCCTGGCCAGGTTGGCGCCCATGACGGCCAGTCCCAGGACGCCGAGATCACAAAGTTCGCTCACGTGGTCGCCTCCGTTTGCGGCAACGACCCACCATGCCGATCGGTCGTTGCCCTTGCCGCCGATGGTAGTCGCGTGCCGGGTTCTCGGCCAGGGGCATCAAGGCCGAGTTTCGACGGGCTATTCAGGACGCCTTGCTTTCGATGGCACGCGGATCGGGCGCGCGGCGCTCCTCGATCCGTGCCGTGAGGCCCGGCAGCATGCGCCACAACACGTCGTCGCGCAGCCAGAAATGGTGGAACAGCGCCGCGGCGGCATGTACCCCGGCAAGCACCATGATGGTGATCGCCACGTAATTGTGCGTTTCGCCGATCAGGTGCCGCTGGTCCTTGCTGAACTCGAAGGCGGCCGGAATGGTGAAGAGACCGAAGAAGCTCAGCGGGTCATGGGCGGCCCAGCGGAACAGGAACCCCAGCGCGACCTCGCTGATCAGGAGCCCGTAGAGCCCGTAGTGGACGACTTGCGATGCGATCTCGACGAGGCCAGTGGTGGACGGCAGCACGCGCCGCCCTGGTCCGATGCGCCAGAGAATTCGTCCCAGCAGGACCGCGGTGAGCGTCAGGCCGAGCGAGACGTGCAGATCCTGCATGAAATGACGGGTGTCGGAGCCGCGCGGCGCGAAGTCCCAGGTCTCGGCCAGGCCGAACAACGCCACGACCAGGAGTGCGGTCACCCAATGGAACGTCATCTCGAGGCCGTCATAACGCTGTCGGTCGTCGCCCGCCGCGATGCGGGTGACTTCGGACGTCAGTTTGGAAACCATCGGCTCAGACCCTCGCGTAGCACCCCGGACCACTGACGTCTGGGCGGCCCCGGGGTTCAACGTGAGAAAATGGATGCGGTCGCGACCAAATCCAGGCGGCGCGATGTCTCGGCCGCGAAAGGATGATGCATGGCGATGCGTCAGTTCAGCGCCGACACGAACCAGACGCGCGCCGGCATCGAGATCCCGTCGGGCCCGTCAAAGGGAACCAGCGCCGCCCGGACAGCCTGTTTGGCCGCCGCGCGTTGCGCCTCGCTGGCCGTCGCGAGCGCGCGCGATACCGGGCCGATCTGCACGATGAAGTCTGTAGCCGGATCGAGTTCGCCCGACCCCGCGAGCCGGATGGCGGCATCGCGTGGTTCGATCGCGATGCCAGAAAAGCCCGCTTCGTGCAGGATCGCCCGCAAACGATCCGGATCGGCGAGCGCAAACGGGCCGGGCGCGTCGGGCGGCAGCTTCTCCTCCGCCTGATCGGGCAGGTGCGGCTTGGCGGCCCAGTGCGGCACTGCGAAGAAGGGATTCTCCTTGAAGGCGCGCCAGCACATGAAAAACAACCGGCCGCCGGGCTTTAGCGCGGTCCGGATGTTGCGGAAGGCCGGCGCGGGATCGTCGAAGAACATCACGCCGAACCGCGAGAACGCGAGGTCGAACGAGGCCTGCGTAAATTCCTGGGCGGACGCATCGGCCAGCAGCAATTCGGTCCGGCCCTGGTCCGCTGCAGCGACCCGGCGGCGCGCCAGACCGAGCATCGGCTCCGAAACATCCACCCCGAGCACGCTGCCCTGTGGGCCGACCCGCTCGGCCAGGGCCAGCACGGTCGCGCCGCAGCCGCAACCGATGTCGAGCACGTGCCCGTTTGCCGCCGGCGCTGCAGCAGCGATCGCGTCGGTGGTCAGGCTGGCGTAAAGCTCGTCGAGCTTGGTCTGCAGGGCCACCCAGCGCTCGCCCGCCGGGCCGTTCCAAAAGTCGATCTGCGCGGCATTTCGGTCGGGCGTGCTCATGAGGTCTATTGAGCAGGCCTCGATCGCTCCGGCAAGTATCTTGCCGGCTTTCGGGAAAGCAGATCAAGCGCGCGGAACTGGTCAGGAGCCAGCCCACGCGCAGCCTGGCGCGTGGAGAGGGCAGGGGAAGCCGGTCGAGGCGGAATCTCGGCGTCTCAAATGACCTGAACTCCGCCAGTGCATTGACAGGGCGGAGCCGGCCCCCTTAGAAGCGTCCTCGGGCCCTGGTGGCGGAATTGGTAGACGCGCTGGTTTCAGGTACCAGTGGGTAACACCGTGGAGGTTCGAGTCCTCTCCAGGGCACCATTTGACGTCTAAGACGTCCGATATCGCTAACGTCGCTGTGGAACTCAGCATCGTAAGCGACGGAGCCATTTCGAAGTCGACGGCCAGACATTCTCCACCGCTTCCTTCAACATTGATACGACGCCGCGCTTCGCCTGCTTGACGATCGACGAGATGCGATGACGAGCAACGTTCTGAGTCCGCGGTTGCCCCGTTTGGAAATCGATCCGCGTTTCTCCGATCCGCCGCTGGACAGGTGAGGGACTCAAGGCAAAGCCAGCAGCGAAGTTTTGGCCGCGTTCGGGCACGGTGCCATCGGCTGCCCCGATTGAACTTGCCCGGACCATCGGTTCGCCGCGGATCTTTCCAGGCCCCGGGGCTGCTTCGACCAGTGATAATCGCGATCCAGAAACTGCCGACGCAGAGCAGTTCCAGCATTTTGTCCTATGCTATTCTGCTCCGCCCTGCTGGTCTCGATTTTCGCGGCCGTTTACACCGCGCCTGCGTTTCAGACATTCACAGCTGGAGTGCCAAATAGACGTGCATCGGGCGCACTCAACCAGTCGTCACCCAGCTCTGCCTTGTCAGTCACGCTGAGATAGGCGAGGTTTCACGCATGTCGAAACCTAGTCTTCGCCTATCGGACACCTCGAAGAACCTCCTCAAATCGCCTTCGGTGTGATTCCATAGGCCTGCACGGCGATGCGGGGCGGAAGAATGGGACAGCCGGGGTTTTTCGATCTTAATGAGCGATATCGCCGGCTGTCGGAAACGGGCGATCCTCTGGTCAAGCTCGCGGGGCTGATCGATTTCGAGGTTTTCCGGGCGCGGCTTGCGGCGGCGCTGAAGCGGTCCGACGGATCGAAGGGCGGGCGGCCACCCTACGATCCGGTTCTCATGTTCAAGGTCCTGGTGCTGCAGACGCTCTACACACTCTCGGACGACGCGACGGAGTTCCAGATCCGCGACCGTCTGTCCTTCATGCGTTTCCTGCAACTCGGTCTTGAGGATCCGGTGCCGGACGCCAAGACGATCTGGCTCTTTCGCGAGCAGCTCACCCGGGCCGGTGCCGTCGCCGAACTGTTCGCCGCCTTCGATGGCTGGCTTAAGGGCCAGGGCTATCTCGCCATGTCCGGTCAGATCGTCGACGCCAGCATCATCGCCGCCCCGCGCCAGCGCAATACCGACGCGGAGAAGGCGGCGCTGAAGGAGGGCCGCATCCCGGAGCATTGGAATGCCAACCCGGCCAAGCTCGCGCAGAAGGACCGCGACGCCCGCTGGACGCTGAAGCGTGCCAAGGCCCGGAAGGCCAAGGCCGATGGCACCAAGGCAAAGGTGGAGATCGCCATCCCGGTGTTCGGATACAAGAACCACGTCTCCATCGACCGGGCCCACGGGTTCATCCGCCGTTTCGTCGTCACCGATGCGGCCGCTCACGACGGCGCGCGGCTGGCCGCCGTGCTCGACAAGACCAACACAGCCAGCAGTGTGTGGGCCGACACGGCCTATAGGTCCGCTGCCAACGAGGCGCATCTCGCCCAAAACGGCTTCCGCTCCAGGGTCCACTTCCGCCGCAAGCCGGGCTTCGACCTGACACCGTCGCAACGGAAGGCGAACCGCGCCCGCTCCGCCGTACGATCAGCCATCGAAACCGTCTTCGCCGCCGAAAAGCACCGCTTCGGCCTCGTGGTGAGGACCATCGGCCGCGCCCGCGCCGCAACCAAGATCGGCCTCGCCAATCTCGCCTACAACATCAGGCGCTTCATCTGGATCGACGGGCGTCGTGCGCCCGCCTGAGCGCGGTAGCCCGGGAAAGCGCGCCGGCCTGGCGCTCCAAGGATCACCCGCAATGCTCTCCCAGGACCTTCCGATCCAACAGGACCAGAGATTATGCCCGCCCGGCGCTCGCCACCCCGTTCTTCGAGGCGTCCTATCGAGCTTGTTGCCAGGCTTTTTCCGGAGACCACTCTGGTTGACGTACCCGCACTCGGTATATCAGTCCAAAACAATGATCGCGCTAATACCACCGACGCCGGTAGACTCCGCCGACATAAGGACGGCGATAAATGCCGCGATAATATCCGTAAGGGCGTCGGAAGCCGACCGCACCACGTGGTCCAATACAACCGGCCCGGTAGGGACCGGCAGCACACACGAAAGCATCTGCTTCCGAGGCGCTGAATCCTATCAAGGTGCCCACCAGCCCGATCGCAAAAATTATCCCCTTCATCTCCGTACTCCTTGATAGACCTGACTGTGTTCGGATCAGAAAGCATTCGCAATCTTGCGCAATCGGACCTTGGTCCAATAGCCTAATGCCTGCCTGATCCCGAGCCGCACTCTCAAGTACGTGCAATGGGGACGCCCACCTCATGCGTCCATGAGGGGCTGTGTCAACCGACACCTATCGGACAGGTCCTCGGCACGCGGAGCCACCTCATAGATCCTGACCATGGGGTCAAAAGGTGGGACCAAGGTCCGATTGCGTCGGACTGCAAATTCCTGAACCATCCCCGCAACACTGAAGATCGACGGGCGTGCCGGGACCGTATGCGGAGGTTGACGACCCCGGCGAAGTCTCAGCGCTGAAGGGGGGCGATTGAAATGTCTTCGGCCGCGAATTCCATAAGCGCGCGACGAGCCATGGCATCAGGCCTGCTGTTGTTTGCGAGCCAAATTTCATCCGTGCTGGCCACACCTCTACAGCCGTTTGCCGGTTTTCCGGGCGCATGGACCGGTGGCGGCGATGTCGGGATGACCAACGGATCCGTGGAAAAGATTCGCTGCACGGCAAAATACTCCACAGGCGCGGCCCGGGATGCGCTTCACGTCAATGTCAGATGTGCCAGCGACAGCTACAAGGTTCACATTCTGATCGACGTTCAAGCTCAGGGCAGCGCCTTGTCCGGAACTTGGCTGGAAACAACGAGGCAAGCTTCCGGCGAAGTTACGGGCCAGATACCTGCCTCAGGGCAGATCCAGGCCAGCCTCACCGGCTTGGGTTTTGGCATTCAGCTCGCCGCCACGACGAACGGCAAGCAGCAAGCGATCACGATCCAGTCCCAAAACACCGACGTTGAAACCGTCAACATCGCGCTTCGCAAGCTTTAGTCGGCGGGGCAGTCGTCCTGATCGCTTGAGGTGACCGGGTGCGGCGACCCGGGATATAGGTCCTTAGTCTATCTTGTCAGGGAGGCCAGTCGCGCTCAGCTGTCCAATACTCGAACACAGGCGCCGCCTCTGCTATTTCGATACAACGACGAGACAATCAAAGGAACCCGACATCAACGCAGAAACCAGGGACTTTAAAATGCAATCTCTTTTGGCCATTGGTGCCAGCGCTGCGATCGCTGCTTGCCTCGTTTCAGACGCCCGCGCCCAAGTCGAACTGAATACTTATGCCGACGGGCAGGGATTTCTGAACGTTCAAACTCTAACCTGCGCTCAGCTGGCAAATACGTTCCAACAGGATGCTGATTTACTCACAACATGGTACAGCGGATGGTACAACGGCCTGGCCAGAAAGCACTTCATCAACGTGCCCCGATCCAGGGAAGCTGAACACGAAACCATCGTTTACTGCAAGGCGCACCCCGAGGTGACAGTAATAAGAGCGATCGGCCTTGTGTTCGACGGCATGAGAGCAAAGCACGTCATATTGTCCAAGTGATCGGGTTTTACTGGAGGTAGGCTCGATTGCGATTTAGCTCTTGTACTTGGGGCTTCGAGGGTGACCCTCGGCACTGACCTGTTCACAGATCGACGACAGAGGGCAGCAACAAGGCGAGATTGGCTGGCGAGTGGCCTAAGAGTAATTGGGGGAGAGCGTCATGAAAGGTGTCTTTCTGCCAGCCCGATCTCTGGACAGGGATGCGCAGGTTGCCCGGGATGCGGGCCGACTTATGCTCGACGATCCGGACGCGGCATTTCAGACCGCGGCCATTTACTCCTGGCGCGAGGACACAGGCTTGCTGTCGACGCGCGAGCCGGGACATTGGCACAGGGTGTGCTTGGAGATTCAGCGACGCATCGATCCAGGAGATGATGCCGGCTCCAACATCTCAGCCGATCTGCAGCCGATGATCGAAGGAAGCAGCGCCTTCGTGCCTCCCAGGACGTCCAGGCCAGAGTTGGGCCGGCTTGGCATGGTCATTCTGGCTTGCTTTTTCGTAGCGCCGCTGGCTGCAGCTCCATTCGCTTTTCACCTCGCCTACGGCAACGGCCAATTCAACTTCCGACCTCTGACGATCCGCAAGAACGTGCAAGTCATCAGTTCAGCAGAACTCGCAGACCAGAATTGTGCATTTGTTCTGAGGCGTACCACTCGCCCAGGCGGCGTTCTGCATACGACGAAAAAGCTGGTCTGTAACGACTAGTCGAGGCGGTCCAACGGTTTGACCTTGGGAGAACAAGATGAGCAGTCGATCAAAATCGTTGCAATCGCTTTCCGTACTTTCGCTCTGTTCGGCTCTTTCTCTGATGCCGCTGACAGCTTCGACCGCCCAGTCACAGACCCCGAGGCCACCCAACATCCTCGTCATCATGGGCGATGACATCGGCATGTGGAACATTGGCGCTTACATCCGCGGCATGATGGCCGGACGGACACCAAATCTCGACAAGCTCGCCAAGAAGGCATGATGTTCACGGACTATTACGCCGAGGCAAGTTGCACAGCAGGTCGTGCCAACTTCATCACCGGCGAGCTCCCGATCCGCACCGGCATGACCACGGTCGGCCAGGCCGGCGCCTCGACCGGCCTGCCTGCCGAGGCAGTGACGATCGGCGACGATTCTGCATTCGATGGGCTACGCAACCGGCCAGTTCGGCAAAAACCATCTCGGTGACAAGAACGAGTTCCTGCCGACGGTCCATGGCTTCGACGAGTTCTTCGGTTACCTCTACCACCTCGACGCCATGGAGGACCCGGCGCATCCCAATTATCCGCAGAACCTCCTGAATGTGGTGGGGCCGCGCAACATGGTCCATAGCTGGGCCATCGATCAGGACGACCCGACCGATATGCCGCGCTGGGGAAGGGTCGGCAAGCAGAAGATCGAGGATGCCGGCCCGCTCTATCCTAAGCGCATGGAGACCGTCGACGACGAGATCCGCGATCTTACGCTCAACTTTATCGACAAGGCCAAGCACGACGGCAAGCCCTTCTTCGTCTGGCTGAACCCCACGCGCATGCATATCGTGACGCATCTTTCTCCGAAATATGAAGCAATGCGCAACTCGGAGAATGGATGGTCGGAGGAGGAAGCCGGCATGGCCCAGCTCGACGATGATGTCGGCCTGGTGATGAAGAAGCTCAAGGACATCGGCGAAGACGACAATACGATCGTGGTCTTTACCACCGATAACGGCACGGAAGTCTTCACCTGGCCCGATGGCGGCCAGACACCCTTTGCTCAATCGCAAGGGAACGGTCCTGGAGGGCGGCTTCCGCGTTCCAGCGTGCTTCGCTGGCCCGGCCATGTCCCGGCCAACTCGGTGCAAAACGGCATCTTCTCGGGCCTGGACTGGTTGCCGACCTTCGTGGCTGCGGCCGGCAATCCCAACATGACTGAAGAGTTGCTAAAGGGGAAGATGATCGGCGACCGGACCTACAAGAACCATTTGGACGGCTACAACCAGATGGACGCCATCACGGGCAAGGGCCCGTCCGCGCGGCACGAAATCTTCTACCTCGGTGAAAGCACGGTCGGCGCGGTGCGCATCGACGACTACAAGTTCCGCTTTATTGATCAGCCTGCCGGCTGGCTGGGCGAGAAGACGCATCCGGACGTGCCCTACATCACCAACCTGAGACTGGATCCATTTGAAAGAACTGGCTGGCCCAACAACGGAACGAAAGAAGGCGCACAGCAATACTTCGATTGGTTCAAGTACCAGTTCTGGCGCTTTGTGTTCGTGCAACAGGTGGTCGGTAAGGAGCTGCAAACCTTCCTCGACTATCCACCCATGCAGCGGGGTGCGAGCTTCAATCTTGACGCGATCAAGGCGGAGATGGCCAAGAGGATGGCCGAGGCCGAGGCCGCAGCCAAAGGCACCGGACAATAAACCCCAGGTCATCGCATTTGGGAGCTTGTGGCCCTGGCTTGACCGATCGAAGGGGTCATACCAGAGGCCGTCAGGTGCGCCTCATCGCTTTGGGGGAGGCTTCGTTCCAATTCTTTGGCGCCGCTAGGCGAGTACGGGTGGACGTCCGGCGTGGGGCGTCCACCTCAGCTGTCAAGCCGCCATGGGGCAGCTCCGACGGCGACCTCGAAATGCTGCAGTGGGTGACAGCGGGAGGAGGCGTTCGGTTCGGGCCCATTGTTCATCACTCCGATGCCGAGCGAGAATATGCTCATGACCGCGACACCCAGTTCGGAAAGCTCGACGGGCGCTCAATGCTGCTACGGTCAGCGGCTGGATCGTGGACATGAAGCGCGACTGGAACAGCACTTTCGCCGGCGCATGATTTCGGAGCCAATGACATGGCGAACGCTGGCTTGAAGCGAACCTCCCCCGATCTGGCGGGTATGATCCACATTCCCGGCGGCACCTTCCGCATGGGGTCGGACAATCATTATCCTGAGGAGGCGCCGGCGCACAGCGTCACCGTCAGCGACTTCTGGATGGATGCGACGCCCGTGACCAACCGCCAGTTCAGCGCCTTCGTTGAGGCCACCGGCCACGTGACCGTCGCCGAGATCGCGCCGAGGGCGGAGGACTATCCCGGGGCGCTGCCGCATATGCTGAAGGCCGGCTCCTTGATGTTCTCGCCGCCTTCGCGGCCCGTCGACCTCCGCGACTTTTCGCAATGGTGGACCTTCCAGTTCACGGCCAGTTGGCGCAAACCCTATGGCTCAGGGTCTTCCATCAAAGGCCTCGACGATCATCCGGTCGTGCATGTGGCCTATAGCGATGCCGAGGCTTATGCGGCCTTCGTGGGTAAGACGCTGCCGACCGAAGCCGAATGGGAATTTGCCGCCAAGGGCGGGCGTGAGAATTCCGAATTTGCGTGGGGAGACGAGCTGTTGCCCGGCGGCCGACACATGGCCAACATTTGGCAGGGTGGATTCCCGACGCAGAACACCAAGGAGGATGGCTGGGCCCGGACTTCGCCGGTGGGATTCTATCCAGCCAACGGCTATGGCCTTTTCGACATGATCGGCAACGTTTGGGAGTGGACGAGCGACTTCTGGTCCACAACACATGCCGGCGATGCGCCGAAGGCATGCTGCGTGCCGCAGAACCCACGTGGCGGCCCGGAAGGCGACAGCTATGATGTGCGTCAGCCCGAAATCCGCATTCCGCGCAAGGTCCTGAAGGGCGGCTCGCATCTGTGCGCGCCCAATTATTGCCGCCGCTACCGCCCCGCTGCTCGCCATGCCGAGCCGGTCGACACGTCCACGAGTCACATGGGATTCCGCTGCGCTATCCGAGAGAGGAGAGTGCCATGACTGCCGAGGACCGAACGGAAACAAACTCAGGTTAGCCGTCGCAATTTTCTCCTGGGCGGCACCTCTCTCGCCGCCCTGTCCACCTCCGGATCGGCGCGCGCACTGCAAACACCAGCTGGCAGCCCCGGCAGCCTCCGAACTCTCCCTTGCTACCCGAGCCAACGGGGACCGCGATTGGTAGCCCGACGGCACTCGGACAATTCCCGGCGATGTGCTGCCTCCGCGCGACTTGCCTTGGGGCGGCACGGCGGTTTAAACGCTCCCAATCCACGCCCTGGTGGCAACCGCGCGTGGTGCCGCCAGCAGGCGCGCCGAACATCCTGCTCGTCATTACGGACGACGTTGGTTTCGGTGCGCCGAGCACGTTCGGCGGCGTGATCCCGACTCCGGCGCTTGACCGCATTGCCGCGGAAGGCTTGCGCTACACGAACTTCCACACGACCGCGCTCTGTTCGCCTACTCGCGCAGCGCTGATCACCGGGCGCAATCATCATTCGGTCGGCTTCGGCGTCATTTCCGAATATGCGACCGGTTTTCCGGGCTACAACAGCGTCATTGCCAAGGATACCACCACCGCTGGCCGTATTCTGCGGGAGCACGGCTACCGCACATCCTGGTTCGGCAAGAGCCACAACACGCCGTCTTACGAGGCAAGCCAAGCGGGGCCATTCACTCGGTGGCCGAACGGCATGGGGTTTGAATATTTCTACGGCTTCGTTGGTGGCGAAACAGATCAATGGGCGCCCAACCTCTTTCGCAACACCAGCGCGATCTACCCGTACATCAATCAAACCGGGTGGAACCTCACCACAGCGATGGCGGATGATGCAATCAATTGGCTCAATCAGCTCAACGTCATCGACGCGTCGCTGCCGTTCTTTCTCTATTACGCTCCGGGCGGCGCCCACGCCCCGCATCATCCGACGGAGGAATGGGACAAGAAGATCAGCGACATGCATCTTTTCGACAAAGGATGGAACGCGCTGCGCGATCAGATTTTCGCCAATCAAAAGAAACTCGGCGTGGTCCCTGAGGACGCGAAGCTGACGCCGTGGCCCGATGACTTGCTCAAGACGTGGGACAAGCTGACGCCCGAAGAGCAGCAACTGTTCATCCGCCAGGCCAACGTTTACGCCGCTTATCTCGCCTACACCGATCACGAGATCGGACGCGTCCAGGCCGTCGAAGATACTGGCAAGCTCGACAATACGTTGATCATCTACATCAGCGGCGACAACGGTTGTTCAGCGGAAGGATCGTTGATTGGCACCCCAAACGCGAACGCGACTTATAATGGCGCCGACATCCCGGTAGCCGATCAAATGAAGTTCTATGACGCCTGGGGCAACAACAAGACCTACCCTCATTTTGCGGTCCCCTGGTCCTGGGCCCTCGATACCCCCTTCAAATGGATGAAGCAGATACCCTCCTTCTTCGGCGGCACCCGCAACGGTATGTGCGTCTCATGGCCTGCGCGCATCAAGGACAAAGGAGGCATCCGCGAGCAATTTCACCATGTGGTCGACATCGTCCCAACGCTACTGGAAGCAACGGGGATTCCCGCACCCTTCACCGTGGATGGTATCGACCAAAAGCCCATCGAGGGCGTCAGCATGGTCTACACCTTCGACAAGGCCAATGTGGGCGCGCCATCGACGCATACCACTCAATATTTCGAAATGTTGGGCGTACAGGGTCTCTATCACGACGGCTGGATGCTGAGCGCCGTGCCGACCCGTCCCCCATGGGACATCACCGGTGGGGGCATTCGGAATCCGGCGACGGCGTACCGCTTTGAACTCTATGACATACGCAAGGATTGGACACAGTTCACGGACCTTGCCTCCGAGCACCCGGAGAAAGTACGCGAGATGACGGACATCATGTTTGGCGAGTTCGCCAAATATAAGGTCCTGCCGCTCAGCGCGGAAGGATTGGCAGAACGCTTTGTTGGGCCTCGTCCCAGGCTAGCCACGGGCAGAAAACTATTCACTTATACGGCCCCGATTACCGGCATTACAGACAGCGCAGCGCCAAACCTGTTGAATACATCCTTCGTGATCACCGCCGAAATCGACGTGCCGCAAGGTGCCGAGGGGTCAATTGTGTCCGAGGGCGGCCGATTTGGCGGATACGGTCTGTATTTGTTGAAGGGCAAACCGGTTTTCACATGGAACCTGCTTGGCCTCGAGCGCGTGAAATGGCAAGCACCTGAGGCGCTGACGCCTGGCAAACACACGATCGTCTATGACTTCAAGTATGACGGTCTCGGCTTTGCCACGCTCGCGTTCAACGACGCCAGCGGCCTTGGCCGCTCCGCTACCGGCACGCTAACAATCGACGGCAAGACGGTCTCAACTCAGAAAATAGAGCGCACTATCCCATTCGGGCTGTCGCTCGACGCAGTCTTCGATGTAGGGTCGAAAACCAACACGCCAGTTGACGATCAGGATTACGCAGTTCCGTTCGTCTTCACCGGCAAGATCGACAAGCTGACTATTTCGGTCGAGGCTCCGGTTCTGACCGATGCCGACAAGCAGAAACTAGTTGACGCCGCTCGCGCTAGGCAAGACGCCAAATAGTTGGTGCCCGACAGCTTGCCGGATGCAAACCGGCGCAGGAGTGGCTGAAGGACCGTCCTCCAAGCCCGGCAAGAGCCCCGAGCTTGCGGGCCCCGCGGACGGCATTCTTGGCCAGTGTTGCCCACCCCCGTACGTCAGGTTTGGGGGGCCAGAAATCCTTCATGTAAATAAGGGCCAGTGCGTCTTGCAGGTCGCTCAGGTCGCTTCAATACCGCTGCGCGGGGGCGCAGGCGCACGCCGAGTGGCTTCAGTTCATGTCATCGTCGACTCCGTCGCTTCTGGCGACATGAGTGGCATCACGGGCTTTTGAAAAGGGCCAACGCTTTTCGGGTTGGGGGTTCCGATCTCCTGAACTCGGTCCACGCCTTGACCACGCCCGCGTCGTCGTCGACAATCGCATCATCCGCCAATGGATGCCTCCGTCCGCAGAGCGGGTACAAATATAACCTAACTATGTCCCGGCCGTGAAAGCGATGAATACTTAAATTTGTCCTGAATAGTGCGGCGATGGGGGACGAAACTGGACAGGCCCGCAGCAACGATCTCCGCGATAAGCCTGCAGGCAACCCCGCAGCAGCGCCGGACTGTCGTCGTCCTCGCGGCACTGCTCCTTGCGGCATTTGCGTGGGTCGCGCCGTTTAGCGGGGCGAAGTTGCCGCCTTTCGTCAGCTTCAATCCTGTGGTGCAATCGATTGTCTTCGTCACCGATTTCATGACCGCGGTGTTTCTGTTCGCCCAGTACGAGGTAAGCCGCTCGCGCGCTAATTTGGCGCTCGCCACCGGCTATCTCTATACGGCTATCATCGTCATTCCCTACACGCTGGCGTATCCTGGCTCGTTTGTGGGTCTGATCAATGCAGGGCCGCAATCGAGCGCTTGGCTCTATTACTGCTGGATCGATGGGATACCGGCAGGTGCGATCGCGTATGCGCTGCTTATGCTCGCCGATCGCCAAACTCAAGGATCGGTTCGAACCGCAATCGGCTGGAGCGTCGCATTCGTCATCGTGCATAGTTTGCGCCTTCACTTGGCTCAGCACCACGGGTATCTGGTTGCTTCCACCCCTGATGGACGGCAACCGTTATACCTATGTCGTTACCGAGATTTGCACCCCGCTGTCGATCGCTCTGGTATTATCACCTATTGCATTGTTGTTTTATGTCGGAAGTCGATTCTGGATTACTGGCTTTTGCTTGTGATGCTATCGCTGTTATTGAATCATATCACGGCCGATTTCCTGGGCGGCGAACGTTACAGCCTTGGCTTTTACGCCTCCCGCGGCTTCACCATCGTCACCTCGACGCTCGTGCTGACGCTGTTGGTGAAGCACCTGAGGGATTTGTACGTGCGGCTGGCCAACTCAAACAAGATGTTGGAACGCGAACGCAGCAATAGGCTCATGCACATCGAGGCGGTTACCGCGTCGATTGTTCATGAAATGAAGCAGCCTCTGACCGCAATTGTGGCCAATGGCGGCGCGGCTCTGGCGCTACTCGACAAGAAGCCACCGGATCTTGCCGAAGCAAAAGCCGGATTGCGCGACATGATCGATGACAGCCACGGTGCCAGCCGGGCGCTCGATGCTATCCGCACGCTGGTGCAGAGAGTTGATCCCGAGCGAGAGCCGATCAACATGAACGATCTTGCGCTGGAGGCGTTGCAGTCGATGCGAAGCGAGCTCATGAGTTACGGCGTATCGGCCCGCCCGCAGATAATGACGGATATACCGCCGATCCGCGGCAATCGGAACCAGCTGCGGCAGGTCCTTCTCAACCTCATCCACAATGCCGTCGAGGCAATGGATGCGAGAACCTCTCGACATCGGACGGTGACCGTAAAAACCGGTCTGCGCGGTCAACACGCCATCAAATTAACGGTGGAGGACTCCGGACCGGGAATCGATCCGGACCGACTGGAAGGCGTTTTCGACGCTTTCGTGACAACAAAGACCCACGGCATGGGATTAGGTCTGGCCATTTGCCGCACGATTATCGAGAAGCATGGTGGGCAATTGAACGCCTTCTCCGATGGCAAAACGGGGGCGGCGTTCGAGGTGGTGCTGCCGATCGCGCCCTCAGTCGGCAGTGCTGTTCAAGCGGAGTAAAGGCTAGGATCCTCACGCATAGTCTGAATGGCAGCCCGCTGCCGAACCTTGCTGATGTCCGGTTTCGGGATCGGGACTAAGCCGCAGGAGCACCAACTTGGCCGCGAAGCCTCGAGGGCCAGGCTGCGAGCCTGCCGATCTGGAAGGCAGACGCTACCGGAGGATGAGAGACACCGGCTTCAGTCTATCCGGCGCAGACAGATGGAACATCTCTATGGACCTTGAAAGTTGGCTGCGCGACCAGGGCCTCGAACGTTTCGCGGCGACGTTCCGGGACAATGGGATCGACGAGTCCGTCCTGCCACACCTCACTCAGGACAACTTGCGCGAGCTTGGCCTTCCAATGGGGCCCCGGATCAAGCTCCTGGCCGCCATTGCCGCACTTGCAAAGGACGAGACCCGACCTGCGACGGAGGAACGGGCTGCTGGCCCGGGCGCGGATGCCGGGGAGCGGCGGCAAGTGACGGTGCTGTTCAGCGACCTCGTGGGCTCAACGGCACTATCAACACGGATGGACCCGGAGGATTTGCGCGGTCTGATCTCAGCATACCAGAAGTGCGTCACCGAAATCGTCCAACGCTTCAGCGGGTTTGTCGCCAAATACATGGGCGACGGGGTATTGGTCTATTTTGGCTATCCGGAGGCGCACGAGGACGACGCCGAAAGGGCGGTGAGATCGGGCTTAGAGTTGGTCGCGGCCGTTGCCAAGCTGACGACGGGCATTCGATTGCAGACCCGTGTCGGCATTGCGACAGGCATGGTGGTGGTTGGCGATCTCGTCGGACACGGGCAGGCGCAGGAGCGAGGGATCGTGGGCGAGACGCCGAATCTTGCGGCGCGGCTGCAAGCACTTGCCGAGCCCGATATGGTTCTCGTTGCGGACGGCACGAGAAGGCTCCTGGGTCAATTGTTCGAACTCCGCAATCTCGGTTTCCAGGAACTTAAGGGAATGCCAGGGCCGGTAAACGTCTGGGCGGCAGTTCGTCCGGCGAACGTCGAAGGTCGGTTCGAAGCATTCTATCGCGACGACCTCACTGTGTTCGTCGGCCGGGAGGAGGAATCTCAGCTCCTTCTGCGCCGTTGGGCGAGAGCAAAGGATGGCGAAGGTCAGGTCGTACTCATCTCGGGTGAGGCCGGAATTGGCAAATCCAGGTTGATCGGAACGCTGCTACAACAAATCATTGAGGAGCCCCACGCCCGGCTCCGCTGTTTCTGCTCGGCACAAGGTACACACAGCGCGCTGTACCCTATCGTCGGCCAACTTGAACGCGCTGCTCAATTGACGCACGACGACGCCGTCTCTGTGAAGCTGGACAAGCTCGATGCCGTATTGACCCGGAGCGCAACGTCACCGATCGATTCGGCCTTACTGGCTGAACTCCTATCGATTCCCGATGATGGTCGTTACCCGGTGCTGGACTTTGAGCCCCAGCAGCGCCGGGAAAAAACATTGGCGGCGTTAGTAACACAAGTCGGGATGCTTTCGCGCTCCGAGCCGGTGCTGATGATTTTCGAGGATGCGCACTGGACCGATCCCACAAGTCTCGAGTTGGTCGGCCGTATTCTTGAGCGGATCGTCGAGCTTCGCGTCTTGCTCATCATCACATTTCGCCCGGAATTCGAGCCGCCTTGGATCGGCTTTCCGCACATGACCGCACTCACGATCAATCGCCTTGGTCGCCGGGACATTAACGCCATCATTGATCGCATCGTTGGCGAAAAGTCTCTGCCGTTTGGTATCCGGGAAGAAATGATCGAACGGACCGACGGGATTCCCTTATTCATCGAGGAGATGACAAAAGCGGTGCTGGAAGCGGACAGCGAGGAGGACGCATTGAGAACGGCGGCCGCCATTCCATCTCCTCGACTTGCAATTCCCGCGACGCTGCACGCATCGCTGATGGCCCGTCTCGACCGACTTGGGGCCGCCAAACAGCTCGCACAGATTGGCTCAGCAATTGGGCGCGAATTCTCTCACAAGCTGATACAGGCGGTTGCGGGGCGATCTTCGGCAGAACTGGAAGCCGGACTGCAGCGGTTGATTGGTGTCGGCCTATTGTCTCGCCAGGGCGTCCCGCCACATGCAAGCTATGTGTTCAAGCATGCATTGGTGCAGGATGCGGCTTACAGCACATTGTTGCGTGAGAGCCGCCGCGCCTTACATGGCAGGATCGTAGAGGCCTTAGAATCTACGTTTCCCGATACCGTGGAGAGGAAACCCGAACTGTTGGCGCGTCATTGCACCGAGGCCAACTTGATCGAGAAGGCGGCAGGCCTCTGGGCAAAAGCTGGACAACGCTCGTTGGAGCGCGCTGCTTTGCCCGAAGCTGCCCAGCAGCTTAATCGCGCATTGTCTCAAATTGCTTCGTTGCCCTCCACACCGGATCTCCGGCGCGAAGAAATCTTGCTGCAGGTCGCGCTGATAACTCCGCTTATGCATTTCAGGGGATATGGAGCCGAAGAAACGAAGGCCGCCACACTTCGCGCGCGGATGCTGATTGAACAAGCGGAAGAGCGTGGCGAAGCTCCAGCGGATCCGCTTCTACTGTTTTCTGTACTTTACAGTCTCTTCGTCGCGAATTTCAACAGCTTCAATGCAGGCGCCGTAACAGGGTCGGCGGCGCAGTTCCTGAAGCTGGCCGAGGAGCAGGAGACACCAGTCCCGCGAATGCTGGGGCACCGACTGGTCGGGGTGGCCCAAACCACCACCGGCAATTTCGCGGGAGCACTTACACATCTGGATCATGTGGTCGCCTCTTACAACGCGACGGAGCATCGTCAACTGGCGTCGCGCTTCGGTCAGGACATCAGGGTAGCGGCGCTCTGCTTTCGGTCTTGGGATCAATGGATGATCGGGTATCCGGACGCCGCTTTGGCCGACGCAAAAAGCGCTGTCGAGGAGGCCCGTGACCGCGGTCAAGGGGTTCCCTTGATGTACTCTCTGTACTTCGCATCCTTCGCTCTCATTCTGGCCGGACAATACACCGCCGTGAAGGCTCGGCTGCACGAGCTTCTACCGATGGCCTTGGAGAAGAACGCGGCGCAATGGAGGGGCGGCGGCATGATGCATCTTGGGGCCATACAGGCGCTGACCGGCGAAGCTTCGCATGCGATTACTACGATCACGTCGGGTATCGCGGCCTGGCAATCGAGCGGCTCGAATGTATTCTTGCCGTGGTATATCTCCGTCGCGGCAAGGGCCCACGCCGAGTTGGGCCAATTCGAGGAGGCGCGCCGAAACGTCGAGCAGGCCTTGGAAACGATAGAGGTCACAGGGGAGACTTGGTGCGAGTCCGATGTTCATCGTACAGCGGGAGACATCTCATTGTTGGCAGCGGCATCGGATTTCAGCACAGCGGAAGCGCATTTTCTTCGCGCGCTCGAGATCGCACGATCGCAGCAAGCAAAATCCTGGGAGCTGCGTGCGGCAACCAGCCTGGCGAAGCTTAATCGGGATCGAGGTCACATAGACGGTGCTCGCGAACAGCTCAAGCCAATTTATGGTTGGTTCAAAGAAGGATTCGACACGCTCGACTTGAAGCTGGCCAGTGCGTTGCTCGAGGAACTGGGTTGATCACACGATGGCAGCGCCGGCGCCTGGATGAGGGCTGCCTTTCGTGCCTGGGCGCAAGCAATGGCGGACCGGGGGCAAAGCTCCCGGCGCGGTGTTTCGGCCGCGAAAGGCTCACGAATCGACGTCCGTTTGCAGAACCGTCACGCCGCGGCGGTTCTGCGACCAGCAGGAAACGTCGTCGCATTTCTTGACCAGGCGTTCGTTGCCGAAACTCTTGGTCTTCATGCGCGAAGCCTCTACGCCCTTTGAAACCAGGTAGGCCGAGATTGCTTCGGCACGGCGGCTTCCGAGTTCCTTGTTGAAAGCGGCCGAGCCCTTTTCGTCCGCGAAGCCTTCGATCTTGATGCGATAGCTTCCGTTGGCGCCCAACCAGGCGGCCTGCTTATCGAGGGTGGCCTTGGCAACGGGGCTCAGTTCGGCGGAGTTTTCCGAGAAGTACACGCGCCGGCCGACGTTGATGATGAAATCTTCGTTGCTGCCGGCCGGGACGTCCGAAACGGTCGCGATAGGCACGTCGCCATTGACGGTCGGTGCCGAGGTTCCGCTCACCGTGTTGCAGCCGGCCAGGCCGAGCGACGCCACGCAGGCGCCGACCAACGCCAGTCTCAATCGCCCGTGTCCCTGTGCCATGTTCCCGCCCCGCCCCGTCTGCTGCAAAAAGGGCCGTTCAGGCCCCAAAAAGCCGGCCCGTGCTATGCCACGTGTTCGAGAACGAGCACTTTCGTTCCGACAGGTGCCCGTTGGTAAAGGTCGATGACGTCCTCGGGAAGCAGACGAACGCAGCCGCTCGAGGCATCGGTGCCGATGGTCCAGGGCTCGACGGTACCGTGCAGTCGGTAGCCGAGGTCGCGCCCGTCGCGGTAGAGGTACAGCGCTCGCGGCCCTAGCGGATTGTCCGGGCCGCCGTTCATGTGACGCGGCAGGTCCGGGCGGCGCACCAGCATCTCAGGAGGGGGTGTCCAGCCCGGCCAGATCTCCTTTCGGTCCACCTGCGCCCGGCCGAACCATTGGAATCCCTCCTTGCCGACGCCCACGCCATACCGCAGGGCGGTATTGTTCTCGAAGGTCACGTAGAGGAAGTGGTTTCGGGTATCCACGATGATGCTGCCCGGCGGCTCCTGGTGATTGTGTTGCACCAGCTGTCGGCGCCAGACGGGATCGATATATTCCAGATTGGTCGCGTTGTAGACAAAGCCGTGGTCCTCGACGCCACCCGAAAAATAACGGTCGCTGCCATCGGCGGCCAGGGCCTGGGAGCTGGCCTTGATCCCACCAAATCTGCCGGCAGTTAGGCCTGCGAAGGCCCCGGCGGTCAAAACGGCGCGTCTGCTGATCGTCATCTTCGAAATCCGAAGCTCTGGGCGGGTCACTGATGTCAGCAGAGGCTGCGCAGTGCCATTCTGGCTCGACAATGGATCTTATTGACGGAAGTGTCCAGGTATTCGCAAAGGCTCGACACTGTTGCCGGCTGCTGTAACAGAGCGTCGAGGCCGGTCGCGCGCGCCGCCCCGAACACCCCCGATGCAACCGCTATCAAACCGGTCGCACCGAATTCGAAGAAGTCTTTTCGACTCAGAACATCGAGTCAGACTTGTGGCACGACCCACGCAGGGCTCTCAGGTGCTTAGACAGCCTTGGGCAAGGGGACACTGGCAGACAAAACCTGGACGGGCGCCTGCGGCTTCGGTGGCGCCTCCGGCTGCAAGGCCAGCTTGCCATCGGGGTGAGCGAGGGCCGGCTGTGCGCCTGCGACGCCGTTCGAGAACTGGATGCCGGCTTCGGGGAAAGCGCGCAGCATCCGGGTCAGCGCCTCTCGCTGCACCATCCCGGGGTTACTTGGACGTACCGTAAACTTGAAGCGGATTACCAGGGCGTTGTCGGCCAGTTCCACGATGCCCATCATCTTCAGCGGTTCGATCAACTCGGGCTTCAGGTCGGGGTCCTCTACCATCTCGCCGCCGATCCGCTTCACAACCTTGCGGAGCTTTTCGGTGTCCGTGTCGCGGGCGAAGCTCAGGTTGAACTTCACGATCGACCAGCCCCGGCTGAAGTTGGTGATCTGGCCGAGCTGGCCGAACGGGATGGTGTGAACGGGGCCGTTCTGGTGACGGAGCCGGATCGATCGAAGCGTGAACCCCTCGACCGAGCCTTTGGCCTTGCCGCAGTCGATATATTCTCCGACCCGAAAGGCATCGTCCGCCAGATAAAACACGCCGGAAACGACGTCCTTGACCAGGGCCTGGCTGCCGAACGAAACCGCCAGGCCAAACACGGACGCGCCCGCGAGCAATGGCGTTATGTTCACGCCCGTTTCGGACAGCACGACCAAAAGCGCCCCCACTCCGACCGTGCCGAGAAGGATGAACCTTACCAAGGGCACGAGCGTGGCGAGTTTCGCCGACCTGGGATGAGCCTCCCGCGCATCGCCGATATCCCCGACATCGTGGCTCTCCGACAGGGCTGGCAGTGCGTAACGGCCCGCGAAGAACTCGATCACCTGATATGCCACATATGCCGCGAAGACGGTCGCTCCGGCCCGGAAGCCGGAGCGGGTGAAGGATTGCCACTGGTCGGGAGCGACGAGAGCGGTGACGTCAACGGTCCAGGTCTGGGCGAGCGCGACTGCGGATGCGACCAGCACGGCCATCCTGATACATCGCACGACGAGGTCGTAGGCCAGCGGGCGTCTGCCGGCGCCGACCGGGGCTGCGCCCAGCGGCAACGTGCGTCTGACAAACCGCAGGATGGTCTCGAACAGGACGAGGGCAAGGGCAATGTTCATGGTCAGGGCCATGGCCGAGGGGACGGCGGGGCGGGCCGCGATCACCCCATACGCATTGGCTCCGGCCAGGAGGACGCAAAACGGAATGGCCACGTAGAGCCAATTGCGCGCCGCTCCGGTCCCGGCGCCTGCGTTGTCGCTGGGCCTCCTGAGGTCACCGAACCATTGAGCGATTGAGTCACGGGACGCGACACCCACCCACACGAAGGTAGCCAGCAGGACCAGGTTGTTGATCAGGATGGCCGCGCCGACCGCGTCTGAGGGAGTTGCCCACGCGACCAGCAAGCGAACGCTCGCCCGCGCCAAGACGGCGATCAGAATGGCGACGGCGAGCAGCTTGTAAAGGGAAGTGGCCCCTTCGTCGGACATGAGCGCCAGTCGGGCCGGCGTGGCATCGGGCCGCAAAACAATCCTGAACCCTAACAGGTACGCTCGCCAGGCAACGAAAGCGAGGAGCAGTGCGGTGGCCAAACGAGACTGTGGTTCCACCCCGGCGAACAAGGTCACCATGGCACCGTAGCTCACGAGCCCGGCAGCAAGAAAGGCTATCGCGTCTAGCAAGGCAAGGAGAGCAACGTGCGGAAGCCCGGCTGTCCCTGCCGTGCGCGCTAGGAGTTGGCGTCTGAACGGCATCGAGAGCAGCCGAAGCCAGCTTTCCGCGCCCCAGGCCAGAGCGATAGTTGCGCCAAGTGCAGCCACGAAGGCTGGAAGGCTTCGGCCGCCGTTCCGCGAGGCTTCGAGAGACGGAGGCAAGTTCGCCAGGGAGGCCCAAAGCACGGGATAGCTGGAGAGTACCGCTCGCGCCCTCTTAACCATGGCAACCGCTTCCTGGCGGAAGTCGTCCGCGTCATCTGCGACGCCGACCGCCGGTCGAGGCGCGGCGACCAAGCCTTCATCCTTCAGCCTTGTGGCAACTGTCTGGCTTACACTATCGACCAGAGCGTCGAATTGTTGCTGGTCCAATGTGACCGGAGGTGAGCCAGCCTGCGCGCCCGTCGTAAGGCAGAAGCCGAACGACAATGCAGAAATCAATCGGGCGAGACCGCGCATCTCCTCGCTCCCTTCTCGCACACCCGCTCCAGTCCGAAACAACCGTATCGACACAGGCGGCGCGACAGGCCGGATCGAAAGACCCTGAGGTCAGGAGCCGCTTGGACTAAATTTCACCGACAAGGCGCGTATTCCTCGGCAAAGTCCGAGAACTCGGCCAAGCGGCGAGTCACTGTCCCATTCGGATGCAGCTCAAGGTGGAGTTCCTGCGCGGAGGACATGATGCCTGTTTCGCATGCGAGCATGAGATTCATGGTCATCCCTCGTCGCGTGGCGCGGGAAATCCGGCAGCTAACCGATTGGCCGGTGATCTTGTCGCCGTCGATGACGAAGGCTCCTGAATTGAAATTGTCAAGACTTCTTCATTTTCATCTGCCCTCCTTCCCTTCGAAAGACTTGGTCGCAAGCCAAGCCCTGAGACGCCCAGGCACCCTGCAGAGGTTCAAGCGTCTCTCCTGCGAGACCCCGATCATGGAAAAAGAGAACCAGTAGAACAATCGCCGGGAACGCTTTCCACACGTTGGACATGAGACAGTTCCCTCACCAAATCTCACACGAGCAGCGGATGCCTCAGCATCTCGGGCTATTTACGTCGTCTAATGCTTACCAATCGGCAGATCCGACGGGATCAGTTTTGGCCTGCGGGTAGAAAAAGCATCGCATACGGCTTCGGAATTGCTGTGACACGTCCCGTCGCTATCCCTTGATCCCGGCATCGAAGATCTGGCGACAACCTGGGCTGAGTTTAGACCTGTTATGCGCCATGCACACCTTGATCTTCGATTCGTTCGGAATATCGTCCGGGCACAATTTCTTGACGTCGTCAAAGCAGGCCCGCTCCGCCCGCTGCCGATCCGTCTGCTGCCTGATCTTGGCGTCGGCCCCGGTTGATATCATCGCGAGTAGACCAAGGCCAAGCGCACCTGTCGAAAGCAATCTCATCGGGATCCTCCGCGGGTCGAGTGTAAGCACTACGGCCTCCGTGGCTGATCGGGAGCTTGGACGCCTTGGGGACGGGCCATTTCGGGGGTTACGTCCCACCGCCGAAATGTAACATCCTTCAGTGAACAAGCGCGCGCGACCAGCCGGCTTTTTGCAGCCAATTGGTCGAACACGGATCAATGGTTGCTACTGCTGGCAGCCTCCTGGATTTGTCGAAGCACCGCGTCGAGGTTGAACGAGGCCGGTTTCTGGCGTGGCGGAAATCGCTTGAACGCATCGATCTGCTGGGCCACCAGGGCCTGCATCCCATAGAGCATGTAGGAGTGGGAAATGCACCAGTCCCAGTAGGTGTTCGAGTTCTCGTCGGCCCGCTCGAACGGGTCTCGGCGCAGGTTGAACATCTTCGGCGCCCTGAGCTTCACGAAGGGCTCGACCCAGCACATCATCTGCTTTGCCCGCTGTTCCATGAGCACCATCTTCCAATCGCCCATCCGGACGCTCAGGATGTCGCCATCGTCGCTGACATAAAAGAAGAATTTCCTGGGACTCTCCTTCGTCTCGCCGCTCAGGTACGGCACCATGTTGAACCCGTCGATGTGAACCTTGTAGGTCCTGGCGCCGACCTGATAGCCCTCCAGCAGCTTCTCGCTGATGTCCGGCTGCCCGGCGGCGGCCAGGAGGGTCGGCAGCCAGTCCTGATGGCTCACGACGTCGTTGTAGACCGAGCCTGGCGGAATATGACCTGGCCAGCGCACAAAAGCGGGCACGCGCCAGCCGCCCTCCCAGTTGGTGTTTTTCTCGCTGCGGAAGGGCGTGATCCCCGCGTCTGGCCAGCTGTTGTAATGGACGCCGTTGTCGGTCGAATACATGACGATGGTGTTTTCGGCGATGCCAAGCGCGTCGAGCTTGGCCAGCATCATGCCGATGTTCTCGTCGTGGGCGACCATCACGTCGTTGTAATCGCCCTGGCCGCTCTTGCCCTTGTGCTTCTCGGCCGGATGGGTCCGGAAGTGCATGGCCGTCGTATTGTACCAAACGAAAAACGGCTGCTCATCCGCATGGCTTCTTTCGATGAAGTCGAGCGCATGCGCGGTCGCCTCGTCGTCGATCGTCTCCATGCGCTTCTTCGTGAGAGGGCCCGTGTCCTCGATTTTCTGGCCGCCCTTGCCATCCGCCCAGCAGTGCAAGACACCTCTGGGTCCGAACCGCTTCTTGAAGGCCGGGTCCTTGGGATAATCCGGGTCTTCAGGCTCTTCCTCGGCGTTGAGGTGGTAGAGATTACCGAAAAACTCATCGAATCCGTGCACGGTCGGGAGGCACTCGTCTCTGTCTCCAAGGTGGTTCTTGCCGAACTGGCCTGTGGCGTAGCCCAAGGGTTTCAGCAGTTCTGCAATTGTGGGGTCCTCAGGGCGGATGCCGACATCGGATCCCGGCATGCCGACCTTGGTCAGGCCGGTGCGGATCGGATTCTGGCCGGTAATAAACGCCGCGCGACCCGCCGTGCAACTCTGCTGGCCGTAGTAGTCCGTGAAGGCGGCGCCCTCTTTGCCTATTCTGTCGATGTTGGGAGTCCGATAGCCCATCTGGCCGCGGCTGTTGTAGCTGATGTTCCACCAGCCGATGTCGTCGCCCCACAGAATGAGAATGTTCGGTTTGCCCAGCTTGGCCATGGACGATCTCCCTCGGACGGTGGTTTCTGAAACACGGTGTCGGTCACGACCTCCGCCCATCAAAGGAGGCGAAAGACGACGGCGAAGAACGCGAAGACACCTATCAAAGCGAGCAGGACCGCGACGGCCACCATCGGCGTCTGCAAGCCCTCCTTCGTCATTCCGGCCAATGGTGTGAAGCTGCCGCCCCAAAGGTAGCGAAGGGTCCAGAAATATTGCCAGATCGCGACCACCGACCCCAGGACACCGCAGAAGATCAACGCAAGGCCCAGGTACTTGGGAGCCTCCGGATAGCGCGCCGGACTGACCCCCGGAAATTGCTGCATGCGATCAAAAAACTGGACGATCGCGAAGCCGAAACCGATCAGCGAAACTGCCGTTCGAACCCATGCCATCAGGGTGCGCTCGACGCTCAGGCGCGTGCGCAGCCAGGAAAAATGACTGTCGGCGGTAACCCGGGTCTCGAACCGGACTTGGCTTGGCTCTCCGGCCGGGCGGCCGTCCACGGCGTCACCGGATCGCACTCGGGCAGCCCGGCGCCGCCAACGCACGATGCGGGCGACTGGGCCGCGCAGCAACAGGTAGGGAACGAACGCCAGTGCAAGTGCGGTGATCAACGCCTCCACGGGGTAGAATGTCCTCAGAACGATCAGCTGGTAGATGACGTCCATCGCCAGCCCGAGAAGGATGATCCTGGCGGTCGAGACCAATCCTTCGCGCATCCGTCCGATACGCTCTCCAGGGTTGCGGGCGATTGTCCAGAGATATGGCGAGCGACCGGTCCGCGCATCCTTGGTGCCATCGTGGATCGCGGCGATCGCGGCCATCGTAGGCTGCAGGACGAAGCGAAACCTCATTGGCCCACTCGGGCGCTCGACCAAGTCACGCCAAAGGCGGTCCACGGCCTCTGCCGTGATCCCATGCCAAAGCACGCCAGCCACGATCAGCACTGCGGCGAGGCCGAGGACAAGCTTGGGCATGAGGCCCAAAGCTTGTGAGTTGACCACGGTCACTGCGACGCCCCGGCTGGCCGAGAACCGGCGCGGAAGCCGACATGGCTGCCGGGGGCATCAACCGGCTCTTGGTGGCGCGAGGCAGGACGATACCAACGCCGATATTTCGACCCGCAAAGGTCTGAGCCGCCCTGGGGCACCTTGGGGCGGATCTTGATCTGCGGAAGCCATGCGTCGTAGGGCTCCGCGGAGGCACAAGGCTGCGCCGATCTTTCGATAACACTTGAGAGCGTCAGCAACGTCTTCATGCTACCGATGGGATCAACTCCACCGCTGCCCTCCTGTGAAGCTGCTCTTGGGAATCCCCATTTGCCGAGGTGGAGCGAGCGGCTGGACCGTCCTTAACCTGTTGCGAGCGGCTCGCGTGGTCGGTCACAAGTGGCATCGGATCGCTTTCGCGACGGGTTGGATTGCGAGAGAGTTTTGCCAAGCGTCCGTTGTGACGCAATTGGACCTTGGTCCAACTCAAAAAAGCGAGGGCGCTCCCGGACGCTTATTTCAAGGCCTTATGCTCAGCGTATGTGAGCTGGCACAACGCCCGCATGCTCGGTCATGCGTACCAGATCCGCGACGGATCTCACTCCCATCTTCTCCATGACCCGCGCGCGATGGACCTTGATCGTTTTCACTGCCGTGCCCATTTCCGCGGCAATTTGTTTGTTGAGCCGACCCGCGATGACGTGTCGAAGGACTTCGCCTTCGCGGGGCGTCAGTGCGGCCAATCGAAGTTGGACAGCGTCCAGTTCGGCCCCGGCTTGACGATCCAGTCCGTCCTTGTCGAGAGCGCGCGCAACGGCGGCAAGCAGATCCTGGACGTCGACCGGTTTGGTCAGGAAGTCTACCGCGCCTTCCCGCATAGCCCGGACACTCATCCGAATGTCTCCATATCCGGTGAGGAACACCAGGGGCCGATGGGAGCCGGAAACGGACAGCGCTCGCTGAACTTCGAGGCCGCTCAATCCAACCATCGAAACGTCGAGCACCGCACATCCAGGGACGGCCGGATTATGTTGTTCCAGGAACTCTAGCGGCGAGCAAAAGCTGCGAACCTCATATCCGGCTCCCCGCAACAAGCGCTCCAACGCCTTCAGAACGGCTGCATCATCGTCGACTAGATACACCATGGGATTCGGGGCGTTCATTGGAGAACTCCGCCGCTGGCTGGCAAGCTGACATGAAATGTTGCGCCTCGATCGGGGTTGTTGACAGCCGACAAGCTGCCGCCGTGCGCGGCTATGATGGTACGGCAAAGAGACAGACCCAGCCCTAGCCCTCGCGCTTTGGAGGTCACGAACGGTTGGAAGAGTTTATCCTCTACCGCTGCAACGATGCCACCGCCGCGGTCGGAGACCCAGAATTGCGCAGTGCCACAGCTTTGTTGCTCAGTGACGATGATAATCTCGCGCTCGGCCGGCTCATTTTGGGCCATCGCGTCACACGCATTGATGATCAGGTTGAGCAGAACCTGCTGCAGCTGAACTCGGTCGCCAAGCACGACCGGCAGGCGAGGGGTTAAAGTTGCCGTCACTCTGACCTTTCGAGCTAACAGATCTCCGTGCGTTAGCTTGAGTGTGTCTGAAACGGCATCGTTCAGGTCGAATGGCTCAACCTGCGCTTCGCTCTTCGTGAACAGCGTGTGCAGATGCTTGATAACGTTGCTGGCGCGCTTTCCGTCTGCCACGATGTCCGCGAGAATCGTTCGTACTTCCGACAGGTCACAGTTTCCCTGCCCCAAATACATCAGCGCGGCTTGCGAGTTGCTGACGATAGCCGACAACGGCTGGTTCAACTCGTGAGCAAGCGCACCAGAAAGCTCGCCGAGGAGCGCCACACGGGTTAGGTGAATTAGTTCGGAGCGCCAGTGCGCCAACTCCGCTTCTGCCTGTTTTTCCTGAGTGACATCGATCACGACTCCCATTACCCGCGCGGGCTGTCCCGAATCGTCGGATTTGGTCCGTCCTATCGCTCTGATCCAACGTTCTGATCCGTCGGCGAGGCTCATCCGCCAGTCGGCCCTGTAAGGTTTTCCGGTCATCCCGGCATGTTCAAGGGATCGCTTCGTGGGTTCCAAATCGTCCCGATGCAGCGCGGCAAGAAATCCTTCGAGCGTAATGCCGACTTGCTGTTCTAGACCGACCAACCCGCGGCAGTGCTCGCCCGCCCAAACCCAGTTTGCAGTGATGTCCCAATGCCAGAAGCCCAGACTGGCCAACTCAGCCGCCAGGCTCATTCGTTCTTCACTGTCCCTCGCCTCATCTTCTGCGCGCCGGCGTCGCCCTCCCTGTACAACGAGAGCCGTGATGAGCACGGATTGCGTGACAAGGAGCCCCACCGCCGCAATGACCTGCCATCTGTACTGTCCCCATAGCGTCGCTTCACGGAAGCGCACGATGCTGCCCGGCGGCAGTCGCGACTCGCTCAACCGCCAGCGCTGCAACTGCCGCCAGTCGACCGAAATTTCCGACCTGGCCAATTGGTTGTGGGGTGGCGTTTCGGACCCCTGGCCGGCAAGGACCTTCCGGCCCAGTTGCCCGACTTGTCTGCCCATGGCTTCGAAGCTGGCCATGGAGCCACCAACGATGCCGTGATCCAGGAAGGTCTCGAAGAGCCCGTACACGGGCACGCTTGCCGACTCGGAGAGTTTCTCGGCAACGTCTCTCGGGATGAAGGACCGACCCGCCCCATCGGTGAGTATCGAGTAATAGAGCACGAAAGTGTCGGGTGGCAGCTGCCCGACCTCATGCAACAATTCGGGCATGGGCAGGCCCGACAGGTAGCGGAAATCCAGCCGGCCCTCGTAGACCAGCAGCTCGCGCCGTGCTGCTGCCTCCCAGGTCCTGCTCTCCTGTGTTGTCCCGTCTACGATGACCGCGTGTCGCGCATTTGGCTGGAGGCTCAGCGCCAGACCTATCGTAGGCACTGGGTCGAGGTCGCTGACCACCCCGACAACGTCGGACGGCCGTTCGATCGCATCCAGTTCGTCTTGGCTGACCGCAACGTGAAGAACGGGCGTGGTCGAAAACAGTGACCTCCGTTGTTGCATCAAGAAGCGCAGCGCCGGGGCACCTGTTGCAACTATCAGATCGATCGGGCGCTTAGCGTATTTTTCCCGGAGGAATTTCGCCATCCGCGACTCCGCCTCCGGCTCAGGGAACCGATCTTTATCGAGGAACTCACTGAACACATCGAGGCGCGCCGAGGAACCGGACTGTATTTCCTTCCGGATGGCGTTATCCACCAAAACGGTAGCTGGCAGGACGCTTTGGTTCGAGTGAACGATCAGGACCTGCTTGATGATATCCACCTGACGCGCGTCGTCCGCGCGAGAGCCGATCGCCGACCAACCGTAGAACATCAGCACGAGCCAAGGGCTGAGGGTACGCCAAAGCCGTCGCCGCGCTCTGGGCCGCGTCGGCAGCTCCGTCTCTGCCCCTCTGCTGCACATGTTCTGGAACTCTCGTAAGAGTAAGCACCAGCTTTACTGCCCCATACCAACGAAGCCCATCGATCTTATCCACTACACAGAAATGCATACAACCTTAGTGCCATTATCCCTGATTTTAGAATGCAGCAAATCGAGCAATTATTGCAGGCCCCGATCTCGAGGTAAATTTACACTTGATCATCGAACGTAACCCGATGAGCATGCAACTAAATCAAACCTCCCTAGTGCCGCAAATGTGTGACCTGGTTGTGAATGCCTGCCCGACCCCAGGGGCCATTATGGCGCGCTGACCGGCGAAAGAGCAATCCGGGTGCCCGGGCAGCAGCGACACGCCTCAATCGGCACGAGGCATGCCGGTGAATGGAGGTCAGGCGTGCGATCGCGGGCGGCCCCAATCGATTGCAGGGGTGGCGGGTGCGGCGCCGCCGCGATCCCCCGCCCATCGAGCTTGCGCCGACGGTGGCTCTCGGTGTCTTGGATCTGGCCCAGGACGACGCAGCCGTTCCATGTCGGGGTGCAGCGAACATCGTTCGCCGGAGACGCGACGCGCGCCTGAAGCCGCGGAACGCGAGACGGAAGAGTTTGGCTTGCAGTTGTTGATCTGAGTCCGTCAGCCGACTAGGTTCAGAATCCAGCCGGTCTGTTCTGGTGCGAGAAGCCTCGCGGGAGACGGCCCATCACTTGCGATCAGTCACTGCATGTGTGACGACTTGCAGGAGAAGTGCGCAGTCTACTGGCTTCGTCAAGTAAGCAAAGGCTCCGGCGGCTTGGCACAGAGCCTTAGAACCAGGTTCGTTGCAACCTGTGATGATGACGACCGGCAGATCCAGGTCGATGAAAGTCAAACTGCGCAAAACATCCAAGCCGGTCAGCCCTGGCATGTGGTAATCGAGCACTACACAATCGGCCCGGTTGTCCACCAGCCAATCGAGAAAGCACTGGCCGGAAGGAAAGGTATTTGTCTCCAGACCTGAGGCCACAAGCAGCCGTCTGAGGGCTTTGCAAACCGACACGTCATCGTCAATCACGGCAACAACGGGGGATCGTGCCATTAGCGATCCTTACCGGATCCTATACGGGACCCAAGATGGACCTTGGTCTCACTCTTCCCTCCTGATGACTGGGACCACTTAACCGATGAACCAGCGGTCGATCTCGACTCGAACGCCCGGGAGGTCGGATTCGGATTGTGCCTGGTGTTCTCCTCGCGACGCGACAGACTCAACAAGGTTACTCCAAAGTGTTCGGAAAAAGGGGCTGCCGCCGCATGATTAGACGCGCAGAGCACATCCCGGGTTGCACCGAGATCTGAAGCGGAGGACAAATGCGGGCCGCTCCGAACAGGAAAGGCGTTGGGGTGGCGCGCTGGCCGACACGTAGGGGCGGCCCGGCACTCGACCGTGTACCGAACAGGTGCGGCTTTTTCGAGAGGTCGCACGTTCATCCACTTCGCTGAAGGCAAGCTGGATGGCCACTTGGTCGAGCTTACGCGCGAGCTGCTCGGCCGGTGGCAAAAACGAAGGCACCGTATCGGGCAGGGCCGGGGGTGAAAGGCGGCCCGACTCTCACCGGATAGCCGGTGTCACCCACTTACTATGACAGCAAGCGAAGCCGCGCCCGCGCCGGGCTTCGACCGACGGAACGGAGACCGCGGGCGACCCGAATTACCGCGGTCTTACTGCTTGAGGAGCATCGAAGTCTGGGATACTGGCGCAGTGGGCGCCGCGGGAGAGATCGCGAACGTAAGCCATACGTTCCAACCATCTGGCCTATTCGCGTTGTCGAACTCCCCGTAGCCTTTCAGCCCCAGGTATCCTTGCAACTGCCCGATGGGGAACAGGTATCCGATTTGCGGTCCTACACCGATGACACGCGATCGGAAACAGCCAACCCTGTCCCCGGATCCGGAGTCGCAGCTAAGCTGGTTGTAGACATAGCCAACTGGCCCGACGAAAAGCTGCTTAGAAAGAAATTTCGAAGCCGCCCAGTCTAGATGAAAATCAACGCCGTTTTGATAGTTTGTGCTGGAATTTGCGAGATTGTAAGTCAAGCCGGCGACCGCGGAGAACTCGTAGCCTATTGCTGGATTGAGATAGGTGTAGCCTGCGCCGCCGTCGATCGCCCCATGCCCGATGCCGACATTTGCCAAGCGGTCCGGGTCGTAGGCGCCAACTGGTAGATCGCCCATCACGTAGGTCATGAAGTTGTTGACGCCCTGGTTCCATTTCAGCGAAGCCTGGGGGTAGAGGTCACCAAACCCGGTTATGGAGTTGGTTCGAGATCCTGAAATGGTGTTGCCTCTCGGCCCGGTTAATGTCCCGGATATTCCGGTGGTCACGGGCGCGACGAAGCTGGTTAGGCCGACAGCCAACTGTCCGCCCAGAATTGGCGTCGCGAACGCATAGTTGGGGGAAAGCAAGAACAGGTCCGCTCTTGAATTGAGGCCAGCTTCGATCCGCCCGCCTTGCTGAAACGCTGCGTTCTTCCCGGCATCGACGCTGGTGTGGTAATAGGTGGTCGCCCATGTAAATCCCGGTTGCCCGGGAACAGCGGCAAGACTTCCGAAAGTCCCCGGAAGCCAAAAGCTGACGCCAGTTTCGTCCGCGAGTGATGTCTGCGACGCCCCAACTACTGCAAGTGTGCACATAGTACCTGCGAGCAGGGATCGGATGATCTTTCTTTCTGGCAGAGCGTATTTTGGCACTTGGTGCGCGAGCCATACCGATCATCACTGTCACCCTCATAGGTACACGGATTCGATATTCATGCCGACATCGGAACTCTACAAGACAGCGGTCCAACTAACTTGCATTGTAACACGATAAGCTTATTGCGGGTGTTGTAAGATCGCCACTGCCACGCGGAAATCGTAAGCTGATAGTGCTGATTGTGAAGGCCCTGTCGAAGGGTATAAGTAGAGGTTACGTCGCCTCGAGCGAATGCAATCACCGCGGCACAGACACGAGAGATACGGATGTCACACCCGCCGCAACATTGATGCCGATCTGTCCTTCGACAGACAAGGGCTGCAGCGAGAAAGCCCGGCCAGTGCCCCCTACGAGGGCATTGGCCCCAAGGCCAACGCCTAGGGTCGCCTCGGCTCCGACCCCGGAATAAGAGCCCGCCAGAGCCCCTTGTGGAACTCCGGATGCAGGTGCAATGACACCCCAGACAAGATGACCGGCCGCTACCTCGCCGAGGGCGATGCCGAACTCCTCGATGCGCCCGTTATAGAGCTCGGGTAAGCCGCCACGGTCCGGCTGGAATGCGCAGCGCATTCGTTGTTTTTCCATCAGGATCATGCCGATTCCGGCGGAGACGTCACACTGCAGCACGCCTACTTTCGTGCTCGACTGCGCCGCCAATGAAGGCGTCGCGAGACCGATAAGTACAATGAACACCGAGGCGATGCTCGGAACCTGGCCAGACATTTGCGAGCTCTCCCCGTCTTGCGTGCTTTGTGGTGAATAGAACTGCGGCTTTTATGTCTGTCCACTGGCAATGCCCGGGGCCGCTAGATCTGTGCAGGTGAGTTCGTCCATCTTGGGCTTGGCGGGAACTTACGCAATCGGACCTTGGTCCAATGTATGCCGGCGATCGCCGCTCGAGATCGCCGGCATGACCTCGCCAGGCGAATGGATTACCAACATCCAGGCACCGGGAGGCTCTCGCCCGCAGCGCGTATGGTCCTTGCGAAATCTACCTTCGATCCAAAATCGCGGGCTGACCAACGGTGACACCTGCGACTTCCCGATCAGCCAACAAAGCTCGTGGAAGCAACCGGCATGTCGACATTCCGCGCGGATCGTACCCTTCAGGCGCTGAGGGATCTGGATCGATCGAACTGCAAAACCGGAGATTGAGGATGCGGGACCGGGATGGGTTTGCGAAGGCCCGCGACTTCGATCCTGGATACACGCACTTGAGCGAGAGTGACAAGGAAGCGGCCTGATGTTCTGCACCGCGAACGCAGTCGATCTTCTCACACGCCGCATGCTGCGTTTGGAACCGAGGCCTCGAGACATTTGCCAGGGGTGGAGATAGCCGTTCCACCGGCGAGTCGCGCTCACCACGCGCGTCGTTGTCTCTTGTCGAAGCCTGAAGAGATCGGTCAGGATCTCCAAGTCGACCCGCTCGAACCGAGCTTCGCTAAATCACCACCGGTCTACAGCGCCGCGTAAAAAGCGGCGGTCAGTTGCATTCGGAGAAATGACACAAGTTATTATCGTATTCATCAGCGTCGCAAACGTTCCAGCTTAGATATTGCCCCTCCGGTATAGCTGTCACAAACGCGCCTCCTGGCCTCACGGGTTCCGAGAGGAACGCATCTTCATCCCGACCACAATAATAGACGCGCGCCGTGTAAGGACAGCCGTTTTTCAGCACGATGTTTCCGTAGGCCGAGCCCGCTGGACCGACACAGCTTGCGGCAAAGGCAGGTCCGAAGCTAACGACGCTCACAAGGGCAGCGATTGCGATGCGCATCTTGTCACCTCGTTGCAGAATAGTGCCAGAACTGAATAAGTCATTGTGGTAACGGCGTCAACGATCACTTGTCGGACGGCTCGTTCGTCCATGCCTCGGGCGCTTCGGCTGTCCAGCCAGGGGAGCAATGTCCGCCGTACCGGAGGCGCAGGCACAGAGCACGAGCGGTTCGACTTGCCGTGAACTACTTTGCCAGCCACTATATCGAGCGCAAGAGTTTATTACTTTGAGAAAGGCTTTGAAGATCGAGAAGTCGGATGCAGATCGCGAAGCAGTGCTGTCCTGCCTATAAGAACCAAGCCCGAAAAGGGCGAGAAGCAATGGGTCGCTCTCATCCAGCCGATCGGCGGGTAGGGGGCCGGTGATGGCTCTGTATAAACACAAAGGGCCGCGCCTGCGGCCCTTCCGTCATAGCATTTTGGCGAGCGGCTCATTT